>NZ_JCACWC010000001.1:0-960409 GCF_059070375.1 Sinorhizobium sp.
CCGGCCATGTCGGCCGAGTGGACACGCGATACGCGGAACGGTGGGCAGATCACGCGCAGTGTAACAAGGGACGGCAACGTCTATTCAGGCCAGACGACGCGCGTCGGGCCGAATGGTGCAACCTACACGTCGAATTCGACCTGCCGTGACGGCCTTGCGAACCGGTGCCGGCGCAGCTATTCCGCAACTTGCCCGAACGGCCGAACCTACTCCGGCAATACCTTGACGGCGCGAGGCCCCCATGGTGTGCGGTCCATCGGCGTTCACACCGGGCCACGCGGAAATGTCGGCATCGGCTTTCGCCGCCACTCAAGGTAAGTCGGCGTGAGCCAAGCGCGTGCCCCGGAAATCGCAAACCTGCCGGAGCGCGTCGACGACGAGGCGCTGCTGGCCCGCGTGGCTGCGGGAGAGCAGCTTGCTCTCCGGCAGATGATAGACCGGCACGGACGCGGTCTACGTCTGTTCGTCGGGCGCTATCTTGGTGGTTCCGATGAAGCCGAGGATGTCGTGCAGGACGTCTTCATTTCGGTCTGGAAAAACGCGGAGCGTTTCGATCCGTCGAAAGGACGCGCGACCACTTGGATCTATCGGATAGCAGCAAATCGCTGCATCGACGTGCGGCGTTGGCGCAAGTTCCGCATATTCATCGGATTCGAGGAGGCTCATGAAGCATTTCCTTCAGACGACCCAGATGCGGATACATGGATGGGTGCGCGGCAGGAGTTAGCCATTGTTCGCGCCGGCGTTGAGAAATTGCCGGAACGGCAGCGCATGGCGCTGCTCCTCCGTGCAGTCGCCGATCTTGACGTTCCCGCGATTGCGGAAGTGATGGAGACGAGTGCCGGATCAGTAGAGCAACTGCTTGTCCGAGCGAGGAGAACGCTGCGCGCCCAGCTTTCGGGGGCTGGGGCGTCTGAAGAACAAAATGAAAGGACATCAAAATGAACAGGGGCGAATTCGAAGGCTTGAAACTCCGGTTTGGCATTGACGTCGAGTCTTGGCCGGCGCCTTTTCGGCGCGAGGCGTTGTCGTTCCTTGCGCTGGCTCGACATGATGCGTCCAGCGAGGACGAAAGGCTCGACCGTCTCATACTTAAGGCAACGGTCGAGCCGACCGACGAGCGTGCGCTCGCTCGCAATGTCATGGCCAAGATCGCGCAGCCGAAGCGCCGAACCTTTGGCATAGCGATTGATTTTGGATCGTGGTCGATGCCGGCGACAGCCGCGAGCATGGCCCTTGCTCTTACCGTGTCGGCGGTCGGCGGCTACGTCGCCGCAGGAGTCGAAACGGAAATTTCCGACAACGCTCTCTTGGCCTTTGCTGTGGGCGTACCGCCTTCCGAACTTGCAGAGTCGATTACCGTCACACGAAGCAACGGAGGCCGCCTGTGAAACGGTTTTCATGGCTGCGAGCGGTCCTGTTCGCCGTCTTCGCAGCTTCGCTAGTCGGGAACTTCTTTTCGCTCGGCTACATCCTGAAGAGCCAGCTTGACGCACCCGCAATGTCCATCCTCGCCGAAGGTGCGTTCTCTGCATATCCCGAAGAAGTTCGCGTCGAATTCCGTCGGTTGCTTCGTGAGAACAGGGCGCGGACCGTTGCAGCACTCGGGAAGCTGAGAGGCGCGCGTCGCCAATTGGCGTCGGTGGCGGGTACGTCGCCGCTCAACGAACCGGATGTCACGAAGGCGATGACCGACGTGCGCGAGGCGACCGAAGCACTCCAGCGGCTGATCCAGGACCTGCTCTTGCAGGCGCTTCGCTCGACGGAGCGTACAAAATTGCAATTCTGATTGGTCAAGATGTGAACGATCGTCCGGGGGCGATATCTTGGCGCGGAAGCAGCGCGCCGCCAATACCCCGCTGGTACGGATTGCGCCGTCGGCAAGCTTTTAAGCTCTCGGGAAGGATTAAGCTCACAAGGGATTGACGCAAAGCCCGTTACAGAAGGAGACCGGTAACTTGTCTGGGGCTAGGCGGCGCGCAGGAGCGGCGGTTTGGGATTGAACAGGGAAGGCACGTTCGGCCCTGGCTGTCGGAACGGCGCCCGCAATCGCTCGCGAAGCTCACCGTTGATCTCGGCCGTCCGAACCTGCAAGAGCATGTGAGCGCCATAGAGCGTCCAGCGCATTTGCTGCTTCTTAATCATCCGCTTGCCGATCAACGAGTTCACCGCTGACTCGGCGAGGGTGGTGGCGACGCGAAGCCCGGCTCGATAGCGCTGTCCATAGTTGACGATCGCACCACGGTTCGAACGAATATAGGTCAAGAGCTGCGAACCAAGGCTGTGAAGCCTTGCGAGCGAGAAAACACCTTCTTGCTGTGAGGACTTCAGCCGTGCCAAGAGTTCCCTCGAGATCAAGGATGGCGCGATCGACACGTCCGTGCCACAGGCGCCATTTCACGGCTGTGATCTCCCTGTCGATTGACGAAAGGGTCTCAGCGAGCTCTGGTTGGGATCGTACCATGAAGTCCGCGATCTGCTGCATGGGCTGGACCCGCATGGCAATGTGGAACCAATCGATAATATTGGTTGTCGGTTTCGGCATGGCGCGAGGCAGGCGCTTGAGGATTTCAGCGCCATCCGAGAGCACGGTAACGTCGCCAAAACCGCAATACCCCTCCCGTCGAAGCGCATGCCAAGTTCGATCCCGGATTGCCTTCTGCTCGGTGTTGGCAGTGACGAAATAGCGGCCGCCGGCATCGCCCCTACCGCCGCGACCGCATCGGGCCACAACGAGCTCGAAGCTTCGCGCTGAATTGGGTTCGGCGCTACGAATATGGGCCCTGTCGATGCTGATGACGAACTCTTTGCGTCGATCACCAGGAAGCGGCATTTCGAGTTGATGCCGCTCCTCCATCGTCCTTGTCGCGAGCCATTCTTCATTTGCAATCTGGTTGTCGATCCGCTCGCCGACCTTAATCGTACGCTTGCGCACGGTCGCATGCGTCTCGGTTGGCTCAACAGGATGAAACTTGGAGAGTACATTCGCTGCCTGCCTGTAGGACATAACGCTTCCCAGCTGTGCCGTCAGCTCCATCAGCTCAGACGTGGCCCGATCGGGGCAGATTTCCTTCAGTGGCGCGAACGCACCCACTATGCCTGGATAGCAATCGCTGCACATCATCCAGCGGGGATTGCGAACCCTCACTGTGCCAAAGACGGTTCTGATGCGGCGCGTGGTGTAATCTTTGACTGCCCGGAAAGTCTGGCAGTCCGGGCAGACCCGGCGATAAAGGGAATAGGTCTCGCTTTCGTGGTTCACGACGGCGTTCTGCAGCGCTTCCATAATCTTCTTGCCGTCCTCGATCGATAGGCCGAGATCACCATCAAACAATTGCTCCCAGCTCTTGTCGATGCGGACCTCCTTTCGGCAAGTATCACCGAACTCATTCCTGCCCTCGATCGTGATCGTCCATTCCACTGCCATCGGCACCTCCTTCATCGAGGCAACCAAGATGGCCCAACCGGCACTAACAGTTCGTGCGCACCCCAGAAAAGTTACCGGTCTCAAATCTCAAATTAACTGCCAAGTCTCAAATTAAGTGTCAGGCTATCTTATTGAAACTATTGTCGTCAGAGTCTTGCAGTTAAATGCAAACGACACCTCAAGAGTTTGTGAAAACGTTGGGAGTCAGTCTTATCGCTGCGTTCCGCTGCTCGTCCCGATTGCAAATACTAAGATAGGTCGACCTTCGCCATCTTGTCCTTGTAGTCGTCCTTGGGATCAAATCCGAGCAGCATTTTTACGCCCGCCACCATGCTAGACGCATCGGCCCAAACCTGGCCGCGATCGGGATCGAGCCGCAAAAGAGCTAGCTTGGGATCGTCCTTGCCGCCCTCGTACCAGGCGGCCACGAACCAATTCCACAGCCTGTCGACAACAGCCTTGTCGGTGTCGACGCGAAGGCTGCCATGTACGGCGGCGAAAATATCATGGTCCTTTGAGGCGAAGGTCGCGACCGCGCGGTCATCGCCGCGCAGTTGCTGCACCAGATCATTGTCCTTCGCGGTAAAGAACCAAATTGGACCGCCTTCGTCCCCTTCCAACTGCGCAGTCATCGGGCGGGTGTGGCCTTCGTCCAAGCCGACGATGCCGAGCATCATCGTCATATCAGATTTCAGTGCTTTCCAGAACTTGGTTTCCAACTCGGCCGGCTTGGTCATCTGTTTCTCCCGTGGCTTTGCGCAAGGGACCAAACGATACGACAATCTCAACGGTTCCAAATTCTGCTCCACGTAACCAAAGCCGATGGCGGCCTGCCATGTCAGTTCATCACGTCGATGGAGCTGTTGAGCAGAATGGCAAAAGCGCCCTCGCGACACAGGAAACGAACAGCCAAACGGCCAGCATGTCACGTCCCCATGCCGCCGCCAAAGGATCCCTCTGGCATACCTGCAAACTTCGGAACATTCTGCAAGTACGGCTGTTGGCAACGTTCATAAGTAACTCTGAACAGGAAGGAAACGTCATGCAATTCTATTAGCTGCAACATTTTCCGTTGACATGGCCATCGCTGGACCGGCTTATACCCAGACACAGTCGGATGCGGGCGCCCAACATCCATCAGTTTTATACTGACGAATCCATGGGCACGATGCGTTCCGAAGCAGAGATCAAGGCTACCTACGAAGCTTTGGCCGAGTCCGATTAGAGGGAGAAGCGGTCAAGTTGTCCCACTCCGCGCGATCTCTCCGCCTTCGCCTCGTTCCGTGAATATTGCAGTGTTCGCGGCGACAAAGGAAATCACATTGGGGCTAGAAAATCAAAAAAGTGCGGAATCGACGGCAATAAACCACCTTCGCCAGGTTACCGGCGAATTGCACCGTCGTCTTGAAAGCCGCTTCGACGCAGTTACGGAACTGGCAGATGCGGCACGCCGGCCGTTGATCATTCGACGTTACGCCGCGCTCCATAGTCCGGCCCATACAGCACTTGCTCCGAAACTCGACGGAGTGGACGGGCTTGACTTTGCCGCTCGCATTCGCGCGTGGCGCGCTGTTAGATGGCCTGCATCCGATGCCTGGGCGATGCCTCCTTTTCCCGAACCGGCGGACCGGTGGGAGGCCCTGGGATTCCTTTATGTCGTAGAAGGTTCAACTCTCGGCGGCCGGTTTATTCTGCGTGAACTCGAGGCGAAGGGGATAGCAGGCCCGGAACTCTACTTCCTTGATCCGTACGGCCGCGCAGGCGGGCGCATTTGGCGGTCGTTGCTCGGAGTCCTGGAACGGGAGGGTTCGCGTGGTCCAACCTACCTTGAGGGCATCTGCCGCGGTGCAATGCGCGGTTTTCTTCATGCCGAGAGAGTTCTGTGCGGAGATTCTGTGTGAACCAGCAGAGCATAGACACATGCAGTTGCGACCGGGAACCGATTCACATCCCGGGATCAATTCAGCCGCATGGCCTACTCCTCGTCGTCGACCGGGAATCCGGAAGGGTGACCCATGCTGCGGGAGATATTGAGAGCCGACTGGGAACGCGCGAATGGCAAGGCGCGGGGCTCGAGTATTTGCTCGGCGCGGACGCCGCGTCCGCGGTCATGACGCCGGAGGCGCAGCTGCCTCGGCAGATTACGCCGCCGCTTGCCCGCGAGGCGTTCGATCTAAGCGTCTTGCGAGGAGACCGCGAGCTTCTCGTTGAGCTGGAAGCAGCTGCGCCGACACATCTCATGGCCGCGCTGCTGCCGAAGCTGGAGGCCGCGGGCTATGCTTTCGAGAAGGCAGCAGACATGTCGACGCTCTTGGCCTCAGCTGCCCAGGCATTCCGCGGGCTCACCGGCTACGACCGTGTGATGGTCTATCGCTTCCTGGATGACGATGCCGGAAAGGTGGTCGCCGAGGATGCCTCGCCGGACCAGCACTCGTTCCTGAACCACCATTTTCCTGCCAGCGACATCCCCGCACAGGCGCGGGCGCTATACGTCCGCAATCTGGTTAGGGTCATTCCCGACGTCCACTACCGGCCTGCGCCTCTCCGGCCCGAACGTCCCGCAGATGATCCGCTCGACATGAGCGACTGCAGCCTCCGCAGCGTCTCGCCCATTCATGTCCAATATCTGAAGAACATGGGCGTGGCGGCATCGGCATCCTTTTCCATCGTCAAGGACGGCGCACTGTGGGGCCTCGTCGCCTGCCATAACGCCACGCCGCGCATGCTCCCGCTCGATATGCGCGGAGCATGCCGCGCGCTCGCCGCCGGGCTGGCGCGTCAGATCAAGTCGCGCGAGGACACAGACGCCTACAGGGAGCGGGTTCGTCTGCGGACGTTCGAGGATCGCATCGTCGAACTCCTTCTGCGCGAAGGCTCACTCGACAATGCACTTTCAAAGCATCTTCCAGAAATTCAGAAGATGCTCGGCGCGGACGGCGTCGCCGTGTTGCGCGGCAACGAGGCGGTAACAGCCGGCAAATGCCCCTCCGGAGCCGAGATCCAATCGCTTACGGGCTGGATTACCAAAAATGCGTCCCATCCGGTCTTTTCCACCAATGAGCTGGCAGCGAAAGCTGCGCTGCCCGAAGCGGCTGGACCGCTCGCGGCCGGCCTGCTCGCAATGACCCTGTCAGTAGCCGAGCCGTGGATGGTGCTCTGGTTCCGTGCCGAGGCTGTCGAGACTGTCAATTGGGCGGGCAATCCGCACAAGGCGGCAACGCCCGGTCCGAACGGTGTCCTGACACCCCGAGCAAGTTTCGAGGCCTGGAGCGAGACCGTGCGCGGCAAGGCACGACGCTGGAGCGTTCCGGAGGTGGAGGCCGCCGAGCGCCTGGCGGTCGCGATCCAGAACGTCTGGCAGACCCGGCGCATTCGCGACCTCAACAAGGAACTAATGCACCTGGTTGAACAGAAAGAGGGCTTGCTGAAGCAGAGGGAGTTCCTGCTCGGCGAGGTAAACCACCGTGTCCAGAACAGCCTCATGCTTGTCTCCAGCTTCCTGTCCCTTCAGGCGCGGGAATCCTCGGATCAGGCAACCCGCGACGCCATCGAGGAGGCCCGGCGGCGGATCTCGGCGGTTTCCCTGGTGCATCGGCGGCTATACGGGTCCGACCAAATCCGCACTGTCGACGGGGCTCGGTACGTTGAAGAGCTGCTAAATGATCTCCTCACATCCTTCGGCGAGGAATGGCGCGCGATGGTGACGCACGATCTGGAGCCCGTCCTTCTTCCGAACGATCGGGCGATCAGCATGGGTCTGGTCCTGACCGAACTCGTAATCAATGCGAACAAGTACGCCTATGGCGGCGCGCCAGGTCCGCTGCAGGTAGCCTTGACGGAGAACGGAAATGCCTTCCGGCTGACCGTCGCTGACAAAGGTGTGGGGCGCAGCGTGACGAAAACGGGATTTGGCTCGCGGATGCTCGACGCACTCGTGCATCAGCTGGGTGGAACACTCGAGTTCGGCGACAATCAGCCGGGGACACGCGCGGTCCTGGCCGCCCCGACTGGCGCTGCTCTACCGGAGGGCTGAAAGCGCATGATGCCTGGAGCAACCTGAATGATCACGGCCGCCGCGACTGGCGCGATGATCGCCCCGCCTTGCGACTTCTGCAATCCCTGAAACGCACTGGTTCGACGTACCACGAGGCGATCGGTCGAACTTGAGCTACCGCCTGCCCTCCACAATCCAGCCCAGCTTCGGAACCCAGTCCACGTCGCCAACCAGGAACCCGGCCTCGGCCGGCCGCCGCCCTGAACGCTTGCCGGGCATCGGCCACGTCGCAAACACCCTCAAGCACCAGTTGGTAGGCCTGTCGGGCCGCTTGCGCGGTGAGCCTGTTAAGCGCGTCGTCGGGCCATTCCTGAAGAAGCCATTCCGCCGCTTCTCTTGCGTGCCCACGTCGCGGACATCCCCAGTGCGGTGGCCATGCACACACACCGCGCGATCGAAAGGCTGCTCCTCGAGCATCGTCATACTCACATCCCGATCTACTGCTCTGCGGGGTTGTCACTTAGCAATTAAACGGGTTCATCCTCAAATTCTGTGATTCAGCGGCAGCATTCTCGCCCTCATCAGTTCTGGGCCGGCGCGACCGTACATTGCTCGTTTCAGCATCTTGAGGCAGTTGATCTGCCCTTCCGCTTGACCGTTGCTCCAGGGGAGTTCGATTGCATTTTTGACGGCATCGATATCCCGGCGCAAAACGCTGGCGAAGCGCAATGATCGACGTGAGTTCGGTATCATCGATCCATTCATCCAGTGCCTCCGAGCTCCTGCTGCGCAAGATGCCGTTGAGGCGCATGGCCCAGGTCACGCATTTTGGCGAAGACCGTCGAGCCCTGCTTTAAGGCATTGACCTTTCCGGCCTGACGATCTGTCAGCAGGCCGCGCGGTTTTATGCATAAAGCTGCGGCCACCACAGACGAGATCATATGGCCGGTGTCAGGATCGCGCGCGGGGTCTGAAACATCCATATCCGGAGGCGGCTCGTCGGATTGAAGGTTTGCGACTTCACTCCACACCTGCAACAGGCGCTCCAGATTGGAGCGGCTGCCCGTGTAACCGCAGTTCTTGATATCGTAAAACAAATGGCGCCCAACGCGGTTTCCATTTTTCCAGCATTCAGCCAGGAAAGCTTCAAAATACAGTGGCGATGTCGGATTCAATGCCGCCCGAATTCTGTCTCAAGGTGCATTGGAAGTAAGCCAATTCGCGATGACACCCTCACTCAACGTGATCACATTTTCGAAGAGCGAAAAAATTCAAGGGTGTTCACCCCAAAGAGCGAAACATACGAATATCGCTCCAGACCTAGTTTTTTGGCTGCGCTGTTTCCAGTTGCTTGGTCCGTGTATATGTTTGCCAACTCCCCATCTGCCTCGGATACATAACACTTCTGGCTCTTCGCGATGTAGAAAGCGCGAGATTTCGTCATTCACAAGCTTCACTGTCATCGCCACCAAGTTATTCACAGTTCAAAAACCGTTCTTCAATTTTGAATTACCAGATAACTCGTGGGGTCGCCTATTCTCTGCTAAGCGCCAGACTAGTGATTTTTATCTGTTCGACTCATGATGGCTTCGTAGTCGCGACCGCCATAGAAAATGTTCACGACCACCACAGTTTCTTCCTCAACCCGATAGAGAATGACGGCGGATTTCTCGAAAGGGACCATCCGTATGCCTAGCCCGAGGTCTTCCCGCGCCACACCGCCGCGCGGTGCATCGCCTATGCGTTCACAGCGCTCGAAGACCCGATCGGTGAATGCGGCTGCCACAGAGGCGTTGCGGCTTGCCTCCAGGATGTACAGAAACACGTTGTCAATGTCGGCGATCGCCTCAGGGCGGTAAACAACCTCGAAACGCTTCCAGCGCTTAGCTTTGGTGCTTGGCGTAGAGGCTGTTGAGGTGCTTCCGGACCTCTCGACCCGTCAGACTCGGACGGGGATCATCAAGGGACTGGCGCACGCGGGCCCTGATCGCGGCCAGGCGCTCCTCGTGCTCTTCCTCGTCCCGAAGAAGGGCGCGCACCGCCGCGCGCATGGCCTCGCTTGTGGAGCCGTAAAGACCCGCCTCCACGCGCGCCTTGATGGCGTCGGCCATTTCCGTGGGAAGGGTAATGCTCAGTTTTTCGGCCATGCTCATGCGTCCAGCTTTCCTTGCTCTTATGAGAGTAGGATAAAATCCTACCTGACGCCACCTGAAATTGGCGCCGTCGATCGCGGCGGGCCACGCCAAATCGCGGAGACCGGTAACTTCTCTGGGGTCGAATACGGGTTGTTAGGCCCGAGCAGTCCATCATCGTCGCTTTGTTCGGAGCGAAAGCGATGGCCGTGCAATGGACGATTCCAGCGCCAGAAAGGAGATCGCGCCAATGGCGGTCTGGGAAATGCGTTCGGAAGAGAAGCGCCGGGCGCTCTTGGCGGTGAAGCGCAGCGCATATTCTTCAAGCGTCTGGTTGGCGACCCAACGATTGTATCCCCCCCGGACGGGAATGATGCGCTGGCGTGCCGCCATGGGGTCCTAACGTGCTGTCGCGGGAGTCTCTGCCTTTTTTCTTAGAACGGAATTTTTCTGCTTAAAATTGGTGCAATCGTAAAATGTGCCGGTAAGGTGGAAAATATGAGCGTGCCGAAATCGGATGCCCCATACTTTGAGAATGAGATCAGTTGCGGAGTGCAGCGGCCGTTAGTTGGGCCGGCAATAGATCGGATTGCTGATGGCCCGGCGGATCGTCTGTTTCGAGAGATCGTGCTCCGAGAGCACCCAGGGCAAATTTTTGCCGTGCAGGGCCTCCCGGAATGTCTCAACGATCGCGCTCCGGTTGGCGGCCGCGGCGATTTCGGTCCGCAGGAACCGATCGGGCGAACCGGCAAAGTGGGCGGTCCAGTCGTCAGCTTCGATGGTCTCTTCACCGACGATGCCGGAGGCGTCGAGCCACAGCAGCCGGTCGCCCTTAGCGCCGCGAACCAACGCCTCGGCCACAACGTGGCCGCTGACGCTCGATCCCATCGGTTCGCCGTTGGCGGTGAGTTCCAGATGCGGTCCCGTTGGGCTTTCCGTCACATACCCGCGACCGGATTTCATGGCGTCGAGCACGGCTTCTTCGGAAAGCTCTTCCATGTAGAGCACGGTCGTTGGCCGCGCGAGCACCAGCGGTCCCTCGGGCATCAGCCGCGCCGGCTGGTGGAAATCGCTGCCGCCGATGGCGGAGATCTTCAGGCCTGAGGCGAGGCGCTGCTGGTAGCGCTCGAGCGACACCCAGTTCCAAGCGAGCCAATGGGATTGCCAGACCTCCATGCAGTCGATCTTAGGCAGTTCGTAGTCCCAGGGGATGGTCGGCTTGTCGTGGTTGACCGAGAGCAGGCCGCCGCGCTCATGCACCATGCTTGCGAGTGTGTGGGCATGTTCCGGCTTCGTCATGCGAAAATCGACCCAATCGTCGACGCCGAAGACATTGGCGTGGCCGACGGCGGTGGTGATTTCCATGGCGCGGATGAAGATGAGGTCGGCGGAGGAATGCGGATGGAAGTAGCGCCGCTGGGTGATGGTGTTGTGGTCGGCGACCGCAAGGAAATCGAGACCCGCCTGCTTGGCGGCGGCGTGCAGCAGTTCGGGCGAGCCAGCCGCATCCGAGTGGAAGGTGTGGCAGTGCAGATCGCCGCGATACCATCCGGACTGTTTGCGTACGGGGAACGTTCTTTCCGGCTGCGGCACGATGGGGCGCGGGATTCTGTCGAAATCGACCGTCACGCGAACCTCGGCGCCTTCTTCGGGGATCTTGTAGAGGCCGAGCATCACCTTCCACTGGCCGGGCGGCATCTCGCCGTGAATGTAGCCGGGCGTGGCGTCGTCGGTGGCGATGAAGAAACGGTCACGCGCGCCACCGCTCCAGCCGCGAAAACCTTGGCCGGTCGGATACTCGGTCGCCCGCGGATCAAGCGCGCCGAGATCGATGATGCATGCCTCTGACTTCGGATAGCTGAGCGTCGCGTCGATGCGCGTTACACCTTCGGGCACCTCGAAGGGCAGATAGAAATACGGATCGGCCGCCTGATGCTTACGGGTGATGCGCACGGCAAATTCCTGCATGGCGGCCTCAGCGTTCGTCTGCCGCGGGAATGCGGGCGCCGCTGTCGTCGAAGAGGGTGATGTGCCTGGCTTCGAAGACGAGATGGACCGAGGTTCCGACCTTGATCTCGTCGTCGGTGAAGATGCGCGCGGTGACGCGACCGTTGTCGCCGCGCTCCAACGTGACGAGGCTCTCCGGCCCCATGTTCTCGTTGGCGAAGAGTTCGCCGGAAACCACGTTCAGGTCGCCTGCGGCCGCGATACGCAAATGTTCGGGGCGGACACCGAGTGTCATCCTGCCTGAATTCGCCGCCTTGGCGATGGCGTCGGTGAGCGCGATCGGTGCGAGCTTCAGGCCATCGGCGCGCAGGTGCAGGGCGCCTTCGCCGATCGATGTCTCGACGGGAACGAGGTTCATCGGCGGGTTGCCGACGAAATTGGCGACGAAGGTCGTTGCCGGCCGGCGGTAGATTTCGATCGGCGGCGCGAACTGCACGATCCGGCCCTTGTCCATGACGGCGATGCGGGTTGCGAGCGCCATGGCTTCGGCCTGATCGTGCGTGACATAGACGGCGGTCATGCCCATGTCGCGCTGCAGATGATTGAGGAAGCCGCGCGCTTCGAGCCGCAGCTTGGCATCGAGGTTCGAAAGCGGCTCGTCGAAAAGATAGACCTCGCTCGGATAGACGAGCGCACGTGCCAGCGACGTGCGCTGCTGCTGGCCGCCGGAGATCTGGCTCGGCAGCCGCTTCATCAGGTCGCCGATCTTGAGGACGTCGGCCACTTCCTTGGCGCGGGCGTGGCGCTTGGTCTCCTGCTCGCCGCGCACCTTCAAGGGATAGGCGATGTTGTCGGCGATGTTCATGTGCGGGTAGAGCGCATAGTCCTGAAAGACCATGGAGATGCCGCGGTCCTTCGGATGCAGGTAGGTGACGTCGCGGCCGCCAATCATCACCCGGCCAGAGGTTGGCGTTTCGAGACCTGCGATCATGCGCAAGCTCGTCGTCTTGCCGCAGCCCGACGGGCCGAGCAGGCAGATGAACTCGCCGTCGGCGATCTGGAAGGTGATGTCGGGCACGGCGACGAAGGCGCCGAAGGTCTTGGAGATGTTCTGGAATTCGACAGAGGCCATGACGGGTTTCCGATTACGACTTTATGCCACCGAAGAACCGGAAACCGAATTTCCAATTCACGAAGAGGTAGAGGGCGATGACGGGGAGCGAATAGATCAGCGAATAGGCGGCCAGCAGCGTGACGATCGGCGTGCCGGCTTCCGAGTAGAAGGAGTAGATGGCGACGGATGCCGGCATCAGCTTGTCGCTGCGCAACAGGATGAAGGGGATGAGGAAGCTGCCCCAGATGTTGACGAAGGCCCAGACGACAACCACGACGATGCCCGGCCGGATGACCGGCAGCGCCACATCGAAGAACGCCTGGAGCGGCGAGGCGCCGGCGACCATCGCGCTCTCTTCATAGGAGCGCGGGATGGCGTCGATGAAATCGCGAAGAATGAACATCGCTGTCGGCAACAGCCCGCCGGCAAAGACGAGAATGACGGCAAGATGGGTGTCGATAAGGCCCGCTGCCGAGATGATCAGGAAAATCGGCACCATCGCCGCCGAGCCTGAAACGACCGACGAGAAGAGCAGCAGGATATAGGTGACTGCGCCCTTGCCCGGGATCGGCGAGCGCGAGAGGGCATAGGCCGCAAGCGTCGCCGCCGCGCCGACCAGCACCACGCCGCCCGCCGCCTGGATGAGGCTGTTCAGCAGCGCCTGCATCGCGAAGGTGTTCTGGAAGACGGTGGCAAAATTCGAAAGCGTG
The DNA here is from genome assembly GCF_059070375.1 of Sinorhizobium sp. Lineage (NCBI taxonomy): Bacteria > Pseudomonadati > Pseudomonadota > Alphaproteobacteria > Hyphomicrobiales > Rhizobiaceae > Sinorhizobium > Sinorhizobium sp. The sequence goes on from NZ_JCACWC010000001.1 coordinate 13,325, forward strand.
AAGGGTGAGGGGATGGCAAGGCCGAGTTCGGCACGGGCATTGAAGGGCGCAAAGATGAACCAGACGAGCGGCAGTGCGAAGATCGTACCGAGGAAGGTGGCGGCGGCGGCAAAGATCGCGCGCCGCACGAAGATGTTCTGAAACTTCTGCATCATTCCGCCTCCACCGGCTTCTTGTGGGCAAGGCGAAGGTAGACGAGCGCGAAGGCGAGATTGATCAGCATGATGACCACGCCGACGGCAGCGCCCTTGCCGAACTCGAAATCCTTGAACGCGATGCGGTAGGTGTAGATCGACAGGATCTCGGTGCGATAGGACGGCCCGCCATGGGTGAGCAGGAACGGCGTGAAGACGTTGAAGGTCCACATGGTGATGAGGATCAGGTCGGTGACGACATGACCGCGGATCAAAGGCAGCGAGATATCGCGCAGCTTCTGCCAAGACGTGGCGCCGGCGACGTCGGCGGCTTGAAAATAGCTCGGGGGGATCGACTGGAAGGCCGAGTTGAAGAGCATCATAGAGAAGGCGGCGCCCCGCCAGGTGTTGAAGAACACGATCACCCAGAACGGTTGCTGCAGCAGCCAGTCGCCCGGAGGCAGGCCGAGGCCGCGCAGGATCATGTTGAGGGTGCCGTTGTCATAGTCGAGGAAGGCGAACCAGGCAAAGCCGATCACCACCTCCGGCAGGATCCAGGCGGCGATCACCGCGGTCTGCAGGAAGGATTTGAGCGTCGGCGTGACCGTCTGGCTGAGCCAGGCGAGCAGCAGCCCGAGCAACGCCTGGCCGATCAGCGCCGAGAGCAGCACGAACTGGATCGTCAGGATCAGCGAAAACCCGAACTGGCCGCGGGTAAAGAAGGTCGCCGGATTGAAGAGCGCGAAATAGTTCTGCAGGCCGACGAAATCGGGGTCGACGGCCGTTCGGCCGAGCAGTGTGCGGTTGGTGAAGGAAACGAAAATCACCCAGAAGAAGGGAACGATGACGAAGACCCCGACGAGGGCCGTGGCCGGTGCCAGAAAAAGCGCCCCGGCGCGCGTCGAAAGCAGGGAGAATTTCTTCATGCGCGTTTCATGCCCATATCCTGGATCGGGAGCCCGGCCACGGATGGCAGCCGGGCGCTCTGTCGTTGGATCGAAGCGGGATGAGGGCACCGTTGCGGCCACATCCCGCATTGGCTTTAGAGCGTGCTGACGGTGTTTTCTTCACCGACGATGGCGATGACGGCCGACTTGTACTGGGCCATCGCGTCCTCAGGCGAGAGCTCGCCGGAAACGACGCTTTCGGTCATGCGCTGGATCTCTGTCGAGATCTTGTTGTAATTGGCGTCGTTCGGACGGGCCGTGGTGATTGGTAGCAGCGTCGTTGCCGTTTCCGTCAGGAACGGCGAGTTCGGGATCGCCACGTCGTCGCGGATGCGGATGGCGGGCTGGATTTCCTGGAACGCGTCGAGCTGCTCCTTGCTGTTCATGAACGAGAGCAGCGCCCAGGATTCGGCAGGCGCGTCCGTATGCGGATTGATGACGAAGCCGGTGCCGCCGGACATCGTGACGAAATCCTGGCCGCGTAAGCCCTTTCCGGGTGCTGCGGCGGGCATCTTCTTCCAGGTCATGGTGTTGTCGCGATCGGCGACGGCGAATTCGGCGCCGGGCGCTGTGACCGAGCGATAGAACCAGTCGCCCTCGACGAGCATCGCCGTCTTGCCATCGCGGAAATTGGCGAAGGTGCGGTTGCGGCCGTCGGCAAGCAGCTGCGCGCGCTGGTCGCCGAGCTTGTCGTCGACATAGATGGTCTTGTAGAGCTTCAGCGTGTCGAGGATGCCCTGGCTCGACACGATGTATTTGCCGCTGTCGTCGGTGACCTGTTCGCCGGTGCCGAGCAGCGCCATCCAGTAGCCCTGCATCGTGGTCGCCTCGCCCATGGAGACGCCGGCGTTGAGCTGCAACGGGAAGCTGTCGGGGGCGACCGCCTTGATCTTGCGGGCGGCGTCGAGCAACTCATCCCAGGACTTCGGCTGCCAGCTGTCGGCATCGAGCCCAGCCGATTTGAAGAGGTCCTTGCGCACGAAGATCATGCGGGCGTCGGTGCCGAGCGCGATGCCATAGGGCTTGCCCTGGTAGCTCATCAGCGCCTTGGTGCCGTCGGAGATATGCTGCCAGCCCTCCCACTTCGGAACGTCCGGGCCGGCCACTTCCTCGAGCGACTTCAGGAGATTGCCCTGGACGAAGCTCGGGATCAGGAAGCCGTCGAAGCCGGAGACGTCAGGGCCGGCGCCGGTGGAGAAATCGAGCGCGAGCTGCTGCGTCAGCTGCTCGTCCTCGCCGCCGAACTGGGTGAGCTTGACGGTGACGTCCTTGCCTTCGGCCTTCATCTTCTCGGTAAAGGCCGGAATGACCTTCTTTTCGATCCACTCGGCCATGCCGCTGTTTACGCCGCCAATGATGCAGCGGCAGGTGATGTTGAGTTCGGTGGCGCTCACTGGTGCTGCAAAGGCGATGGCCGCGGCTGCGCTGAGCAATAGGGAATGAAACCTGGTACGCATGCTTTCTCCTCCCGGTCGATCCACTCAAGGACCAATGTGTCTGGCTGCGACAGTCCGTCCCTCCTCCAGGTCCGGCGTCCCGACGACGGTCAAGAATGAACACGCTTTCATCTTTGTCAACATGGATCATGTGTTCCGTTGGTAAAAAACGGCGGAATACCTATTCCGCTTGACGAAATCGTCGCGTTGCTCTCTTTTGTGAATGAACACGTTTTCATTTTGTGACGGATAGATGAACGAGCGCGCCGACAAGAAAGCTGCCCGAGCCACCGCAGACCAGGTGGCGCGCGAGGCCAATGTTTCCCGTGTGGCGGTCTCGCGGGCCTTCAACCCGAATGCGTCGCTGAAGCCGGAAAAGCGCGACCGCATCCTGCAGGTGGCGCGGGAGCTGAACTACACGCCCGACATGGCGGCACGCTCGCTGGTGACCGGTCGCTCGCATCTCGTCGGAATGATCGTGCCCGACGTCTGCAGCCCCTGGGAGAGCCAGGAGATCGACGCGTTGACGACGGCGCTGCAGGCGGAGGGCTTCGCGACGCTGCTCTTCAAGGCCAAGGCTGATTTCAGCATGGATCCGCGCCTGCTCACCTATATGCGCGGCTTCAATCCGGATTCCGTGATCGCCTTTACCGAGAACATCCTGCCCGATGTGCTCTGCGGCTTTCTCGACCGCGCCGTGCCGATCTACGTGATCTACGACGACGTGAAGCAGTTTGCAGGCGCCGCATCCGGTACGCTCTATGACCGGCTGCTCGTCCGGCAGAAAAACGGTATCGAACAGGCGGTGGCCCTGCTTCAGGGCTATGGCGCGCGCCGCATCGCCTATCTCGGCGGCAAGGCGCAGTCGCTCGCCAATGCCGAGCGCGAGCGCACACTGAAGGAGACGCTCGCGGAGCGCGGCATGGATGCGCCGATCCTGCTTGCCGGCGATTACACCTACGACACCGCCTACCAGGCAACGCTCGATCTGTTCCGCATCGGCGAAGGTGCCGATGCGATCTTTGCGGCCAATGACGTCGGCGCCTTCGGCGCGATCGACGCGCTGCGCCACGAGCTCGGGCTTTCGGTGCCTGAGGACGTCAAGGTCGTCGGTTTCGACGACATCCCGCAGGCGCACTGGAAGAGCTACAACCTCACCACCGTGCGCATCGACCTCGAAGAGCGCGTGCGTGCGCTCGTCCGCCTCATCCTGATGCGGCTTCGTGCGCCCGATTCCGAGCCGTTTACCGAGACACTCAACACCCGCCTGATCGTGCGGGGCACCGTCGGCTGAAGGTAGCGAACATGACCGAAAAACGCATCCACGTCGTCTTTAAGACCCATCTCGACATCGGTTTTACCGATCACGCCGAGAAGATCCGAAAGCAGTATCACGAGCGCTTCATTCCGCAGGCAATCGAGACCGGCGCGCACTTCTACAATGAGAACCCGGACGAGCCGCTGTTCGTCTGGACGACGGGCGCCTGGCTGATCTGGGATCACCTGAATTCTCGCTCGAAGGAAGAGGTCGCCCGCCTGGAGCAGGCGATCGAGCGCGGCCTGATCCGCTGGCACGCGCTGCCCTTCACCACCCATACGGAGCTGATGTCGCCGGATCTTTTCAAGGCGGGGCTTTCCTATGCGCAGGAGCTGGACCATCGCTTCGGCCTGAAGACGATCGCCGCCAAGATGACCGATGTGCCCGGGCATACGCTCGGCATGGTGCCGCTGCTGGCCGAAGCCGGCGTGCGCTTCCTGCATATCGGCGTGAACTCCGCTTCGCCGCCGCCGGAAATCCCGGATATTTTTCGCTGGCGGGCGGCGGGCGGCGAGGAAATCGTCGTCATGTACCAGCGCTCCTATGGCGAGACCTATTTCCCCGAGGGTCTCTCCGACGGCTTGAGCTTCGCCCATACCAGCGACAACATCGGCCCGCAGAGCGTGTCGCAGACGGCCGAAGCCTATCGCGAGATCCTGAAACACGAGCCGGGTGCCGCCGTACGCGCGGCGACGCTGGAGGACTACGGCAGGCTTATTTGGGAGGCGCGCGAGCGTTTCCCGGTGGTGGAAAAGGAACTCGGCGACAGCTGGATCCACGGCAGCGGCACCGATCCGGAAAAGATCGCCCGCTATCTGACGCTGCAGCGCCTCTACGACCAATTTGCCGGCGAGCGGATGACCACAAGCCGCCAGGCCTTCGGCCGCAAGCTGGCGCTGATCGCCGAACACACCTGCGGCGTCGACATCAAATCCTTCCTGCGCGACGAGAAGGCCTGGGCACGCCCCGCCTTCGAGGCGGCGCGAAAGACTGATCCTCGCTTCCATTATACCGAAGCGTCCTGGGCGGAGCAGCGGGCCTATCTCGACCAGGCGGTTGCGGAGCTGGACGGCGACGATGCGGTCCGCGCCGAGGCGGCCCTTGCCGAGATTGCCGTTCCATCACGGCCCGAGGCGACCGAGGCTGCTACGCGGCTCGATGTCGGCGGCTGGATCATCGAGCTTGATCCGGTAACCGGCGACGTTTCCGCGCTGACTGCGCCCGACGGTCGGACGGTCCGTGGCGCCAACGGTTCGCTGATCGCCTATCGCTACGAAAGCTATGACGCCGGCGACGTTCGCCGCCACATGAATACGTACCTTACACATTGGATGGATTGGGCGGTGCTCGACCACGACAAGCCCGGGCTTGCGAAGGTTGGCGAAGCGCGCTCGCAGGCCTACGCGCCCAAGCTCTACGGCACGACCGCAGCATCCGTCCTTGCAGTCATGCCGGCAGAAGCGGTGGAGCAATTGGGCGCGCCTGCCGAAATCGCCATCGAATTTTCCGCCGGCAAGGACGGGCTCGATGTCCGGCTGTCCCTCTATGGCAAGAACGCCAACCGTATGCCGGAAGCGAGCTTTCTGTCGTTCACGCCCGAGGGACGTTCTGCCTGGGATGTGTGCAAGATGGGGCACTGGCACGCCACCGGCAATTTCGCCCGCGCGGGCGGTGCACAGCTGCAAGCGGTCGTGGCGGTGAGGGGGCGCTCGGAACCGGGCGTCGAGCTGATGGTAGAAAACCTCGACACGCCGCTGGTGGCGCCGCAGTCGTGGCCGTTCATGGCCTTCTGCAAGGACCTGCCTGACTATTCCGCCGGTGTCCGCTTCAACATCCACAACAACAAATGGGGCACCAACTTCCCCATGTGGTGGGGCGGTGATTTCACCACGCGCTTCAAGCTTAGCTTCAGCGGTCGGTGATCGTCAGCGACTGCGGTGTCGCTTGGCAGTTAAACGGGTTCATCCTCAAATTCTGTGATTCAGCGGCAGCATTCTCGCCCTCATCAGTTCTGGGCCGGCGCGACCGTACATTGCTCGTTTCAACATCTTGAGGCGGTTGATCTGCCCTTCCACTTGACCGTTGCTCCAGGGGAGTTCGATTGCATTTTTGACGGCATCGATATCCCGGCGCAAAACGCTGGCGAAGCGCATGATCGCCGTGAGTTCGGTATCAATGGCATCGTCGATCCATTCATCCAGTGCCTCCGAGCTCCTGCTGCGCAAGATGCCGTTGAAACGCATGGCCAGGCCACGCATTATGGCGAAGACCGTCGAGCCCTGCTTCAAGGCATTAACCTTTCCGACCTGACGATCGGTCAGCAGGCCGCGCGGTTTTATGCACAAAGCTGCGGCCACCACAGACGAGATCATATGGCCGGTGTCAGGATCGCGGACGGGTTCTGAAACATCCATATCCGGAGGCGGCTCGTCGGATTGAAGGTTTTCGACTTCACGCCACACCTTCAACAGGCGCTCCAGATTGGAACGGCTGCCCGTGTAACCGCGGTTCTTGATATCATAAAACAGATGGCGCCCAACCCGGTTTCCATTTTTCCAGCATTCAGCCAGGAAAGCTTCAAAATATAGCGGCGATGTCGGATTCAATGCCGCCCGATTTCTGTCTCGAGGTGCATTGGAAGTAAGCCAATTCGCGATGCTGCGGCGCTCGTATCCGGTCCGCCTTGCAATCTCGCTGTAGGTGAGGCCCTGCTGGCGCAAAGCTTGAAGCGTGTCGAATATCTCCTGACGGGATTGCCTGTGCGCCAAGCGGGCACGGCGCTGTTGTGACCTGGCGCTGGCGATCGCATCTTCGAGAATGGGTCTGACATGGGCGTGACCATAAACGCTCATCTGTTCCTTGATTGCCTCCCTGAGATTTTGAACCAGATGAAAACGGTCAGCTACCTGGCGGGCCTGCGGTGCGCCCTCCCGGGCTGCCTGGGCATATAGGCCACAGCGATCTCGGCTAACGACCTCGATAGTCGGACGTTCTCGCAGCCATGCTTTTGCGCTCTCGACGCTGCGGTCGTCCAGAACATCGACGACCCAATGGCGCTCGAGAATCGACCATGATCGTGCCGTACCGCGAGGAATGCCGCCAGCTCCAATCATCAATGCCCACGACCCGGATATTGTCTTTTTGTATGGACGCCGGATTATCGCGCTTCAATTGCCGCAAGATCGTGTCGTCGCTGACCGGCATGCCGAGCCGATGCATCAAGTATTCACCCGGGCGACCGCCCATCCTGTGGCCAATCAAGCCCACTATTTCAGCCATCCGTTCAGTTCGTCGCATGTAGGGCGAAGCAATCTCGGGCAACCTGTCGGTGAACGTCCGTCGTGAATTAGCCCCCGAAAGGCCCGGACATGCTCCACCACTTAGCTAAGTGGGTAGGAGTAATGTTGGTAATATGACTAGCAGCAATTTTAAGATGGAAGTCCTCGCCGGGCCGGAACGTCGGCGGCGCTGGAGCACGGCAGAGAAGCTGGCGATCATCCACGAGACCTATGAGGCGGACGCGACGGTGAGCATCGTCGCGCGTCGGCACGGCATCCAGCCGAACCAGTTGTTCGCCTGGCGCAAGCTAGCGTCCCAAGGGGCTCTGACGGCGACGGCCGCCGAAGAGGAGGTCGTTCCGGCTTCCGAATACCGGGCGCTTAGGCCCAGGTGAAAGAGTTGCAACGCTTGTTGGGCAAGAAGACGATTCTGACGTTCGGCGCATGCACAACTCGACGCCCTCCTTCTTGTGGCTCAATCTGACTGCTCTTGGCTGGGGGTAGATTTCTGTGTAATTGCCGATGAAGATGCCGGCTAATTCCTACGCTTCGTGCCGGACTTGATGTATTCGGGTTTGTCGCAGTCACTCGACCTGCCCAGTAGTCCTTCGTCGAGAAGTGCTAAATTTTTCTTCATGGTCACCGACCGCGCAAACTGAGGCTTTCTCAAGTCTGTGAAGGGTGATACAAATCCTCGGACAATAGGCTCTATTCTCCGAGTTTCCGTATCAATGTCTGGCTCCGTCACTCAACGTCAAATCGCCCGGACCGTGCTCATTGAGCGCGGAATAGCACGCCTAGCGGAGCTTCGGAACGCTGGTGTCACAGCGGCAACCATGAGCCGGATGGAACGGGATGGTGAGGTGCTGCGGCTTGCTCGGGGTCTCTATCAACTTCCCAATGCCGAGCTCGATGCCAACCATAGTCTGGCAGAGATAGCCAAGCGTGTTCCGAAAGCCGTTGTCTGCCTTGTTTCAGCTCTGGCATTCCACGGCCTGACCGATCAGCTGCCGAAACAGGTGTGGCTTGCCATAGGCCGCAAAGACTGGGCGCCGAAACCAGATGGCACACCAATTCGTATTGTGCGTTTCACGGGAAGCCTACTCAACGAAAGCGTCGAAACCCATGTCATTGAAGGCGTTACGGTGAAGATTTTTGGAGTTGCCAAAACAATTGCCGATTGCTTCCGCTATCGCGGCAAAATCGGCCTTTCTGTGGCGATCGAGGGACTTCAGGAAGCGCTGCGGCAGCGCAAGGCCACGCCCGGCGACATTATTAACCAAGCCGAACGCGGTGGTGTCGGCACCGTGATCAGCCCTTATCTCGAGGCACTGACCGCCAATGGCTAAGGAAATCAGAAATGTCGGCGCCTCGGTGCGCGCCCGCCTGCTGCAACTCGCCAAGGCAAGCGGGCAAAGCTTTGATCTGGTTCTGACGCGTTTTGCCCTCGAGCGGTTGCTGTTTCGGATCAGCCAATCGCCCCATGCTGGTCGTTTCGTGCTGAAGGGCCATGCTGATGATGAGCTGGTTCGACGATCCGCACCGCGGCACGCGCGACCTCGACCTTCTGGGATTTGGTGATCCCGAACCGGACCCGATGCTGGAGACATTTCGGGCATTCCTGGCGCACGAGGTTGATGACGGTGTCATATTCTATGCCGACACCCTGCGGGTGGATCGCATCCGCGAAGAGCTGGAGTATGGTGGGCTCCGGCTACGAGCGGTCGCTTCGATCAGCGGCGCCCGGATCAACCTGACCATCGACATTGGCTTTGGTGATGCGCTTGAGCCCGGGGCGGAGATGCTGGACTATCCTTCGATGCTGGATTTCACAGCGCCACGACTCCGGGCCTATGCGCGGGAGACGGTCATCGCCGAAAAGTTCCAGGCGATGGTCATGCTCGGGCGTGTGAACAGCCGGATGAAGGACTTTTACGACATCTGGCTTCTCAGCAGGTGCTTTGATTTCGATGGTGACAGGCTGGCGCGCGCAATCGCCGCCACCTTCGAGCGCCGCGAAACGCCGATCCCAGAAGGCCCACCAGATGCTTTGACGGATGCTTTTGCTAAGGACGTTCAAAAGCAAAGGCAATGGCGCGCGTTTGTCGAAGGCGTTGCGCACAATCCGGGAGATCTGACGCACGTCACAGTGAAGATTGCCGCATTCCTGATGCCGCACGCTATTGCCGCCGCGAAGCTGGGAAAATAATGAGCTTGGCTTCAGACCGTCGAACTGTTGGAGAAATGGCATGACCGGCTATTCGACGATTCCGTTACCTGCTAAATCCCCTCGGGGGAATCCGTACTACGCTGCCTCCCAGACCTGATTGAGAATCCGGGCCGCGAACGTCGCCTTATCCTGCGGCAGGAAACGACCATGGATGTAGTCGCAGATGGTAGGCATCGTAATCAGCGGAGCTTCGCTTGGAAACTGGCCAGCCACTCCTGCGCCATCGCTGAATAAGGTGCTCTTGGTGGAGGATCTAGTCCAAATGCAACAATGACGTGTGAAGGGTACGCCGCCGGATCGGAGACCGTCCACACCAACACTTGAAAATAGAATGTACCTTATGTGCCCCGTAGATCGCATGATGTATCGACGGGAACGTGCACCGGCTTCCCGTTTTCCGTGTGGTGGCAGTTAAGCGATCCAATCTTGCCAAATTTTTGCCATTGCCGTTATGGTCTCTCGTATGGGCACGATGAACATTTCTCTACCGGACCACTTGAAGAGCTTCGTCGATGAGCAGGTTGCGAGGCGGGGCTACGGGACGAGCAGCGAGTATATCCGCGAATTGATCCGTCGAGATCAGGACCGTCTTGTTCTGCGCCAGCTTTTGCTTGACGGAGGATCGTCCGCACGGTCCGAACCGGTCGATGGGCATTACTTCAGCAGCCTTCGCGATCGAGCACGTGGTCTGCACAGCAAGTGAATAAATCGATTGTTCCCCGAGAGATTGCTCGCAGTGATGTCGAGGCAGCCGTCGATTACTATCCTCGCGAAGCTGGGTCCGAGGTCGCTCTCGGCTTCATCGACGCACTTGAAGATGCTTATGATCTGATCGCAAGCCATCCGGAGGCCGGATCATTGCGGTATGCATACGAGTTGGGTTGCCTGATCTGCGGAGCGTTTCGCTGAAGCGATATCCCTATGTAATCCAGCCAGATCATGTCGACGTCTGGCGTGTGCTTCATGCCAAACGCGACATTCCGCAGGGGATGCAGGAGCTGGATAATCATTGAAGGCAACTTTTCCGCAGCCGCGGGGCCTTGATAGATTGTGGGGCTGCGGTTCGAATCCACTCAAGGCGAGCGATCGTAGGTTTTGAGGCGTAGTTGCCTCATCAGTGCCTTTACCGGGCCAGAAACCGTGCTCATCTTGAACCGTTGTCAACCCCCCGCCAACCTCGGCAGCAGATAGATTTCCGCTCCCGCAGGTAGTTGCTTCGACCAAGTGTCGCGATAGATGGTTCCATCTATTGCGACCGCAATGCCTCGATCCATGAGCGGCTCCAGCCCAGGGAACCGTTCGATCAATCTCTTGAACAGTTCCCTGATGTCTTTTGCCTCGATCTCGACCTTGCTGTTGCCCTCGGCCGCCGCGGCGAGCGCACCCCAGAGCGTCACCTCGACCATCGGACCGCCTCACGCTTCGAGTGCTTCCAGGATCCGCGGCGGCGACATCGGAATATGCTGCATCCGCACGCCGACTGCACTGGATACTGCATTGGCCACCGCCGCGAGCGGGGGAACGATGGATGTTTCCCCGACGCCGCGAACCCCATAGGGGTGGTTGGGATTGGGAATTTCCAGAATCTGCGTGTCTATCATGGGCAGGTCCGAACATACGGGAATGCGGTAGTCGAGAAAACCGGCATTCTGCAGCCGGCCGTCTTTGCCATAGATATACTCTTCGTTGAGCGCCCAGCCGATGCCTTGCGCGGCGCCGCCCTGGTACTGTCCTTCGACATAGGTCGGATGGACGGCTTTGCCGGCATCCTGCACCACGGTGTAACGCAGCACCTTTGTCGCGCCGGTTTCGGGATCGACCTCGATATCGCAGATATGAGTGGCGAAGGACACGCCCGCGCCATCGGCCACGATCTCGCTGTGACCCGCAATCGGGCCACCCGTGGTGCCCGATGCTGCCGCTATCTCCTTCAGGGAGAGTTTCGGAAGGTTTCCATGCGTCTCGCCTTTGGCGACGGCCTGGCCCTGTTCCCAGGTCACATCCTCGACCGGAATGTCCCACATCTGCGCCGCACGCCCGCGGAGGACTTTGATCGCGTTGCGGGCGGCAGAAATTGTGGCCATAGAGGATGAGAACGTTCCTCGGCTACCGTCGGTCATGTCGTTGTAGCCGAGACTTGACGTGTCGGCGATCACCGTTCTGACCTGCGAATAGTCGATACCGAGTTCCTCTGCGGCCACCAGCGAGAGCGATGCGCGCGAACCGCCGACATCCACCGTGCCGACCGCGAGCGAGACCGTGCCGTCCATTCCGATGTTCAAATCGGTACATGTCTGGCCCCCGAAGTTGAACCAGAAGCCACAGGCCATGCCGCGCCCCTGGTTCTTGCCAAGGGGTGCCTTCATGTGAGGATGGTTCTTCGCGGCCTCCAGCGTCGGGCCAATGCCGATCGGACCGTAGACCGGACCGTAAGAAGCCTTGGTCCCTTCCTGTGCCGCGTTCCGGATACGGAAGTCGACGGGATCCATGCCGACCTTCTTCGCAAGTTCATCGATGGCGCTTTCCACTGCAAACGCTGCCATCGGCGCGGAAGGCGCACGGTATGCTGCGGTCTTCGGCCGGTTTACCAGCACTTCGTAGCCGACGGTCCTGACATTCTCGAGCTTGTAGCAGGCGAACGCGGTCATGGCGCCGATCTCGGCCCATGATCCGGCATAGGGACCACCGGAATAGCGAAGTGTCGCTTCGGCAGCGATGATCGTTCCATCCTTCAATGCGCCAATCTTCACGTCGATCGACGTGGCGCTGGTCGGGCCGGAGGCGCGAAACACCTCGTCACGCGTCATCACCAGCTTGACCGGCCTGCCGGCCTTCCGCGACAGCGCGAGCGCGACAGGCTCGGCCCAGACATGGGTCTTGCCGCCGAAACCGCCGCCGATTTCGGACGACGTCACGCGCAGCTTGGAGACATCCAGGCCGAGCAGTTGTGCGCAATGCTGGCGATAGACAAAGTGGCCCTGCGTGCAGACCCACAGATCCGCCGTGCCGTCCGGACTGACATTGGCTACACAGGCGTGAGGTTCGATATAGCCCTGATGCGTCTGTTCGGTCTTGAATGTCCGCTCGACCACGAAATCGGCCTTTGCCATGCCGGCATCGACTTCGCCATGCCCGAACTCGCTCCGCATCGAGACATTCGAAGGGCGATCGGGCTTCGGATCAACGCCCGTAGTGAAGATCGTGTCGTTGACGAGCGGAGCATCCGGCGCAAACGCTTGGTCAACGTCGGTGACGTGCGGCAGCAGTTCATACTCGACCTCGATGAGCTTGAGTGCCTGCTTGGCGGTGCGTGCATCGATTGCCGCCACGGCGGCCACGGCGTGACCGTCGTAAAGCGCCTTCTTGCGCGCCATGCAGTTGTCGAGAATGTCATACATCGCCGCGTCGCCATGCGTGAGGTCGGGCAGATCCGCTGCCGTCAAAACCGCCTTGACGCCAGGAAGCTGCGCGGCCTTCGACGTGTCGATCTTGCGAATGATGGCATGGGCATGCGGACTGCGCAGGATCCGTCCGACTAGTTGGCCGGGCATATTGAAGTCCGCGCCGTAGCGCGCGCGGCCCGTCACCTTGTCGACTCCATCCGGCCGGATGGGTCGGGTGCCCACGGAGGAGAAGCTGCGCGTCGAGTGGCTGGGATCGAAATTCATGGTCATGCTCCTCTCATAACGCTTGCGGCGTCCTGAACGGCACGCACGATTTTGTCATAGCCGGTGCAGCGACAGAGATTTCCGGCAAGGCCGAACCGTATTTCTTCTTCGGTCGGATCCGGATTCTTGGCCAGCAGATCCTTGGCCGCAATGAGGAAGCCGGGTGTGCAGATGCCACATTGCAAGGCGGCATGTTCGAGGAACTTCTGTTGCAGCGGATGAAGCTTGTCACCCTGCGCCATGCCCTCGACCGTCTCGATGCGCCGGCCTTCCGCCTCGGCCCCAAGCACGAGGCAGGAGCAAACGAGGCGGTCGTCGAGAATGATGCTGCAAGCGCCGCAGTCGCCTGTGCCGCAACCTTCCTTCACCCCCATAAGCCCCAGGCGATCGCGCAACACATCAAGCAACGTCTCGTCTGCGTGACAGAGAAACTCGGCTTTATCGCCATTGATGATCGTCGAAACTGCTATGCCTGCCATCACTTCTGTCCTGCACGTTGATAGGCGGTCAGTGCGACCCGCTTGGCCAGCACTCCCGCGACTTTCCTTCGGAATTCCACGGTGCCCCGCTTGTCGTCTATGGGGCGACAGGCGCCGGAACATGCCTCGGCAAGGCGGTCCAATGTTCTATCGTCGACTCGGGAGCCAACCAGGATCTTGGCTGCTTCCTCGACGAGGAGCACCGTCGGCGCTGCGGCGCCAAGCGCGACACGCGCGGATTGGACGACACCCTGATCATCAAGGGTGAGATTCACTGCGGCACTGACGACGGCAATGTCCATTTCAGTGCGCGGCGTGAACCGCTGATAGGCGTCGCCCGAACGTAGCCGGCGCTTGGCGAGCAGGATCGCCTCGATGATCTCGCCGGGCGCAAGCGATGTCCTGCCGGGTCCCACCGGCACCGTTTCGACGGCAATCGTGCGCGAGCCGGCCGGTCCTCTGATCAGAACCTTGGCGCCTGCCGCCACCAATGCCGGCACGCCGTCAGCCGCAGGTGACGCATTGCAGAGGTTCCCGACGATGGTGCAACGCCCCTGTACTTGCTTGGAGCCAATGAGATTGGCTCCCTCTACCACTCCAGGCCATGCTCCTCGGAGCGCGGCATTTTCGCTGAGGACTGCGCATGGCACGGCGGCGCCGATGACGAAACCTTCGTCGCTTTCGGTTATGTGGCCCAGGGCGTCTATGGCTTTGATGTCGATGATGAGTTCAGGCTCGACAAAGCCGCCCTTCATTCTCACCAGCAGATCGCTCCCGCCGGCCAGCACCGCCGCCTTGCCTGAGGCCTCAGCCAACAGGCCAACTGCGTCCTCCAACGTACTCGGACGAATATAGCGCAATAGAATTCTCCTCGTGATGAACTCGAGTCAGAAGCGAACACTGCCGACCCATGGGATACTGCGGGTACGTCTTGTTGTGGAGCTAAGACCCGAAACTCTGCTATCAACGCTACGGGATGCATTGGCTGCTTGCAAGCCAGCGTCTCGTTCTCGGCCTTATCCATGGTCCTCCTTGCTCGGACCCCGATGGCCACCTTCTCCGAGACATGGCATTGATCTGCTTGAGGATGGCAGCGGCAAATGGCGCTACCGTAAGACAACAGCAACCACTCCGCAGTGAAGCCGAGCGGCAGGAAACGGTGGCTCGGTGCCGGGAACTACGGCTGCCGCCCAAAAGACGGATGTGAATGGCGGTCAGGGGCGATACCCTCTGTGCATTCTTGATAATGCTCAGTCGAGGAGACTTGGACAGGTGTTCGTGAAAAGCGAGCCAATCGCCGCCTTCGCGGCTGAAGACGATGGTTTCGCGCTCGCGGCCGCTGTGCCTCGCCATTCATGGAGATGTCTGTCTCCACGTTATGGGTGAAGACCGCGACCATCGCCCGCCATCGGATTGCTGACATAACCGGCGCCGCCAGGACTTGCCTGTTCAGGGTCGAGTTGTGAAACGCACTGAACCGGTGGCAGTGTAGAGACCGAAGATGCAGGCGATGGACCCTCACCGACAGGTTGCCCGAGATTGCTTCGCCCTACATGCGACGAATTGAACGGATGGCTGAGATTGTCGGGTTGATTGGCCACAGGATGGGTGGTCGCCGGGGTGAACTTGATGCATCGGCTTGGCATGCCGGTCAGCGACGACACGATCTTGCGGCAATTGAAGCGCGATAATCCGGCGTCCATACAGAAAGACAATATCCGGGTCGTGGGCATTGATGATTGGAGCTGGCGGCATTCCTTGCGGTACGGCACGATCATGGTCGATCTCGAGCGTCATTCGGCCGTCATGAATGCAGCTCGAATGGCCGGCATGGGCTCAATGCTGTCGTTTTCAGACCCAAACGTGGACGCGTCTTAAGGGCCGGACAGAATTGTTCTTCCACGAGCCCGGCAAGCCTTGTTGCTGTGATGTTCACTCTTAGGGCCACGAAGATCGCATAAAGTATCGACCGGAACTCCGGAACTGATGCTCATGCATGAGCATGGCTATACCGACCGGACCGACCGCGTCGTACAACCATGCCGGTTCAGTTCCGGTTCGAACGTACGTGACGCAGCGAAACAGCACTTAATTGCGCGCGAAATCCAGCAGCGGCCCGATATCATGATTGTCCGCTGCGCGTAGTGCTGCGACGTAACGTGCGCGCAGTTCACCGACGTCGGCCAGACTACCGCCGCCCCAACTGAAAGGCTCTCCTCCAAGGCGCTGAATCAGAAGATCAGCCGCCAGTCGCGCATGACGACCGTTTCCATTCGGAAATGGGTGAATAGCGACCAGCCGATGGTGGAACCGAATCGCGATCTCCTCCGGCGGAAGAGTTTCATGCTCGACCCAATAGCGGCTGTCGCCTAATAGACTCGCGAGCTCCATTCCGATGCGGTAGGCCTGAACTCCAATGTTGCGCTCCGTCGTTCGGAACGTACCGGCCCACCGCCAAACGTCGCCAAACATTCGCTTATGCAGTGTCCGCATGAAGTCTTCAGTGAGCATCTGCTGAAGGGGCAAACGCCGGCGGCCGCGCCCCCAGGCCGCACCTTCGACGATATTTTCCTGCTCGGCCTCGTTGAGGTCGCTGCGGTGGGTGATCCAGGTTTGTAGCAGGCCCTCTCGCTCGTGCGGCTCAAGCGGCGTTGCGTCATCAGGCTCTTGGAAGAGATCCGTCATGTTTCGTACCAGAGATCGCGTTCAGAGAGCTTGTCGCGAATGTAGGCTTGGACCCGCGCTTCAAAATCTGCATTCTCCGTCCCCTGAGCTTCCAACCGCATCGTGTGCGCAACGCGCTGCAGCTCGCGTATCGCGATCTTGCGTGCCCGAGCCTCGACGACAGCTTGAAGCGAGCTGTTTGGAACGAGGGCGTAGACAAGCGTGCAATCGAGAGCCTCGGCGGCCCGGCGCAATGTATTGAGCTGGATCGTCCCTGCTGCTTCTGACTTCTCAATCGATTCGATGGTTTGGGGCCGAACGCCGATGCGGGCGCCGAGCTGCGCACCCGTCATGCCGAGAGCGTCGCGCAGAGCGCGTACCCATCCCTTCGGGGGCGCCCTGAACCGATCAATGGGCTGTAGCGCCTGAAGCCTTTCGTCGAGGCGCAGCCGGGCTCTCTTGTGAGTATCGCTCTTCATGGTGCTCTCAGGCTAGAATTTGATTTTATGCGCCACAGTATCAGTCCATGGACTGAACTTCAATAACCGCTTTCAGTCTGTGACCTGATCATGCGGTCACGGTATCAGGCTGTAGCGTGATCAAAACGTTAAGTTCAGCTGAAAAATCGCGCCGGGTCCACGATTCGATTCCCTTCGAGGCGAGGGATAGGAGACATCCCGGACCTGGGGCGGTTTGGCAGCTTTCGATCGCCTCAGTCGCCTGGGGACCGGAAGTTCGAGGCAAGGGCATCGCGTGCCCGCTCTACGCCCATTTCGAACGCCGGCAGCACGGAGTGCTCGCTGCCTCGGGTGGGCGACGCTTCTGATCTGTGTCTCCGGCCATTTTGTGAAAGCTCTCAGAGACCGGCGACTGACGGTTGCGCGCCGGCGGGGGGCAGCCGATGAGAAAGATAGTCGCGCATCTGACAAAGCGCATCTTCACGCGTCAGGCCCTCCGACTGCAGCCCTAGCCGTAGCCACAGTCCGTCGATCAGGGCGGTAATTCCAAGAACGGCGGCATCGCATTCGTTCTCCGGCAGGAGGTGGACTAGCGCCGATCGGAGATTCGATCGCATCCGCGCATGAATTACCTTTTGGATGCGTGCTAGCTGCGGCTCCCGCGGCACCTCGGCGCAGAGTGACAACCAAGCATGGCAAATGGAAGGCTGGAAGAAGCGTTCCTCGAAATTGCCTTCGATGATTGCCTCAAGCCGTTCTATGGGGGTGGTGGCGCGGTTCAAGCGCGCTACCACCGCATCCTTCAATGCGGCGTTCGCCTCGCGCATCGCATGCTCGAACAGCTCCTGCTTGTTGGCGAAATAGTGCAGGACGATGCCCTTCGATGCGCCTGCTTGAGCGGCGACCTTCTCCAGCGTTGCCCCCGCCATGCCTTCACGCTGCAGGACCTCGAATGCCGCCCGTCTGAGTTCACGCTTTCGGATATCGCTGATCTTGGTCAGTCTCATTCGTACGTCCTCTTTTTCGTCCACATTGACAATCTTTCCGGAAAGATCAATAACTGACCCATGGGATAATAAAATGACCATCTGGTTAAAAGGGGAATAAGATGAAGCCATCACTGAAAACCGCGACTGCGGCGGTTGCCCTCGTCGCCACTTCCGCTCCTGGATTTGCGGGAGAGCCGGAAAGCTGCAGATCGGTACGAATGGCCGAGCCGGGCTGGAATGACCTTGCCTTTACAACGGGGGTCGGCATGACGTTGCTGAAGGCGCTGGGCTACGAGGCTAAAAGCCAGCTTCTTGGTATCGACGTCATCTACACGAGCCTGAAGAGCAAGGACCTCGACGTGTTTCTCGGCTATTGGGACCCTGCCATGGTCGCCTACTACAAGCCGTACAAAGAAGATGGCTCGGTCGAGACGGTTCGGACCAACCTCAAGGGTGCGAAATATACCTTCGCCGTTCCCGCTTACGTCTGGGAAGCTGGCATTAGGAATTTCTCCGACCTGCAGAAGTTTGCGGATAAATTCGAACGGAAGCTTTACGGCATTGAGCCGGGCTCGAATCAACTGATGCTTGATGCGATTAAGGATCCAGCTCTCGGCCTTGAGGGGTGGGACGTCGTGGAGTCGAGCGAGCATGGCATGCTTTCGGAAGTGGTCCGCCGGACGCGTGACAAGTCGTTCATTATCTTCCAGGGTTGGGCGCCACACCCGATGAACACCGTGTTCGACATGAAGTATCTGACCGGCGGCGACAAGTTCTATGGTCCGAACTTCGGTGCGGCTACGGTCTCCACCCAAGTGCGCAAGGGTTACCTGCAGGAGTGCCCGAACGTTGCGAAGCTTTTGAACAATCTCGTTTTCGATATCGAATACGAGAATCGCGGCATGGCCTACATCATGAACGATGGAATGGAGCCGGAAGAAGCCGCTATGAAATCGATAAAGGACGAGCCACAGCGGCTGGAGGCCTGGCTGGCAGGGGTATCAACTTTCGGCGGCCAGCCGGGGATTCCTGCGGTCAAGGACGCGCTCGACCTGTGATGTGCAGCGTCGAAGACGATTGGCATCGTCGCAAGCGGCGCGTCGAATTGCCAGGAAGAAGGCCGATAGCTTTCGTCGATAGCGGCGGAAGCGGGCCGCCGCTTCTGCTGCTGCATGGCTTTTCTGACACCGGTCGCAGCTTTGTCGCGCTTGCGCCCTTGCTTGCCGGTTACCGTCTGATCATTCCCGATCTCCCCGGACACGGCGCCTCCGCCATGGCCGACGGGATGCGCGTCAGCGATTTCGCCGCGAGCATTGACCGGTTTCTTGCCTTTATGGGAATTTCGCGGATTGCTGTCATTGGCCATTCCATGGGCGCGATGACAGCCATCGAGCTTGCCGCTCGTCGCCGTGATGACGTGAGCGCGCTCGTGCTTCTCTCTGCAAGCCTGAGCCCCGATTTTGGCAGCGACAGCCCGCTTTCGCGGGGCATCTGTGCGCTTCGCGACCCAATCGACCCCGCAGGGCAGTTTCTCCGTGACTGGTATTCCTGCAGCCGACCTGTCGAGCCCGATTTTTTGTCGAAGATGAGGATGGAAGCGGCAGCGATGCCAGCCGCCATCTGGAAAGGTATCTTGCAAGGTTTTGCTGAAACCGATTTACGACACAGCGCCGGCCAGGTCACCGCGCCTGTGCTCTGCATTGGTGGTTCGGCCGACCCGCTCTTTGGCGGCTCGCATCGGGAGGCGCTTGCCCAGGCATTTCCGTCAGTCCGATCAATTACACTCGAGGGGTATGGACATAATCCGCACTGGGAAGATCCCCAAAGAGTTTCAACGCTTATGCTGTCGTTTCTCGCGGAAGCAGGGATGGTCTAGACTGCCGCGGGTGAAATGCTCAGCGCCATCGTCGGGCGTCCGCAATGGGCTCAATCGAGCCGTTCACAGCGTCTGCTGCGGAAGACAGGAAGGGTCGAAGGGAGTCCGTACTTCACGAGCCCTGTTCACGGCTTGACGCGAGGATGTTCACGTTCTGGCTAAGAAGATCGCATAATGTATCACGCGGAACCGGCGCTCATCCCGAGCGGCTCTACAGTTCCGATCCCTTTCAGCCAAACTGTTTAGAACTACGCCTTCACGCCAGCATAGCCGCATAACTCAGACGCGGTCCAGGAATTCAAGCACTCGGTTGGTGAGTAGCGCGGTCGCATTCGCGTCGTATGACGGAAGTGAGCTGTCGGCGAAGTAGTGCTGATCGCCGGGATACAGGAACAGCTCTGCGTCCTCGACCTTCTCCACAATCTCGCGGGCGGCGTCGATGTCGCCCTCGCCGACGAAGATCGGATCGTTCTCCATACCATGGATCTGGACCGCGACGCCATCCGGCCAGGGTCCGCAGGCCCACTCGCCACTGATCGGCAGGCAAGAGTAGAAGAGCAGTGCTCCGTGGGCTCCGGCCCGCGTCTGTGCAAGCTTCTGCGCCGGCAACACTCCGAACGAGAACCCAGCGTAGACGAGCTCGGGAGGCAGTTCGTCGGCGACGCGGACGCCGCGCTCGCGCATTTCGTCGAACCCGATCTCACCGATGTAGGCAAGACCCTCGTCGATGCTCTGAAACGTGCGTCCGTCGAACAGGTCCGGCGTGTGCACGATGTGACCACCGGCCCGCAAGTCGTCGGCGAACGCGCGCACACCCGGGGTCAGCCCCTGTGCGTGATGGAACAGCAAGATTTCGGTCATATGGAACTCCGGGGGTGGGCTGCACGTTCATCACGCTACAGCGTCATTGCCTCGCCGGGAAGAATGGGCACACGCTTAGGAGTAACGCCTTTCGGCGACACATTCAGCGCCTCCTGAAACGGCTCCTCGACCGTAGAACGAAGGGGCATCCTAGCGTTCTCAGGATCCCAGAGGTCAAAGGTGTCGCTGCTCAGGAGATCTTAAATGGATATCACCACATTACTCATCATCGTTCTGATCGTATTGCTGCTCGGGGGTGGCTGGTACGGCCGAGGTCGCTGGTATTGATCACGAATAACACCAGCTCGCTGCAAACCATTGCTGGCGCCGATAACGATCACCGCGTTCGTGCTGCCGTTCATCAGCTCGTAGCTTTACCCTATGCCGGTTTCGCCAGACTTCGCGCCACGGAAGGCATGCAGCGTCGCAATTCCGAGCCGGAACGGTGAGGGCTGTCGACTTGCGCATCGGGCCCCGGATGGCGTTCGACAAGGAGCGTCCGACCGGGCGTGACGACATCATTGTTATCGCCTGGTCGCTGGCGCAGGGGAGGTGAGGCGGTCCCGCTCAGAAGAGCGCTTTGCTGAGAGAGGGCGGTCCAGGGTCCGCTTCTCTGCGGCGCGATGCTCTAGCTGACAGCCCAATCTGCGCGTCCGGCAGGGCTCTGCTGACGCCTGGAGTTTTCGACGGTGGACATTATCCACTCCAAGGCAGCGCCGGTAGGCGGTCACCAAGCCACGCTTACTGAGCAAGTCGCATCGGTAATACCAAGTCCCCATAATAGCCGCAGCACCCGCCAGCGCCCTTGGTCCTTTGGCCGCAACGCGGAACGACGTCCTGACCACTTCGGATTCAGGTGCAGGGCGAGGATGTCGGTGAAACCAAAGCTTACGGCTGGAGGACCGCAGCCTGGTGCTGATGTATGCCGCCTGATCCAGATCAAATGGGAACAAAGCGCCGAGCCGCTCGTTCGAGCGCCTGGGGGGGCGCAAGTCGCGTCCTCCAAATCGGGAGACCCCGCATGGGCAGTGCAAAGGACAAAGTGGCCGGCAAGGCCAATGAGCTCGCTGGTAAGGCCAAGCAGGCCGCAGGCGATGCAACCGACAACAACTCGCTCCGCGCCAAAGGCGCGGCGCAAAAGGCAAAGGGCGGTGCCCAGCAAGCCAAGGGAAAGCTAAAGGACGCAGTTAAGAACGCTGTCGACAAGACTTAAAGCATTGAAGCTTCGGTTGGTGCGAACCTGTTCTGCGCCCTGCCGGAACAGGTTTCTCCTTGTGAGCAAAGGAAAGCCGATACGGCCGCTCCCTCGAAGGCGATTAGACACGCTCGGCAGCGATTGAGGCCCCACTAAAGGCGGCAGTCTCATCGCTTATGAATTTACCTTCGGTCTGGATGGGCGATCGACCCTGTGGGAATTGCGCTATTGATGTTCAAGTCAGTGTCGATGATGTAGGAGCATTCATCGACGCCAGCAGAGCCGCCATGGCTGCAACCTCTTCGGGCTGCCCTAGCGGCCTGTTGGCAGTAAGCGCCTCCATTTGCGCCTCGCGGGTTCCTGCATTGGCTCCCACCGGCGTCAGGATAGCCGCGGGATGAACGAAGTAGCAACCCTACCAAGTCTCCGCTTGTGTCAGAAACCGAGCTTCTTCCGGAGGCGTTCTGAAGGGCTCGGCGAACCAGGGCTTCAACATGCGCTTTGGGAGGGGACCTGAACGGCCTTCGACGACTCAGCCACACGCTCGTAGGCCATCGGCTAAGGGAGATCTCGCTGATCTCCTTTGGGCCGAAGCTCCGGCTGATCGGCCTTACCGGAAGAAACCGTTTTCCGGCGACGGTCGAGCCAGCGCATCGTCGGCGTGACGGTCAGCCCATGGGTGACGATGGATATAAGGACGATCAGAGCAACAGCAGACCAGAGCCTGCCCACCTCTTCGAAATTGGCCATGCCCGTTGCGAACGCAAGATAATATATAGAGCCGAGCCCGCGGATACCGAAAATGGCAATCGCGGCTCTTTCTTCCTGCGGTAGGGCTGAGGGCATGCTAAGCCAACCGGCGGCCGGTCTGACAATCAATAAGATGAAAAGCGCGAATGAAACCAAGCGCCAGTCGAGTTCGTCGACAAGCTGGCCTACACTGACGGCCGCGCCGAAGCAGACGAGAAGCACCATCATCATCAGTCTTTCGACCTGCTCGGAGAAGTCATGAAGCTCTTTGTGAAATTCGTGGTGCCGTTCAACGGTACGGAAGGAAAGGGCCGCGACGAAGACGGCCACAAACCCGTAGCCGTGGACGAGTTCGGTAGAGCTATAAGCGAGGCAGGTGATCCCCAAGGCGACAAAGCCGTCGCCGGTGCGCACGAGCGCCGCCCCCTTTGGGAGATAGAACGTGGCAAAACCAAGCAATTTGCCGATTATCCATCCCATCAGGACGCCTGCGAATAGCCGCCATACGACGTCTAGAAGGAGCCAATGAGAAAACCAGTCAGGTTCCTCGTGGGCAAGTGCGATTGCGATCGCCAAATATACGAAAGGGAAACTGAGGCCATCGTTTAAGCCAGCTTCAGATGTGAGTGCGAACCGGACTTCGTCCTCTGTTCCAGTCTGCGGCGGCCCCACCTGGACGTCACTGGCGAGCACTGGATCGGTCGGCGCAAGACAGGCCGCCAGAAGGATCGCCGAAGCAGCTCCAAGCTCAAGTATCCAGGAGGCGCCAACGGCCATCGCGGCGATGCTCAATGGCATTGCGACACCGAGGAGTCGCCAGGTGAGCGCCCAGCTACGAAGACCGACCGGGCGATCAATCTTCAATCCCGCGCCCATAAGCGCGACGATGACGGTGAACTCCGTCATACGTTCAATGATATGCCGGCTGTCGAAAGAGCCTAATAGGCCGATCGGATTAAAGACGGTCTGTCCAACCAGTATGCCAATAGCGATGCAGAAGATGGGCAGCGAAAGCGGCAGTCGACGAAAGGCCATGGGGATCCAGGCCGTCAGCAGCACCACGATCCCGAATAGTCCAAGTGCTATTATATAGTCGCGCTCCATATTGGCCGTCTCATCGATTCCCGCAGGCTGAGCCGTGCGGTTTCAGTTTGCCGTGTCGTGAGAAGGAGTTGCGAGCCTGATGGTTCCAAAAGGTGAGCGCCGCCAGAGGCGCCGAAACGCGCCGGCCACGCGAATTAGGAAGCGATCGTCGGCTCGGTCCTTTGGGCGAGGGGGCGTAAATGCAGTACGGGCTACGTTGCACTTGGCCGGACCTCGGCGTTCCGGCCGTGAAGTCGCCAAGCTGCGGAGGTGGCGGGGTGAAAAACCTCAATCAGCTGTAGGTGACATCAGTTCTACGCACCGACGCATAATTCCGACATCGGCAGGATGTCGGCATCCGTTCCGGCGAGCCGGAGACGACGAAGGTAGCGCGGCCCAGGGGCGAATGAATACGCCGCCCTGAGGGAGGCAAATCCTAGTCGCGTGAGGGCAGTGGAATACCAAGGCACGAGGTGGCTCTCGGGCCGCTGGGACAAGTGCTTTAAGGAAGTCGCGCGGCCTTAGTAGGAGCGGTTGCACTCGCGTCGTATGCCCGGGGGACATACATCGAGACATCTCGTTTTCGTTTATCTATGAACGCGCCTCCGACGATCAGGTAAACGGCCATCGAACATCGAGATGAGCATTATGCCCACGGGCAGGCCGTTGGATGCTCTCTGTTCAGGTAGGCCGTGATCGTCTCTGTCGCGCATCAAGCAATTCCTCCCGGGTGTCCGTCGTAAGGCTCTGCGTCGGCGCGCTATGGCGGAAAAGCCTCAGGGCGGCCGAGAAGGGACGATATAGGCAGTTCTGAGGCCATCACTCACCGAACGGCTGACGAGGGTGCCGCTCGGGTGTGACAACTCCGACTATGCAACGAAGGTTTCGTTCGGCCACCCGCTTAAGACCTTTGCCGGCAGTGAGCCAAGACTAAGGTCCGATACGTCTTTTGCAGGGCTGGAGGCCCAGCGCTGAACGGCGGAAACGCAGCCGTTCTTTACTGCTTTGGCCTGCTCCTCGTCTTCACGGGCCCAGGTGCATGGAGCTTCGGGCCGAAGCTTATTGGGCGGTGACATCGCGAGCGAGCCCCGCAGGCCGGCCATGTCCCAGGCCGCGCTCTCCATTGCGTTGGTGATCTCAGCAAGCATCGGACGCAGTCGTAGGGATATCGATCTGGAGGCGATCCGACAAGGAACCGACTATCCCAATTGACTTCTTGTTCTTGCGGACGACCAAGGCTCAGCTTGCCGGCGTGCGGAGAAGGGCGGCGCCCTGCGGTAGATCGATGGATGCCACCGCTCTGGTCCTGCGTCGCCATCTGTGAGCCGCACGCGCGTGGATACAGTGCCTGGCGAGCCGGGCGAAGGAGAGTTGAGTGGCTAAAGACCTGTCGTCGCGACTTCTCGCCATCGTGGATGCGCTGCCGCTGCGGCGGGGCATGCGGGTGCTGGAGATCGGCTGCGGGCCCGGTGCAATGGCCCGCGAGATCGCGGGCCGGATTGGCGACGGGCACGTTCTCGCCATCGACCGATCCGCCAGGGCGATCGCGCAGGCACGAGCCGCATCCCAGTCGGAAATCGAGTCGGGAAGGCTGAGCTTGCGCCACGTTGCCGCCGAGGATTTCGAGCTGGAACCGGGTGAGATGCCGTACGATATCGTAGTCGCCGTGCGCGTCGGTGCATTGGATGGACGTCATCCCGAAGTGGGGCGACGGGCGAAACGTCGTATTGCGGCGGCGTTGACGCCGGAAGGACAATTGTTCATCGACGGAGGCGATCCCCTGCGCAAGCTCTCGGTAAACGATTGATCGTCACTGTCCCGCGACGTTCGGATTTCGTACGACGCCCAAATTCTGCGTCAGGTCAGGTACTAAGCCAACCCCTCTGCCCCGAGTGTCTTTTGTACGGCCGGCCGCGCCTCGACCCGCTCGGCATAGATGGTCAGCCTGGCCATGCTCGCGCTGCCATTTGTCGTAAAGCCTCGCCAGGCTCGGGTTACATTTTCTTGTGCCAAGATACCGGCGGAATCTCGTGGTCAGACACAGGGAGAAGATCCCTGGTGCGATACCAAGATATTCGGCCGCTTGCGACCAATGAGGCGAGGGCGCTAACTCCTCGCCGTCACGCCTGACCAAATGTAAAGCGAAAGGAGGCCGGACATCATACTGCTCTCATAAGCGTCTTGTCGTACACCCGTGGTCACCAGCGGTTAATGGCGTCATGCAGCGCGGAGCTGCATACGGAGGTCTTGTCGCGGCGCTCGAGCTCGAAGCCGGATTTCTGACCCGCGACAATCGAATTCATCCTTCGCATTCCACAGCAGAGATGTCGATGCCCCCAAACCGGCATTCCGGGAGCCGCTCGACGGCGTGGCATCACATGTCCCGCCGCGGCAGAGGGTACGCGTCGGCTTCGTAAAGCGTTCGCATCTGCTGGCTATTATAACGGGTCTCCTCGACCTCCAAAACGGTGCCGCGGAGCATGGATGCCGGCATGTCCTCGATCGCAAAGCGAAGGGCTTCAGCAACTGAATCAAAGCGCTTGTACCGAAGCTGGCTCGTTCTTCTTACCGTCTTGCAGGGATATAGTCCCGCGCCGGCACTGTAATCAAATGTCGCCATGGGTTCGCTCGTTGGTTACAAAGAGAGTGTCGCGGGAGAGCCTCATACGTCTGTCAAGGCGCTGCTGCTGCTCAATGGGCTTCAGCTCCCTTCTTGCCTGGCCTTTGGCCATCAGGTCCTCCTGCATTTTCAGTTGGTTGACTTTCAATGGTCGGCATCGCCAGCCCCCTGCGTCCAGTCAGCAAGGACGAAGCGTTCCAACTCGGAGGAAGGAGAGCCTCGCGCCCGGTGCTGCTGACTTGAACCGCTTGATGCGTGGTGCGGCTGCGGGCTCGCCTTCACGCATCTGCCGAAGCCGAGCGTTCGCGCCGTATCCAAACCCGCTGACGCTGACGAGATTACGAGCTGTACTGTTAAGGTGGAGGTCGGAAGACATGCTGTCCTCCTTTCGTTGGGGCCAGGACACCAAGGCCCCGAAGCAGCAGTGCCCTTGATCCGCCTGCTGAAGCTAGCAGCATGCATGCTTTAACGGACATGCGCAATGGCGACCGGGTCTTTGTTATCGATCAAAGCGTGAAAGGTTTCGCACGACGAGTCGACTCCGAGCGAAGCGGCCGACGATAACATCCCTTGCATCCGAGGATTCCGATCGAGCCTATCGGCGAAGCCCGCGCCACCGCCGTATTTAACGCGCGCTTCGAGCAGTTCAGAGTTTATTGCGCGCGTTGGGCATTTCAGAGCTTCTACTACGCGTGCTGGTCTTTTTCCGTGGGGGCGGTCGACGGCTCGAACCATTGAGCTACAGGCCCCACCAGAGAGTTTCTAGGGATAGCAAACCGATCGATCAAGCTCGGTCGCGATGATTGTTCCCTCTCAAGAGCGCCGACTTTGAGGCTCAGATGACAGTCCACGGGATCGCTGAAACGCCAAGTGGGTAAATAGTAGCTTTGGTGACCTAGCTTCCTCGGCCATGCTGCCCCGCGGGCCCCTTTGGCTATTCTTTCGGCAGACCGTAGCGAAGCACGCGCAGCTCTTCGTCTTCGAGAGAAATCTCCAACACCCGATTGATAAGGTCATCGTCATTGTCGAGCTCGATCAATGCCTGCTCGAACAGTCGAGGTCCATGCCGGGTGGGCCGTTAAGGCAGATCAGCCCGGCATGGATGGCGACGTCGGCATATTGTCCCTTGGTGCCCGGCTTGTCTTTTGGTCCCCGAAATCGACCGAGTTCTTCGTGACAAACGTCCAGTCGCCTTCGAGAATGATTGGTTTGAGCTCCCAGTCCTCCAAGCCGCCCTTTTTCATCCAGACGATGTGGCTTGTTTCGCCGTGGCCCTTTTCGATTGCCATTTTTGCCAGTTGCGGACTGAGGCACTCATCGATCAGAAACTTCATCCCGTCTTCCTACGACGGGGGACGCGACGATCTGTGATGATGACTGAGCCTTCGGGAATGTCGCCGGAGACGCGGGGCCGGCCGCGCAAGGGGTTCGCTTCCGCGTAGATAGACGCGAGCTTTATCTTCTCCGCGTCCAGGCTAGGCCAGGTTTCCAGGATGCGCTCAACCGCATGACCAGCCGCTACGGATGCGGCAACATCGTAGACCGGAACGCGGGTGCCGCGGATGACAGGCGTACCGCCAAGTACGTCGGGTGAGGCTGTCACGATCTCTCGCGCTGCGGCAAGGTCGTCCAGCCGTTCGCTCGCACCTCTCATAAAGGGCATAAGATCGATCGTCAGAAACTCGTGGTGAACGGTCCAGTCCTCGCGCAACAGGGCCGCCCAGGGGAGTGTGCGCGCTTTTGTCAGTCGGGCCTCTGCGGTGCGGATGGCAAACAGTCGCTCCTCCGACGTGAGGCGGCGCGCGCTCTCAAAATAGAAGGCGATGAGTGAACAGGCCCCCGCCAGGACGTGGCGGCCATTGTCGAGCGAAACGAAGGCGTCTGGCAGGATGTGCTCATCGATGACGCGATTGATGTCGCGTAGGCTCACGCGTGAGACAACGGCGGCCTCGCTCGCCTTCAGCATTTCCGCAACTGCGGGCATGTGAGCCTCCATATTAAATCTTCCGATGCGTCGGAATATATAACTCGCGAACGATGATATCAAGGCCTTGTCGAGGCGTTCCGAGCCTCCCTAAAGACGAGTGTCAGCCTAGAGCAGCTTATTCTGAAGCTACGTGACGGCGTTGATAGGCCGATCGCTATATAGCCGACGACCTGCGCGAAGTCTCGCGCCGGGTCGAGAACAGGCGTACAGGCGATACGCTTTGTCCTACGTGGAGCATTCGCTTGTGTAGCGTCATTCGTTCGAATGCGAGCAGCTCAGATTCGGTCATGGGTCGTCGACCGAGGGCGGACCAAAATCGAGGACGGGCGTTCTGCTCCTGTTTTGTGCGTCGAAAGTCGCATAATGTATCAACGGGAACGGCTAAATGGCGTTGGGCCCACCGGACGTGAGGACTGGTGTTCGTCCGATTTCCCTTGCGGTGAACATGGTCATTATTCTCCGCGAAAAATGCGGAGAATTCACTTGCAGGTGCAGAGATTAATAGCCATATTCACCGCAAAGGATGCGGAGAATGTTGAGCTATATTCACAACCTAGACGGCTGGCCGAGATTTGCCTGGAGTAACGATGCTCTGGCTGGGCCGTTAGCGGCAGTCCGACATCAGCAAGGGCGCCTGCTCGGGCGGATGGAAGCGCTGGGCTTTGATTTTCGTGCTGAAGCAGTTCTGTACACGTTAACTGAAGACGTTGTGAAGTCCAGTGAGATCGAGGGCGAGTTTCTCGACAAGGAAAAGGTCCGCTCCTCCATCGCCCGCCGGCTCGGCCTGGACATTGGTGCGCTCGCTCCTGCCGACCGCCACGTCGAGGGCGTCGTTGAGATGATGCTGGATGCCACCCAGAACTATGAGGCCCCACTGTCAGATGAGCGGCTGTTTGCTTGGCATGCCGCGCTATTTCCGACCGGCCGCAGCGGCATGACAAAAATCATTGTTGGTGCTTGGCGTTATGAAAATTCTGGCCCAATGCAGGTGGTCTCTGGGCCGATGGGACGTGAGAGGGTCCATTTCGAGGCGCCTGCAGCCGCACGACTTCCAGAAGAGATGGCTGCATTTCTTTCTTGGTTCAACGGGCAAGCGTCGCACGACCCGGTCCTGAAAGCAGCGATCGCGCATTTGTGGTTTGTTACCATACACCCTTTCGAGGACGGCAATGGCCGCATTGCGCGCGCTATCGCCGATATGGCGCTCGCCAGGTCAGAAGGCACCTCGCAGCGCTTCTACAGTATGTCCGCGCAGATTCGGCAAGAGAGGAAGGACTACTATGCCATCCTCGAGACGACACAGAAGGGCGATCTCGATATCACCGGCTGGCTTCTGTGGTTTCTCGGCTGCCTCAATCGTGCCTTTGACGGGGCCGAAAAAATTCTCGCCAATGTGCTCCGCAAGACGCGCTTCTGGGAAGCGCACGCCAGCCAGCGGCTTAGTGAGCGCCAGCGCAAGGTCGTCAATCGACTTCTCGAGGGCTTTGAGGGCAAATTAACGTCGTCCAAGTGGGCCAAGCTAACGCAGACCTCACCGGACACCGCCCTGCGCGACATCAACGACCTCGTGGCACGCGGGATTCTCATTCGGGAAGCAAGCGGAGGGCGGAGTACCAGCTACTCTCTGGCTGATGTCGAAGAGATTCCGAACTGACCTTCGGTGTCGATCAGGAGGTCCTTGGTTCTGATCCGTTCAAGACGAGGGATCAAAAAGTAGGTTTTGACCAAACGCCCTGTTGTGCGCCCCGGCTTGGATCGACCCTTTGTCATCAACCACAGTGGCGGTCCCCATCCGTAAAGAGTAAAATGCAAACGGGGAGGGGCCTCCATGCGCCATCTTTTCGCCGCTGCTGCACTTGCCTTCGCGCTTGCATCCCAGGCTGAGGCGGAAGTCCTGATCGGCGTCGCTGGCCCGATGAGCGGTAAGCTCGCCTGGACCGGCACGCAGCTTAGGCGCGGTGCGGAGATGGCCGTTGCCAACATCAATTCCGCAGGCGGCGTACTCGGCCAGCAGGTTCGGCTGATCGTGGCCGACGACTTCTGCGATCCTCGGCAGGCGCTTGCGGCCGCCGAGAAGCTAGTCGCCGACGGTGCAGTCTTCGTCATCGGACATTACTGCTCCGGAGCCTCCATTCCTGCATCGAAGATCTATGCGGCCGCTGGCGTTCTGCAGATTTCGCCGTCCTCGACCAATCCGACCTTGACTGAGCAAGGGCACGCTAATGTCTTCCGCGTCTGCAGTCGCGACGATGCCCAGGGCCTCAAGGCCGGCAACTATCTGGCGGACCACTGGGGCGACAGGAAGATTGCGATCCTTCACGACAATACGACTTATGGGAAGGGACTTGCCGACGAGACGAAGAAGCAACTCAACAAGCGCGGTGTAACCGAAGCGGTATATCAAAGCTACACGCCCGGAAAGGACGATTACTCGGTTGAGGTCGCCGCGTTGCAGGAGGCAGATATCGCGGTGCTCTATCTTGGAGGTTATCATACGGAAGCAGCCCTTATGGTCCGCGCCGCGCGCGACCGCGCCTACACGGTCCAGCTGATCTCGGGCGACGACACCGCGACCGAGGCATTTGGCCTTATTGCCGGCCCTGCCGCGGAGGGAACGATCTTCACCTTTGTCGCCGATCCGCGTCGGAACGCTGAGGCCGCGGAAGTCGTCGAGCGCTTCCGGGCCGAGAACTTCGAGCCGGATTCCTGGACGCTCCACAGCTACGGCGCTGCCGAGATCTGGGCGCAAGCGGTCACGAGGGCGAACTCGCTGGACCTTCAGGCAGTGATAGCGGCGCTGCGCGAAGACCAATTCGATACGGTGCTGGGCAGGATCGACTTCGACGAGAAGGGCGATCTCACAGTGCAAAGCTGGGTATGGTATGTTTGGAAGGGTGGCGAGTACGTGCCGCTTGAGTAATGACTGCACGTTTCCTTAAATCGCAATCGAATTAAGGATAAAACATGTAGCAGCTCAAGAAGCTACAGCGAGCCCGGTGCGTCCGAAGACGCGACGGCGCTGTGGCCGCTCAACCGCAGCGGCTCGCCTTTTGAGAAGAAATCCGTGCGGACCGTGTTGACCGCCTCAGCCGGAGCTAGGGGGTGCCGCGATGTTTGACCGTCTCGGCGTTCGTGGCAGACTGTTGTTCGCCTTCTTCGGCATCAGCGCCTTTGCGGTGCTTGCGACTGCAGGCGCCTTATACGCGTTCCTTGAGCTCAGTCAGGTCCTCGAACGAGTAACGGAGCGCCGAGCCCCGTCCGCGCTCGCGTCCCTGGAACTCTCCCGCCATGCCGAACGCATCGCCGCCACCGCGCCGGCCGTCCTTGCTTCGACCAGTAGGGTACGGCACAGCGAGGTCTCGGCCGCGATCGGCAGCGAGATGACGCGGCTCGAAGAGCTGCTGGCTGCGCTAAAGGGAGCGACGCTGACTTCGAGGGTGGTCGGCGAGATCGAAGACGCGGCGGTCGGGCTCAGGGGCAACTTGGACGCTCTCGACGACCTCGTAACCGCCCGCCTCGCTGCCGTTGCACGCAAGGAAGAACATCTGCGTCGACTGTCGGCGACGACGAATGCCAGCCAGCGGCTCGTCGCGCCCGGTATTCTCGTTATGAATTCCAAGGTGCCGCGATGGCGGGTAACCACGGCCGATGCCACGACGACGCCCGAGGCAGCGGCCGCGGCCACAAGAGACCTGGCGCGAGCGATCGCTGCCTACATTCCACAGCAGACGGCGCAGCGGGAGATCGCCGCCATCAATGACACGCTTCTGCAGGCCGCTGTCGCGCCGACGCCGGGCGACCTGTCGCTGATTTCATTTCCCTTGCGGCGTTCGGTTGAGACGCTCGAAGCGGTGACCCCCGAATTCGATGAGCAATTGCGCAAGCGTTTCCAGCAGCTCGTTGAGGAGTTCGAGGCGCTCATCGACGGTCCCACAAGTATCCCGACCGCGCGCAACGAAGAGCTCGCGGTTCTGGCAGAGGGCGAAAAGCTGGTGACGGAGAACGATCAGCTGTCGCGCAAGCTCACACTCGCCGTCGACCGCCTCGTCGCGGCGGCCAAAGGCGATATCGCCGTGGCAGGCGAGGAAGCCGCAAGGGTTCGGCGCTACGGTACCGGGGTCGTGCTTGGTTCCGCCCTTCTGAGCCTCTTGAGTTCGGTTCTGATCGTCTGGCTTTATGTCGACCGTAATCTTCTTGCACGGCTTGCGGGTCTAAGCCATAGCATGCTCGCCATCGCCGCCGGCGACCTTCGGGTTCCGCTACCGCAGACCCGTAGCGACGAGATCGGCCGTATGGCCAAGGCCCTTCGTGTATTCCGCGACACGGCAATTGAGGTCGAGGAGAAGAACCTGCGCGATGTGGCTGAAGCCCGCCAGCGTCTTATCGACGCGATCGAAAGCATATCGGAGGGCTTCGCCCTTTATGACAGCGAAGATCGGCTCCTTGTCTGCAACAGTCGGTATCGCGAGATCCTCTACCCGGGCATGAATGACGCCGTCGTTTCCGGAACCCATTTCGAGGCGATCATACGTGCGGCGGCGGAGCGTGGCCTGATAGAGGATGCGATCGGGCGGGAGGAAGAATGGATCGCCGAGCGGCTTGAGGCGCATCGCAATCCGGCCGGAACCATTCTTCAGCAGCGCGGACCGGATCGCTGGATCCAGATCAGCGAACGCCGAATTTCGGGCGGCGGCACTGTTGCGGTCTACTCGGATATCACGGAGCTCAAGCGCCGTGAGCAGGATCTCTCCGAAAAATCGACAGCCCTCGAGGCGCTCTCCGCCAAACTTGCCAAATACCTCGCGCCGCAGGTCTATAGCTCGATCTTCAGCGGCCAACAGGACGTTAGGATCGAAAGCCGGCGAAAGAAGCTGACGATCTGTTTCTCGGACATCGCGGCATTCACGGAAACGACTGACAAGATGGAATCCGAGGAACTGACACAGCTCCTCAACCAGTATCTGACGGAAATGTCTAAGATCGCCCTGTCCTTCGGCGCTACGATCGATAAGTACGTAGGCGACGCTATATTGATGTTCTTTGGCGATCCCGAAACACGCGGCATTAGGGAAGACGCGATAGCCTGTGTCTCGATGGCGCTCGCCATGCAGGAGCGGATGGGCGAACTCGGCGAAACCTGGCGCAGCGTCGGCATAGAGATGCCACTGCGCTGCCGGATAGGCATTCACACTGACTACTGCACGGTCGGCAACTTCGGCAGCGAGGACCGGATGGACTATACGATCATCGGCGGCGCCGTAAACCTGGCCGCCCGGCTTGAACAGGAAGCCGCCCCCGGCTCCGTGCTCATCTCCTACGAGACCTTCGCGCAGGTAAAGGACCTGATCCACTGCGAAGAGATGGGACGTGTTCAGATCAGGGGAATAGCCTATCCGGTCGCGGTTTATCGCGTCGTCGACTTCAACGCGAATCTGGCCAAGGGCTGCAATGCCATTCGAACCGAGCTGCCCCATTTGAGGATCGAGGCGGAGCCGGAACTCATGTCGACCGGCGAGCGCGAAGTGGCGGTGACCGCTCTTCGCGAAACACTCGACCGGCTCTGTCGTTAGACATAATTGCCCGCGCAGACGAACCACGGTTTTCGCTATTCGCGTGCCTGTTCGAAGGACGAAAGATACCTCCACCGGCGCTGGTGCGGAAGATTTAAGTGGCCCGCGATTCGAATCCGGTCAAGGCGAGGGCTAACAGACACTTGGCCGCGAATGCTGTTCGTTAGTATGCTGACGTCTCTTACCTATTGCGGCGGAAGGCCGGCGCGCGCAAGGTCGGCCGATGCCTGATCCAGAATAGAGTTGTCTCGGAAGTTCCAAGCCTGCCGCCAGGACTGGATCGTCGCAGTCGGAGCTGACTTCAGCATCTTCGCCACGGCAGCTTGGGCCTCTGCCTCGCGCCCAATACGCATATAGGCGATGGCTAATTGCAACGGAGCGTCGGCAAATTCCGTGGTCTTGAGCACCTCGACGGCCTCTTCGTTTTTGCCAAGGACGATGTAGATGAAGCCTCGCACGTAGTTAAAGAACCAAGACAGCCCCGGGTCCCGAGCAGCTGCCGTGTCTGTCAGCTCCAGCGCCTTTTCGGGCTGCCCGGCCTGTAGGAAGATACTTCCTGCATCGGTGAGGGTGAAGGCATTATAGGGTGCGGCCGCGATGGCCTTGTTCATTGCCGCAACAGCGCCATCATGGTCCCGCTTGAGCGTCAGGAGCCAAGCATTGAGCCAATTTGCCAGTCTCGTTACCTGCGGGCTTAAGTTCTTGTCGGCGAGGACCTGATTGACCAGCCGCTCCGCCTCCTGAAGATCTTTCTGCGGGTCAGAACTGTAGAGCAGCCCGACCTTTAGCCAATGAGACCACCCCAGCTCCACGGTCAGCAGGGGGGAGCCGGGAAACACCTTCAGACCCTGTCGTGAAATTTCGCCGGATCGCTCGAGACCTTCCTTTGTGTAGAGGTTCAATTGGCTTTCGGCGCGCAGGTAGTAGTCGTATTCGGCGAGATTGGTGCTGTCCTTACCCCAAGCCTGGCTGTAGTCAGCTTTGCGAATGGCTCCGAATTCCCCCGTCATCGCCCCCACGATCTTGCCGGTCAACTCATCCTGGAGCGCCCATGGATCGGTCCCCGCCTTGTCGAAGCGGTCTGCCCAGACATGGTCCCCCGTGTTGGCGTTGACCAACTGCGCAACAATGCGGACTCTGTCGCCTTCTTTGCGCACACTACCCTCGACGACATAGCCAACGCCCAGTTCCTTGCCGATCTGGCGGATATCGCCTTCCTTCCCCTGGTAAGCAAAGGACGAGGTTCGCGATACGACTGCAATGTCAGAAAAGCGCGATAGAATAGCGATGACATCGTTCGCCACTCCTTCTCCCAAATAACCTAGGGTCTTGTCGGCACTCAGATCCTTGAATGGAAGCACGGCGACAGACGGGATCGTACTGGACGCGCCAGGAGAAGACGTTGTCAGCGGGTCATAGAGCGCCACCCACGCAGCCCCCACAGCCAGCACGATGGCCGCCGGGGCGCCAAGTGCCCACCATAGTCGTCCACTCCCGCGCCTGCGCAAAAAGCGTCGACGTGGCTGCGCGTCGATGCGCACGTGGTAGACGTCAATAGGCTCTTCGATGTTCTTGACCTTCTGCCGCCCCGCGGAGTCGAAGCCAAACGCGAGCTTTTTCTCGACCTCCTTCGCCACCTTACCTGAAACACAAATTCCGCCTGGAAGGGCGAGTTGCTCCAGCCTGGCTGCGACGTTCACGCCGTCACCGTACCGGTCCTCGCCGTCAACGATTACTTCTCCGATATTGATGCCGATACGGACATCAAACCTTTCCTCCTCGGGGACGGCAGCATTTCGCTCGGCCATTCCGCGCTGGAGAGACACCGCACATTCGACAGCGTCGACAACGCTCCCAAACTCCGCCAGGAGGCCATCACCCATGAGCTTGAAGACACGCCCATGGTGCCTCGCAATCTCTGGTTCAAACAGCTCGGTGCGTCGCGATCGAAGGCGTTCAAACGTCGCTGCTTCGTCTCGCTCCATCAAAGCGGAGTAGCCGACCACATCGGCGGCCAGGATTGCAGATAACCGGCGCTCCATGTGTTCGTCCCCACCTGAATTCCCGCCGAGCATTGTACATGACTCGGCCGAATATTTCACGGGCAGCTAATGAATGGGTTTCGGCGCATCTTCGCAATCACTTGTCTCTCTGCACGGGACAGACCAGATGGACTCGCAAGGCGGTGCCCTGACCGTCTCCGGTCAGGGCTTTTGCATTAATTGAACGTTGGAAACATAGAGCAAGGACACGGCAATACGATCCGCCGCAAAGCCTACTACAAGCAATGGCTTTGCTAGAAGATGTGTCGTTGCATGCCAATGCTATACAAAGGCATTAGGATTTCCAGTAACAATTTGGGGGTTTTCTGTAATCCAATTTTACTGCCGCTCGCCGGGCAGGTTGGTATCCTCGAACTTGTCCGTGTAGCGCAAGCGTTCGCTAGCGACGAGCTCGACATATTCGCCGTCAAACGCGAAGTTCCGGAAGGACATTTTGAACGTGCCGCCCACTCTTGGCTCAAAATGATGCACAGTGCAGGCGAAGCCGTTGGGCGGAAGCCGTTTCGCGAGCGCGTCCGCTTCGAGGAACGCGCGATAGACTTTCTCTGGGCTAGTTGCCAGAACACGGTGCAGACGTACGGTGGCAGGCATATTCGCTTCTCCTTGTGAATTGACGGACAGCTCCCATGAAATGCCGACCTTGCACCGAGGACGAAAGAGGCTTCGCCAGTCCGACAGGGGATTTCAGATTTCTTGAAAGCGCGACTATGCTGCCGTTCAGATGTTAGGTCCCCGTAGGACGAGGCTGTCCGATGCCGCCTCATGACAGCATGTCTGCAAAGGCCCGGAAAACGGCCAGCGTGCTCATGAGCCGCCACGGTCGGCGCAGAT
Source organism: Sinorhizobium sp. (assembly GCF_059070375.1). Classification (NCBI taxonomy): domain Bacteria; kingdom Pseudomonadati; phylum Pseudomonadota; class Alphaproteobacteria; order Hyphomicrobiales; family Rhizobiaceae; genus Sinorhizobium; species Sinorhizobium sp. Next base: position 49,762 of record NZ_JCACWC010000001.1, read on the forward strand.
GCAAGCCATTGTTTTTATTACCATGTCGCACTTGGAAATAGAATGTACCTTATGTGTCCCGTAGATCGCATAATGTATCGACGGGAACATGTCCTTGTGGGTAAGCGGTGTTTTGACCTCACCTTCCGGATCAGTGAGGGATTGACGATGTTGAACCCGAACGAGGGCTTGGACATATGTCGTTTTTCACAGCTTACGCTTACATCCAGAGATGAAGAGCCGGTGCGCCGGTTCGAGGTTTTCACGGGCGGTGTCGAGTGGAACGGCATCGTGAGCGGGTGGCTTGCGGCAGTACCAAGCCTCATAACAGCCCGGCAACAACCGGCGCCCTCGGTGCCAGCACGCGGAAAGAAGTCCTGATCCTCTTCAATTCGATAATAGGCTGGTTGGGTTTAAGATTCCCGAACCCGCAGGCGCAGGTTGATCGTGGAGCTGACCACTTCGGATTCAGGTGCAGGGCGAGGATATCGGTGAAGCCAAAGCTTACGGTTGGAGGGACGCAGCCTGGTGCTGATGCATGTCGCCTGACCAGATCAAATGGGAACAAAGCGCCGAGCCGCTCGTTCGAGCGCCTGTGGGGGCGCAAGTCGCGTCCTCCAAATCGGGAGACCCCGCATGGGCAGTGCAAAGGACAAAGTGGCCGGCAAGGCCAATGAGCTCGCTGGCAAAGCCAAGCAGGCCGCAGGCGATGCAACCGACAACAACTCGCTCCGCGCCAAGGGCGCGGCGCAAAAGGCAAAGGGCGGTGCCCAGCAAGCCAAGGGAAAGCTAAAGGACGCAGTTAAGAACGCTGTCGACAAGACTTAAAGCATTGAAGCTGCGGTTAGTGCGAACCTGTTCTGCGCCCTGCCGGAACAGGTTTCTCTTGTGAGAGGAATGCCCCTCCGAGCATTTGCCCGAGAATTTAAGCTACTGGTCGATAGTAGCTGCCCTGAAACATCGTCGTGGCCCTGCCTGCCAAAGTGATTCCAAAAAATCAGGGAGTTCGCAATGGCTTCACAGACCTTTGTACGCTATCGAAGGGCCCCTCAGGCGACCTTTATGACCAGTTCGGGGGAACCGAGCGGAGTCCCGTGCGTTCCCGACTATCGACTCGGAAAACTCCCATGCACAATCAAAGATATAGCGTGAAGCGTGAGCAAGATGGGACCTGGACGGTCTTCGACGTCTTCACGGGGGAGCCAGCCGTCATTGGCCCCGACAAGCTCTCCTCGCAGCTCAGCCCCGAGGAGGCCGACGAGGTCGTGGGTTTACTCAACCTGCTGGACGCCATTAGGCGGGACATCTTGGAGGAGCCCCCTCCGACGATCCATTAGGGGGGAGCTATAGCTCGGTGCCCAGAAGCCGGGCATTTTCTTGACCGAGATGATCTATCAATAAGGCGAGGGCGCTAACTCCTCGCCGTCACGCCTGACCAAATGTAAAGCGAAAAGAGGCCGGACATCATCCTGCTCTCATAAGCGTCTTGTCGTACACCCGTGGTCACCAGCGGTTAATGGCGCTGTCGCGGCGCTCGAGCTCGAAGCCGGATTTCTGACCCGCGACAATCGAATTCATCCTTCGCATTCCACAGCAGAGATGTCGATGCCCCCAAACCGGCATTCCGGGAGCCGCTCGACGGCGTGGCATCACATGTCCCGCCGCGGCAGAGGGTACGCGTCGGCTTCGTAAAGCGTTCGCATCTGCTGGCTATTATAACGGGTCTCCTCGACCTCCAAAACGGTGCCGCGGAGCATGGATGCCGGCATGTCCTCGATCGCAAAGCGAAGGGCTTCAGCAACTGAATCAAAGCGCTTGTACCGAAGCTGGCTCGTTCTTCTTACCGTCTTGCAGGGATATAGTCCCGCGCCGGCACTGTAATCAAATGTCGCCATGGGTTCGCTCGTTGGTTACAAAGAGAGTGTCGCGGGAGAGCCTCATACGTCTGTCAAGGCGCTGCTGCTGCTCAATGGGCTTCAGCTCCCTTCTTGCCTGGCCTTTGGCCATCAGGTCCTCCTGCATTTTCAGTTGGTTGACTTTCAATGGTCGGCATCGCCAGCCCCCTGCGTCCAGTCAGCAAGGACGAAGCGTTCCAACTCGGAGGAAGGAGAGCCTCGCGCCCGGTGCTGCTGACTTGAACCGCTTGATGCGTGGTGCGGCTGCGGGCTCGCCTTCACGCATCTGCCGAAGCCGAGCGTTCGCGCCGTATCCAAACCCGCTGACGCTGACGAGATTACGAGCTGTACTGTTAAGGTGGAGGTCGGAAGACATGCTGTCCTCCTTTCGTTGGGGCCAGGACACCAAGGCCCCGAAGCAGCAGTGCCCTTGATCCGCCTGCTGAAGCTAGCAGCATGCATGCTTTAACGGACATGCGCAATGGCGACCGGGTCTTTGTTATCGATCAAAGCGTGAAAGGTTTCGCACGACGAGTCGACTCCGAGCGAAGCGGCCGACGATAACATCCCTTGCATCCGAGGATTCCGATCGAGCCTATCGGCGAAGCCCGCGCCACCGCCGTATTTAACGCGCGCTTCGAGCAGTTCAGAGTTTATTGCGCGCGTTGGGCATTTCAGAGCTTTTACTACGCGTGCTGGTCTTTTTCCGTGGGGGCGGTCGCGGAACAGATAGTCGAGAGACCGCCTTCGCCATGAACCCTCCGTCACAGCGAACTGCATTAACGTCTGCCCGGAGAAACCTGCCAGGTTAACAGGAAACTAAGAGCTGCCGAGATGACGGAGGCACCGAGGATGCCGAGATTGACGGAGTTCGGAAGCTCCGGGTCGAAAGCAAGGTCGGCAATGGATAGAGAGATGGTGAAGCCGATACTGGTCAGCAGGCTTCCCGCCGTCAACAGGCTCAACGGGACTCGTCTAAACGAGTCCCGAAGCGGAGTTGCACAGCGAGGAAACTGAAGAGCAGATTGGCAACGCGCTTGCCGATCCGCTGGTATTTAATGCGTCTCGGGGCTGTGACGGATCAGCATGTGGTTGATCTTAGCGGACATCCGGGTGTAGGGATCGCGGCGGCCACTGCAGTAGGCCTTGCGTGCGACATCGTGGATGGACGCACGCGATGCGTCGAAAGCAGGTAGGAGCTTCGATTCCGGGATTTCCGATCTGCCCAATTCGGCATCGGCTGTGAGGAGCGCGTCGGCCTCGACGAAGAACCGCACTTCGAACATACCGTCAATAACAGCGTCACAATCAGCGTGCCTCTGTTTCGCCCGACGCCCAGACGCGCGGATCCAACGTCCCGCCGTTCTGTTTCGTTAGGGCTCCCAGCACGCGCCGGTTCTTGGCTAGCTTGGTGTCCTTGCCATTACGAACGAAGCGAGTTCCCGCGCCGGACCGGCGCGAGACGTTTGTATCGAAACTCGTGGTGAATAGCCGTCCTCTGAGGGCGGGAAGCCAGATCGAGTGCCTCAGCTAAATCAACAAGTTGTATCGGTGTCCCTCAAGTGGGCCTTAAACAAGGTCTTCGGTATCGTTAATTCGGATAACACAAGGTGAGTCCCACTGAACCGATCGGCCGGCTCGGTCCGCCGTTAGGACTGCGAGAAGGCTCCGTCGAACTGATCCACAGGCCGCCAAGATCAAGTGGGTGGTCGCGCGGAACTAGGAACATCCGGACGCAGGCAGCGTTTACATTCCAAGCCATCATGCACGGGGAGGTGACGATGAGAAAGCACTCCCGCAAAATTTCGCCTGAGGTGCGCTCGGCGCTCAGCGCGTTTCTCAGCGCGTGTCAGAAAGAAGCCCGGCCATTTGCGACTTCTGAAGCCCTCGGGGCGGTGCGGCGCGTCTTCCCTGATCTTGATATTTCAGATGCCGACCTTTTGGATGCAATCATCAGCGAAGCATCCGCGGCAGGTTTCGACGTGGATATCCCGGGTCCTGCTTCCGCGGCGCGTATGAGGAATTCGCTTGAGGAATGGGATAGGGAAGGCGGCGCAATTGACAGACCAGGCCGCGCCGGCACGAAGGGCAGGCACGACAACGATACGAGTGGCACGAGACGGCGGGCAAAGGCGACCAAGGACCGTAATGAGTTGCTCTAGCGGGCTGCGACTAAGCATCTGGTAGTTGGATCGGCCGCATCGTTCACATCGGTTGCAGTGGACCTCGCCGCCGGCTCAATGAATCCCTTTTGCGGAGCAGTTCTCCTTCGAACATCCCGATGCTTGAATCATTTGCAACAGAGCGACCAAAGCTCAGCTGCCGGCGCAAGGAAAAGAGCGGCGTTACTGGGAAAGCTCTTTTCCGTCTTCGGCGGGACTTCCCCCGCGTGCCTGTCAGGGCTCATCCCGCAAACCCGCCCTCGTCCAAAAACTGCTGCTCCTCCGCTGTCAACGTCCGCCCGAGTATCTCGTTTCGGTGCGGGAAGCGGCCGAAGCGGTGGATGATGTCCCGATGACGCTTGGCGTGGGAAAGGCTCGGCTCGCCCAGGCGCTGGGCAAGCTCGACCGATCGTTCCTGATCGGCGCGGCTTTCAGAATGGCCGAAGGGGAGATAGAAGAAGAGTTGCAGATCTGGCGGCCCCTCGAGATCGTAGCCGGCGTCGACGGCGGCCCGCGCAATGCCGAGCGCCAGGGAGTCCGTGTCGTACATGCGCGGTGTGCCGCGAAAGGCATTGCGCGGGAATTGATCGAGGAGAATGAGCAGCGCCAGCGTCTTTTCCGGCGACGCCGTCCACTTAAAAAGTTCCCCGCGCGCAGCCGCCTCGTGGGCAGCGAGGAAGCGTTCGCGAAACGCGCGATCGAATTCGCCGTTCTTGGCAAACCAGCGTGCCGGCCCGGCCTGGCGCCAGAACGCGATTACAGCAGCCGCTTCGTCCGGCGCCGCAAGCGCTTTGCGCAGCCGCATGTTGAAGGCTGGGTCTGCCGGGGTCGGGGCGGGGCTTTGCGCCTCGCTTGGCTGAAGACTGCGCAGCGTCAGGGATTCGATATACCAGCTGAAGTCGTTCATATCTTCCTCCGCTTGAGTTGCGGCGAGGCCACGTCGCCTAGCCCATTGCAGAGAGAAATACGCCGTTGCCGATACTGAATGAAGTGATATGATTGCAGGATTATGCTGAACCAGGTCGATCTTTCTGGCGCCGATCTCAACCTGCTGGTGCTGTTCGAAACGGTGCTCGAGGAAAGGAATGTCGGCCGCGCGGCCGCGCGACTGAACCTCTCCGCCTCCGCCGTCAGCCACGGTCTCGGCCGCCTGCGCCGGCTGCTCAATGATCCGCTCTTCCTCAAGACACCGAAGGGTGTGGTACCGAGTGAGCGCGCCAAGGAGCTGGCGGCGCCGATCGCCGACATTCTGGCGCGGGTGAGAAGCGTTGTCTCCAGCGCGGAACCGTTCGATCCGGAGCGCTCCCGCCGCCGGTTCACCATCGGCACTGCCGACGGTTTCTCGGTGTTCCTGCCACCGCTGCTTGACGAAATCGCCCGCACGGCGCCGGCTATCGACATCGTCGTACGGCACATGCAGATGGAGTCGGCGATTACCGACCTCGATGGGCGGCTGATCGATGTCGCGGTCGCGCCATTTTACGAGCTGCCGGCCCGTTTTGCCGCCCAAACGCTCTACGAGGAAGAATTCGTGGTCGCGGCGCGGATCGGCCACCCGTTCCTGCAAAACCCGACGCTCGAAAACTATTGCCGCATGCAGCACCTGCTTGTCGCGCCCCGGGGCGATCCCACCGGCCTCGTCGATCGACTGCTCGAAAGCCGTAACCTTTCCCGCCGGGTGGCGCTCGCCGTGCCAAATTTCATGTTGGCGCTCGATCTCGTCGTGAAAACCAAGCTGGTCTCCGTTTTGCCGAAGCGCTTCATTGAGATGCACGCGGGGCGGTTCGCCATTGCCACTGCAAAGTTGCCGCTGGACCTTCCCGTGGGGAGCGTCCAGGCAGTTGCGCCAAAGGCGGCGCTGATGGATGCCGGTCTCGTCTGGCTTCTAGAGGTGCTCGGGCGGGCCGGGCGGCAAAGCTGCTCCATTGCATGAAGGCGAGCGAAATCGCTAATAAGTTGGCAGGTAAGATTGGCCATCGCCTACCGGGTGTCGGACCGTTACTGTTGTTCTGGCAACTCGTTTGGCGGATCACGGGCGTTCTTCCGACGTCAGGAGCGGGCTCGAACACTTCGGTGTCGCCGGCTGTTGGCGGCTTCAGAACTCCGGCCTCCGCACGGGGAGCGACGCGGCAACTCTCATTCTGAGCGCCAGTATCGGTGTCCTTGGAGAAACCCATTGGATGTGGTTCATCTTCGCGCAACTGCGTGCGCTTGGACGGTCTCCCACCGCGAACTTCTACGGCATCGGCTCTATCGAGGAGGCTCGGGCTTATCTCCGACATCCCGTGCTTGCCGATAGATTGGCGCTGGCGGTCAATGCGGTCCTCGGGTATCTGACCGTTCCGCCCAAGAGATTTTCGGCTCGCCCGACGATCTGAAATTCCGCTCGTCGATGACGCTGTTCGGTGAAGCTGCCGCGGAGGAAGGGGAACGATTCCGGCTCGCTCTTAAGCGTTTCTCTAGTTCCGGTCTCATTGAGGATTTCGCCGATTCACGATGACGGCGTGGTAATCGGCGCTTCGAAGATCGCCCGCGACATCAGCGAGCGCAAAAGGGTGAGCAGCAAAAGGACCTGCTCATCCGAGAGATGGCGCACCGGATGGAGAACCTGTTTTCGGTCTCGAGCAGCGTCGTCGCGCTCAGCGCGAAGAATGTAGATAGCGCCGAAGAACTCGCTTCTGCGGTCACGGCGCGCCTGCGGGCGCTGGCGCGGGCGCATGCGCTTACCTTGCCCTCGCCGCACGGCAGCGGGGAAGACGAGGGTCTCGCCAGTTTTCAGGCGCCGCTCGCTGCGCTGCTGTCGCCGTATGAGGGGGACGCGGCGCAAGGGCGAGCGCGCGTGACGACGCGCGGGTTGGACCTGCCCATCTCTTCCAACGCAATGACCGGCGTTGCGCTCGTGGTACATGAGTTCGTGACAAACGCCGCGAAATACGGGGCGCTTTCGACGGATACCGGCTACGTGCATGTCGAATGCCGAGACTGCGGCGACATGTTGGAACTCGTTTGGGTGGAGCGGGGCGGTCCGGCGGTAGCGCCGGCCCGAAAAGAGGGGTTCGGCACTAGACTTGCAAGGACGACGATCGAGGGTCAGTTCGGTGGCGAGATTGTCCGGCAGTGGCACCCCGAAGGTCTTGTGATTCGCCCGATCGTTCCGAAGCAGAGACTACAATAGGCCGAAAAGCTCACCTTGGCGAGTTGCCGGATCACTCGGGCGTGCACCCTGCAAAGATCGCATAATGCATCGACTGGCACTGACTGGCTCTTTTTAAACTAAGCGATGGCCGTTGGGCCGTTGGCGATCAGTATGGTGGTATGGTGGGCCGGCAGGAATTGAACCTGCACGGCCCGGATGCTGCGGGATATTTACGAACTTAACAAACTTGACGAACTTCTGCATCTTGCCTAAATTGTAGCGCAGGAGGCTGAAGACCATGCCCACTACGAAAACTGTTGCCAACGAGCCCCGAACCGGTTCTTCCAACATTGCGCTCTCGATGAAGCTACCCCGGAAGGCAGATTTCGAGAAGGCGTTGATCAGGCAATACGCCAAGGCGATTAAGCTGAGCCGAAAGGCCGGCCATCAGGTCAGTTTCCGTGTCGTCGTGGATCCGCTGGCTGGAGCGCAGACGATTTCAGTTGTTGAAGAAGAACCGCAGTCTCATCAGGATGCTTTTCCGGTAGAAGAGGTGCCAGAGCCGGATGACGAGCTCCAGGCAGCGTTGACTGCTGCACGGGAGCGCGGCCGGCGTCGGGTGGCGGAGATTCTCGCGGAGAATGATATGCTGAGCGCCGAAACGTTCGCGGACCTGCTCGGCGTTTCGCGTGTCACGGTCAATACAAAGCGCCAGAACGGGCAGGTTCTTGGTCTCGACGGAGCCAAGCGGGGCTTCCGTTTTCCGTCATGGCAACTCGACCGGGACGGTCGGCCCTATGCCGTACTTCCGAAACTGCACGAGATCCTCGGCGGTGCATGGGCGGTTTATCGCTTCCTTGTGACGCCGCATGGCGCTTTGGATAGCCGGAAGGCTCTCGATGCGCTGAAACGCGGTCAGGACGATGAAGTGGTTGCAGCGGCTGAGAGTGTCGCCCGCGGTGATTTTCTCTGAATGACCGCGATAAAGCCGCCTTCGGGTTTCGAGAATTCCCTTCTCGACATCGAAACCATTCCTGCCGGTCGTCGATTTGGACGTATCTATGCGAGCGTCTTTCCCGACGCGTTAGGATATGGAAAGACGCCGAGCCGGTTCAGTGATCCCCGCCGGCGTGACCCGGGAAGGCGGTTTGGCGTCGTCTATTTGGGCGACACACTCAAGGTCTGCTTCCTGGAAGCGGTCGTTTGACTCCCGCGTCGAGTCCCGCGACGACCGAAACCAGCGCAATTGCCGTAATCCCGGTAATGAGGAGAACCTTCATCGTATCTGTCACCGGAACTCCTTAGACTAGAGGAAGTTAAAGCCGGCCAGCGCCTGTTCGGCGCCGAAGCCGAGCGAGGTCGCCAGGCCGAAAAGTGTCGCGAAGACGGCCATGATGTCGATGATGTGGCCGATCCAACCACGTACGCGTTCGCCGAAAATCGGGTAAAAGGCGGAGCGCACCGACATAGGTATGCCCTTGTTGTAGGCGGCCAAAGCCAGCGAGAGGCCGACGACTGCATAGATCGCCCACGGATGCAAGCCCCAGTGATAGATGGTGGCTGCCATGGCGGCTTCGCGCGCAGCCTCGACCGTTTCAGCATTCACCACGCCCACGAGCATCGGGCTGGCGATGCCCAGAGGCGGGTTGCTAAAGTGATACATCGGCTCGAGCACGCCGAAGAACATCGGTCCGATGCCCATGCCAGCGGCGAAAAGCATCGAGAACCAGCCGGCATACCCAAAGTCTGGCATGGCTTCGAGGACGTGGAAGAAGTTGAACGTGATTTTGCCCTCCGTCTCTCGGTAGGGAAGGATCCCTGCATTTATCCGTCTTTCAATCAGCACGAGGTCAATGCCGAGAATTTCGGCCGCTTCCTCCGGCGTGGACACCCGACGAGCGAATGCAGGCGGCGGGCGGTCCGTACCGAGCAGTCGTTTTCCATCCCCGAATTCGACCTCAAGGCGTTCGATCAAAGCACGCTCGTCATCCGTCAGATCGTCTTGCCAGATGAACGCCAGTTCGCCCGATACAGCGCCCATGCCGTCTCCCGATCGATGGGCCGAGCAGCATCCCTGTTCCAGCACAAGCTAGCAAGGCCGGGGAAGCCCGTGGGCACGATTTCCCCTGTCATGTCCCTAGTCCTTGCCGAGTTCTTCCGGTTTCACGCCAAGGGCGTCCGCAAGAGCTTCCTTCCCATCAGCAGGCATCAGGGCGAGGCCAGCCGCAAGCCCTTCCTGCCACGACGGCCCGCGATCCCATGCCTCCTGGTATGCGTCCGCCAGAGCGACGCCCTGCCGAGTTTGCAGCATGGCCTCGAAGAGCGTTGCCGCCTGCAAGAGGTCCTTTGCCCGCTTCGCCCTCCCGAGTGCGTCTGTGAGCCGCCTAGAGGCCACGATAAGCTTGTGGACCGCATACCTCTCGGGAGCCGGGACATTCACGCTCACGCCCTCCCTATGCAGCAGCACGGTCCTGACAGGCTCGTAGATCAGGTAGTCGAGGAACCGGAGGTTTTCCGCCGATGCGCCACCGAGGGCAGGCATGGGCGAGGGCCTGCCCGTGTATTCACCCGAACCCCGGTTGCTCGTCAGGAATTCCACCCGGTAGTTGTTCCGGTTGACGAACGCAGTCACCCGCGCCTTGTCGGCCTGATGTGGGACCGCCCGAAAGGACGGATCCACCCCGTGCAGGATGTCCAAGATTGGCGGCAGGCTGTCATCGACCTCCTGCGAAATCGCGAAATCCATTGCCAGGTCGGCATCACCAGTCTGCATCGCCGTCGTCGGCAGTCGCACGCCAAGGACGCCCGAATAGCAGCCATAGGCGACCGATCCGACGAGGACGCCACGCAGGCGAAAGAAACCCGCGTCAGCGAGCGCCTTTGTCACATCGCCAGCGAACCGATCAGGACCCGACATGCCACCCGATCGTATCAACGTCGAAACCAGTCGCCGCCGCTCCCGCATGTTGTCCTTGATGTCCCGGTGTCGTTGGACACGAGCCGCGATCTCGGAATCGGCAGCGGGCCCGACATAGCTCCGCTTGTCCTTTCCCTCGGGAGTAGGCATGTCGAAATAGAAGTAGTCCTTGCCCTTCACGGGGACCGTGACGAAGCGGCCCTCGAGCGGGAAGTCGGCGTGGAACTGCGCGTCGAGAGACTGTTGAGCCAACTCCGCGAACATTGTGCGGAATACAAGGTCCATTTCCCGCATCTTCAAATGCCTCGTTATAATGTCCCTGCGGAAACATTATAACCTCGCTTTTCATTGTCAAGCCGGGGCTTGGGCGGGGAAAATAAAACTCCGGTTTCCCGGGGTTAAGTGGATGTCGTTAAATTCAATTGATGACGGTTCTGCCTGCTCATCGGCCCCCCGCACAGCCAGGTCGATAACATGATGCACGAGGAAAGCATCTATGAGGTAGTCGGCAAACCCAGCGTCATCGGCAGCATCCCCTCCTTAAAAAAGTGGTTGTCGATGTAATCGACAGGGTCCCACAGCTTGCGGGTCAGGCTTCATTCTCAGGTTCGATCCGATCGACGACCTTTTCGAACGAGCGGTTGGCTATCTCCATGAGTGCGGCTCGTTCGTCTGCGGTTGCGGGCAGCGTTTCGATGACGGCATGGGAGTCCATGTCGAATATCCTTCGAGGACTTGGCGAGAACTTGTCATTAGCATTTTCGGTTCGCCGACCGATACTGGCTCTAGCTACGCGGCCTGTGTTCCATGACGCCAGGCGACCGCTTTATGCGCACATTGCGCGAGCGTAGGATATGGCGGATCATTGGAAACGCAAGCTCCCCGGCGATTTACCCACAGCGTCGCTCAAAACTGCGCTCTGTTATAATGTTTTTGTGAAAAAATTATAACTCCGGCGAGTTCCTGCAAACGTGGGCTTTCTTTACGGTTGTTTCACTTTGAATCCAATACCACCGAAGGCGTCTGGCAGGATGTGCTCATCGATGACGCGATTGATGTCGCGTAGGCTCACGCGTGAGACAAAGGCGGCCTCGCTCGCCTTCAGCATTTCCGCAATTGCGGGCATGTGAGCCTCCATATTAAATCTTCCGATGTGTCGGAATATATAACTCGCGAACGATGATATCAAGGCCTTGTCGAGGCGTTCCGAGCCTCCCTAAAGACGAGTGTCCAGCACCGCGGCGGTGCGTAGCGCCGCCCCCGCGGCCAATCGACGATCACATCCATGAGAATAGGCAGTTTGACATCGCGCCCGAGGGATGGGTAGATCTCCTGCCTGAAGTCGTCACGCGGTGTTGTCGACGGAAGGCTCGTTATCGCGTCGACCGTCCTGACCGATGGTGCAGTGCAGGACTGGTGGATGCCCAGATATGACCCCCGCGAATTGGCAGCCATCTAGACGGTGCTTGGCTGTAGCACCTTTCCGGGGTTGAGGAGCGCCGGTGCGTCGAGCGTGTCTTTGATCCGGTGCATCAGGGTGAGTTTCGCCGGGTTGGATAGAGCCGATAGCGGCACCACCCGCTTAGCGCCGATCCCATGTTCGGCAGAAAAGGACCCGCCCAGCGCTCCGATATCCCGGTAGATCGCCTTCTCGACAGCGCTCGCCTTGTCGGCCGAAATGTCGCTGCCGGTGCTGTTGAGAACGATGTGGAGGTTTCCGTCGGCAAGATGGCCGAAGACATAGGGATCGAAAGCGGCATCGATCGCCTTCAGATCGGCGAGGCACCGTTCGAGATAGGACGCTATCTGCGAGAGGGGAATGGAAACGTCATAAGATGGCGCGCCCGGATGCCGCCGATAGATGAGGTCCGTGTCCTCGCGAAGCCGCCAGAGATCTGCCTCCTGCGCGCCCGAAAACGCGATCACGGCCGAGGTGTCGGGCTGAAGGGCAATCATGTCCACATAGATGCGCGCGAGCTCTGACTGCAAGGCGGCGGCGTCCGCGCCGCCAAGCGTCATCAGGAGGTTGACTGGGTGGTCTGTGGCGTAGTCCGGGGCCGACCAACGATGGTGACTGGAGGTCAAGCGGAAATAGCTGCGCCAGGTGGCTTCGGCGGCGCGCAGATGGCCGTATTCGGCTTCGAGCCCTCGGCGAACCGTCTGGAGCGCTGTATCCACCGAGGCTAGGCCGAATAGGACTGTCGCGGTGGTCAAAGGCTGGGGTTCGAGTTTGACGGCAATCCGCGTTATCACGCCGAGCGTGCCTTCCGCACCGACAAACAGGTGCTTCAGATCATAGCCGGCGGCATTTTTCACGACCCGGGTCAGGTCTGTATAGACCGAACCGTCCGCGAGCACCGCCTCCAGTCCCAGAATCCGATGCCGCATGACACCGGATCGGAAGGCTGAAATCCCCCCGGCATTGGTCGAAGCCATGCCGCCGATGGTGGCCGAGCCGCGAGACGGCAGATCGATCCCCGGTTCAAGGCGATGGTTCGCGGCCGCCACTTGCAGCGCTTGCAGCGTCACGCCGGCTTCCACCACTGCAACACGCTCGACCGGGCACAGGTGCAGGATGCGATTGAGACGGGCGGTGGAGAGCACCAGTTCGCCCGGTTTCGATAGGCCGCCGCCTACGAGCCCGGTTCGCCCGCCATGTGTGACGAGGGGCACACTGTTGGCGCGGCAGCATTTGATAATGGCGGAAACCTCCTCGGTCGTGCCTGGAAGGACGACGGCGCCGGCGCCAAGATTTTCCGGCGCCACGCCGTAATCGATCATGGCGACGGCCTCGCCCACCCTGAAATTTCCGTCACCGACGATGGCCCGGATTTCGGCGGTGAATTCTGGTTTCAGACGGTGCATTGGACAATTCCTGTCGATGACATCGGGAAATAGGGAGAGGCTGATTGCAGGACGCTCAGGGCGTTTCGGCGTAAAGGGTGCCGTTTTTCTTCGCTGTCCAGGTGGCCAGGTAGTCCATCAAAGCGGAGTTGAGGCAGTCGTAAGTGGAACCCGCAGCCGCGTGCGAACGCCGTCCATCTGTGCCGGGTCATAGCCGCTCTCGATGATCGAAGAGGCAAAGGCCGCAAATCCCGGTTTCGCCCAGACGTGGTCTCGAAACGTTCCGGATGCACGAAGGACACGCCCTTGAACGGACGGTCACGTTCGACAGGGGCGTACATATTCCGTGCGGGCATGACGCTGGATGAGGGCAGCCGGATCGACGACCGTGACCTTGCCGCCGTTTTTGACGACCTGGACATTGTCTGTCGGCGAGGCGACGACAGAGAAGACGGCACCTTCGGGCTTCCAGCACTTGATGCAGCCGCACGCGTAGTTATGGGCGATGTCGCCTTTGATGCGGACCTTGACGGGTTGCTCGCGCAGTTGCAGACGAGCACGCCGCCGGAAAAGGCGGCATCCGTCGCTTTGAACCCGCTGTCGATGGATGGATGTATCGCGATGCTTGGCATGGGCTTCTCCTCCTTCATGGCCGGCGCGGTATGCGCAGCCGATAGGTTCGTCTTGCGGCTGAGGCAGGACGGGCAGGAGCGGCATTCCGGCGTATAGAGCGGAATGACATGGCCGCCCTTCTTGACCGAGGTGACGCCCGGGCCGACATCCACGACAAGGCCCGCACCCTTCATGGCCGAGAATGGCCGAAAGAGGCCTTCCGGATCGGCGTCGGAAAGCGTGAATTCGTCTGTGTGGCAGATCCCCGTCGCCTTCACCTCGACCAGCACCTCGCCGGCGGGCGGGCCTTCGACCTGCAAGGTCATGATTTCAAGCGGTTTTCCGGCCTGAACGGCTACGGCGGCGCGTACGTCCATGGTCTTTTCCTTTCAAGATTATCCGTCGTTTCAGAGATTTCGCTACCGCGGCAGGTAGCGCGTAAGACGGACTTCCAGCAGCCGGACGAGGGTAATCAGCACCAGATTGATCAGGAGGTAGAGCACGCCGGCGATGGCGAAGACCTCCAGGATCGCATAGGTCTGGCTCATCAGGCGTTTTGCATGGCCGGTGATTTCCAGGACGGTGATGGTCGACGCAAGGCTCGTTCCCTTGACGACGAGCACGAGTTCGTTGCCATAGGCCGGCAAGGCCTGCCTGATGGCGAGCGGAAAGGTGATCCGACGAAAACACAGGAGCCGCGACATGCCGCAAGCCTGCGCGGCCTCGACCAGGCCGCCCGGGATCGACATGAGGCCGCCGCGCAGGATTTCCGAGGTGTAGGCAGCGGTGTTGAGCGCCAGCGCCATCACGGCGCAATGGACGCCGTCGCCGATGATCCACCAGAGGGCAGGATTGTCGCGCACGACGGAAATCTGGCCGAGGCCGTAGTAGAAGAGGAAGAGCTGGACGAGCAGCGGCGTTCCCCGGAACACGGTGCTGTAGCCCTTGGCGAAACGACTGACGAACCTATTTTTCGAAAGTCGCATGACCGCGAGCGCGAGCCCGAGGTTGAAACCGACGGCAACTGAGGTGAGTGTCAGGAGAGCGGTCAGCCACAATCCCTTGGCAAGGGTCGGAACGGCGAGCCGGATGAGGTCGAGATCCATGGCCTATTTCCTCGTACGTGGACGTAGAAGGCGCTCGATCCGGTCGAAGCCACCCTGGCTTACCAGCGTGATGACGAGATAGACGACAGCCGCAATGAAGTAGAAAATGAAGGGATGGCGGGTGGAGCCGGCTCCGACGAAGGCGGCACGCATCAATTCCTGCAGGCCGACGACGGAGACGAGGGCGGTGTCCTTGATCGTCGTCTGCCAGACATTGCTCATGCCGGGCACCGCGATCCGCAGCATCTGCGGCGCGATGATCCGGCGGAATATACGCCTGCCGGGAATGCCGAGCGCCCGCGCTGCCTCGATATGGCCGCCGGGAATGGCGGCAAGCGCGCCGCGAACGACTTCCGTGGAGTAGGCGCCCGATATGGCTGCAATCGCGATGACGGCAATGATGAAGGCATAGCCGTTGCCGGCCAGCCCCTCATAGCCGAAGGCGGCGGCGATCTGCCCCACGAATTCGACGGAGGAAAAGAAGAGAAGATAGATGATCAGGAGTTCCGGCACGCCGCGCACGATCGACGTGTAGAAATCCACCGCCAGCGTCAGCGGAAAAAGCCGCGCCCATTTGGTCAGGCCGCAGGCAATGCCGATGACAATGCCGACGGCCATGCTCGCGACGCCGACGGCGATGGTGATCGCCGCACCGCGCAGGATCGCGGCGATCCAGCCGCCCTCCCATACCTGCCAAATTCCCAGTTCCATCGGTCCTGCCCAAACTCTTCATGCCTGTCGGATGCGGCGTTCCCGGCAGCATTGCCGGGAACGCCCGTTGGTTATTGCTGGCAGGGCCGAGAAATGTCCGACTTGAACCAGGTCTGGCTTGCCTTGCCGATGGAGCCATCGGCGACGAGTTCACAGAGCGCCCTGTCGATGCGAGCCTTCAGCTCGGTGTTTTCCTGGGCGATTCCAACGCCAATCCCTTCACCCAACGTCGGATCGGACGAACTGGGAACGTTGAGGTCGATCAACTGAAATTCTGTGCCTTCGGGCTTGTTCAGAAAATCGTCGAGCGCCGATCGATCTGCGAAGGCTGCGTCAATACGGCCGCTGGCAATATCGATCTGCATCTGGTCGAGCGTGTCGTAGGTTTTTAGATCGGCGTTTGGCACTTTTTTTTCGAGATAGTGCGCATGGGTCGTGCCAGCTTGCACACCGACCTTCTTTCCGTCCAGCGCTTTGATAAGGTCGTTAAGGTTGGTAATTCCGACGAGGGACGAGGTTCTTGGGACGACGAACATGTTGGCCAGTTCGGCATAGCCGATGGAGAAGTTGATCTCCTTCTTGCGGTCCTCGGTGATCGACATGCCCGAAATGATGATGTCGAAACGCTTGGCCTTCAGCGCCGGAATGAGGCCGTCAAAGGCCTGCACGACGAACTGGCACTTCATCTCCAGCTTGGCGCAGAGCAGGTTGCCGACATCGGCATCGAAGCCCGTGACGTTGCCGACGGCATCGGCCATGCTCCACGGCGGATAGGCGCCTTCCGTTCCAATCGATAATTCGCCCTCCGCGGCCTGCGCCGTCGTGAGGCCGGTGGCAAAGAGCGTTGCGAGCAACAGACTTTTCAGCTTCATGTTTTGGTTCCCCATGTTGAGCTTCGTTGTTGAGCGGGTAGGGCGGGGCTGTCAGAACGTCCGGGCCAGGAACTGGCGCATGCGTTCGGAGCGAGGGTTGGTGAAAACCTCCGCCGGGGCACCCTCTTCCTCCACCTTTCCCTGATGGAGGAAGAGGATCTTGTGCGAGACCTCGCGCGCGAACTGCATTTCGTGCGTCACGAGGATCATCTTGTTTCCTTCTTCGGCCAGGTGCCGGATCACCCGCAGCACCTCGCCGACCAGCTCGGGATCGAGCGCGGAGGTCGGTTCGTCGAGCAGGATGAGCTTGGGGCGCATGGCAAGCGTGCGGGCGATGGCGGCACGCTGCTGCTGGCCGCCCGAAAGCTGGCCGGGATATTGGGCGTGCTTGTCGGAGAGGCCGACTTTCTTCAGCAGCGCATGAGCGTGGTCGATGGCTGCCGCCCGCTCTTCTTTCAATACGTGCAGCGGCGCCTCGACGATGTTTTCGAGCACGGTCATGTGCGGCCAGAGATTGAAGTTCTGGAATACCATGCCGACCCGCGAGCGGATGCGTTCGACCTGCCGCATGTCCGCTGGAACGGCGTTGCCGTCCGCCGCCCTTCTCAATCGGATTTCCTCACCGTCGATGACAATGCGGCCGTCATTCGGCTGTTCCAGCAGGTTGAGGCAGCGCAGGAAGGTGCTCTTGCCGGAGCCGGAAGAGCCGATCATCGACACGACCTCTCCGGGCTGGGCCGTCAGGCTGACACCGTTGAGCACAGTGAGCGGGCCGAAACGCTTGCGGATGTCCTGCACTTCCAGCGCCGGCCGTTGGCTGGCACGCGGGGTTGCCGCTTCCGCGTCCCGCACGACTGAGACGGCGGAAGCAGCGGACAGGGATTTTTCCTCGCCGGCGCCGCCGACCGCCTTCAGGTCGGTAAAGGCGCGGTCGAAATGACGCAGCGCCGTCGCGAGGCAGGTGCCCTGCCAGTCGACATCCTCGGGGATGAAGGCGGCGACCAAGGCCTGCTTGATCTTTGCCCCCAGCGGCGAGTCGACCTTGCCGAACAGGTGAAGCCAGTTGTCCGCCTGCACCGCGTCTGAAACGGTGGCGCCGTCCAACGTACCGCATTCGACGACCAGCGGCAGGACGCGCGCCTTCGGCACGGCGGTTCTCACGGCGGCCGAAACATAGCCGGTCGCCGTCGCGGCGATTCCGGTATCCGTCTTGGCATTCGTGCCGGTCACAACGACGGAGAGCGCCGGGCCAAAAATCTGCCGTCCCCAGTCGAGCCCGTCATGCTCGCTTTCGGCGACCGACAGCAGGGCAGGAAAGCCATAGGGGCCGGCGCCGGTATGCAGGTCGAAGACGACGATCTGTTCGGCCTGCTGCGCGAAGGTCGAGAGGATCTCGTTGAGCGTGCGGTTGGACCAGACGGGGCCGTCGCCGCCATAGAAGAGGCCGTCCGGGAAATCGTACTGGCCGGCCTCGATGATCGGGGCGAGGCCGACATACCCGCCATGCTGCTGCTTGGCGCCCTTGAAGGCTTCTTGCGCCCGCTCTCGCTCCGGACCTTCCCAGGCGCGGCAGACCAGCGCATTGTGAAGGGCGGCATAACGCTCGTTTTTTGGCGTGCCTTTCTGCCAGTCGATAAAATTGCGGTTGAGATCGACATTGTCCTCGTTGACCCGGCGCTGCCAGGCCGTTCCCCAGGGATTGATGAGATGGATCGCAAGGACGGCGGTGTCGTCGGGAAGTTGCCACGGCGAATTTTGCGTCAGCCAGGCGGTTTGGCAGGCCGAGCCGAAGGCGCCTTCCACCCCATGCGTGCCCGAGATCAGGACAAGCAGCTTTTTCGCGTCGTTGCGCCCGAGATAGGCGACGTCGGTTGCCAGGCGCTCGCCACTCGGTCCGTGCAGTGGGTGCAGATATTCGACGAGATCGGCGCCTGCGTGCCGCGCGGCGGCCAGAAAGCGGGCGCGGAGCGCGGAAAAGTCACCGGCGAACAGGCTGGTTGGCGTCGAAGGGGACATGCGACAGTGCTCCCGGTTTGTCGTGTGCAGAATTGCGTTTCCGCTCATTGTTCGTTCCCGTGGGCCGTGGTCCGGTCCCTGTTTTGCTTGGTGAGGGGACGCCAGCCGGCGTCACCCCATGACGAAAGCGCGAAGCGCGTCGAGAAAACGGTCGTTGTCGGACGGCGTGCCGATCGTTACGCGGATGAAGCTTTCAAAGCCCTTTTCCTTCCAAGGCTTGACGACGATGCCCCGCGACAGGAAGTGATCCATCGCCGCCTGGCTGTCCCGGCGCACGTCGAGGAACAGGAAATTCGTCTGCGAGCGCGCTGCCGTCAGGCCCATTGCGGTAATGGCATCGGCCACGCGCATGCGCTCGGCCTTCAGCCGCGTCACAGAGGCCTTCATCCACGCCTCATCCTGAAGGGCGGCGACTGCCGCGACCTGTGCCGCGGCATTGACGTTGAACGGCGTCTTGGCGGCGGTCATGGCGCGCGCGAGCCGTGCATCCGAGGTCACGGCATAGCCGACCCGCAGCCCCGCCAGTCCATAGGACTTTGAGAAGGTGCGCAGCACCACGAAGGACAGGGCCGAGGTGGAGAGTACGGCGAGGCCATCCGGCAGGTCGTCATCGGTAAATTCGAAATATGCCTCGTCCAGCACCAGAAGCGTTTCCGGACGAACCGCCGCGACGATGCGGTCGAGGCTGTCGCGGTCGAGCGCCAGGCCGACCGGATTGGAGGGAGAGGACAGGAAGAAGATAGCCGGCGCCCGTTCGAGCACGGCGAGGATCGCCGGAATATCGAAATCGAGGTTCGCCCGCATCGCGACCTTCTCGATAACGGCGCCATTGGCGAGTGCCTCTATCTCGTGAAGGCCGAAGCCGGGACAGACGGTGGCGACGACGGCGCCGGGCCGCAGGACCGCCCGGCAGACGGCCGCGATCATTTCTTCCGAACCGTTGCCGACGACGATACGGTCCGTAGCCAGCCCGAGTTTCTCGCCGAGTGCAGCGCGCAATGCCGTGCAGGCGGGGTCGGAATACCGCGCCGGATTGAGGCCGGCGAGCGCCGCCGCGACTTTCGGAGAGCAGCCATCCGGGTTCTCGTTGCTGGCGAGCGCCGCGATATCCTCGAAGCCGCTGCGCTGCCTTGCTGCGGCGATATTCATCCCGGCATTGTAAGGCGGCAGACCGGCCACATGCGGATTTAGCGGGAGCTCGGTGTGAAGCGGATTTGTCATGAAGCCTCCTTGGATGAATGCGGGATCAGGCCGCTGCCTGGGTCAGAGATCGAGCACGACAGAGGATTTCGGGCGGGTACAGCACAGCAGCACCCGGTTGGCCGGCAGGTCGTCGAGCGGGGCCTCGAAATAGTCGACCTCGCCGGAGAAGAGGCCTTGCTCGCAGGTTCCGCACACGCCTGCCCGGCAGGAGAAGGCGGGCTCGATCCCCTGCGCTTCCAGGAAGGCGAGGATGGAATCGCTATTGCCGTCCCAGGCAAAGCTGCGCCCCGATTTTTTGAGGACGATCTGAACGCCGCGATCGTTGACCGCCACCGGCGCGGGCGGTGCCTTCAGAGCGGGCGTCTCGTCCTCCGCCGTTAGCAGGCTCGCCGGGCCGAAGAATTCATAGGCGATGCGTTCCCTGCGCACGCCAAGTTCGGTCAGGATGCCGTAAAGCGCCTGCATGAAGGGTGGCGGGCCGCACATGTAGACGTCGTAGTCGTCGAGCGGCAAAAGGCCCTGCAGCGTGGTGCGGGACAGGAAGCCAGTCGAA
Source organism: Sinorhizobium sp. (assembly GCF_059070375.1). Lineage (NCBI taxonomy): Bacteria > Pseudomonadati > Pseudomonadota > Alphaproteobacteria > Hyphomicrobiales > Rhizobiaceae > Sinorhizobium > Sinorhizobium sp. Next base: position 69,768 of record NZ_JCACWC010000001.1, read on the forward strand.
TGGCAGCGCGCGCAGTTCTCGGTGAAGCGATAGCAAAAATGGGCGGTGATCCCGGTACGCAACGAGGCGAGCGTCTCTACCTCGCCGCGCAGGGCATGCACGTCGGCGCTGTCACAGGCATGGATGAACCAGACGGGCCGCTCGCTTTCCCGCGCCAGCACATTCAGCATCGAGACCGTCGGTGTGAGCCCGACGCCGCCGGACAGCAGGACCACGGGCCGTGTGCTGGCCGTATCGAGCTTGAAGCCACCGCGCGGCGTGTCGATCTCGATGACGGCGCCGGGCTCGACCACGTCATGCAGCCAGCAGGAACTAAGGCCCTGTGGCACCTCGTCGGACGGGGCTGCCTCGCGCTTCACCGTGATCCTGTAGATGCCTTCCTCGCGCGGCGAAGATGAGACGGTATAGTTGCGCAAAACATGGCCGCCCTGACCATCCGGAACGCGTAGCGTGAGGAACTGCCCGGCCTCGAAGGACCGCCAGTGGCTGCCATCGAGCGGCGCGAGATGGAAGGAGGTGATGGTGGCGCTTTCGCGCACCTTCGAGACGACCTCGAATGGGCGGAAGCGCGAAGCCGCGGCGTCGTTCATCCGGGGCAGTCCTTATTCTGCGGCGTCGGTGGCAGGAGCTTGCGCCTCGGCGGCGATCATCTGCGCCAGCTTGCGCCGGAAGCGCATCGGGCCAACATCGATCTTCAGGTCGAGGTTAGGCGTCTGTTTGTTGGCCATGCCGTGATGGACGGCCTCCAGCACCACACGGTCCTCCTCGAAGGCCCCACGCACGGATTTGGCGAAGCGCGCCGAGACTTCGGCATCATCGGGCGCGAAATTGCGCATCTGGAACCAATAGTACTTGGTCCGGTTCTTATCGACCGGCGTCATGAAGTTGTAGCTGTCCATGAGGAAGGTGTCTTCCGGTAGCGCGCGGCCTTCCCCGCCTGTATGAGCCGGTGCGAAGATGGCCTTGATGATCGCATTGCTGGGGTAGCGGACCTCATAATGCTGCTTACGGTCGGTATTGCCCTTGAATTGAAGGAAGGGCGCATAGAAGGGCGCCGGCTCGGAGTCTATCATCCAGCGCCAAACGGTCACGCCATCATCCTTCACGGTCGTCTCCAGCGGCGTTTCCTCGCAGGCCGAACTTGCGAAGGACGACTGATGGACCCAGGCGACATGGGACGGATCGAGCAGATTGTCCGTCATGTAGAGATAGTTGCAGTTGAGCGTCATCGACTCGCCGCGATTGATGCCCCAGGCGGGATCGTCAAAATGCTCCACCTCGAAAATATCCTTCGGGTCGGCCTTTGCGGCATCGCCCATCCAGACCCAGAGCAAGCCGTAGCGCTCATGAATCGGGTAGGAGCGCACCTTGGCGACGTGTGGGATACGCTCGGCGCCGGGCACGCGGGTGCAGGTGCCGGAACAGTCGAAGGTCAGGCCGTGATAGCCGCATTCGACATCGTCGCCCTTGATTCGACCCATCGAAAGCGGAAGCTTGCGATGGGGACAGGCATCTTCCAGCGCAGCCGGCTGACCATCCTGCAGGCGGTAAAGGACGATGTTCTCGCCGAGCATTGTGACCGGTTTCAACTCGCGGCCAACTTCATGATCCCAGGCTGCGACGTACCATGCATTCTTGAGAAACATCCTGCTCTCCTTGCGTTTTGCTAAGGCAATGTTCTCAGTTTTTTTGATGCCAACAAGTTGCCAGTACCTGCATTCTATTTTAGAAAATCTAAATTGGACGCCGAAGTGAGAGTGCGTGACGATGTCGAATCCATCCCTGCGGGGCCTGCAGGCTTTCGAAGCTATAGGCCGCTGCGGCACGGTTAGCGCGGCTGCGGAGGACCTCGGTGTGTCTCCTGGTGCGGTCAGCCAGCTCGTGCGCAATCTGGAGCAATGTCTTGGATTGACGCTACTGGAGCGCCGGGGGCGGCGGGTGGAACTGTCGACCTGGGGACGGCTTTATTACCGCGAGGTCGCGAAGGGGTTTCAGCAGCTCTCCCATGCTGCCAACGTTCTGACGCGTGCCAGGAACGAGAGCGCAATCGTGCTCAGCGCGCTGTCATCCGTTGCGAGCCGGTGGCTCAGCCGTAAAATCTTCGATTGGCAAGCCCTCTGTCCGGACTCAAACGTCCGAATTCTCGGCCAGGAGCAAGAACCGCGGCTCGGCATCGAAGAGGTGGATTTCCGTATCACTTACGGTCGACGTTCCCACGTGCATGAGCACGTCGCACATTTGTTCACCGACTGGGTCGTCCCCGCCTGTTCGCCTGCGCTGATCTCCAACCGTGTCCCCCAGCGCCCCCAGGACATCCTGACGTTTCCGCTCCTCAATGTGGAATGGGAGGCCGACTACAAGGCTTCGCCGCAATGGCAGGATTGGGCGAGGCTGATCTCCGCCGACGGCCATCAGACGTTCTCCGGTCTCTCCTTCACGCTATCGAGCAGCGCCATCGATGCGGCCGCAAACGGGAGAGGTTTCGTGCTTGCGCAGCTTTCGATGGTTCAGGAGGAGGTTGCCGCGGGCACGCTGATCGTCCCGTTCGACATCCGCATGCGCTTGCCCGAAAGCTATTATCTGGCTTGGGACAGGACCACCCTTGAAAAGCCGTTCGGGCAGAGATTTCACAAATGGTTGGTGGGTGTCGCGAAGCAACAGGACGCGAATTCTGCTCCAAGCTTGAGCCCCGGAGAGGCTGCGAGATCGAAACGCACGGACACAGTTCAAGCAGGGTTTCAGCAGGGTGGCGCTGGAAGGCAGTTGCCAAGCGGGGCAATCGAACCCTAACAACGTCCTCCTCTCTACCGTGACGATGAGGAGTTGCAGATTTCCTTCACCCCCGGCGACGTTGCATAACTTCAGGTTTGGTAGGGAGGCAATTTTTTCGCCCTGCTCAGCGCGTGGCAGAATGCTACCATCCTCCAGTAACGACGGGAACACGGTCGCAAGCGGGAACTCCGACGACCAATTCATAACCAGGCAGCTCAGGCAATAACCAGCCCCGCAAAGGCGGCGCGCGGAGTGCGGATCTATTGGGGGTCACGATGATATGGATGGTGCCATCCTTTATCTGCGGGAAGATGATCGGCTGCATGGCAGGGCACACCCCGCGATGATGCCAGCCTCGACGGACGTACTCATCCGCCTAAAGTCTCTCAGCAAGCGTTACGGCAGCCATACGGTTCTCGACGGCATCGATCTCGATGTGCGCTCAGGCGAAGTGCTCGCCATCATCGGGCCGAGCGGCTCCGGCAAGAGCACGCTGCTGCGATGCATCAACTATCTCGAACCGCCGGATGGCGGCACCATTACAATCGGATCGATGACGATCGACGCTGCCCGTCCGGTTGCGCGGGCGGAGCTTTCCGGTCTGCGTCGGCGGGTCGGCATGGTGTTTCAGTCCTTCAACCTCTTTCCGCACATGTCGGTTCTGCGCAATGTCAGCCTTGCGCAGGAACGCGTTCTTGGCCGCAGTCGCGCGGAAGCGGACGAGCGCTCCATGCAACTCCTCAAGCGGGTGGGGCTTGCTGACAAGGCGGCACAGTTTCCCGTCCGGTGTTCCGGTGGCCAGCAGCAGCGCATCGCCATAGCGCGCTCTCTCGCCCTCGATCCCGAGATCATGCTTTTCGACGAGCCGACCTCGGCGCTCGATCCCGAACTCGGTCTTGAGGTTCTCGCTGTCATGCGGGAACTGGCCGAAACCGGCATGACGATGATCGTCGTTACCCACGAGATGGGATTTGCAGAAAATGTTTCCGATACGGTCATGATCATGGCCGACGGGCATATAGTCGAGAAGGGACCGTCCAAGGAGGTCATGCGCAATCCGCAGCAGGAGCGGACGAAGCGTTTCCTTCGCGCGGTACATGACCGATGAACGCGGCGGACCTTCTGCCGATCCTGCGAGGCTTGACCTGGACGGTCGCGCTCACGGCTGGTGCATTCCTCATCGGCGCCGTGCTCGGCGTTCCGCTGCTTGCGGCGCGCCGAAGCCGCCTCCGGCCGCTCCGCTTCATTGCCATGACCGCTATTCAGATCGTGCGCGCCATCCCGCCGATCCTCTGGCTCTTCATCATCTTCTTCGGCCTTGGCATGGGCGTGATGCCGATAAGCCCCTTCAACGCCGCTCTAATGGGCCTCGGGCTGATCGCGGCCGCGAACATGGCGGAAATCTATCGCGGCGCCGTCGCTTCCATCCATTTCGGCCAGTGGGAGGCCGCGGCGGCGCTCGATCTCGGCCGCTGGTCTATCTTCCGCGATATCGTTGCGCCACAGGCCTTCCGCGTCGCGCTGCCGTCGGCGGCGAGCTATCTGATCGGCCTGATGAAAGAGACCGCGGTTGCCTCCACAATCGGCGTGGCGGAGCTTGCCTACCAGGGCAACCAGCTCTCCCAGCTGACGTTCCGCGGTCTTGAAGTCTTCGCGCTTGTCGGCCTGTTCTATGTGCTCCTGAGCCTGCCGATCGCCTGGCTCTCGCGCGTGGCCGACGGTTATCTCCGGGCAAAGGTGGCACGTTGATGTTTCCGACCCAAGACGAAATCGCCGCCTGGCTCCCGGACCTCCTTGGCGGCCTTTCAATCAGCCTCCAGGTAACGGCCCTCAGCCTGCTGATCGGTATTCCTTTCGGTCTCCTCCTGGCGCTGGGCGTTCTCGCCAAGAGCCGCTTGCTGAAAGGCATCAGCCTCTTTCTCGTCGAGGTCGGTCGCGGCGCGCCGGCACTGGTGCTTTTGCAGTTCATCTATTTCGGTCTGCCGACGACCGGGTTGACGCTCGGTTCCTTCTCGGCCGCGATCATCGCCCTTGCCTGGAACACCGGCGCCTATACCAGCGAGATCATCCGTGCCAGCCTGCAGTCCGTCGCGCATGGCCAGCGGGAGGCGGCCGAGGCACTTGGCCTCAACCGGTTCGACGAGCTGCGTTATGTACTTCTGCCACAGGGCCTTCGGGTGGCGCTTCCAGCGCTACTTGGTTTCTCCATCCTGATCTTCCAGGGCACTTCGCTCTGCTTCACCATCGCGCTCCCGGAGCTGGTGAGCCGCGCCTACGAGATCGGTTCGACGACCTTCCGGTATTTCCCCGCACTACTCGCCGCGGGTGTGCTCTACGCAGCCATTTCCATTCCCGCCGCGCTTCTCGTCAATTACGTCGAAAAGCGTGCCGGCCTCTACGCGCAACGTTGAAACCAAGCTCAAAGGATACCTGCATGCCTACAATAATCACCACCACGCAGTTCCTCCTTGCCGGTATTGCCGGCCTGGCCCTGTCGGTCGGGGTCGCATACGCCCAGGAGTGCACGCCGAAGCACCAGTTCACCACGGTCGAAGCAGGCACGCTGACCGTGGCGGTCACCACCTATGTTCCCCATTCCTTCGTCGACGACAGCGGCAATATGAAGGGTATCGACGGTGATATCGCCGAAGAATTCGCCAAGCGTGAATGCCTTAAGGTCAAGGCCGTCGCGGTCGATCCAGCGGCGGCCATCCAGTATGTCCTCTCCGGTCAGGCTGATATCACCACCGGCGACTGGTATCGCACGGCCGAACGCGCGAAGGTGATGAGCCTTTCTGCTCCGATTTACACCGACCAGATGGGCATCTATTCGAAGGAAGGCTTCAAGAACGTCTCCGATCTCGAAGGCAAGCAGGTCGGTACGGTTCAGGGCTATCTCTGGGTCGCCGACTTGAAGGCGATGCTCGGCGGCTCGCTAAAGCTCTATCCGAATTCCGTCAACATGCAGCAGGACCTGGCATCCGGCCGTATCGACGTCGCGGTCGATGGGTATTCGACCGGCGTCGTCGCTGCGCAGAAGGGGGCGCTTGGCGACGTGAAGGTCAATGTCGCTGCTCCGGACGAGCGTGTGAAGGCGACCAAGGAAGCCGCGCAGGCAGCTTTCCCCTATTCGCTGAAGGCCAAGGAGTTCGGCGTCGCGCTTGATGCCGCGATTGCCGAAATGCATGCGGACGGCACGATCGTCACCATCCTCAAGTCCTACGGCCTGGATGGCACGGCCGCCGATACGGGCGCGCCGCGCCTCGTTGAGTAACGAACTAAACAGGCGGGAGAGGGAACTCTGCCGCATTTCCCTGACATGGAAATCGGAGACAACAACGATGACTGTCTATACGGTCACACGAAAGACGCAGTCGTGGTATGGTGAGCAGATCGGCATCCTGATCCTCGATGCCGCCTATCCCTGCGTGCCCGGCAATGTCGGCAATGCGACGACCTATGATTATCCGGTGCGCTTCCAGGAGGTGCGAGGCGCCTCGATCGACCGCCTGCTCAACCAGCGCGATCCTGCCCTGAAGGAAGTCTTCATTGAGGCTGCCGTCGAACTGCAGAACAGGGGCGTCAAGGCAATCACGGGCGCTTGCGGCTTCATGGCCTATTTTCAGGAAGAGGTCGCGGCCGCTGTCGAAATTCCGGTTTTTCTTTCGAGCCTGATGCAGATTCCTTTCATGCATGCTTTGTGCGGCGGCAGGGTCGGCGTTATCACCGCCAACGCCACGCGATTGGCTGCGCGCCATTTTGCCGCCTGCAACGTCGCCGACTACATTCCTCTTGCCGTTGCCGGCATGGAGGGGCAGACGGAGTTTCGCGAGGCCATTCTGGAAGAGCGCGGAACGCTGGATTCCGCTGCGATCGAGCGGGAAGTGACGGAGGTGGCCCGGCGTCTCGTGGAGGACAATCCCGATGTCCGCTCTATTCTGCTTGAGTGCAGCGACCTGCCGCCCTATGCCCATGCCGTGCAGGCAGCGACCGGCCGCCCGGTCTTCGACTTCATCACCATGATCAACTACGTGCAGCAAAGCACCGCGCGCCGGCCCTATATGGGCGACATGTAGCGCGGGTGCTTCAGGCAGAATGCAGGACTGACGATGTCGCTCGAACATTACTACCTTCTGGGCCGCTCCGGATTGCGGGTAAGCCGCCTTGCGCTCGGCACGATGACCTTCGGCAATGCAGGTATTCGCGGTATTGGCGGTTCCTGGGGCAGTGACGAGGCGAGTGCCCGCGCGATCTTCAATCGCTATGTCGAAGCTGGTGGTAACTTCATCGACACGGCGAATTCTTATGCGGGGGGCATGAGCGAGAGCCTCGTCGGCAGTTTCGTTGCCGAAGCCGGGCTGCGCGACCAGGTGGTCATTGCGACGAAGTTCTCCAACAACCTTTCGCCCGGAAATCCCAATGCGGGCGGCAACGGGCGCAAGAACATCATGCGAGCGGTCGAGGCCTCGCTGCGGCGGCTGAAGACGGATTACATCGACCTCTACCTCCTCCACACCTGGGACCGTATGACCCCGGTGGAGGAGGTGATGCGCACGCTTGATGATCTCGTGCGCGCGGGCAAGATTCGGTATGCGGGCCTTTCCGATGTGCCCGGCTGGTATGCGGCGCGGGCACAGACCTGGGCGGAAGCCCACGCGCTGGCCACGCCGATCAGCCTGCAGCTTCCCTATTCGCTGGTCGAACGCAGCATCGAACACGAATTCGTTCCGCTTGCCGAAACGCTAGGGCTCGGCATCACCGCCTGGAGCCCGCTTGCCATGGGGCTTCTTTCCGGCAAGTACCGCTCCGGCGCACAGGCGGGACGCCTTGCGCTCGATGCCTCCGGCACCGGCCTCGGCCTGTTCAACGAACGCAATGCCCGCATCGTCGCCGCCCTTGAGGAAACGGCGGCGAAGGTTGGGCGCAGCATGGCGCAGGTGGCGCTGAATTGGGTCGTCAATCGCCCGGGTGTTGCCGCTGCAATCGTCGGTGCAAGCAGGCCCGATCAACTCGATGACAATCTGGCGTCACTCGATTTCGAGCTGGCCGCCGACCAACGCGCCGCGCTCGATGCGGCGAGCGCCACCGAGGCACCCTATCCCTACAGCCTGTTTGCCGACGATTATCAGGCGGGCATCCTGAACACCGGCAGTTCCGTCGGCGAGAAGCCGAAGACATATCGTTCCGACATCTTCCTGCCGAAGGTGGCAGACTATGTCTTCGGTCAGCCAAAGAAACAGAAATAACAAGGACCTGGAAGGACCGAGACAATGCTGAACGACCCACGCTCTCATGGGCTTTGGGAAAAGACGGCGCCGCCCGCTCCGGCAACGCAGCCTTTGGCGGGCGATCGGCGGGCAGACGTTGTGATCGTCGGCGGCGGGTTTACCGGTGTTTCAGCGGCTCTCCACCTGGCCGAGGCGGGCCGCCATGCGGTCGTGCTCGAAGGGGCGGAAATCGGGTTTGGCGGGGCCGGCCGCAATGTTGGGCTGATCAACGCCGGCATGTGGGTGATGCCGGACGACCTTCCCGGTGCACTCGGCGACATCCATGGCGAACGTCTGCTCGATATGCTGGGCAATGCGCCGCGGCTGGTCATGGACCTCATCGAGAAACACGGCATCGCTTGCGAGCTGGAGCGCAAGGGGACATTGCACTGCGCGGTGGGCGCCGCAGGGCTGAAGGAGATCACGGAACGGGCGAGCCAGTGGCAGCGGCGCGGTGCGCCCGTCATGCTTCTCGACGCGGCGCAGACGGCACGTCGTGTCGGAACCCGCGCCTATGCCGGCTCGCTGCTCGACATGCGGGCGGGTACGCTGCAGCCACTCGCCTACGTGCGCGGTCTAGCAAAGGCCGCAATCGCCGCCGGCGCTGTCATTCATACCGGTTCGCGCGTTGCCGCATTCGAACGTTTCGCGGATGGATGGAGGGTGCGCACCGACCGTGGTTCGATTACCGCCTCGTGGGTTATCGTCTCGACGGATGCCTACAGCACTGGCCCATGGAGCGGCGTCCGTCGTGAGCAGGTGCATCTACCCTATTTCAACCTGGCAACGAGGCCCCTGTCGCCGGATTTACTGTCGTCGATCCTGCCGGGGCGTGAAGGTGCCTGGGACACGAAGGAGATTTTGTCGTCCTTCCGCATGGATCAGGCTGGCAGGCTCATTTTTGGCAGTGTCGGTGCGTTGCGCAACACTGGTCGGGCTATCCATGTTGCGTGGGCGAAACGCGCGCTGAAAAGGCTCTTCCCGCAGCTTGGCCCCGTCGAATTCGAATGTGAATGGTTTGGTAAGATCGGGATGACGGACAATGCCCTGCCGCGCTTCCATCGCTTCGCCGAAAAGGTGGTCGGATTTTCCGGTTACAATGGTCGCGGCATCGCCCCGGGCACCGTGTTCGGGCGCACGCTGGCGCAGTTGGTCCTTGGCGATAAGACCGAAGCCGAGCTGCCCTTGCCGCTCAGCGATCCGAAAGAGCCGGTCCTGCGTCCGCTGAAGGAGCTCTATTACGAAGCGGGTGCCCAGGCCGCCCATTTTGCCGGCGAAAGGCTTTAGCCGGCGCCATCATATTCCGTTGGATTGCGGAACGCTCGCATCGGCGTCCTGCTCGATCAGCCAGTCGCGGAAGAGTTCCGTCCCGCGTTTCGGCGGTCGCTGTGCCGGCATGATGATGTGGATCGCGTGCCCCGACCGATAGGCTTCCTGCAGTGGGAAGACCAGCCGTCCCGCTTGTATATGGTCATGGACGAGGTGCTTCCAGCCAAGCGCGATGCCTTGGCCAAGCACCGCCGCCTCGATGGAGCCGAGCGCATCGGTGAAGACGAAATCCTGCTTCAGCCGGGCAACGGGAACCGCGTGGCGTTCCAGCCATTCGCGCCAGCCAAGACGGGTGCGGTGCCTTTCCTCGAAATTGAGCAGCGTATGCTGGAGGAGATCCGCCGGCTCGTGGATTGGCCCGTGGTCCCTCAGATATTCAGGGCTGCACACGGGCAGCACCTCTTCCGTCACAAAACGCCAGGAGTGAATGCCCGGCCACTTGCCGTTGCCGAGACGCGCGGAAAGATCGATATCCTCTTCCACCAGATCCTGATCGTCGCGGCTGCTTTCTTCGATGCGCAGCGACACATCAGGGTGCTTGGCCTTGAAGTCCTTCAGCCGTGGCAGCAGCCAGAGCTGCACGAAGGAGGCTGAGAACGAGACGCGCACCACGTCGTTGGAATGCTTCTGCTGCAGCGAGGAAATGACCATGTGCAGGTGGTCGAAGGCCTCCTGTGTTTCCTTGTAGAGCCGCTGGCCCTCCGCCGTCAGTTCCAGCCGCGTGTGGTCGCGGCGAAAGAGCTTCAGCCCGGTCGCTTCCTCCAGCAGGCGGATCGTCTTGCTGACGGCCGGCTGGCTGACGTTTAGCTCCTGCGCGGCCGCGGTGAAGCTGCGCCTGCGGGCAGCGGCCTCGAAGCAGAAAAGGTAGTTGGCGGACGGGACGAGGGAGCGGAGTCTGTGCATAATCTGAAGTTATGCCCCTCGACAATTTTTAGCAAGATTACAGGCCGAAAGGGCGTTTGTAGGTTGGTGAAAACCAATTCGAGGAAACCTTTCCATGCAAACTCATGCTCGCGCCGTCGTCATCGGCGGTGGTTGCGTCGGCGCCGCCATTCTCTACGGTCTCACCAAGCGCGGCTGGACGGATGTCGCGCTTCTGGAGCGCACGCAGCTTACCGCCGGGTCGACCTGGCACGCTGCCGGCCTCATCCCCTCCTACTCGCGCAGCATCAATATCGGCCGAATGATCGCGAAGACCATCGAGATCTATGAAGGCCTCGAGGCGGAGACCGGTCAGCATGTGGGATGGCACAAATGCGGCCAGCTGCGCATCGCCAACACGCGTGACCGCCTGGACGAATATAAGAGCTATATGAGCGTTGCCGCCGTTCAGGGAATCCGCGCCGAACTCGTGACGCCGCAGGAGGCGTGCGAGCTCTGGCCGCTGCTCGAAAACAACAAGGATATGTTGGCGGCACTCTACCATCCCGATGACGGCCACATCGCGCCCGCCGACGTAACGCAGGCCATGGCAAAGGGTGCGCGCGACCGCGGCGCGAAGATCTACCTCAACACTGAGGTGAAGGGGTTCGAGCGCCTTGCCAGTGGCGAGTGGAAGATCATCACCAACAATGGCGAGATCATCTGCGAGCACATTATCTCGGCGACCGGTAACTACGCCCGCCAGACGGGCGCCATGCTCGGCCTGGAAATCCCTGCGATCCCGATCCTTCACCAGTATTGGATTACCGATGCGGTGCCTGAGATCATCGAGCGCAAGCGCCAGGGCCTGCCGGAAATGCCGATTCTTCGCGACGAAGGTTTCGAGGGCTATCTGCGTGAAGAGGGCGACGGCCTGATGTTCGGTCCCTATGAGAAGACCGAGCACCTGAAGCTTTTTGCCGAAAACGGCGTTCCGGAGTGGTTTGGTGCCGATCTTGTGGAAGAAGATTTCGACGCGGTGGCCTGGAACTGGGAAGCGGCCATTGAAATGGTGCCTGCACTCGGCCGCGTCGGCATCAAGGCGAATGTCCGCGGCCCCTTCCAGATGACGGCGGACGAGCTGCCGCTCGTCGGCACGGCCTGGGGGCTCGAAAATGTCTGGATCGCCGAGGGCGTGCCCGGCGGCATCCTCTGGGGCGGTGCGATCGGCTACTATCTCTCCGAACGCATTGTCGAGGGTGCCAACAGTCTCGACACGTCAGAGCTCGATCCGCGTCGCTTCGGCACCTATGCCAACAAGGAATGGACGCGTCACAAGGTCAAGGAAAGCTGGGGTACTCACGCGGAGTTGCACTATCCCGGCCAAGACATGCCTGCTGCCCGCCCGCAGAAGACTGCGCCCTCCTACGATATCCTGTCGCAGCGCGGCGCTGTTTGGGGCGTGCTGAATGGCTGGGAAGTGCCTAACTGGTTTGCTCCGGACGGTGTGGAAGCCAAGGACCAGTATAGCTGGCGTTGGACGCAGAAGGGCCATTACGTGGCCGAAGAGGTGCGGGCGGTGCGCGAGGCGGTCGGTCTCGTCGAGATGACGCCGATGACGAAATTCGAAGTCTCCGGCCCTGGTGCCGAAGCCTGGCTCGACACGATTCTCGCCAATCGTCTGCCGAAAATCGGCCGCGTCAACCTCAGTCACCACCTAACGAAGAACGGCGGTGTGCAGGCGGAATATGTCGTGGCGCGCCTTGAAGACGGCAGCTTTTACCTGATCTCCACGCCGCGCGCTGAACGCTGGAATTTTGATGACCTGTCGAAGCTTTTGCCGAAGGACGGCAGCGTGCAGCTGCGCAACGTCACAAACGAGCGGGGTTGCTTCACGGTCGTTGGCCCCAAGGCGCGCGACGTGTTGCAGGCTCTTACCGAGATGGACCTTTCCAACGTTGCCTTCCCATGGTTCGGCGTCAAGTCCGGCACGGTCGGTCTTGCGACGGACGTACGCATGCTGCGCGTCAACTATGAGGGTGAGCTTGGCTGGGAACTTTATCATCCGCTCCCGTATCAGCGGCAGCTGCTGCAGGCGATCCTTGCGGCGGGCGAGCCGCACGGCCTGCGCCTCATCGGCTACCATGCGTTGGAATCGCTGCGTCTCGAAAAGTCCTACCGCGCCATGTACCGCGACATGAACCCGGAACTGACGGCATGGGAAAGCAGCCTCGACCGCTTCATCCGGCTCGACAAGGGCGATTTCATCGGCAGGGACGCGCTGATGCGCCAGCAGAAGGAAGGCGTGAAGGAGCGCTCCGTGACGATCGCCATCGACACGGAAGGTGCAAGCTCGCTCATCCATGAGGGCGTCTATCACGAGGGCAAGCTTGTCGGGCGCGTCACGTCCGGCAGCTACGCCTACACGGTCGGCCACGATATCGCCTTCGCACTGCTGCCTGTCGAACTCGGCACGCCCGGAACGGAACTGGAAGTGCCGATCCTCGGCGAACGCCGCAAGGCACGGGTGATCGCGGAATCGCCCTACGATCCCGAAGCCCTGCGCGGCCGCATGTAACGAATTGGTGAGGAAGGAAGCCATGAAGATCTTGGTCCCTGTTAAACGGGTCGTCGACTACAACGTCAAGATCCGGGTCAAAGCGGATGGAACGGGCGTCGAGCTTGCCAATGTGAAGATGTCGATGAACCCCTTCGACGAGATCTCGGTCGAAGAGGCGCTGCGGCTGAAGGAAGCCGGCAAGGCGAGTGAAGTGGTGGTCGTGTCGATCGGCCCGGCCAAGGCGGAAGAGACGCTCAGGACCGCGCTCGCCATGGGCGCCGACCGGGCGATCCTGGTCGAGACCGAGGACCAGGTCGAGCCGCTCGCTGTGGCCAAGATCGTCAGGCAAGTCGCCGAGGCCGAACAGCCGGGACTGATCATCGTCGGCAAGCAGGCGATCGACGACGATTCCAACCAGACCGGCCAGATGCTGTCGGCCTTGCTCGGCTGGGCCCAGGGTACCTTTGCCTCCAAGGTCGAGATCGGCGACGGCAAGATCAACGTCACCCGCGAGGTCGACGGCGGCCTGCAGACGGTCGAACTGAAGTTGCCGGCGGTCGTCACCACCGATCTGCGCCTCAACGAGCCGCGCTATGCCTCGCTGCCGAACATCATGAAGGCGAAGAAGAAGCCGCTCGACAAGAAGAGCCCGGCCGATTTCGGCGTCGACACCAGCCCGCGGCTGAAAGTCTTGAAGACCGAAGAGCCCTCCGGCCGCAAGGCCGGCGTCAAGGTGAAGACGGTCGCCGAGCTCGTCGAGAAGCTCAAGACCGAAGCCGGCGTGCTTTAAGTTCATGCGTCCGGAAAGCGGACACAGGCTTCCGGGCAAACGCATGAACCACTTCAGACTCATGAGCTCCGATCCGGAACGGATCGTTGAGCTCGATCGAAAGGGAGAATTCTACCATGGCCATTCTGCTTCTGGCTGACCACGACAACAGCCACCTTTCCGACCAGACGGCGAAGGCGCTGACGGCGGCAACGAAGATCGCCAGTGGGACCGGAACCGACGTGCATGTGCTGGTTGCCGGTCAGAACGTCAAAGGGATTGCCGAGCAAGCCTCCAAGCTTTCGGGCGTCGCCAGGGTGCTGGTTGCCGAGGACGCCTCGCTCGCCAACAATCTCGCCGAGCCGCTGGCCGCGCTGATCGTTTCGCTCGCCGGCAATTACGACACCGTCGTTGCCGCGGCCACCTCGGTCGGCAAGAACGTCATGCCACGGGTCGCAGCCCTTCTCGACGTCGCCCAGGTTTCGGAGATCATCGAGGTCGTCGCGCCCGATACCTTCAAACGGCCGATCTATGCCGGCAACGCCATCCAGACGGTGCAGACGAGCGAGCCGAAGAAGGTGATCACCGTGCGCACCGCCTCCTTTGCCGCTGCTCAAGACGGCGGCTCGGCCCCGGTCGAGACGGTTGCCGCCGCGGCAAATCCCGGCCTTTCCGCCCATGTTTCCGATGCGCTGTCGTCCTCCGACCGGCCGGAACTGACCTCGGCGAAGATCATCATCTCCGGCGGCCGGGCGCTCGGCTCCTCGGAGAAGTTCAAGGAAGTCATCCTCCCGGTTGCCGACAAGCTCGGCGCCGCCGTCGGCGCCTCACGCGCCGCCGTCGATGCCGGCTATGCGCCGAACGACTGGCAGGTCGGCCAGACCGGCAAGGTGGTCGCCCCCGACCTCTACATCGCCTGCGGCATTTCCGGTGCGATCCAGCACCTCGCCGGCATGAAGGACAGCAAGGTGATCGTCGCCATCAACAAGGACGAGGAAGCGCCGATCTTCCAGGTCGCCGACTACGGCCTCGTCGCCGATCTCTTCGACGTCCTGCCGGAACTACAGAAGACGATGTGACGGAGTCGTTCGCAGTGCGTCGCTCCTGCCTGATGTTTGAACAAAGGATTGCTATGACTTCCTATGTCCTGACCGTCACTTGCGAATCCACCCGCGGCATCGTCGCGGCAGTATCCGGATATCTTGCCGAAAAGGGCTGTAACATCGTCGACTCGTCGCAGTTCGACGACCTCGAAACGGGCCTGTTCTTCATGCGGCTGGCTTTCGTCAGCGAGCAAGGTGCGAAGGCGGAGGAGCTTCGCGAAGCGTTCGAACCGGTGGCAAAGCGTTTCGGCATGACGGCGGAAATCCGCGATACCGCAGAGCGGATGAAGGTGCTGCTCATGGTGTCGCGCTTCGGTCATTGCCTGAACGATCTTCTCTACCGCTGGAAGATCGGCGCCCTGCCGATCGACATCGTCGGGGTCGTCTCCAACCACTTCGACTACCAGAAGGTGGTCGTCAACCACGACATCCCCTTCCACTGCATCAAGGTGACGAAGGAGAACAAGCCCAAGGCCGAAGCCCAGCTGATGGACGTCGTCGAGCAGACCGGCGCCGAGCTGATCGTGCTGGCCCGCTACATGCAGGTGCTTTCCGATGCGCTCTGCAAGAAGATGTCGGGGAAGATCATCAACATCCACCACTCCTTCCTGCCGTCGTTCAAGGGGGCGAACCCCTACAAGCAGGCCTATGAGCGCGGCGTGAAGCTGATCGGCGCGACGGCACATTACGTCACCGCCGATCTCGACGAGGGACCGATCATCGAGCAGGATATCGCCCGCATCACCCATGCCCAGTCGGCCGAGGATTACGTCTCGATCGGCCGCGACGTCGAAAGCCAGGTGCTGGCCCGCGCCGTGCACGCCCATATCCACCACCGCTGCTTCATCAACGGCAACCGCGTCGTCGTCTTCCCGCCGAGCCCGGGTTCCTACGCGTCGGAACGGATGGGCTGATCCTTGGCGCAGTGTATCAATGGCAAGGCTGTTGCCGCTTCGGTCATCGAAACCATGAAATTCGCCACCAAGGCGCTGGAAAGCGAAGCGGGTGTGCGCGCGGGGCTCGCGGTGGTCATCGTTGGAGACGATCCGGCAGGGTAAGCTTCACGATATGAGATAAGCCTCCGGGGCATCCTGCGCCTTCGGCCTCAAGATAGGGGCGACGACGTGGCGCACTTACGCGGGGCGCATCCGCAAGCTGATTGCAGGCTATCCGACCCTGGAAGCGATCGCGACGGTACTATTTAAGGTGCTTGGTGTGATTGTGCATGAATTTGCAGGTTTTGAGCGCAAGCTGCGTGCCATCGCCCGCCAGGATGATAAACGCACAGCGGCTAATCACGACACTTGGCGTTGGTGTCCTGGTGGCGCTGACGTTTGTGGCGGCCGTCGATGCGCCGGAGCGGTTTCGCCACCCCCTGCGTATGGTCTCCGCAACATGGCAGCGCTAATTCTTAAATTCCGGATCCGTCGAGCTCTCGCTCGTCTTCGCCTTCCCAGGGTGAGGGCATCGAGGTGCGATCGAGATTGGCCGAGGGCATCGGCATCCAACACTTCAATTCCGGCTCGGCGTATTCGATGATGCGGCCAGGCGAGGAATCAGAGGCGCGCCAGCCATCTGCACCAAACTGATCGCCATTCGACCAATACACGAGGTCAACTTCTGCCGCCCCCTGCTCGGACGGGCGGATCGTAACCAGAATCCGACTGCCGTCTTTCGGCGCGCTTGCAATGTGGCGCCAGGGGCTTGGTTCGGCCATTATTTTTTCCTCCTGCCTTGCTGCAGGTCGCAAGTGTCGCCTCGCCATCTAGAACGGTCAACTCACACTTTGCACAGCCCATCGTCTATCACTGTTCGGCCAGGCTGGCGCTCCGAATTGAGGCGTACCATCGCTCCTCGGCGGTATTTCGTAGCGTGGATCCGCCAGCACATCAAATGCAATAGCGGCAAACCGGTCGACGTGCGCGAGCGAGGGGAACGCGGTTTAGCAGGGAAGATCTCAGTCGAGGGATCGGTCTCCGTATGTTCGGGTCTTGTGCCTTCAAGATCGGCAAATGTATCGTGTGGAATGCAGCGCAGTAGGCTAGCGCGGCATCCCGCTTCAGCTGCCGCAGGATCGTGTCGCCGCTGACCGGCATGCCCAGCCGTCGCACCCACGCTAGCCAGGAGTTCCGCCGGCGCTATGGCCGAGCAGACTAACAATCTCCGAGATCCTCCTTGTCCGGTGCGCATAAGGGGAAGCAATCGTCGGCGGTCGGTCGGTGAACGTTTGTCGGTCACAATTCTCATGTGTGCACCGCCAGCGCTCAATGCCAAGGGACGGTCGCATCGCAAGGTAAGATCGTCAACGGATTCTCGCCGTCGCAATTCTACCAGCCGAGCCCCTCGGATATCTTCCTTGCGGCGTTCTTCAGTAGGGCAATGTAACGCGAAATGTCGCTGTCCTGTGTCCGAAACGCTGGAGCGGCGATGTTCACGGCAGCGATGACCGAGCCGTCGAAGGCGAGCACTGGGACGGATACCGACACAAGCTGATCACTGACCTCGCCGCGGCTGACGCAATGACCGGCCTCGCGAACGCGTTTCAGCTCCGCCTCCAGCCTGGCGCGAGTCGTGATGGTCCGGGCGGTGAAGCGCTCGAGCTTCTCGGGAATCATCTGCGCCTGGACCTGCGGCGGTAGGTAGGCGAGTAGAACCTTGTAAGAACCGGCATGAAGCGGTCGGCGCCTTCCGATCATGGAATGCACCCGAAGATCCCGGGTCGGCTCGAACTTGGCGATGCAGAGCGACTCGCCGTTGTCGATGATCCTTAGCTGGGTCGTTTCATTTACCTTCTGCCCAAGCTCTTCCAGGATCGGGTTTGCGATTCTGACCAGGTCGACCTGGGTTGACGCGGCCGTGCCGAGCACGATCGCGGTGTTTCCGAGGCGATAGGTCCCGCTACTACTCTTCCTGACCAGTCCTCGTCGTTCCATTGTGCGTAACATTCGCAAGATTCTCGGCTTGGTTTCGCCAATGCTCCTCGCGATGTCGGCCAGCCGGCAGTCCGGATTCTTCGCGACGTCGAGCAGGACGTCGATGCAGACATCAACTGATTGAACAGTCGAGCTTTTTTCTTGTTTTTCATCATCGTCCATGGAGAGTTTCTTTCAGAATGGCCGCCAGATTCTGGGTCGAAAATGAACGTTACGACAAACGTAACACGCTCGTTTTCCGTTTGACAATGGGCATCCGGGAAACCTACGCTTTTTTCCAAGAGAGGCTCAGAACCGCTCGTAAGGCTGGCATCAGACCGGCAGGAAACCTCCAACTGGGATTTAGCAACATGACCGCAAACATATTGACGCGAGCAGCCGTCGCTCTGCTCGGCACGATCGCCATCCCTGCACTCGCCGCCGCGCAGGAGAAGACTCCCCTGACGATCGGCATGTCGACGACGCCCACCACCCTCGATCCGCATGAGGACAGCTCGGCGCCCAACAACGCGACGTCCCGGCATATCTGGGACAGTCTCGTCAACCTGACGGGCACGTCGGCCAACGCTCCGGAACTTGCCACCGAATGGGAGGCCCTCGATGACACGCACTGGGAATTCAAGCTGCGTGAGGGCGTGAAGTTTCATGACGGAAGTGAGTTCGACGCCAACGACGTCGTCACCTCGCTGCTGCGGGCCCGCGACAAGGCGAGCCAGGGTTTTGCGTCCTACACCCGCAACATCGCGAACGTGACCGCGAAGGACCCGCTCACCGTCATCGTCGAGACCAAGGTTCCCGATCCGCTGATCCTCAATTCGGTCAGCCGCATCCGCATCATCAGCGCCGACTGCAAGGACGCGCCGGTTCAGGACTTCGACAGCGGCAAGTGTGCGATCGGGACCGGGGCCTATTCCTTCGTCTCCTATACGCCGGGCGGCGACCTGACGATGAAGCGGAACGAGGATTATTTCGGCGGCGCGTCGCACTGGTCGAACGTCACCCTGCGCTTCCTGCCCGACGATGGCGCCCGGCTGGCGTCGCTCCTGTCGAATGAGATCGACATTATTGAAGCCCTTCCGGCAGACGGCATGGCGCGTGTTGAGGCGAGCGAAAACCTCCAGGTCATCAACGGCCAGTCCTCGCGCCTCGTCTATCTCGGCATGGATGTGAGCCGCGATGCCTCGCCCTTCATCAAGGCGACGAACGGTTCGGACCTCGGCAAGAACCCGCTCAAGGACATCCGCGTCCGCCAAGCCATGCTGATGTCGATCAATCGCCCTGCCATCGTTGACCGCGTCATGCAGAAGAACGGCACCGTCGCCGACCAGTTCGTCGCCGAAGGCTATGCCGGCCATAGCGACAAGGTCGAGAGCATTGCCTATGATCCGGCCGCCGCGAAGGCGCTCCTGGCAGAGGCGGGTTATCCGGACGGCTTCACCCTGACGCTGCACGGCCCCTCCGGCCGCTACGTCAAGGATGCCGAGGTGCTCCAGGCCGTCGGCCAGATGTTCACGCGCATCGGCATCCAGTCAAAGGTCGAGGTGATGCCCTGGGCCATGTATTCGGAGGCCTATGCGGAAGGCCAGTACAGCACTTATCTCGGCTCGTGGGGCGTCAACACCGGCGAGACGAGCAATCCGACGGTGGCGCTGGTCGCCACTCGCGACGAGGCGAAGGGAACCGGGCGCTACAATGGCGGCGGTGTGTCGGACCCGAAGATCGATGAGGTGCTCGCCCGCGCGAGCTCGACGCTTGACGAGGCGAAGCGCGTTCCGCTGCTGCAGGAGCTGTCGAAACAGACCTTCGACAATCTCTGGATCCTTCCCATGCACTACGAAAACGTCGTGCTCGGCGCCCGAAAGACGATCGCCTACACGCCGCGTGGCGATAAGTACACGCTCGCCTATGAAGTGAAGCCTGCAAATTGACGGCGGGCCCGGGGAGCGGTGTGAGGCGGCTCCCCCATTCTTGACTTTCCAGGAGACAATCATGCAGGAACTCGGAACGGGCGATGCCAATGCCCGGGCGAAGGCGATCTATGACTACGGACAGACGGCGATTTTCGCGTCGCAGGTCGACCCGCGCCTTCATATGCTGCTCTACGTCCCGCCGACGGCCGCCGATGGCCGCAAACTCGACCTTCTGGTCGCCGTGCACGGCACGGGCCGCACCTCGGCCATCGACTTCCGCGACGGTTTCGCCGAATTCGGCCTCTACAACGATTGCGCCATCCTGTGTCCGATCTTCCCCGTCGGCGTGCTCGGCGACGGCGCGCGCTCCGGTTACAAGTTCATCGAGGAAGGCGAAATCCGCTATGACCGCGTCGTTCTCGCCATGGTCGAGGAAGTCGCTACCAAATACGGACAGGACTGGTCGACCTTCGCCATGTTCGGCTTTTCCGGCGGCGGACATTTCACCCATCGCTTCGCCATCCTTCATCCGGAAAAGCTCTGGGCCGCGTCGATTGGCGCTCCCGGCTCGGTTACGCTTCTCGATCCGACGCGCGACTGGTGGGTCGGCATTCGTGACCTAGAGGCCCGTTTCGGCCGTCCGTTCCAGCAACAGGAACTTGCGAAAATCCCGGTGCAAATGGTCGTCGGCGACGCCGATCTGGAGACTTGGGAAATCACCCACCAGCCCGGCGGGCGGTATTACATCGAGGGCGCGAACGATGCCGGCGCGACGCGCCCCGAGCGTCTGGCGGCGCTTGCGAAATCGTTCCGCGATGCCGGCGTGAATGTGAGCTTCGAGCGCGTGCCGGGCGTCTCCCACGATCGGATCAAGGTGCTGGGCCACGTCAAGGCCTTCCTCGCAAAGGTATTGAAGGACCGTCGCGCAAGATGAGAAATGCAACCATTGTCGCGCCGCAGCCCGAGGCGGTGGAAGCGGGTGCTCATGTGCTCGAGCGCGGCGGCAACGCCATCGACGCCGCGCTCGCCTGCGCCTTCGTCCAGGGCGTTGTCGATCCGCAAATGGCAGGCATCGGCGGTTTCGGCTCCATGCATGTACACATGCCGAAGAAGGGTGTGCACGAGATCCTCGAATTCTACGCCCGCGCCCCCTTGAAGGCGACGCCGGACATGTGGCTGGGCGCGATCAAGCATCAGAGCCGGGATGGCTTCGGTTTCGTGCTGGAAGGCAATGTCTCTGACATCGGCTACCTTGCGGTCTGTACGCCCGGTTCCCTCAAGGGCTATGAGACGGCGCTCAGGGACTACGGCACGTTCGACTGGGAGGATCTCATCGCGCCGGCGATCCGCTATGCCCGCGACGGCTTCATGATCCGCAGCCACATGCACTGGTACTGGACCAAGGACCAGTCGAACGACGGCTTCGCCAACACGTTTGAAAAGCTGCGCTATTCCGCCACTGGCCGGCGCGTCTATTTCCATGAGGACGGAAATATCCGCAATGTCGGGGAAATGCTCGTCAACACGGATATGGCGCAGACGCTCGAACGCATCGCGCGCAGCGGCGGATCCGACATCTTCTACCATGGCGAGATCGCCGAGCAGATCGCTGAGGATTTCAAGACCAATGGCGGCTTGATCGACCGGCAGGATCTCGCCCGTTATGACCTGTCGCGGGTGAAGCCCGTCTGGGGCGAATATCGCGGACACCGCATCGCCACATCGCCTCCGCCGGGTTCCGGCTTCCCGATGCTCGAACTCCTGCACATCATGGAACAGTTCGACGTCGGCGCGATGCGGCACGGCAGCGCCGAGCACATCCGCGTTCTGTTCGAGGCCATGAAGCGGATGACGATCGACAAGGACGCCCATATGGGCGATCCCGCCCATGTCGAGGTGCCATACGAGAAGCTGTTGTCGCGCGATCATGCAGCCGCCCTGGCCGCATCGATCAAGGCCGGTGAAAGAGCCAATGTCTCGCGCCTCGACCGGTCGCAACGCGATACGACCCATATCTCGGTTATCGACAAGGACGGCAATGCGGTCGCCATGACCCACACGCTGGGCAGCCCGTCCGGCGCGATCACGGACGGCCTCGGCTTCATGTATAACGGCACCATGAGCCGCTTCAATCCGGTTCCGGGGAAGCCCGGTTCAATCGCTCCCGGAAAGCGCCGGCCGAGTTCCGCCGCGCCGACCATCGTCTTCAAGGACGAAGAACCCAGCATCGTGATCGGTGCGCCGGGTGGCAGCTATATCGCTCCGGCCGTCGCACAATGCCTGATGAACATGATCGACTTCGGCATGCCGGTGCTCGAGGCGGTCGTCGCGCCCCGAATCGTCGGCGTGTCGAACACCATCGACATCTGCAACCGCATCCGCCATTCGGTCGAGGACGAACTGCGCGCGGAGGGGTATCAAGTGGCCCGCTCGCCCCAGACCTACGCCTTCGCGGCGGTCCACGCGATCAGGATCGAAAACGGCATTTCCAAGGGAGCCGCCGATCCGCAACGCGACGGGATGGCGATCTCTGTCCCCTAGATCACGACGATTTTAGCTCGGATCGACCTAAAATTATGAGGGTGATCGATTCTATTGGGTTAGAGCGGCGTGCGGGCGGAAAGCCGCTTTTAGCGAAATCGCTTCGGCATTGGACAATGCGGTAAAAACAGGGTCCCGGAGAAGGCAATGGTCACATCGATAATCAGGCGGTTGATCCAGGCGGTGTTCGTCGTCGTCGCGATGACGGTGATCGTGTTCATCGGCGTGAACGTGATCGGCAATCCGGTGGATATCCTGATCAACCCCGATGCCAATCAGGCCGAGCGCGCCCGTGTGATTGCTCATTATGGCCTCGATCAGCCGCTCTGGCGGCAATATGTCCTGTTCCTGCAAGGTCTGCTGCACGGTGATTTCGGCGACAGCTTCGTCTATGGCCGGCCGGCCATGGGGCTCATTCTGGAACGGCTGCCGGCAACGCTCGAACTGGCGATCTCGGCTTTGGCGATCGCGCTCGTCGTCGGCCTGCCGCTCGGTCTTTACGCCGGTCTCTATCCGAACCGGGTCTCGTCGAGGCTGATCATGAGCGGCTCGATCCTCGGGTTTTCACTGCCGACATTCTGGGTCGGCCTGATGCTGATCATGGTCTTCTCGGTCGAACTGGGCTGGCTGCCGACCAACGGGCGCGGCCCGACGCTGGAGCTGTTCGGCGTGCAATGGTCGTTTCTGACCGGCGAGGGGATCAGGCATCTCCTCCTGCCCGCCTTCAACCTCGCTCTGTTCAAGACGTCCCTCATCCTGCGGCTAACGCGCGCCGGGGTGCAGGAGGTCCTGCCCCAGGATTATGTCAAGTTCGCCCGGGCGAAGGGTCTGCGCGAGCGCCGGGTGATCGCCGTACACGTGCTCAAGAACCTGATGATCCCCGTCGTGACGATCATCGGCCTCGAATTCGGCTCGCTCATCGCCTTTTCGGTGGTCACCGAAAGCATCTTCGCCTGGCCGGGCATGGGCAAGCTGATCATCGACTCGATCAACCTGCTCGATCGGCCCGTCATCGTCGCCTACCTGATGATGATGGTCCTCCTCTTCGTCGTCCTGAACTTCATCATCGACGTCTGTTACACCATCCTGGACCCGCGGGTCCGGCTGGATTCAAAGGCTTAGACGCATGGCCGAACACAATATGCAAGAGACGGACAAAGCGCTTCCGGAACCCGGCCGCCTTTCCAAGAACCTAGCCGATTTCTTCGCCTCGCCGGCGGCGGCGATCGGCTTCATCACCCTCCTCGTCATCTGTTGCCTGGCGCTCCTTGCACCCTGGATATCGCCGCAGAACCCCTACGACCTGATGCAGTTGGACATTATGGACGGGCGCCTGGCGCCGGGTTCGGAGTCCATGACCGGCTTCGTCTATCACCTCGGCACCGACAGTCAGGGCCGCGACATCCTGTCCGGCATCCTCTATGGCCTTCGCACGTCGCTGCTGGTCGGCGTGCTCTCTGCCTTCGCGGCCGCCATCATCGGAACGACGGCGGGGCTGTTTGCCGCCTATATGGGACGGCGGACGGAAATCGTGATCATGCGTCTGGTCGACTTGCAGCTGTCGTTCCCGACTATCCTGATGGCTCTGATGATGCTGGCGGTCCTCGGCAAGGGCGTGCTCAATGTCGTCATCGCGCTGATCATCGCCGAATGGGCAACCTATGCCCGCACCGTCCGCGCCACCGCCCTCGTCGAGCGGGAGAAGGAATATATCGAGGCCGCGCGCATGCTCCGCTTGCCGGGCTGGCGCATTCTCTTTCGGCATCTGCTGCCGA
The DNA here is from genome assembly GCF_059070375.1 of Sinorhizobium sp. Classification (NCBI taxonomy): domain Bacteria; kingdom Pseudomonadati; phylum Pseudomonadota; class Alphaproteobacteria; order Hyphomicrobiales; family Rhizobiaceae; genus Sinorhizobium; species Sinorhizobium sp. Next base: position 93,588 of record NZ_JCACWC010000001.1, read on the forward strand.
ACTGTCTCGCCCCCGTGATCGTGATCGCGACCATGCAGGTGGCGCGCGCCATCGGCCTTGAGGCGACGCTGTCCTTCCTCGGTCTCGGCGCCTCCGTCACCGAACCCTCGCTCGGCATGCTGATCTCGACCGGGTACCAGTATCTGCTGACGGGCCTCTACTGGATTAGCTTCTTCCCCGGAATTGCGCTCCTGGTCACCATCGTCGCCATCAATCTGGTCGGCGATCGCCTCCGCGACGTGCTCAACCCGAGGAACGCATCATGACCGCGCTCTTGCAGGTACGCAATCTGGTCACCGAGTTCGGCGGCGGCAAGGGGCGGTCCGGCATCCGGGCTGTCAACGATGTGTCCTTTTCCGTTGAACGCGGCCGCGTGCTCGGCCTCGTGGGCGAGTCCGGCTCCGGAAAATCCGTTACCGGTTTTTCGATCATCCGGCTTCTGGAGCGGCCCGGCCGCATTGCCTCGGGCGAGATCCTCTTCGACGGCGTGGATATCAGCCGGAACTCGGAAGAGGAGATGCGTCGTCTCCGCGGCAAGCGGATCGCGATGGTGTTCCAGGACCCCACGATGACGCTCAACCCCGTTCTGTCGGTCGGCACGCAGATGATCGAGGCCGTGCTCGCCCATGAGAGCGTGTCGAAGGGTATCGCCCGGCAGCGCGCCCGGGACGCCTTGGGCCTTGTCGGCATCCCGAGCGCCGAGGAGCGGCTCGCGGCCTATCCCCACCAGTTTTCCGGAGGCATGCGCCAGCGGGTGGCCATTGCCATCGCCCTCCTGCACAGGCCGGACCTCATCATCGCTGACGAACCGACGACGGCGCTTGACGTGACGATCCAGAGTCAGATCATCGCAGAGTTCCAGAAGCTCACCGAGGGGGCAGGGACTGCGGTGATCTGGATCACCCACGACCTCGCCATCGTTTCGCGGCTGGCCGACGACATTGCCGTCATGTATGCCGGCCGGCTGGTGGAGACCGGCCCCGTCACCGAAGTTCTGAACGATCCCCGCCATCCCTACACCGCGGGCCTGATCGCCTCCGTTCCGTCGCAGAACGAACGCGGGGAGCGCTTGCGCCAGATCAACGGCATGACGCCAGCCCTCAACCGCCTTCCGCAGGGCTGCAGCTTCCGCACGCGCTGCGGGTGGGCGGACGGGGGCTGTCTCGTCATGCCGGAGCTGGCACCTGCGGGCGACCGATCCTTCCGCTGCATCCATCCAGTGACGAAAGTATCAGCATCATGAAGGCTGCCGAGACCCCCTTGATCGAGGCCAGGACCATAACGCAGCGTTTCGGCGCTAGGCCGGACCTTGCCGCGAGGATCGCCCTTAGCCTGAAGCTGGCAAAGCCCGCCCCGGTCGTTCATGCGCTGGATGGCGTCAGCCTGAGCATCCGCAGCGGCGAGGTCGTCGGCCTCGTCGGAGAGAGCGGCTGCGGAAAATCGACTCTCGGCCGTGTCATCGCGGGGGTCGCCGCGCCGACCCACGGTAGTGTCTTCTGGCAAGGCGTGGACCGCAGGACGATGTCCGCTCCAGCGCAGAAGGAGGCCCGCCTCGCCACGCAGATGATCTTCCAGAACCCGATGGCCGCCCTCAATCCGCGCATGACGATCGAGGAGCTCGTCTGGGAAGCGCCGAAGACGCACGGCCTGGCAAGCGCGGCGGAACGCGCCTCCTACGTGGACAACTACCTGACGCTGGCCGGCTTCGACCCGTCCATGAAGACGCGCTATCCGCACCAGTTCTCGGGCGGTCAGCGCCAGCGGGTCAACATCGCGCGGGCGCTGGCCGTGCAGCCGAAGTTCCTCGTCTGCGACGAAAGCGTCGCCGCCCTCGACGTCTCCATACAGGCTCAGGTGATCAACCTGTTTATGGACCTGCGCGACCGGCTGGACCTGACCTACCTATTCGTCAGCCATGATCTCGGCGTGGTGGAGCACATTTCCGACCGCGTCGCGATCATGTATCTTGGCCGGATCGTCGAGGAAGCGCCCGTCGAGGATGTCTTCAGACGTCCAAACCATCCTTATACGAAGGCCCTCCTAACGGAAGTTCCCCGCATTGAAACGGGCAAACGGCGTTTCGAGGCCGTGAAAGGCGAACTTCCCAGCCCGCTCGATCCGCCCAAGGGCTGCCATTTCCATCCCCGTTGTCCGTTCGCCATGGAGCGCTGTCGCGTGGAAGTCCCGGTCCGCAAAGAAGTGGCGCCGAAACACCTGTCGGCCTGTCATCTGAACGGTTGACCGGCGCCGGAAGCGCTCGATCAGAACGCGGTCGCATCCACAAAATTCAACCCGAGAGGCAGGAGATCAGCCGTGCCCGAGAAGCTTTCCCACTCCGGCATCAATGACGTGGCGTCGCTGATTGCGGCGATCGTCGATGAAAACGAGGCGCGTTTCATCGGTATCCGCAGGCGCATCCACGAATATCCCGAAATCGCCTTCGAGGAGGTACGGACGGCTGCCCTCGTCGCGGAGACCCTGGCAAGCCTCGGGATCGAGCATCAGACCGGCATCGGTCGCACCGGAGTCGTCGGGCACATCCGCGGCAAGAGGCCCGGTCCCACCCTGCTGATCCGGGCGGACATGGACGCCCTGCCGATGCAGGAGGAGACGGGGCTTGCCTTTGCGAGCAAGATCCCGAACCGCATGCATGCCTGTGGCCACGATCTCCACACCGCGACGGTCCTCGCCGTCGGCGCCGTGCTGAAGCGCCTGGAGGACCGGCTGGCGGGCAACGTCCGCCTTATCTTTCAGCCGGCGGAGGAGGCCGTCGGCGGCGCCAAGGAAATGATCGCCGACGGAGTGATGGACGGCGTCGACATGGCGCTGAGCCTGCATAACCGGCCCGAAATACCCGTCGGCCAGTTCGGCATCGTTCACGGCTATGCGAATGCCGCGGTCGATTCATTCGACATCACTGTGCATGGCAAGGGCGGTCATGCGGCCCGTCCCTATGCCGCCGTCGATCCGATCGTCGTCGCGGCCCAGCTGATCGGCCAGTTGCAGACCATTGTGTCGCGGGATGTGCGGGCGCTCGACGCCTGTGTGGTGACAGTTGGCTCAATCCATGCCGGCGAGGCCCGCAACATCATCCCCGAGCGGTGCGAACTGAAGGGAACCGTACGCAGCCGGCAGCCGGAGGCGCGCGATGCGGCGGAGGCCGGTCTGCGCCGGCTCTGCGAGGGCGTCGGGTTGAGCTTCAGGGCGGGCTGCGAGCTTGCCTATAGGCGCGGCACACCGCCCATCTTCAACGATGCGGGCATGCTCCAGCGCACCGTGAGCGCGATCAATGCGCAGCTCGGCGATGTGGCCTTCGACTTTGAACCGAGCATGGGAGGTGAGGATTTTGCGCTGATTGCGCAAATGGTCCCGTCGTTCCGGCTGCTCGTCGGCTCCTCCCAGCCGGGCCGGTCGGACAAGGTGCATAATCCGGACTATCAGCCCGATGAGCGATCGATCGCCTTCGGAACGCTGGCTCTGGCGCGAACCGCGGTCGATTTCCTGAGCTGACTAGCCATTCCAGATTGCTGCGAGATGTTCACGTTCAGTGCCCAAGCATAATGTATGAACGGGAATTGCTCGTCGAATCTGGCACTGGGAGAGGCGCCGCCCGGTCGGACGGGAGAACGAGCGTCCACATTTGGTGGGTCAGTCCTCCGATCTCTGAGCTGCTGTGACCCACCCGCGATGAACTCTCGTCAACCGCAAGCTGTTGGCGCAGATGCTTGCAGTCGAGCAACAGTGTGGCGACCGTTTCCCGGGGAACTTCATCGTGCGAGGCGAGCAAGTAATCCTCGGAATTTAAGGCGGAGTGATTTCGGACTGAGATGCCGGCTTGAGTCCGCACGGGGGTCGAAATCACGCTGCTGAAAAGCGGTTTCGTTTCCGACGTCGCCAATTTTCACTCCTTGCTGCGATAACGTCCTGCCGGCAAGAATTTTCCACCTAGCTGTATAGTTTTCACACAGCCTCGGTCGAAGGAAGAGACTAGACCGCGCCGAGAGCGCTGATTAGCTCGTTAACCATCCCGCTGAGTTCGTCCATCGTCCCCGCTGAGTCGCCGCAAAAATAAGTGTGCTATCACTCCTTCGTCGGCTCCCAGAGCTCGACCGGATTGCCTTCGGGATCGTGAATGCGCGCAAAGCGTCCGACTTCTGAGTTCCACTCGGCCCGAGTTTCCACCGCAATCCCGCTTGCTTTCAGTTCTGCGATGAGGCCTTCGAGATCATCGACGCGGAAGTTGATCATCCACTGCTGTTCTGCTCGTCCAAAATAGTCGGTATTCTCAGAGAACGGCCCAAAAATTGTTGTCCCTGCCTCTTGCAGCCATACGGACTTGTGCAGGTCGTCAATCCCAAGATGCTTCTCGTACCACTCGGCGAGCCCAACCGGGTCCGTCGCCCTGAAGAACACACCACCAATTCCAACGACCTTCGGCATGGGATTCTCCTTAATCCTAGTCTAGGACGGGACAATGCTGATGCAGGTACTCACATGCAACTCGAAGATCAAGCTTGACGCGACGTTCGCTTTGTCGGGTACCAATGACTGCAAGGGGTCGAAGGGAGGCGTTCTTCACGAGCCCAGACAACGGCACGTTGCGAGGGGATCACGTTCTGGGCCAGAATGATCGCATAATTTGTCGATCGGAACGGCGCTGCTGTTCGTGCCACGGGGGATTTTGTCGGGTTGAGCGTTGCTCAGTCGTTCTTGATTTGCTCGACTGCAGCCGCGAGCAGTTCATCCATGATTCTGCGGATCTGAGTATCTGAGAGGACCACGCCGGCCACATCGAAATCGGTGCGCACCTTGCGGAACACATCATTGTCTCCTACCTCTTCGAAGTCTGCCTGCACCACCTCCTTGGCATAGGTGTCGGCATCCGTGCCCGTTTTGCCGAGCTTTTCGGCGGCCCACAGGCCGAACAATTTGTTGCGTCGGGCCATGGCCTTGAACTTGGTTTCCTCGTCCATCGCGAACTTTTTTTCGAAGCCTTCCTGGCGATCTCTAATGCTCACGGCTTAACCTCCCGGTTCCGGTACGATTTCCGACGTGCACGATATCCACCGGATCACGGAGCTCGTCGGAACCGAGGATGGCGCGGTTGGACGACACTCGCAAGTCCTGATCGTGTCAGCCGGTGGACGCAAGCTCGCGGCAATCCTTGCGGGGCGACTGCGAAGTGGGCGCGACCCAGAGCACGTCAGGTTTACCGAGTGCTTGAAGACCGACCGATATTGGCGCTGCCCGCAGGGCGGCGGATGGTTCAAATGTTATTGCACATGTCCCACCGCGGCAGAGGGTATGCGTCGGCTTCGTAAAACGTCCACACCTGCTGACCGTTGTAACGGGCGTCTTCGACCTCGAGGACGAAGCCGCGGAGCATGGACGCCGGCATATCCTCGATCGCAAAGCGAAGTGTTTCAAAGACTGAATCAAAGACGTGGGCGGGTTCCATGCGACGATCTCCTGGCAACGGCCTTGGGCATATCGGTAACGGCTGAAGCCGTGGAAGATCCGCTTCGGGCAGATGTCCTCAATCAGGCTGTGATCTGCTGCAGGTTATCTTCTCGGGAAACCTGTAACGGCCGACGAGAGAGCGAAAGCGCTCATGGAAAAGGCCCTCGTCTGCGCCTGGGACGAATAAACGACTATTAGCATTTCTCAGCCGCTGATACCCCGGGCTCGTTAAATGTTTTGGGCCTGGAAGAGTCGTCACACATCATGTCGCGGACATGAGGAAACAGCGCCGTGCACAAGTGCGGCGTCATGAATACGGCCAGAGCGTCAAAGTATCCCCATGACGACGAACAGGCCGTCCCGATCGATCAGGCAGATTGCCGTCACGCCGAAGCCCGGGACGGTGATCAGGTCGGGAAGTGACAGCATCACGAAACCGAAGCTCGCCTCTCCCGCTGAGGCAAGGGCATCGCCGATCGTCAGGCCACCGCGGTCGCGTGGTGTGTCGGCAATTCTTGTAAGCGCAGCCGAGGCGATGCCCCGCGGCTTAGCTGCTGCGCCAAACTCTGGGTCCGTGATCAGGCTTCGCCGTCCTGGTCATTCTTTGTCTGAAAAACTTGGATGAGGGTAGAACAATTCGGGTCGCCCGCGTCGAGAAGCTGAACCGGCGAGGTCCATCCGATGGCGACGCCCAACGCCGTGGCGACAGCCCAACCGGGTTCCTCCCCGGCGCGTTGCAGAAGCCGCCGCCCATGTGAATCGACACACTGCCGAGACTGCTGGATTGCCTCAACTGGAACATTAGCGCGCTCCAAGCGCGTGCTGATCTCCGCCTGAAGCGGGTCAACGATGAAAAGAGCAAACAGCCAAGCTGTGATGTCCGAGATCACGAAAATCCTCGTATAGGGTTCGGCAGGATGTCGGAAAATGGTCCGACATCGCGAAAAGTGCCGAGGATTTCGCCAGAGGGGCCCGGACCAGGGGAGCGTCTAATGTGGGTTGCGTTGCCCGGCATTCAAGTCTCACGGGCGGCCGATTGGCCAATCGATCACCTAGCGTCGTCTATCCTTGACCGCTCTTTCCGCCGCGTTGAGCCGAACATCGCGTGCCGTGCCCGGCGACAAGACGAAGGGGACGATAGTTTGACTTACATCAAGGCGACAGGGATCGAGGATCGACGTGCTATTTTGACGGACAGTGCTCAAGAAAACCGAGCCGGCGTGCCAGCTGCCGATTTGGTGTCTCAACGACGTCACCGCTTTTGGGCTGCCGAGCAGGGATTTCCCGCACTACCGATTTCCTCCTGCCGCGGATCCGCAATTCGGAAGTGATGTCGTGCCTGCTCGCCAGGCAACAAAAAAGGCCGGGCAAACCCGACCTTCCTCACGTCGCTTCAATTCCAGTGCCAGTACATCCGTGGTCAAAAGTCTCAAGCGTCTTGCGGCCCCGAGAACATCCTCAGACGCTCACCAGCAAGGCCGATGTGCAAACGTATAGAGGCAGATTGTGTTCGCAACGAGGTGATCATATCCGCTGACGCGAAGATCTTGTTACCGCATCAGACCCGCCGCTCGAAGCGCGTCGTTTATGACCTTGGCGATCCTGCCGTCCGAAGCAGTGCCGACCGTGGTCGCCCGCGATCTGGCGTAGCGCAATGCCCTTTCTATCGTGGATGCCGCGACCTCGGGTTCTTCCCGCCGGACAAAATTGCCGGCTGTCTCAGCCTCTTCGACGTCTGCCTCCGTAGCCAGACCCCATGAACGTGCGATACGCACGGTCGAGGAAATTCCCGCCTCAAGCATATGCGGACCGGCTCTCCCAATCGCGACATCGCTGCTCGTCGCCAGAGGAACACCGTGGCCCATCCCTTTGACGAAATAGGTCTCCACGACCTGCCTACCATCCGCGTCGAGCCAGAACTCTGCGGCTATGGCCATGTATCAACTCGCTCCGCGTTGGCTCCGTGGCGAGGCCGTGAACGCCGGACCATTGCTTGACGATCTGGTCCGCGTTCCTGGGTCGGACCGTCTGGTCATGCGTCCCGTGCCAGATCGAAATCGAAGGCCAGAGCCCCTTATGGTTCGATGCGCTCTTGAGTACGGACTGAAGCCCGGAGACAGTCGGCGGATTGCGGCCTTGCATACGCTCGAACGCCTCAGCGACCGTGCCTGCCACACCATAAGGCAGCCCGCTGATGATTGCGCCGCCCGCAAATATGTCGGGATAGGTCGACAGCATGACGTTCGCCATTGCGCCGCCTGCTGACAGGCCTGTGACAAAGATGCGCTTGGGATCGATGCCTTGCGACTGGACGAGATGGCCGATCATCTGCCGGATGGACAACGCCTCTCCGGCATCCCGCATGATGTCGCCTGGCTCGAACCAGTTGAAGCAGAGGTTGGCGTTGTTCGATCGCTGCTGCTCGGGATAGAGCACCGCAAATCCGCGTCGGTCTGCGAGTTGAGACCAGCCGGATCCAGTTGCATAACCCTCTGCTGTCTGTGTGCAGCCATGCAGCGCAACCACAAGCGGGGCGTCGGGGGCCATGATCGACGGCAGAAACAGCCACGCCTTCAATGTTCCGGGATTTGAGCCAAACCCGGCGATTTCGACCAAGCGGTGATTTTGTGGGGGCTTGTTGAGCAATGCCGTCTCCTCGGCCGCCAATTGGGCCTGAACTGTTGATGTGGGGACGAATGCTGCGTCGCACAATGGGATTCTCAGGTTAATTCGCGTGCCCATTTTTCTGAGGCCTTACAGGCGGTGCAAATTCCAATGGACAGCAGAGCCGCCGACAAAATCAGGGGCCGGGATGCCATGCACCCCGCGGATTATCTCACGACGGACAAGCCTCCATGGCCACAGGGCATGGAGGCCGCGCAGCGAAGAAGGGCAGGTCGCGCCGCCGTTTCCTCCGAAAGATGACCGGAGCGCCTGACATCATCTGCGAGTTTGGCTCACGATCCTGACCTACCGCGATGGCGGCTGCAACATGCAAGATTACCCCCTGCAGCGTTGCCAAGCACCTTGGAGAGGCGGTGGTTGCCTCGATCTGGCGTGAGCCAAGGCGGGCGTACCTCCGACTAGGAGCTACGCCCACTCGCATGTAAGGCCAGTCGACCGACGCCCATCTCCGGCTTCTTCAGAGCCAGCCGCGCCTCTTGAAATACAGGAACGGCATAACGGCCGAAAGAATCATCAAGCCGATCGCGAACGGATAGCCGATCTGCCATTGGAGTTCCGGCATCACATCAAAGTTCATGCCGTAAATCGGGGCGACGAGAGTCGGCGGGAGAAATACGACCGCCGCCACGGAGAAGATCTTGATGGTCATGTCGGCATTGCCGACGGAGCAGATGGTCCGTACGCATTACTAAGTCAGCAACCGCTCAGACGCTGGCATTCAATTCTGACAGCTCACACACGCTATCGCCGCCCACGCACCCGGTGAACCCCGATTGCGTCAACGACAGTTCCGGCGTGGTGGCCCGGTATTCCCTACGGCAGAACTGCCGCGATCGCCCGGCCCAGACGGTCGACATTCTCGATCCGACAAGTCTCACCCATAAGTCCGATTCGCCAGATGCGCCCCGCGAGCGGCCCGAGTCCTCCGCCGATCCCTATCCCGAACTCGTCGAGCAGGCGTCTGCGCGCGGGCGCGTCCTCCACGCCTTCCGAGAGCCAAACCGTATTCAGCTGCGGCAGCCGGTGCTCCTTGTCGAAAACGAAGCCGACGCCCAGCCGCCGGCCCGGCAGCTCATCTTGGGCGGAGATGCACGATTCGCTTGAAGTGCGAAGGCACATATTCCAGCACTTCGCGCTCACTCGTCTTGGTGGTCACCTATGGCGGCAGTTACACCCGCAGGAGTGCGCTCATTTCGTATGCGTTGTTTAGAATATTCACATATCCTAAATACATGCATCCTAGGATTCTCCCATCAGGAAGTTGCGTGCTGTGATCCATGGCATGGACCTTTCGTCCGTAGATGCACCGATTTGGAGGAGCACATGTTTGCATTTGGTGCCGGCGCTGACGCGAAGGCAATTCTCGACGCAATGAGCAAGTCTCAGGCAATCATCGAGTTCAAGCTCGACGGCACGATTATAACCGCGAACGAGAACTTCTGCCGTGCGCTCGGCTACCAGTTGGGGGAAATCGTCGACAAGCATCATCGAATGTTCGTCGATCCGACCGAGGCTGCGACGGCTGACTACAGAAATTTCTGGGCGAGGCTCGCATGTGGTGAGTACGATCGGCGCCAATATAAACGCATTTCAAAGGACGGCACTGAGATTTGGATTGAAGCATCCTACAATCCAATCTTTAGGGGCGGTAAGCCCTACAAGGTTGTTAAGTTCGCCACCGACATCACGACCCAGAAGCGGAGGGCTGCCGAAGACAGTGGCAAGCTCAACGCAATTTCCCGTGCTCAGGCTGTCATAGAATTCACACCTAAAGGCGACATCCTAACCGCGAACGAAAACTTCCTGACGACCATGGGATATCAGCTCTCTGAAATTCAGGGCAAGCACCATTCCATTTTCTGCGAGCCGAGCTACACCAACACCAAAACGTATAGCCAGTTCTGGGACAAGCTGGCCGGTGGTGAGTTCGTTTCGGATGAGTTCATGCGGCTTGGGAAGGGCGGCAAGAGGGTGTTCATCCAAGCAACCTATAATCCAATCTTCGACATGAACGGCAACATTTTCAAAGTCGTGAAATTTGCGACCGACATCACGGCCCGGGTGGGCAATGTCGACCAACTGGCTGGCGCACTGAACGCCCTGGCCGAGGGGGATCTGACGCAGTCGATCGCAGTGCCGTTCCTGCCAGCTCTCGACAAGTTGCGGGTAGACTTCAACGGGGCTTCCTCTAAGCTCCGCTCGACTTTGCAGACAGTTTCCGAGAACGCCGGCGCAATCGCTTCCGCCTCCCAACAGATCCAGTCTGCCTCGAATGATCTGTCGAAGCGCACCGAGCAACAGGCCGCATCGGTGGAAGAGACGGCGGCCGCTCTCGAAGAAATCACTACAACCGTCAGCGACTCAAGCCACCGTGCTCAGGAGGCCGGAAAACTGGTCCGCAGGACGAAAGAGAATGCAGAGCACTCGGGCGATGTCGTCGGCCAGGCGGTTGAAGCCATGGGCAAGATCGAAAAGTCCGCCAGTGAGATTGCCAACATCATCGGCGTGATTGACGAGATCGCTTTCCAGACCAACCTTTTGGCGCTCAACGCCGGTGTCGAAGCAGCGCGTGCGGGAGAAGCCGGCAAGGGCTTTGCAGTTGTCGCACAGGAAGTTCGGGAACTGGCCCAGCGTTCAGCCAAGGCTGCAAAAGAGATCAAGGAGTTGATCAACGCATCCAATGAGCACGTGAAGAGCGGGGTCGCGTTGGTGGGCAATACTGGAAAGGCTCTGCAGGAGATGGTGACCCAGGTTATGCAGGTTGACGGCAATGTAGAGGCTATCGTCGTAGCTTCCAAGGAGCAGGCAACTGGTCTCAAGGAAATCAATACCGCCGTCAACACGATAGATCAGGGCACACAGCAAAATGCCGCTATGGTCGAGGAGACTTCGGCGGCAGCTTGCAGCCTCGCGCGAGAAGCAGAGAAACTATTCGAACTTTTAGGGCAGTTCAACGTCGGAACAGGGGTCGGTGCCCACCGTACCGCGCCGACAGCAGTCAACGAGCAATCCCGACCCGTGGCGTCCGCGGCTGGTCGCATGACAGCCATGGTGGCGTAGGCCTTTAACGGCAACGCTGCAGTTAAAGCTGGTGAAACGAGTACCGATTTCTCAGCTACCGCATCGTTATGCAAAACGGCTCGTTTGACAACATTTTCAAACGAGCCGACATAGTGGCCTTCGCGGACACCGCTTACGGATGCTGCTCTTCGTTCGCGTAACCGGTCTCTTAGCTCCTCTGACGCATGCACGGCTTCATAACCGCACTTTCGTAATGCACCAACGCCCAGCAGTCGGAGCACTCGGCGAAACGGGTTCGTTGCACACTCCTATCAGACGGCGATTCCCGGCCGAGGAGCACGAATGATTGAGGGTCAATGGCGCCTTTGCAGCCCGGCAGACAATCACGCTGCGACCCCCGCCAAAGGCGCATACCAACCGGAATTGAACGTAACAGCTCAGCGACTGCTGTGACTCGCGCAGCAGCTCGCCGCGGCTGCGCAATAGATTGCCGTAACTTCATCGGCACTCACCGGTCTACTGAAGAGGTATCCCTGAAGTTGGTCGCAACCCGACAGGCGCACGGCCGTCGCCTGCTGTTCCGTCTCGACACCCTCGGCCGTGACAGGGATCTGCAGCGCATTGGCGAGCGCCACCGTTGCCTGAAGGACGGCTCCGGCATTTTGATCGACCTTCAGCGCCGCCACCAGCGAGCGATCCACTTTCATACGGTCGAACCCAAAACGCCGAAGCGATCCGATGCTGGCATATCCAGCACCGAAATCGTCCAATGCAACTTTGATGCCGATCTTCTTCAACCCGTCGATTGCGCGACGGGCCTGTTCTGGATTGGAAATTAGCACACCCTCCGTCACCTCGATCGTCAGCCGGTGGGGGTCAAAACCCGCATCTCTAATTGCGGCTGTGACCTGCTCGACGAATCGCGGGTTCTTAAGCTGCAGCGGAGAAATATTAACTCCGAGATTCAGCGCCGGCCACGCCGCGGCGGCGTTCAGCGCCGTCGTCAATACCTGCATGCCGAGCAAATCAATCATGCCGGCGCGCTCAGCAATCTGGATGAACACGTTGGGACCGATGGCGGTCCCGTCCTCCCTACGCCAGCGCGCTAGCGCCTCCACGCCGGTCACCGCGCCGGAGCGAGCATCGATTAGTGGTTGGAATAGAACCGATATACCACCCTTCAACAGCGTGGTGCGCAACTGGCTTTCTAGGTCCGCCTGTTGGAGGGCGTCATCGTCAAAGCTGTTGTGGAAGTCGATAGTCATGCCGCGGCCGAGGTCTTTCGCACGGTAAAGTGCGATGTCGGCGCGGCGCATGAGTTCGGCGATCTGCACCGAGCCGAGCGCAGATACCGCGACGCCAATGCTACAGCCAATCTCGATCGATCGTCCGTCAATCTCGAATACGCTCGCCAAGGCTTCTTGAAGCCGCCCGCCGAAGCTTGGGGCGAGCTCAGCACCAAGTTCGTTAATTGTCACCACCGCGAATTCGTCGCCGCCCAGGCGAGCAGCAAATGCGTCCTTCGGCAAGGTGTCGCGCAGCCGGTGGGCAACAGCAACAATGAGGGCGTCTCCAACCGCGTGCCCCCAGACGTCGTTGACCGCCTTGAATCCGTCCAGATCGATGAAATGGAGCTTCACCTGCTTCCCGTTCAGTCTTAGGGGGTCGGAAACAGCAGCAAACTTCTCGAGTAGACCTGCGCGGTTCAAGAGGCCCGTCAGAGGATCATGCAGGGCGCGTCGGCGCGAAGCGAGTTCGCTTTTGCGCAGATTGCGAATCGTTATGCCACCCGCGAATCCGATGGAACAGAGAAACAGAACTAAAATCGCGCCTGCGGTTCGTAGGTCTCCGTCGACTTTCTCGTAGCTTTTTGTGCCTGGGGCCATCGAAGGCCAGGTGAAATAGGCGACATCGTCGGACGACACACCTTTCAGGGCAACGGCCAATCGTCCCGCAGCAGGCTTCAACTCAAGACGCAGGTCCGCAATTGCGAAACTGTTGGACACCTCGGCCACGACGGCCGGGGTAATCAGCTTTGCGAACACGAGCACATAGAAATCTCCCGGAACGAGCGACTCATCGCGTTCGAACGGTTGGATCGCGGCCGCGCCGATTAGTTCGGTTCCGGCGGAGGAGCGTGCGAAATGCACAGGAACTTCGTCGGACATTCTCACCCGTCTCGCCGCGTCGAGCAATGTCTGGAAATCGTCAATAAATTCGCCCGGCATAACGCCCATAGGAACGCCTTTACGGTACGCGACAACCGGCAGATTCTCGCTATCGACAACGATAACGGTGTCATAAAGAGGGTAGTCGGCGGAGGTCGACGCCCAATTCTCGATAATCCAGTCGGCGCGCGTGTCGGCGTTCACCTCGGCATAGGCATCGTCCCAGTACGCGTTGTCGCGCAAGGTCGCCGCCATCTGCTTGCGAAGCGCCTGCACCGCTCCCGAAGTTGCTTGCAGGGCTCTTTGGTCATCGATGTCATCGGCGGTCGTCGTGAGGGTAGCGATGGAGCCCGCAACCAATCCGGCGAGTGCGGCTGCGACCAAGATAAACACAGCAGCGACGAGCAGCACCAATAGCTGTGTCTGGCGGCTTTCCGAGAGTGTATTCCTGTGCATGGGATGATACCTGCGGGGGATTATTCTAAAAATTCCTCGGTCCGTCGGCCGGGAAGCAGGAGGCATCATGCCCGCGCTGCGCGCTGCGTCGTGAACGTACATGCTGCTACGCTAATGGAGGCTTAACGTCTTCCTCGAGGGAGGTTCTGCCTCAACCGGAGGCGCCTCTGCGGTGATCAGCGCACCGATTTAAGGAAGGGGTTGATGGCGAGCCTAAGACGGCCATATTTCTCTTGCCGACGGAGCCAAGCTAAACAGGTGTTTCCGGACGTGCCCGATTTGCTGCCTGATGAAGAATCCGAACCGCTCTGAGCGATAGCGGCAGATGGCATCGCGAGGAAAATGTCGGCGACTACCAGCTGTCTGTGTGCCATCTGCGTTGTCCTTTCTTAGCGCGCGAAAGCGTAGCGCCAAATTCGGCCCGCATGGGTTATGTTCCGCTTTCAATCGGCCGGGATCCGATTTTCGCGAACCTACGGCGCAGAGTCGCGCTTTGCAGCGCTCGTCAGGTGGGCCCGGTCCGCATCTTGCGTCACCGTCAACACCAGCGGCAAAGACTGTCGAGCCGATGCCGCCTTAAGAAGTCGCCGAACCCGGAAAGATGTACCATCTCCCAGGTGGTGTGTGGACTCGCAGAGGCTTCGTGTCGTGAGGTTGGTTCGGTTCAACGTCACTGCGACCAATCTTGCCGCCTCTTTGGTTTTTCCTACGGTTCACCGGTTCGCTCAACGGGCAGGTATTTCGGCCAGAAGGAAGGTGATGCTGGGGAGGTTGTTCCCTTTTCGACAGATTTCCGGGGAGTTTGGCTTGAATGTCCTGTTTTGCCCCTCCTTCGCATTGCCAGCGTCTCACTCGGTTTCTATCCTGACGCCTGATCCGCACCCGTTGGTGCGCCAAAGCCGAAGGAAACTGGAGGCCGATGGCATCTCAGCTCGATATGTTTCCCTCGCCGTGTGAGCCAGGCGATGATATTTTCGTGAAGCTGCCACCGCCCCTGAAACTGCGGTATCGGAGGCGCCTCGATGACGAGAGCATGGCCCAGTTGCTGGAGGAGCGCGGCAGCGATCGCGTGCTGCGCAAGCTTGTCGGTCGCGAGATCGTCGCGACTCCGCGGCCGGGGTATCCGCGCGTTGGCGTGATCGTTGACACCGAGACGACCGGCCTCGACCACCGGAAGGACGAGATCATCGAAATCGGCGCAGTCGCGTTTACCTTCGATGACGAGGGCCATATCGGCGACGTCACAGGTCTTTTCGGCGGCCTGCAGAAGCCGACTGTCCCGATCCCGCCTGAAATCACCCGCCTCACAGAAATTACCGATGAGATGGTTGCCGGGCAGATGATTGATGTCGGCTTGCTTGGAGCATTGATCGATCCCGCCGACCTCGTAATCGCCCACAATGCCCGCTTCGGTCGTCCCTTTTGCCAGGCGTTCTCCAGCATTTCGGAGATCTATCAGTGGGAAGAGGCCGACCCACCCCTAAAAAGGCTGACGGCGTTTGATCGATACAAGGCGTGATCCGGATGGCATTGACGAGTATGCCACGGCAAGCAGTTTGCGCAGGCTCGTTACCGCGACGGCGGTGCAGTCTCGAAAGGTGTGAGGAAGGGACAGCGGCAGCAGGATCACCGTCCGGCGTGCTCAAGGTCGGATCACTATGAAATCACCATGGAAATTCATTGCCCAACTGACGTCGCGTCGAGCGTCGGCGAAAGCGCAGGACAGTTCGACTGGCAATGACACCGATCCCAAGGCCCTCGAGAGCGACGTGGTGCATACGTCCGCACTGCTACCCAGTTCGAAGCTAGTTGATCAAGAGTCGAGTGCATCCGATAAGGCGAAAGGTGGTGACAGTGTTGCGCAGGTAATAAGACCGCCGATCGATGATGCACAAGCTCACGCACCGGCGCGTCGTGAAGCTGACAATACGGTTGGCGAAGAGCCTTCGTTGGTACAAAAAAACGCGGTAAGCACAAAGTCTCAAACGAAAGCACGGATAAAACGACGAGAACGTGGGGAGAATGCCAACGCGCAGGTGGCTGCACAGATCCCTGTCACCGCAACGGATCATCTAAGCGTTCAACTCCCGTCTTCACGGGATCTGTTCTTTGATGAAGTGGCAACACTCGATGCAGAAATCAAAATGCTGAGGAACCAGCTCGCTCAAAAGCTTCGTCTGCAGAACGTTCAGCTCAAGAAGATGCTCGAGCGCTTCGATGTTTCGTGAGCGTAGCGACGCTCCGAGTCACGTCATTGAGACGACAGCTCGTAGCCTTACTCCCCGTTGATCGGCACATTGCTGGCATAAGCCTAATATCAACCATCCGTAAAGCAGAACTCTTTTGCTTGAGTTGACTCTGTGGTGCTCTAAGCAGAAAACAGGCAATGACCACAGGAGGAAATTGTTGATGGCTGACGAAAGTAACACGGGACCGATTGCTGCAACTGAAGCGGCGAACGCAGAAGTGAAAGCACCGACGACCAAGAAGCAGAGGTCGGCACGGCGTCCAAAGACGGCTGCCGAACCAGTGCAAGCTTCATCAAAGGCGTTGGCCGCGAAACCCAGGAGGTATAGCGAACAGGAGAAGAGCGAGAAGCTCAAGCTGATTGAGACGCAAGTCCAAGGCAACAGTACCCTCAAAGACGCTATCAAGAGCGCCGGCATATCGGAGCAAACCTACTATCATTGGAAAGGCGCTGCGAAGGCCGTCAAGCAAAACGACACTAAGGGTATTAAGGGCACCAGGCCCGTGCCGGCCGGCGATGAGTTGGCAGACCTTGTCCAACTCGAAGAGGAGAACCAAAGGCTCCGCAAGCTACTGGCGGAGAAGCTGCGGGCGGAAAACGCCGAACTGCGCAAAAGACTTGAGCTGGATTGACTTTAAATTGCAGGCGTTGGTTCTTCAGCGGCCATCCGGTCCTGCGGTACGCCGGAAATAATTTCTCGATAGACCGGGCATAGCCGCGAATAGACCCCTTGGACGGCTAGTGGCACGCACGTAAGCTGCGAAGTTGGCGACGCGAAGGACGCGGCGCCGCTTCGGGTGCCGGGCAGTTGAACTGTGCCGGGAGGAGCTGTATTTGTCCGCCAACAGTAGCGCCGGTCGGCGTTGTTCCTTTTACGGCACTCAGGAATCGAGAGAGTATATGAAAACGCCACAGCGGAGTTTCGTTGTCGAGTTCAAGTCGGGGCGGCGACAGCCAAAGACTCGGACGAATTCCATCTGGGGGGACACTGACCTTAAGGCAGTGGCCCGCGAAGTAGAAGACAAGGTCCCGCATCTTTTCAAGTCAGATGAAGCACCCGGAACTCCTGAAGCAGATGACGCGGCTCCAACCGCTCCCGTGACTGCGAATTTCGCGAACGAATCCGCAGGCGATGACCTTTCTGACCAAGCAGCGCCAGCGTCGGCCGACGGTACGGAAATTGAAATCGCGAAGCAGCATGAGTCCGATTGTCCGGCTACCGAAGCTGTTGCGCAAGTGCAGGACAGTCAGCAGACATCGCAGCCGACAACAACATCAAAACGCACACCCCGAAAGCGCGTCGGCCGGCGCCCTACCCACGCGACTACGCATAGCTCAATGGCCGCACTCGAGGATCCCAAGACTGCCGCGGATCCGATCTCGTTCGACGAAGTGGCCGCCCTTGATGCTGAAAACAAGCGGCTTAAGCGGCTGTTGGCCGAACAACTTCAGAGACAAAACCTGCAGCTCAAGAAGATGCTTGAGCGGTTCGAAGTCACCTGAAGACACCATGACATGGTTGCGAAGGGTTGGGGGCGTAGATGCCGGTAGCTCCGGCTCAAGCTTAGCAAAACCAGGCGTTGGTGAGCGGCGCCACACAGGGTATTTCAACTGGAGCTTCTAGGATGTAGTCCGGAAGGCCGGGTCTGTCATGCCGCTGCCTCCCATCCGTCCCGGATGTGACGGTATCCATCCCGGTAGACCTCTTCGGGGGTCTCGGAGAAATCGCGCCAGACCTTCGTTGCGGCCGCGAGGTCTTTCAATGCGCGGCCGAAGGCCTCGATTGTCAGCCAGCCGTCATAGCCGCTCGCACGGATTTCCTTGAAGGTCTCCGGCCATGGAATGTTGCCACGGCCCGGCACCCCGCGGTCGTTCTCCGAGATGTGGACATGAACAATGCGGTGCGCATTGCGGGTGAAGGCCCCTACGGGGTCGGCTTCTTCGATATTGCTGTGGAAGGTGTCGTACATGGCGCGAATATTCGGATGCCCGATCGCGTCAATATGGGCAGCAAGGTCGTCCATTGTGTTGACGAGATAACACTCGAAGCGGTTCAGCGCCTCAAGTGCAACGGTGACACCGCGCTGAGCGGCATGATCGCCGATCGCGCGCTGCGAGGAAATGGACCGCCTCAGTTCTGCGGCGGTGGGCCCGGTACCGGAGAACTGGCCGAGCGTAGAATGCAGTGGACCGCTTAACGTGTGCGCGCCCAGGGCGGCCGCGCAGTCGATAGCCCATTGCATGTAAGCAATGCCGCGCTTGCGTGTCGCATTGTCAGGCGAAATCAGGTTCATGGAAGGGTCGCTCATGGCAGACACTGCGGTGCGCTCCAGACCTATGCGATCGAGCAATGCGCCGAGGCGGCGGTACTCGTCCGGAGCGCCCTCGAAGATCGGTATCTCTACCCCGTCGAAGCCGGTCGCCCTGATGTCCCGGAGTAGCTTTTCATGTTTCCGGCCGACGCTCGTCGTCCACAGAAACATGCACATACCGATCTTCATGGTTCCATCCTCCCGTTTCTCACTGCCGCGGCAACGCCTCCCACGCCGATCGCAATCTGGTAATACCAAATGCGGCGATCTGGTCAAGTTAGCGACGTCAATGATTTAGGACAGAAGCGCCGCGAACGGGGTAAACGTGTAAAAACGCCCAGAAATGCAAGGCTTCGTAAGCGGCTTGCCGGCAGAGGTATTTTGGGATAGACCTTCTATGAAGCAGAATTGGCCAAACCAGAATGGGTTCGGTCGGAGTGGAGGAGATGCCCCGGCACTCTCGAGTGCCGCGGCAGTAACGATGGTTTGGGAGGACGTTTATGCACCTTTCGACGCACAACTGGATGCGGGCGGAGCCTCTCGCCGTCACGCTGAAACGCATCAAGAAGTACGGCTACGAGAGCATCGAGATTTCAGGCGAGCCGGCCCAGTATGACATCAAGGACACGCGCGCACTGCTCAAAGAACACGGCATTCGCTGCTGGGGCGCGGTGACGCTAACGCTCGGCGAGCGCAACCTCGCAGCCAAGGATGAGGGCCAGCGGGCAAAGTCAGTGGATTACGTGAAGAGTGTTATAACGATGGTGAGTGAGCTCGAAGGCGAGATCGTCACCCTTGTACCTGCGACCGTCGGCAAGGTTGTTCCGGATGGCACCGAGGAGGAAGAATGGCAGTGGGTCGTGGAGGCGACGAAGGAGTGCTTCGCTCACGCGCGGGGAAAGGGCATCCGGCTGGCGATTGAACCGCTCAACCGGTTCGAGACTTATCTCTTCAACCGCGCTGCCCAAGCGCTCGCGCTAGCCGACGCAGTTGATCCCGATTGCGGCGTTTGCCTCGATGCTTTTCACCTCAACATCGAGGAGGAGGACATATACGACGCGATCAGGCTTGCCGGAAACCGGCTTTTCGATTTCCATGTGGCGGACAACAACCGCTTTGCGGCGGGCCTCGGCCATCTCGACTGGCCGAAGATCGTCGCCACTTTGAAAGAGATCGGATATGACGGCGCGCTCACCAATGAGTTCGTGGCTCCGGTAGACCGCACGCCAGCGGCGAAATACCGCGATATGGTCGAGCGCAATCCGGTCGATATCCCGCCGGAGCAGCTCAAATTCATCCAGGACCACGGATCGAGCTTGCTGACCGAGAAGTTCTACGATGACCAGATGCGGATCACCGCAGAGACCATCCTGCCGCTGATCAAGTGAGGGACGGGTCCCGAGTATGCCCTGCGGCCGGCGTGCTGCGGGGTTGGGAGGCGAAATGCGTATCAAGACTGTCCAAGCCTGGTGGGTTCGCATACCTATCGAAGCCAATCGGCAGCATCGCAGCGATTTTGGTCGCCTGACAACCTTCGACGCGGCGATCCTGCGCATAGAAACAGATGACGGGATCGTGGGGTGGGGCGAGGGCAAGAATGCTGCGGGCAGCGCGGGTACTTACGGCACCCTCGTTCACATGCTCAACTATGAAGTGGGTCCGAGGCTCGTCGGTCGCGACGCCGCCGATATCTCTGCCATCTGGGAGATGCTCTACAATGGCGTGCGCCACGAAACGGCGGCGGTGTCAGGTCATGCTATGCCGGAGCTTTCACGCCGGGGCCTCTCGATTGCCGCGATCAGTGCCGTCGACATCGCATTGTGGGACATCCTTGGCAAATCGCTGGGCGTGCCGGTATGGAAGCTGCTCGGCGGGCGTAAAGCGGATCGGCTGCCTGCTTATGCTTCCGGCGGGTGGGAAAGTGCCGAAAAGATCGGCGCCCAACTGGAGTCCTACCTTGCCAGTGGCGGTTTCAAGGCGGTCAAGATGAGGGTCGGAGCGATGGACCGCGCACCGCATGTCTCGGCGGCCCGCGTGCGTGCTGCCCGCAAGGCGCTTGGCCCCTCGGTGGATATCATGGTCGATGCGCATGGCACCTATACGGTTGCCGACGCGAAACGTTTCATCCAGCTCGTCCGGGATTGCGATCTTGCCTGGTTCGAGGAGCCGGTGATCGCAGACGATAAGGCCGGCATGGCGGAAGTGCGCGCCGCTGGAAACGTGCCGATCGCAGCCGGCGAGAGCGAGGCCACTCGCTTCGCTTTCCGCGACCTTGCGGTGCTGCGATCAGCCGATATTTTCCAACCCGATCCGGCGTTCTGCGGTGGCATTACGGAGGCCATGCGCATCGGCGCGATCGCCAGTGCCTTCAACCTCCGTCTTGCCCCGCATTTGTGGGCCGGTGCCCCGTGCTTCTTCTCTGGTCTGCACATCTGCGCGGCCTCCCCGGCAAGCTTCGTCATCGAATACTCGGTCGGCGCGAATCCGATGATCCACGACCTCGTCGAGGAGACTGTCGCCGTGAGAGACGGGATGCTAGAGATTCCCGATAAACCCGGCTTGGGATTTACGATAAAGGAGCGCGTCCTGGAGACTCATGCGCAAAGACTGTAATCATGAAAGAAAACAATCTGCTTTCGGACCTGGCGGCCCATCTATTTTCAACTTCGAGCGGCAGTGGACGAACACCCTCGGAGCGGGAGCTCGCCGAGCACTTCGCCGTCAGCCGGGGACAGCTCCGGGAGGCTCTGGCAATCCTGGAAGCCATGCGCATTGTGGAGCGTCGGCCAAAGTCGGGTATCTATCTGACGACGACGGAGGCGAGTGTCGAAGCCATAGCACTCTTCGCGCGCGCTGGCGTGCCACTCGACCCGATCGTGATCTACGAGACGGTGGAACTCCGCAAGATCCACGAAATCAAGGCTGCGGAGCTCGCCTGCGCGCGGGCGACGGAGGAGAACTACGAACGGCTGCGCGAAATTCTCGCCGCTTCCGAGGCGAAGATCGCTGCAGGCGAGGGCCTCGCGCGCGAAGACAGGGACTTTCATCTGGAGATCGTGCGGGCGACGAAGAACAGCGTGTTCCACCGGATCTGCAGCGTCTATTACACGATGGGCGAACAGCGACTGCCTATCTACTTCGCTGATATCGCCCGCAGCCGCCGCTCGCATGAAGAACATATCCGTATCTACGAGGCGCTGCTCGCACGCGATGGCAATCTCGCCCAAGCTTTGATGAACGCGCATCTTCAGGGCGCGGAAAGCTACTGGAAGGGCCTCATCGGGGGGCCTGCGACAGCCGCGGAGTAGTCCCCGGTCGGCAATGAGGAGGCCGATGAGTTTCATTTTCTCGACCCACCGCCTGCACCCCGACGCCGAAGTTATGCTGAAGGCGGCGGGTGATCTTCGCGTCGCGTCCGCCCCCGATCCCGAGACGTTGCTTCGCGAAGGTGAGGGTGCGGAGATTGTCATCGTGCGCGCGCCGATACCGCCGGCCTTCTTCGAAAATGTACCGGCCCTGCGCGCCGTAGTCCGGCACGGTGCGGGGCTCGACATGATTCCCTATGACGCGGCCACGGCCGCCGGTGTGCTTATCGCCAACGTGCCGGCCGTTAACGCACCGACCGTTGCGGAGCACGTCTTCATGGTGACGCTTGCGCTGCTGCGCCAGTTCCGTCCTATGGACCGCGATCTCAGAAACATGGGTTGGAGTGCTGGGCGAGCCCACTGCGACCGAGCACTTGATCTCGCTGGCCGCATCATGGGCGTCATCGGCATGGGCAATGTGGGAAAGGCGGTCTTCCGGATCGCGAAGTACGGGTTCCAGCTGGAGGTCGTTGCGAACAGCCGCTCGCCGGAAAGCCTGCCGAACGGTGTCCGGTTTCTCTCAGTCGACGATCTGGTTTCGACGGCTGATATCGTCGTTCTCTGTTGCCCGCTCACGCCCGAGACGACCGGGCTTCTAAGCCGCGAGCGAATTGCGCGCATGAAGCCGGGCGCGATCCTCGTCAACGTGTCGCGCGGTCCGGTCGTGGATGATGGTGCGTTGATCGAGGCGCTAGAGCTGGGGCGTATCGGCGGCGCTGCCCTTGACGTGTTCTCTACACAGCCCCTCCCGTCCGAGCATCCCTACTTCCGGCAGGACAATGTGATCGTGACGCCTCATCTCGCCGGTATTACAGAGCAAAGCATGATGCGCATGGGAATAGGAGCTGCGGCCGAAGCGATCCGCGTCATGGAAGGGGGATTGCCCGTTAATCTCCGCAACGCTGAGGTTGTGGAACACTACAGGCGACGGTTCCCTGCATAGGGCTTCGCCCAACCCGGATGGACGCGTCCTGATGGTCATGTGAATGACGCGCAAGCGGGCGGGAAGGCACGACCAGGATGGAATCGGTTTTTGTCGTTAATGACGCCTCAGCCAGCATGGCGCAGGCTTATCCCGCTTCCGCCGTCGAAGAGCACGACTTTTTCCGGATTCCAGGAGAAGCGAACAGACTCCTCGATCTCGAGGTCGGCCTGAGCTGGCACCGTCGCCTGCAAGAAGTGGTTGCCTGTACGAAGCGTGACGATCTTTTCGACGCCATGGTTCTCGACGTCGTGCACGCGGGCCTCGCCGGGTGCGCCGCTTTCGAGGAAGAGATCCTCAGGGCGGATGCCGAAGGTCAGGGGCCGTCCGTCAAGCGCGGCGCCGAGCGCAGCATCAAAAGGCAAGCGGTAGCCTTCGTCAGCGATAGCCTCGCTGGCCGCGAGCTTGCCGGAGATCAGGTTCATCGGCGGCGATCCAACTGCACGTGCAACGAAAGTGTTGACTGGATTGCGATAGATTTCCTGTGGGGTGCCTGTCTGAACGAGCTGGCCGTTGTTGAGTACGCCGATCTTGTCGCCCATCGACATGGCTTCGATCTGATCGTGGGTGACGAAGAGAAAGGTCGCGCCGAGATTCATCTGAAGGTTCTTGAGTTCAGTGCGCAGCGCCTCGCGCAGTTTGGCGTCGAGGGCGGAAAGGGGCTCGTCCATCAGAAAGACGCGCGGCTTGCGCACGATGGCGCGGCCGATGGACACGCGCTGCATCTCGCCACCCGATAGGCGGTCCGTCTTGCGGTCGAGCAGATGCTCAATGCGGAGCGTCCTCGCGACACGGGCGACACGCTCCTTGATTTCGACCGGTTCGACACGCCGTATGCGAGATTTCAGCGGAAATTCGAGATTCTCGCGGACGGTATAGCGGGGATAGAGCGAATACTGCTGCAGCACGAGCGCCACGTCGCGCTCGGCGGCGCCCCAGTCGCCGACATCCTCACCGTCGATGAAGATCTGTCCGCTCGTAGGCTTCTCGAGCCCGGCAATCAGCCTGAGGGTCGTCGTCTTGCCGGCGCCGGTCTCGCCGAGCAGCACGAAAAACTCCCCGTCGGCAATTTCCAAACTGAGATCCCTCAGGGCGGTGTGGGTTCCGAAGGTCTTGGTGATGCCTTTGAGTTCGATATGCGCCATCAGAGCCTGATCCCGAAAGATGTGCCAGTCGAGCTGTCGAAGAAGTGCGCCTGAGCCGGATCTATGCGAGCCCAGACGGCCTCGCCGGGCCGGGGTACGAAACCACTTTTTGTCCGCGCGCGTAGCATCTGATCGCCAACCTGTAGGTCTATGATGTCATGCGAGCCGAGCGGTTCGATGATATGGGCCTCGACGGGCACGAAGCCCTCACGTGCTTCCCTCGACACGAGAACCCCTTCAGGTCGTACGCCGAGGGTGAGATTTCCGTTTGGAGCCCCAGCGACAGCGAGCTGGGCCGTGAGATTCGACGGAAAATCGAAGGACGTTGGAGCACCTCCCACCACGACGCGCGCATGCCCCGCGTCCTCGCAAACCGTCACGTCAGACATGTTCATTACCGGACTCCCGACAAACTGCGCGACGAACATGTTGGCAGGACGAGCGTAGACCTCGTGAGGGCTGCCGACTTGCTGCAGCACACCTTCGTGCATGACGACAATGCGATCGGCGAGGGACATCGCTTCGACCTGGTCATGGGTGACGTAGATCGTTGTCGAGCCCTGTTTGATGTGAAGTCGCTTGATTTCAGCGCGCATCTCTTCGCGGAGCTTCGCGTCAAGCGCCCCGATCGGCTCATCCATAAGCATCGCCTTGGGACGCCGGACGAGTGCCCGACCGATCGCCACGCGCTGCATGTCGCCGCCGGAAAGAGCGGAGGGTTTTTTGGTGAGCAGATGGGTGATCTGGAGCGTTTTTGCAACCGCCTGAACCTCGCGCTCGATGTCCGTAGGGTTGCCGCGCGTGGCGCGGAGCGGGAAGGCGATATTCTCGAAGACCGTCATGTGCGGGTAGAGCGAGAAGGACTGGAACACAAAGGCGATGTCTCGGTGCGACGCCTTTATGTGCTGCACCGGCTGACCGTCTATGAGGATGTCGCCTTCATCGATCGTTTCGAGCCCGGCGATCGCGCGTAGAGTGGTCGTCTTGCCGCAGCCGGACTGGCCAAGCAGAACAATGAACTCGTTGTCGGCGATGGTGAGATTGAGGTCCTTGATGACCTGAACGGCACCAAAGTGCTTCTCAATCCCGCGTAATTCAATCTGCGTCATGGCCTGCTCTCGTCAGCATTCTGTTCCGGCGGTACCTTCGACGTGATCATGAAGGCAATCAGTCCAACTAACGTCATCGTCAGTCCATAGCGATGAAGGAACAGGTTCCACGGCTGGCACAGCGCGATGATCCCGAATATCATCAGGAGCTGCGCGCCTGGCGCGAGATACTTCTGATTTATGGCACGAAACGTCATTTGCGGATCGCTCCGAAGCTCATGCCGCGCAGGAGATGGTTCCTGAGCAGGAAGGTGAAGATTGCGACCGGTAACAGGAACAGGAAGGTACCTGCCGCGATGACTGTCCAATCCGGAAGGCCAGAGCCGACCTGGCTTGGGATGAAGGGCGGTGCCGTTTGCGCGCGCCGGTTCGTCATGATCAGCGCGAAAGCATATTCATTCCACGCTGTGATGAAGCAAAAGACGGCGGTCGCGGCGATCCCTGTGGCGGCCTCTGGCAGCACAATCTTGAAGAAGGCTTCCAAGCGCGTGTAGCCGTCGACGAGCGCCGCTTCCTCGTATTCCTTCGGAATCTCGTCGATGAAGCCCTTCATCAGCCAGACCGAGAAGGACAGATTGAAGGCGGTGTAGAGGATGATAAGACCCCAGTGAGTGTCGTTCAGCCCGACAGCCCGGTACATCAGGAACATGGGGATCGCCACGACCACGGGCGGCAGCATGCGTGTCGATAAAATGAAGAACAACAGGTCCGCTTCGCCCTTCACTTTGAAACGCGAGAAGCCGTAGGCCGTGAAGGTGCCCATGCCGACGGCGAGCACCGTAGAGGTGATCGCCACGATGAGCGAATTCATGAAGCGGTTGGGGTAGCCGGATAACTGCACCTCACCGCGTCCCGAACGCACGACCTTTTCCCCCCCGTCGAAGACCAGCCGTTCCCACCAGGGAGCGGCAGCATAGTCTTCGGGATCCGGTGCTGACCGCAACTGAGAGCGCTTGGTGAAGAGCTTGACGAACGGCGAGATCTCCGGCTCGAATATGACCGTCGGGGGGATGGTCGTCGCGAGGTTGCGCGGCTTGAAGGCCGTAGACGTGATCCAATAGATCGGTGCGAGGAACAGCAGCGTGATTACGAGCACGGCGGCGATCGCTACCCGGTTCAGCGCGCGCTCGGAGCGAGTCTGGACAGCCGCCATCTCAGCGCTCCTTCACCCTGTTGAGATATTTGACGTAAATGTTGGTGATCGCGAGCACCATGATCAGCACTATGTAGGCGAGTGCGCAGGACCGCCCGGTCTGCCATTCCTGAAACGCCATCTTGTAGAGGCGGATTGAGATCACCTCCGTGGTCGGTTGGCTGGTGAGAATGTAGGCGAGATCAAAAGTCTTGAAAGCCTCCATCGTGCGAAAGATGATTGCGATCATGAGTATCGGCGCAACGAGCGGCAGAGTGATACGGAAGAACGTGTAGAACGGTCCCGCTCGGTCAATGGCAGCCGCCTCGTAAAGGTGCCTCGGTACGGCCGAGAGGCCTGCGAGCGAGAGCAACATCACGAAGGGTGACCACATCCAGATGTCGGTGATGGCGACAGCGTAGAGTGCCATTTCGGGATTCGCCAGCCACTCGAAAGAGCCGAGGCCGAGCGCGTAGTTGATGATGCCGAAGGAAGGATCGTAGAGTAGTTTCCAGAAGAGCCCGACCACCGCCATCGACAACATCATCGGCAGCAGAAGCAGTGTCGTGATGAGACCCTTGAAGGGGATTTCACGGTTGAGCAGCATCGCCGTGCCAAAACCGACGGCAACTTGACCGGCAACCGACACGATCACGTATTTCGCCGTAATTGCGAAGTTCGCCCAGATGAAGGGGTCGTTTAACAGTTCCCGGTAGTTCTGCAGGCCGACGAAGGTGGCCGGCGCGTTCGTCGAAGCACGAAAGTCGGTGAACGAATAGCCGAGCGAGTAGATCAACGGGAAGATGTTGAAGACGATCAGGAACAGGATCGTCGGAATAATGAACAGATTGCGAATTTTGATGTCGCTCAAGCCGCGCGAAGCAGCGCGCGACTTCGAATCCAACGATGTCATAACCACGGTGGCCAATGTGCTCCTCCTCCCAGAGCCGACGCCGGGCGCACTTGCGCCATCTGTTGCGTATTGCCTGAGCGCGGCGCCGCGTCCGGCGCGAGCCCTGTCCGGTGCCAAGTTGAAGAGCGGGAGGGAGCCGGGCACCCACCCGCGTGTCGTTCGTTATTGGCGGCCGTACTTTTTGAAGGTCGCGTTCCAGTCCTTGGCGAGAGCGTCGAGCGCCTCTTTCGCTGTACCCTGGCCGGCCGTCACATAGGGATAAATGCGTTGGTTCATCTGGATCAGCAGCTCGGCATATTCGGGCGTTGCCCAGAAGTCCTTCACTCTGAACATGGTCTCGTAGAATGCATTGTTGTAGGGCGTGGCGTTTTGGAACTCTTCGGACTCCAATACCTTGGCGCTTGCCGTGTAACCGCCGAGCTCGGCCCAGCGCTTCTGTGTCTCGTCCTTGACGAACCACTCAAGGAATTTCATCGCCTCTTCCTTGTTCTCCGAATAGGAGACGATGGAGATGCCCTGGCCTCCGAGAGCGGCATACTGGTCGCCCTCCGGGCCGGCCGGGTTGGCAAAGAAGCCGGTGACCTTCGCGTTCGGGTTTGATGCTTCGTTGACCAGCGCCGGGAAGAAGGCGAAGTAGTTCATGCTCATCGCCGCCAGATTTTCGGTGATCGCCTGGTTGTTCTCGACGAAGAAGGACTTGGCCCAGCCAGGAGGGGTGAAGCCGTAAAGCTCGCGGTAGGCTTCCAAAGCCTTGACGTTCTTCTCCGAGTTGATGATCCCGTCGACCTTGTAAGTGCTGTAGTCTCCGAGTTCTCCTCCGAAAGAGAAGATGGCGTTCTCTACGCCCATAACGAGGCCGTCATAGGAGTTGTCGGTGTAGATCGCGATGCCGTAGCGCTTCTGGTCCGGACGATGGAAGAACTCGGCGATGTCGCGCAACTGCTTCCAGTCCTTGGGCGGAGCGAGGTCATAGCCATACTTCGCCTTGAAGGCTTCCATCTCCTTCGGGTCCTCGAACCAGTCCTTGCGGTATGACCACCCGACAGCGTCGCCCTCAGCAGGGATCGACCAGTACTTGCCGGAGTTCGCAGGATACTCCGAGTAGTACTTCACCGTGGCTGGAGCCATCACCTCGTTTAGCTTGTGCTGGTTGAAGAACTCGGTGAGGTCGACGTAGTGGCCGGCTTCCGATGCGGCGCCGATCCACTGTGAGTCGCCGACGACCATGTCATAGGCCGAGCCCTTGGCGTTGAATTCGGTAAAGGCCTTCGTTTGAAAGTCCGCCCATGGAGTCGTTTCGACCGTGACCTTCACGCCGGTCTCGGCCTCGTATTCGTTTACAAGCTCCTGGAGATAATTGGCGGGGTCCCATTCGGCCCAGAAAATCGTCAGTTCTTGTGATTGCGCGGAAGTCCCGCAGGCGAACATAAAGCTGATACCAGCCACCAGACCGGCCACTGTCTTGCGCATAATATTCCTCCCCTTTTGTGTATCCCGCCCCGCCTTTTCCACGGCGGTTCGTCTGTCAAATCCTCCTGATTGGCGCTTCTGCGGCGGGTCCTCCTCCGACCCTTGCGGCCTGGGACAGATATTAAGCCCAAGCGAACGCAGCACCAATCTGGTATTACCAAATCTCACGAGCGTCAAGGGTACTGTTTCCTCGCCATTGCCGCAGGCCACCGCTCGCAATGCCGGGAGTGTTACGGAATTAAACCTGCATGCCTTACCCCCAGTTCAACCAGGAATGAGTTGTCCATAAGTCGTCATGCACGCGCATTATCTAAATTGGTCAAACCAGTTCCTCGAGTCGACGAGAATGCGCGAGATCATGTCGCGGATTGCGCATCGCGGACCGCCGCCTCGACCAAGGCTGCCGCCGCCCATTCTGCAACCGCTTGTGCACGTTCGGACGAGAGGCCCCAAATATCCTTAAGCACGACCAGCACCTCGACACCGAAAACAAGCGAGAGCGCCTGAGCCAACTGCTCGCGGGCCTCAGCCGGCACCTTGCCCTCGAGTGGCACGGTGACTTGTCGAAGGAGCTCGACGCGGTGCCCTCGCGTGAGCTGTGGTTCGTTACCAAGCGTGCCTGCCTGCCGCTGCGCCCACTGATCGAGCGAGAGCTTCAGTGCAGCCTTGAACGTCGCTTCGAACTCGTCGATGCGCGGCATGGCAGTTGCGAGCAGATCCCCAACGCGGGTGAGCGCATCGGGTGCCTCGGATCTCCAGTCGAGGATCGGGCCGAGCGCCTCGTGCACCACCGCATGAACCAGCGCCGCCTGGCTCGGAAAGTATCGGTAGGCAGTGGCGCGCGAAACTTCGGCGGCTTCCGCGACCTCACTCACCGAGGGGGTTATACCGGACTGCATCAACCGTGTGGCGGTATCCAACATGAGTTTGCGTGTGCGGGCTCGGGGACCGCGTTCGGCGTGTGTGGCGGATTCGCTCTGTTGACGTGAGACATCCATATCTTTACGATACGCGCATCTCATAATTTTGCAAGTGTCGGCAAACCGGTCGGCATGAGGCGGCTTTCAAGGCAGAGGAGGGCCAGGGTCGCCGGGGAGGAGAGATGAAGCACATCTACGTCGTCGGCACGGCCGACACGAAGGGGGAGGAACTCGTTTATCTTGCGTCCTGCGTCGAGGCCGCGGGCGGCCAGCCTGTTTTGGTCGATGTCGGAACGCGTCGCCCCAAGGTAATGGTCGACATTTCCGCCGAAACCGTGGCCGCGGCCCATCCGGGCGGTGTCGCCGCGGTGCTTTCCGGCGACGACCGGGGAACGGCGATCGCTGCGATGGGCGAGGCCTTTGCGAGGTTCCTTCCCGCCCGGGACGACGTCGCCGGTGTGGTGGGCATGGGTGGCGGCGGCGGGACGTCGATCATCACCGCCGGCATGCGCAGGCTGCCGCTCGGGCTACCGAAGGTCATGGTCTCCACGCTCGCGTCCGGCGACGTGGCACCTTATGTTGACGTCTCAGACATCATCATGATGCCGTCGGTTACCGACATGGCCGGGCTCAACCGCGTGAGCCGCGTGATCCTAAAAAATGCGGCCGAGGCGATTACCGCCATGGCGAACAGGCCGGCAGACGAAACGGCCGCGAAGCCCGCTCTCGGCCTGACCATGTTCGGCGTGACGACGCCCTGTGTGACTGCCATCGTTGAACAATTGAAGGCCGACCATGACTGTTTGGTTTTCCACGCCACAGGCACCGGTGGACGAGCAATGGAGAAGCTTGCCGACAGCGGGCTTCTATCGGGTGTGCTCGACATCACGACGACGGAGGTGTGCGATCTTCTCTTCGGCGGCGTGTTGCCGGCGACCGAGGATCGTTTCGGCGCAATTGCGCGCACCGAATTGCCCTATGTCGGCTCCGTCGGGGCTTTGGATATGGTCAATTTCTGGGCGCCAGAGACGGTGCCGGAGCGATATTCCGGCCGGCTCTTGTACCGCCACAATCCAAACGTCACGCTCATGCGCACGACTCCGGAGGAATGCGCCGCGATCGGAAGATGGATTGGCGCAAAGCTGAACCTCTGCAGCGGACCTGTCCGGTTCCTGATCCCGGAGCGAGGCGTGTCGGCACTGGATATCGAGGGCGGCGCCTTCTTCGATCCTGCAGCGGATGCGGCGCTCTTCGAGGCATTGGAAGCCACCGTCGATAGAAATGACCGGCGCCGCATCGAACGCCTTCCGCTCCACATCAACGATCCGCAGTTCGCCGAGGCCGCAGTCGGCGCGTACCGAGACATTGCCAACTCTGAAAGAGACACCGATGCCACTAATCCCCCGCAAGACCATTCTTGAAAAGTTCCACGGCATGATCGCCGCCGGCAAGCCAATCATCGGAGGTGGGGCCGGAACGGGGATTTCGGCCAAGGCCGAGGAGGCCGGGGGCATCGACCTCATCATCATCTATAACTCCGGCCGTTACCGAATGGCGGGCCGTGGCTCGGCGGCCGGTCTGCTCGCCTATGGAAATGCCAATGAGATCGTGAAGGAAATGGCCTTGGAGGTGCTGCCGGTCGTGAAGGCGACACCGGTACTCGCCGGCGTCAATGGCACCGACCCATTCGTTTTCATGCCCCAGTTTCTCGCGGAACTGAAGGCCATGGGCTTTTCCGGCGTACAGAATTTCCCCACCATCGGCCTCTTCGATGGACGGATGCGGCGGAGCTTTGAGGAGACGGGGATGGGCTATGGTCTCGAGGTGGACATGATCGCCGAGGCCCACCGGCTCGACCTGCTGACGACACCCTATGTCTTCAACGAGGAAGAAGCGATCGCGATGACGAAGGCGGGTGCAGACATCGTTGTCGCTCATATGGGCGTTACCACGGGAGGTGCGATCGGCGCCACTTCCGCGATCTCGCTCGACGACTGCGCGACCGAAATCGACGCGATAGCGGCGGCCGCGCGCTCGGTACGCAAGGACGTCATTGTGCTCTGCCACGGGGGGCCGATTTCGATGCCGGAGGACGCAGGGTACGTCCTGGATCGTTGCCCAGGCTGCAATGGCTTTTATGGCGCAAGTTCCATGGAACGCCTGCCTGCCGAGGCGGCGATCCGCAAGCAGACGGAAGAGTTCAAGGCGCTTGCCATCAGTACGGTGGTTTGAAGCGAGCAGGATGCGGAGGAGGCCGCGGCATGGCAAAGGACAAATATTTTCTCTACCCGATTGATGTTGACAGTTTCGGCTTCGACTGGGGCCGGCTTGCGCTGACGGTCGCGCCGGAGGTGAACGGGGCTGAGCGCTTCTCGGGCGGTGTGGTGGATTTGCCGAGCGGCGAGGGGCATGCGCGTCACAATCATCCGGGAGCCGAAGAGATCATTTTCGTCATCTCGGGAGAGGGCGAGCAGATGGTGGAGGACGAGAACGGCGATCCGGTGACGCAGAGGGTTGGACCCGGTTGCACTATCTATGTACCGGAAAGCCGGTTCCACTCGACAAGGAACACGGGTCCCGGCCCGATGCAGCTTTTCGTGGTCTATTCACCGGCAGGCCCTGAGCGTGCGCTTCGGGATCTGCCGGATTTCCGTCTAATCCCGCCCGGTACTTAAGGGCGCACGACAACGGCTTTGTGGGAGAAATTCCGTGGACATCAGCCCAAGACAAACGCTAGCGGCGGGGCCCCCCTTCGATGCGGCGAAACTCGACAAGCTCATGGAGGAGGCGGGCATCGACGTTCTGCTCGCCACATCCAAGCACAACGCGCAGTACCTGCTGGGCGGTTACAAGTTCATCTTCTTCGCCGCAATGGATGCGATTGGCCACAGCCGCTATCTGCCGATCGTCGTTTATGAGAAGGGCTCCCCCGATCACTCGGCGTATATTGGCAACCGCATGGAAGGGGGAGAACACCAGAACAACCCTTTCTGGACACCCGCCGTTCATACGGCGACATGGGGTACACTCGACGCAGCAGCGCTTGCGGTCGAGCATCTGAGAAAGATCGGTAAGTCGGGTGCTCGCATCGGCATCGAACCGCCCTTCCTGCCGGCCGATGCGCGGGATCTGTTGGCTTCTCGCCTTGAAGGTGCGCGTTTCGTGGAGGCGACGCATACGCTCGAGCGACTGCGCTCGATCAAGACACCGCAAGAGCTGGAGAAGCTCAAGGTTGCCTCCGAACTGATCACTGATTCAATGCTCGCCACCATCGCGGCTGCACGAGAGGGATCCACCAAGGGCGAGATCATTGAACGGCTCAGGCGAGAAGAGACCAATCGCGGACTGTATTTCGAGTATTGCCTGCTGACCCTGGGTGCTAGTCACAACCGTGCGGCCTCTCCGCAGGCATGGGCGAAGGGTGAGGTGCTTTCGATTGATTCCGGCGGCAACTACCAGGGCTATATCGGTGACCTTTGCCGGATGGGCGTGCTCGGCGAGCCCGATGCGGAGCTCGAGGACTTGCTAGCTGAAGTCGATGCGATCCAGCAGGCAGCCTTTGCCAGGATCAAGGCCGGCGCGAGAGGCAGTGAGATGATTGCTTCGGCGGAAGAGGCTTTGAGAAGCTCGCCTTCGGCCGACTTTACCGACTTCTTCTGCCACGGCATGGGGCTCATCAGCCACGAAGCACCGTTCCTGATGACCAACCACCCCGTCGCTTACGAAGGCGTAGATGCGGATCGGCCCCTGGAGGCAGGCATGGTCATTTCCGTCGAGACGACGATGCTCCATCCGCAGCGCGGTTTCATCAAGCTCGAGGATACGCTCGCCGTCACGAAGGACGGATACGAAATGTTTGGCAACAGAGGGCGCGGTTGGAACCCTGGGGCGGTTTAGCGAGCGGCGAAACTGCTGCGAAAGAAGGGCACACGAAGGTGTGCCGGACTGGTATCAGATGTGGTAGATCTCGGTGCCTAGAACCTCAAGCCATTTCCGCATGAAGGCATGGGCCGTTCAGTCCTTTGCCGACACCATCGTGCCGTCGGCAGCGACCCGGTTGGGGGCAGGTCGATACGGGTGCCGCCAACCATTGTGACGTCCGGCTCGCAGGCGCTGAGAGCGCTGTGCCGCCCACGACATCGACGACGATCAGAATTCGTTCGCCGTGGCAGATCGTGAATAATCGTACGCAGGCGACGCTGGTGACGCGAAGCTCGATCTGTAGTCCAATCGCCATTGCAGCAGCGGTCCGGCGCCGCTGCGGGCTCAAGAGAAGTCGCGCACGCCCGCGCGATTTGGATGACGGAAGCGGCAGAGGCGCGATCTTGGCGCCTCTGCCTTCCGTTCTGCGTGTCTTTATTCAGCCGCTCCGATCTTGGCGGACTTGAGCTGCAGTTCACGACGCGAGCATGCCCAGGTTTCGCAGCCTGGTTTGGCCTCGACTTGCGGCTTACGATTTTGGTGTGACGCTGTCAGGTGGCTCCGCACAAGCCGTCGGGCTTCGTGTACCCGGCGACCTTGATGAGTGCGCGTTTCATAGCTGCTAGGAAGAGGTCTACGTGCTCGGTTTTGCAAACGAGTGGAGGGCGCACCTTGAGCGCATCCTCATTGGCTCCTGTCGTGCTGATAAGCACGCCATCATCCCGCATTGCATTCACCACGTCCAAAGCCATTGCACGCCGGCGCGGGGCCGGCATGCCTTCGGACCCGATGTCTACGCCAAAGAAGAGACCGGCATTGCGGATTGCACGAACGCCCGTATGCTGCTTTGCCATCTCCGTCAGCCCGGCTCGAAGCCGCTGGCTCATGGCAAGCGCATTTTCAGGGATTTGGTCACGTTGCAGGATCGTCAGCACGGCGTCCGCCGTCGCTATTCCAACAGTGTTTCCGGCAAAGGTGTTCGAGTAGCGAGCGGTTGCACCAAAGCGCTCCATTGGGGCTTTGCGACCAACGACCGCGCCAATTGGAAACCCGTTACCCATTGGCTTGCCGAGGGTTACAAGATCCGGAACGATCCCGTGCCGCTCGAAGCCCCACATATGAGCGCCAGTTCGCCCGAAGCCCGGCTGAACTTCGTCGGCGATGACGAGGCCGCCTGCGTCCCGTGCCGCTGCAGCTCCGCCGGCAACGAAGCCGGGAGGATCCACCCATACGCCGTCGCTGGAAAAAATACTGTCGATAAGCAGGGCCGCAACGCCTATGCCACGACGGTTCAGATCCGAAATGGCGGAACGGATCTGTGCCTCGAAAAAGTCCGCAGCCTGGGATTCTGGCACGCCCGCTGGACCGGGAAGCGGTACCATGCGCACGAATGGGCTGAGCTTGACGGCATCGCCCAAGTTTGGCGAAACCGCGGCGACGGCCGCGCTTGTGCCGTGATAGGCATAAGAGGAAACGATCACGCCTTCGCCGCCGCTCACAAGTCGTGCGATACGCAGGGCCAGATCGTTGGATTCACTCCCCGTGCAAGTAAAGACCACCCGGTCTAGCTCCTCGGGGAAGGTATCAACCAACCGCTCGGCATAGTTGACAAGTCTTGGTTCTAGATAACGCGTATTAGCGCTTATTCGGGCCGCTTGCTCGGCCATTGCCGCGTTTACTTCCGGGTGGCAATGGCCGAGGGAAGGAACGTTATTGTAGAAGTCAAGATAGGCTCGCCCGTCGGGATCGTAGAGCCACATGCCTTCGCCGCGAACGAAGTGCACGGGCCGTCGGTACTGCAGTCGATAAGATGCTCCCAGAACTGCATCACGACGGGCAATCAGCTCGGCCTCGCGCGCTGGGAGATCAGACTCGCCGGGTCTGTAGCGATTGGGCATAAGGTCTGTGGACATGTGTTCCTGCCTGTCTAAGAGTTACGGCGATGGCTGTGACGCTGCCGCGAGGACTGCGGCCTCACCTGATGCAGTGGAAAGAGGCGCCAGAATAGTTAGCCCGCGCTCGGCACGAGCCACATTCTTTTTGATGTATTGCGCGTCTGCCGGAAAGAGGTGGGAGCGCCAGTAATTGACCAGTATCAGTGCGCTTTGTCGTGCGCGCATGAGTCCGATCAGCAGTCTTGCTTCCAAGGCGGAAAGTGGGACGACCGAGGCATAGCCCGAAATGAGATGTTCGGCTCCGCCCAAAGGAAGCGCCGGATCTGTCACGAGGTGACTCGCCGCGATAGCCAGGTCCTGTATCCTCGGGCTCCAGCAGCCATCGCCGAAATCGATGAAACCCAAGCCGTGGGGGGTAACAATTGTGTTGAACGGGCTAGGATCGTTGTGCGCGACCTGCCACTCCAGGTTCGAGATCTGCGGCTCGACGAACCTCATGTACTCCGCCATTGCGGTCCGAACGCTTTCGGCAACGCTTCCAGAAGGTAGGTGTTCCTCCAGTTCCATCAATCGCGGCCAGCACCCTACATGCCAGAGAATGGGGCGGTGGGCTGCGGGTATATTGACTTGCGCAAGGGCTAGGTCCATCTGGCCGAGGGCGTTTCCAGTTCGAAAGAGGAGATCAGGAGTCGGCGTCTCCTGGTGCAGAGACACGCCCTCGATTCGGGTCTGCAGGTAACCACTTAGACCCTCTTCCTCAAACATCAATGCGCCCCCACTGGTAGGGATCACTGTGGGTGCAGCAAATCCCACGCTTCCTTGCAGTGCAGCCAAAGCGGCACTTTGGAAACGGAAGCTGTCGACCGCCTCTTGTCGTGCCGACGTCTTCAGGATCAATTGGCGGCCGTCGGACAGGGAGACCTCTACAGTGCGCTCGACCTCGGAGGATAAGACCGCGGTCGATCCTTCCAGTCCGTAGTGCCGCTTGAGCAGTGTCGCCGAAATGTCCGGTTCTGACTCGTCTGGCGGCGAGGACAGAATGGCGGTTGCGGCACGAAAATAGGCTTCTGTCGACGCTGCAGCATGCGGCAGGTGACGGGAGGCCGGAGCCGCAGAGCTGTTGCGCCGGCCTAGTTCCTGATCAGCAGCAAGTCCACTAAGATCGCCCAATTTGAAGATCCTCGTCCGTTCATGGTGCTTTTCGGGCTGCGTAGTTGGAAACCCTGATCTAATCTGACTAGCTCAGAGCAGGCACTCCAGCATAGCTCAGTGGCCCGCGCGCGTTTTCGTCCCTGAACCGCTGTTGCCTTATCTCAAGTCAGAGCCCGAAAACGCCGGGCAGCTGCGAAATATCGCGGATCTCGGTGTATTCATAATAGGGGTTGGCCGGCTCATGGCCGCGGTTGACCCACACCTTGCTTTTGATACCCAGGTCATAGGCGGACATGAGGTCGTGACGGAAAGACGACGAAACGTGCGTGATGTCTTCCGGTCCGCATCCCAACATGTCGAACATATATTCGAACGCCTTGAGGTGGGGTTTGTAAGCTCCCGCTTCTTCTGCGGTGTAGACGGCATGGAACGGCGCGCCTAGCTTTGCCACATTCGACGGGATCTGGGCCACCATGGAGTTTGTGAGAATGACCAGCGGGATTTCCTTGGCTAATTTGGCTAGGCCCTCGGGCACATCCGGATGCGGTCCCCAGGTCGGTACGCGGTTGTAGATGATTTCGGCGTCTTCGGGCCTGAATGCAACCTTGTTGCGGCGGCACGTGCGCTCCAACGCGTTGTGAACAACGTCGGCATAGGGCTTCCAGTCCTGCAATACCTCATCGATGCGGTACGCTTGGAAGTTCCTGATGAATTCGTCCATGCTCGGCCCATCCAGAAGATGACCGAACAGATCACGAGCGGCTTCCGCCATTTGAAAGTTGATTAGCGTACCATGGCAGTCGAATGTTACGTATTTCGGCCTGAAGCGATCCATATCCTTGGCTCCTGTGAACTCTACGGCATGGACGAAGCATAGTTGCAGTTGTTTGGAAGAATGTGCCGGAATGCTTCGTCTTTCAGCAGAAGTCTCTTCGGTTGCAGCAAATCCCGCACAACCTTTTGCTGGCGCCGCGTCTCGCACTTGGTCGTGTCCTGAGTTCAGCTGTTGCTCCACCGAAGGCAGCCGTTCGCGTGCGCTGGTTTTGGCAGCGTTGTGTTGGAAGCCGAATAGAGCATTGCGGTCTGCCTCTCATGGCAGTTGGCGAGACGGGGTTGGCGGGAATACCTAAGTGGCTTCGAAAGCCGCCATTTCGAGCGTCGGCAGGCCGAGGCGGGGGGCGACGCAAGAGCTGACAAGCCGAGGCTGCTCTGAAAAGGCTTCCTGTGTGTATGAGCCGACCAAAGCTATCGAGCCCGTCATCAGGGGACGGGCTGCGGTTCACCCGAGTGCGTGACCAGCTAAGCCATAAACCCAAGGCTCGCCGGCCTTGCGGTTCAAAAGGAGTCGGCCCCGCGACATAGTCGTTACTCGTTCGGCCACTCGAAAGTCACTCGCGCGAAGAAAGTTGACCAATGGTCCTGTTTCCCGCGTGTCGACACGCGCGAACTGCCCTTTCAGGTTCCGTAGATGGACGGCAATAAGCTGAAGCGCGTCATCGTCATTGCTTGCAACCACGGGGCCGATCACATGGCCGCGGCCGAACTCCCGGCATATAGAATAGCCAACGATCTTCCCATCCCGGCAGAGGGATTGGATGGTGGAAATCGGGGCTAGTGCCGAGATCAGCTCCTCTCGCTTCCAACCGAAGGCCTGGGTATCAAGTTCGATGATCTGCGGGAGTGCATCAATCCCCGCCTCGATCAAATCACCGTTCGGGGCGGGCAAGTTGGGTAGGGAGGAAGCAACCGTTCCTTGGTGCATCCATACCGTCGCCTCGTTTGCAAAACCCAGCGAGACATACAGGTTGTGTGCCGCGCGAGTTGAATTGAGATACAGATTTCTGCCGCGGCATTCTTCGAATACCTGCTCCATGAGCCACCGCGCATTACCCTGAGCCTGCGAGCGCGGAGTGGTGATCACCAGGCCGATCATCGCAACGTCTTGGCCATAGGGGAACCACATGGCGCTTCCGAAAACCCGGCCGATGCTGTCGACTACCGCGATGCCCCGGCCGAACTGGCGAAGCCAATCCCAGTCTTTGGGACGGTGTGGCCAACCGACGGCCACGGTTAAGGCGTGGAGCGAGCCGACATCGATCTCATTGATGTCCCGTGCCACCAATTCGAATGACTTAAGTCGAACTGACTTCGGCATTTGACTTTGAGCTCCTTCGCCGGTTCAACAAGTGCAACGACCTTGGCAACTCTGCAGCCGCCAAGGGTCGATCAGCTCATGATTGCACACTAGGCTCGGCATCTTTCACTGATTTGCCCCTGGCGTTCGAAATCTTCTCCCGAAATACGGGTGCCGGGCAGGAGGAACCCTGTGCCCCGATTTGCGTCACGTAGCATCGCACCGATGACAACGCAACTTTGCGAAACTTAGATACAGCGAAGTTCGACTGACTGCCGGTTGGCCGCGCACAGATCAGAGTAGTCCGACAGGGGAAATTGCTCTCGGGCCGGGCTGTCGGGAGAAGCAACTGTTCAAACTCAACATTGAGGTCCGTCTTGGCACGACCTGCTCTCTAACAACGGGCGCTGGTTTCTGATGACTTTGAAATAGTTCATAAATCAGCTCTGCTTGGTCTCCGAAGAGCGTCGAGAAATTCTGAAGGCGCCAACCATTTTGGAATTTCCTGCTGTTGCGGAAGCGTAATTCGGTGACTCCTTCGGCAGGAGAAGTCGATACTAGCCTCATTCGGTCATGGCATGACGTGCGATGGCAAAGGGTCTGCCAGCCGGGATCTCCTTTGCAAGACACGGCGACACCGCGAAGAAAGTAGTGACGATCAAACGGCGTCACGCCTGGAGGAGACGCAGAGCTGCCGCTGGTGCATGTATCGGTAAGAGCTCGGCAGTCTGGGTCAGTGCGTGGATAGCTACAGCATACGCCGTTCCCCGCAGGGGCGTTGCAACTGCCGCATCGTTGCGGTGAATAGGAGGATAACTCGATGATCGCCAGCATCCAGACTTTGGGCGCGGACGAGGTGGCGCTCTCTGTGCGCGGCCTGAGTATCAGCCTCCCGAAAGGGATGGAGCGGGCTTTCGCCGTAGAGAATATCTCATTCAATCTAAAGCGCGGAGAGATCTTGTGCATCATCGGCGAGTCCGGTTCGGGCAAATCGGTGACAGCCAACACGATCATGGGCCTACTACCCAAGGTGATACCGGTGGCGGCAGGCGCGATTCATCTCGAAGGCACGGCCATCGTGGGGGCTTCTCCCGAACAGCTCAGGGATCTGCGCGGTCGCGTCGTTTCCATGATCTTCCAGGACCCGCTTTCGGCCTTGAATCCGCTGATGACAGTCGGCGAGCAGGTCACCGAAGTCATGGCAGCGCACAATGTCGGAACGCCCGCGTCGCGCCGGATCCGTGCTATTGAACTGCTGACAGAGGTGGGATTGCCGGACCCGGAATTGATGTACCACCAGTACCCGTTCCGACTGTCTGGTGGGCAGCGCCAGCGGGTTATGATCGCGATGGCTCTGGCACTCGAGCCTAAGATCCTGATTGCGGACGAGCCAACGACCGCTCTGGATGTAACCACCCAAGCCCAGATCCTGAAACTGATCCGCGACATCCAGCGGCGCAAGGGCATGAGTGTGATGTTCATCACCCACGATTTTGGGGTTGTCGCAGAGATCGCCGACAGCGTGGTGGTAATGGAAAAGGGCCATATCGTAGAGCAAGGAAGTGCGGAACAGGTGCTGAAGGCACCCCGCCATCCCTATACGCAGCGCTTGGTTGCAGCTGTCCCCCACCTCAGCGGCAGGGATCGTGCACACGAGGACGCGGCCCCCGCCAAGCCAATCATGAAGGTCGAAGGTCTGGTCAAGACCTATCGAAGCAGCGGTGTGTTTTTCGGCAAGAAGCGGATCGTTACCGCCGTGAACGATGTATCGTTCGACCTGGCGCCTGGCCGCACATTGGGGATCGTCGGAGAGAGCGGCTCGGGCAAGTCCTCGCTCGGGAGGTTGCTCATCAAGCTGATGGACAGTGACGGTGGACGGATACTGTTTGACGGCCACGATATCGCCAAGCTGTCCGAAGTGGTTTTCCGCCCTTTGCGGCCGCGGATCCAGATGATCTTCCAGGATCCGTTTGCATCCTTGGATCCGCGTTCGACGATCGGGCAGATTCTGACGGTCGGCCCCGTCGCCCACGGGACGCCCTATGCCCAGGCCCGGGAGGAGGCGAGGGCGCTGCTGTCCCATGTGGGACTCGATGCAGGTGCCTTCGGTCGCTATCCGCACGAATTTTCCGGTGGGCAGCGCCAGCGCATCGGTATAGCGCGGGCATTGATGTTCAAGCCGAAGCTTCTCATCGCCGACGAGGCCGTATCTGCCCTCGATGTGTCGATCCAGGCCCAGATCCTGAAACTTCTGGACCAAATTCAGCGAGAAACCGGCGTGGCCATGATCTTCATCACCCACGATCTGCGGGTGGCAAGCCAGATTTCTGACGAGATCGCAGTAATGCAGAAGGGCCGGATCGTCGAGCGCGGCCCGCCCTCGCAGATATTCCTCAATCCGCAATCCGCCTACACGCGCGAGTTGGTCGCAGCCAT
Organism: Sinorhizobium sp.; assembly: GCF_059070375.1. Lineage (NCBI taxonomy): Bacteria > Pseudomonadati > Pseudomonadota > Alphaproteobacteria > Hyphomicrobiales > Rhizobiaceae > Sinorhizobium > Sinorhizobium sp. The sequence continues at coordinate 134,512 of NZ_JCACWC010000001.1, forward strand.
TCCCGGAGAGCGTCTGAATACCGCCCCGGCTACCGCCGCTCATTCCTGAATGCCAATCCAAACATGTCCACTAGGGAGGAGACATCATGACCAAGGTTGAAACGACTAAACAGACCTATTCGCGACGCGAGACCCTGCGCATGATGGCAGCTGGGGGGCTGGCAGGGCTTGTCGCGCCAAACCTCCTGGTGTCGCCGGCCTTTGGCCAGACCGCCCCTGCAAAACCGACCGGTAGGGTCGTCGTCGGGCTTTCACAGGAACCCACTGTCTTCAATCCGCTGATGGCGCATACCGAAGTCGACGACGCCGTGCATTTCTCGGTGTTTGATGCGCTCTTTCGAATGGACCCCGAGGGCGTTCTCCAGCCCAATCTCGCGGCCGAAGTACCAAGCCAAAAAAATGGCGGTATCTCGCAGGACGGCCTGCAGTGGCGCATTCGTCTGCGCGACGACGTCCGCTGGCATGATGGTGAGCCCTTTACAGCGGAAGATGTGAAGTTCACTCTCGAACTCATCACCAACCCCAAGTTCCGAGCATGGCGTACGAGCGGCCATTCATTAGTGCGTGATATCAAGGTGGTCTCACCCACGGAGATCACCTGGCGGATGGAGTCCGTTTTCGCGCCCTACTTGTCGTTTCTCGCCGAGACCTTCATTGTTCCGAGGCACCTTCTCGAGAAGGAGGCAGATCCGAACGCCGCCGGCTTCAATCAGGCGCCTATTGGCACTGGAGCATTCAAGTGGGCGCAACGCATCGCCGGCGATCATATCGAACTCGTCGCGAACGCTGACTATTTCGGGGAAGGTCCTTATCTCGAGCGGCTCGTTTTCAAATATATTCCGGACATGACGGTGCTCTACACCCAGTTCAAGAGCGGCGACGTCGACCTTGTCGACCAAGCTTACATTACCGCCGATCATTACGCGGAAGCCAGTAACTTGCCGGATCGCGTGGTTACTCTGGAATCGGGGGCGTCAGTCGAGTCGATTTACCTCAACCTTGAAAAGCCGCAATTCAAGGATCCGGCAGTGCGACAGGCGCTCTACGCCGCTATGGACAGAAAAGCGATCATAGACGCGATCTATTATGGCGTAGGTAACCTCACCGAAACCTTCATGCCGCAGCAATCCTACTACTACAATCCGAACCTGCCGGCGCAGGAGTACAACCTGGAGCGGGCGCGTCAAATCCTCGACGAGGCAGGCTGGGTGCCGGGATCGGATGGAGTGCGCGCCAAGGACGGGGTTCGCTTGTCGTTTTCCAATGCAACAACGGCAGGTAACAATCTGCGTGAACAAGTGCAGCAATTTCTGCAGCAGACATTTGCTGAAATCGGGGTCGAGATGACCATATCAAATCTGCCAGGAGCAGTGATGTGGGGCGATTTCTGGCTCAAATCGCAGTTCGACTCCGCAATTTCCGGTGTGACCTATGTCATCGCGGCGGACCCCGACGTGACGAACCGCCTGCACACGCGCGCGATTGTCGCGAAAGGCGGAAAAGGATCAAATACCGGCCAGTACTCCAACCCGGAGGTCGACGCGCTGCTCGAAAAGGGTGTCCGTACGTTTGATCCCGAAGAGCGAAGGGCAATTTACTTCCGCGTGCAGGAAATCGTCCGGCAAGACCTGCCGTTCCTGCCGTTGTTTGCGTACACCAACGTGTTCGGCCGTAAGGGAGGACTCGAGGGCTTCAAGCCGAATGCCAACACCCGCGTCGCATCCTGGCATGCCGCCGGATGGCATTGGAAGAGCTGATCTCCGGAGCCGCCGTCACGAGTAGCGGCGGCGGCCCATTCATTGGCGATGTCATGAGGAGAGTTGAATGCGCGGCTTCCTACTTAACCGGCTTTACCAGAGCCTCATCCTACTGGTGATAGTTTCAATCATCGGATTCACCATCCTGAATCTGATACCGGGAGGCCCGTTGGCGCAGTACGGCCTCGATCCCGGAATGACCCAAGAAGATCTCGACCGCCTCAAGGAACAGCTTGGGCTGAACCGCCCTCTTTGGATGCAGTACCTGGACTGGGCCTGGCGCCTGCTGCAGGGCGATTGGGGGCACTCGTTCCGGGATGGGGCAACGGTGTTGAGCGTCATCGGCCGTCACCTTTTCGCGACCCTGTTGTTGATGGGTTCGTCCACGGTGATAGCGATCGCAATCGGCACCTGGATTGGTATCCGTGGCGCCACGCACCGCTATTCGGCGTTTGACTATCTGGCCACCGTCGGCGCCATGGTGGCACTATCGATTCCGACCTTCTGGTTCGGATTGCTGGGTATCTATGTTTTTTCGCTGCAACTGGGTTGGCTGCCTGCCGGCAACATGTACACGGTCGGCGATGGCTCCCTTCTGAACTATCTGCACCATCTGATCCTCCCGAGTATGGTACTTGCTCTGGTCCATGTGGCGATTTGGAGCCGCTATATGCGGACCGCGACGCTTGATGCCATCAGCCAGGAATTTGTGAAGACCGCCCGTGCCAAGGGGTTGAGTGAACGCAGGATCCTTATGAAGCACGTCGTCGGCAATGCCCTGCTGCCCATGATAACGCTTGCGGGCATGCAGCTTCCCAGCATCCTTACGGGGGCGCTCGTTACCGAGACCGTATTTACCTGGCCGGGAATGGGCCGGTTGTTTCTCGATAGTCTCGGATATAGCGATTATCCGGTGGTGATGGGACTACTGATGTTCTCCGCCATACTTGTCATCCTGGGCAATCTGATCGCGGACATCGCCGTGGCGATCATCGATCCCCGCATTCGGATGAGTTAAGCGCATCACGCCCAACAGGAGACACTCGTTATGACCGCTATTGCTGCAAATCCCGGGTCGGACCGTTGGTGGAACAGCCGCGCTGCACGCCGCTTCATGAGCCATCATCTCGCACTGCTGGGGATGGCGATGATCGTGGCTCTGACGCTCGCATGCGTGCTTGGACCGTACTTTCTCCCCTATGACTCCCTTTATATCGACCTGCGTGCGCGCTTCGCTGGTCCGTTCACTGGTCATCATTACCTCGGAACCGACCCTCTTGGCCGGGATATCGCGGCGCGACTGTTCATGGCCGGCCGTATCTCGCTGCTCGTCGGCTTTTCCGCAATGCTCCTGTCCACTCTGGTCGGGACCATCGTTGGCGTGATCGCGGGATATCGCGGCGGCTGGATCGGGGCGGCGCTGATGCGCACAGTGGACGGGTTCCTCGCCTTCCCTTCGATCTTCCTCGTGCTTGCGCTTGCCGCGGCACTCAAACCAAGCGCGATCATGATCACCGTTGTTATCGCCGCCAGCAGCTGGATGGAAGTGGCGCGCATCGTCGAGGCCGAGGTTCGCTCGCTCCGCGAACGGGAATTCGTTCAGGCCGGACGGATGCTGGGATTGAGCGCTAAGCATATCATGTTTCGAGAGATCCTCCCGAATGCGATTGGTCCGATCATTGTTGCATCGACCCTGACCATCGCCCGGGCCATCCTGATGGAGGCGTATATCAGCTTCCTGGGTTACGGCATCCAGCCGCCGCTTCCGAGCTGGGGCAACATGTTGAATGGGGCACAGCAGTATCTCGGGACCGCGCCTTGGCTGGCGATCATTCCGGGCGCGGCAATCACCATCGCCGTCACCAGTTTCAATTTTATCGGAGATGGTCTGCGTGACGCGCTTGATGTGCGGGGCGACCACAGCTGACAACTTTGTCCTTCCCGGCTCGGGTGAAAACAACGAAAGAGCAGAGCTCATGAAAGAATATAAGATTGCCGAAAAGGATACTCCATATTGGTGGGAGGCGGCGCCTGTAAGACCCTTGCCAAAGCAGTCGCTGGCCAAGAACCTGGATGTCTTGATCGTCGGCGCAGGTTATACCGGGCTGTCCGCGGGCCTGACTCTCGCGCGCGCAGGCAGGTCGGTAGCTGCGTTTGACGCAATGAATCCCGGCGAGGGTGCGTCTTCCCGCAATGGGGGGATCACAAGCGGAAGCATTCGTCCGGATTACGCGACAATCACTCGGCGATTTGGCGAAGAGAAGGCGATCGCGATCGAGACCGAGGGCAAGATCGCACGTGAATTCGTCTACAACCTGATCAAAACTGAAAGGCTAGACTGCGATTTCCGGCTTGTGGGTCAATTCAAAGGCGTCGTCGGATTCGAAGATTATGAGAAGACGGCCCGGAGCGCTGACGTCCTGGCGAAAAAGCTCGGCATTGAAGCATATGGTGTACCCTACCGCGAACAAGGCAAATATATCGGCACCGACTTCTATCGCGGCGGCATGGTGCGAATGGATATCGGTGGACTGCACCCGGCTAAATTCCATGCCGAATTGTTGCGCGTGGCGCTTGCTTCCGGGTTGACCGTCCATTCTGGAACTCGTGTGAGCTCTATCGAACGGGATGGTTCGGCCTTCCTGGTTTCGACCTCCGCAGGCACGGTGCGGGCTCGCCAAGTTCTCGTCTGCACGGACGGGTACACAGACGGCGCAGTGCCCTATCTGCGTCGCCGGCTGGTGCCGGTCCGAAGCCGCATCATCGTAACGGAAGAGCTTGCACCAGATGTCATGGCGCGCTTGATGCCGAAGCAGATGACGATGACGGAAGGCCGTAAGCTTGGATTCTATTACCGGCCCACGCCGGACGGAAAGCGCATTCTGCTCGGCGGCCGCGACAGCTCACGAAGGGGCGATCCGATTGAGCCCAAGCTCTATCTGCGTAACGGCCTCGTCAACCTGTTTCCGGAGCTGGAAAACGTCAAATTGTCCCACACTTGGTTTGGCAACGTTGCCATGCATCGCGACATGCTTCCCAGGATATTCGAGCGGGAAGGGGTCGTTTACGCGACTGGCTTCTGCGGTTCAGGCGTGGTCTGGGCGCCGTGGGTGGGAACGCGCGCTGCTCACAAACTTCTGGGTCACACAGAGCAGGCCCGTTCGGCTTTCGATTTTCGGCCGCCCGCGTCAATTCCTCTCTACAGTGGCAATCCTTGGTTCATGCCTGCCATCATCCAAGGTTACCGGATCCAGGATCGAATAGCATTCTATCGAGCACGCCGTTGACGCCGGCGGTGCTCTTCAGATTGTGAGTCTGCTCCCGTTAGAATGCGCTCCGAATAAACGACTGTTGAGCAGCCAACCACATCATTTTGTTTCGTCCAGGCAGCCCAGGCCGACGCATTCTGCTTTCCGTTCCTCGGTAGGATTATGTCGAACAGGACGACGGCTTCATCAAATCGTCCTCCGACCGCTGCAGCTGCCGTCCGTCCATCTCGGCGTTCGGCCGGGCTGACGGCCCTCGGGATGGAACGAAGAAGCATGGCATTAAAGTAATGACTGATCGAAGGGAGAAACAGCATGCATCAGTTGAACGATAAGGACCTATTTCGGCAAGCCGGTCTCATCGACGGCTCTTGGGTGGGAGCCACCTCTTCAAAGACGATTGATGTTATCGACCCGGCCACTCAGGCGTCCGTAGGTACCGTCCCAGATATGGGGCAGGCTGAGACACGTGCTGCGATCGACGCGGCAGCCAAGGCATTCGCGACATGGAAGAAGAAGACCCACGCCGAGCGCGCCGCCCTGCTTGAGCGCTGGCATGCGCTGATGATCGAGAACCTCGAGGATCTTGCTACGCTCCTCACGCTCGAGCAGGGCAAGCCGCTCGATGAAGCACGCGTCGAGATTCGCTATGGTGCTTCCTTCGTTAAATGGTTTGCCGAGGAAGCCCGTCGCATCGGTGGCCACACTATTCCGTCGCCTACGGCAGATCGCCGGATCGTCGTACTGAAGGAGGCGGTCGGCGTCTGCGCGATCGTCACACCTTGGAACTTCCCCAATGCTATGATCACCCGCAAGGTCGCGCCCGCCCTGGCGGCCGGATGCACCGTTGTCATCAAGCCTTCAGAATTCACGCCGCTTTCGGCACTCGCCCTCGGTGTCCTTGCCGAGCGTGCGGGCATTCCCGCCGGCGTAATCAACATCGTCACCGGCATGCCGACCGAGATCGGCAATGAAATGATGGCGAACGAAACGGTGCGGAAGATCTCCTTCACCGGCTCCACGCGGGTCGGTTCGCTCCTGATGCGCGGCGCCGCCGACAGCGTGAAGCGGTTGAGCCTCGAGCTCGGCGGAAACGCGCCCTTCATCGTCTTCAATGATGCCGATCTTGACCTCGCCGTGGAGGGCGCCATAGCCTCGAAGTTCCGCAATGGCGGCCAGACCTGCGTTTGCGCCAACCGCATTCTGGTGCAGACCGGCGTCTATGACGTCTTTGCCGAGAAGCTCGGCGCCAGGGTCAAAGCCATGAAAGTCGGCCCTGGAACCGAGGCCGGCATCGACATAGGTCCGATGATCAACACTGCGGCCATAGAGAAAATTGATCGTCACATTGAAGATGCGCTTGCAAAGGGTGCACAGATTGCGGCTCGCGGCCGCTCGTTGGTGGACGGTAAGCAATATGCAACGCCGATAGTCCTCACCGGCGCAACGACCGACATGCTGCTGGCCACCGAAGAGACCTTCGGCCCTGTTGCCCCGTTGTTCCGTTTCGAGACGGAAGAGGAGGCGATCGCGATTGCCAACGGGACACCGTTTGGCCTCGCGGCCTATTTCTACACAGAGAGCCTGAAGCGCTCCTGGCGCGTGGGCGAGGCGCTGGAATTCGGCATGATCGGCCTCAACACTGGTGCGATCTCGACCGAAGTGGCTCCCTTCGGCGGCGTTAAGCAATCTGGTCTCGGACGCGAAGGCGCTCAGGCAGGCATTGAGGAATACCTGGAGATGAAGAGCTTCCATATCGGCGGGCTGGCTTAAGTTCGCGGGCCCAACCTAACGTTTTGCCTCCGTGCCAATGATGGGAGAAAGTTCGTGAAAACCCTGCTTCTCAAGAAAGAAGAAGTCAGCAGATTGATCAGCATGAAGGACGTCATCGGTGCCGTCGAGGAGGCATACAAAGCCTTCAACAGTGATCAGGTGGAGCAACCCGATTATATAGGAATGCATCTCCCCTCGCCCGGTAGCGAAATCGATTTCAAGCTCGGCTACTACAAAGGCAATGAACTTATTTCAATGAAGACGTCTTCGGGAGGGTTCGTCGACAATCCGACTGTATTTGGCGTACCTAACGGGATGGGGACCATTCTGCTGTTCGACGCCAGAAATGGCGCGTTGATCTGCGTTATGGACGGCAGCCTGATCACGGGCTTGAGAACCGGCGCTGCGGGGGCTGTTTCCGTACAGGTGCTGGCGAGGAAAGATGCTCGCAGAATCACGTCGATCGGGACTGGAAATCAGGCCAGAATGCAGATCCGAGCGATCCGGGAGGTCATGAGTATCGAAGAGATCCATGCTTGGGACAATAGCGCGGATACGCTCTCCCGCTTCAAAATCGATATCGAAAACGAATTCGGCATTCCGGTCGTCATCGCGCGTTCCAAGAAGGATGCGGTCGAGCAGGCCGACATCCTCGTTACGACGACACGCGGGAAGGGCTCGCTCGTGGAAGCCGATTGGATAAGACCCGGAACGCATATCGTCGCCATCGGTACGGATCAACGTGGCAAACAGGAACTGGATCCAGAGATATTCAGGAGTGCCAAAGTCGTCGTGGACTCGATCGCGCAGTGCAGCGACAAGGGCGAAACATGGCATCCGCTCGACAAGCATATCATCACCAAGGACGGGATCCATGGCGAAATTGGAGAGATATTGCTCGGCAAAAGGCCAGGAAGGGAAAACGATCAAGAAGTGACGATTTTCGACTCCACAGGAATGGCCATCCAAGACAATACGACCGCGTTGAAGATCTATAGCAACGCGATAGAAAGAAGCGTCGGGACCTTCTTCGAATTCTTCGAATCCTGACCTCGGTCACGGCTTATTCTTAAAGAGCTGGAAGGTCCCAGCGGGACGATTACGTTATCTTGCGATCTGACCCGGAAGATTAATCAATCTTCGACCTAGACCATCCTGTGCCTCGAGGGAACGCAACCTACTAAGGCGAGCAGCATCATGTTAAACCATCCCACTATTCAGGACATTCAAGAAGCCCGCCAACGATTGGCGCCCCACATCAGACACACTCCGTTGCTGCGTGCAGAGAAGATCGAGCAAGTTGTTGGCTGCGAGCTTTATCTCAAACCCGAAACGCTTCAGATTACCGGAGCCTTCAAAATTCGCGGCGCTCTAAACAAGACACTTTCCCTGCCAAGGGAGGCGATGGCAAACGGCGTCATAGCCAGTTCCTCTGGCAACCATGCTCAGGGGCTCTCCTATGCGGCCCGGATGCTGGGCGTGAAAGTCATCCTGGTGCTCCCGACAACAACCCCCATGATTAAGATTGCCAATACGGAAGCACTCGGCGCGGAGGTGGTCCTCTTTGACGGCGACACCGCCGCCAGGTGGAAAAAGGTCTACGAGATCGCGGAAGAAAACAACTATGCGACCATCCACGGTTTTGAGGATCCCATTGTTATGGCCGGCCAGGGAACGATCGGGTGTGAAATTTTGGACGATCTGGAGGACGTGGACACGGTCATTGTTCCCTTGGGCGGTGGCGGGCTAATCTCGGGAATTGCGACCGCCATCAAAGAAACCAAACCGTCGGTTCGAGTCATCGGCGCTGAGCCTGCTCTGACGCCGAAATATTATCATAGTCGGATCAACAGGCAGCGCACGTCGTTGCCTCTGAAGAACACGATTGCCGATGGCCTGAGAATTAGCGTTCCAGGTCAGAACCCGTATCCAATAATTGAGAAATACGTCGATGAAATCATTCTCGTCGAAGACGAGCACATCATCGCAGGCATGCGCGCACTTGCTAAGGACGCCAAGCTGATCGCCGAACCCGCGGCTTCGATCGGCATCGGAGCACTGCTCGCGGGCTCCATAAAAATCAGGTCGGATGAAAAGGTTTGTGCGGTTCTGACCGGTGGCAATTGGGACCTGCCGGATCTTGCCGATATATACAAGACCGGCTCGGAATAACCTGTCCATGATCCCAGTTGTATCCGCACGGAGACCGAATTCGCACCGCAATGGTCGCGATTGCAGGCAGCGGAGTCGCTAGCCAAGCAGATCGCCCGCCCCGTTGGCGCGGTGTGCGCCCCGCACGAAACATCCTGCTTCGGAATACGGCGATTCGATAGATTTTGCTAATCCGGACGGAGCGTTCGGCAGGATATGGCCCCAGTTGGCGATATTGTGGAGATCAGAGCGCGGCTGGAAGCTTACGTCAAGGAGACCTGCGATGAACGTCAAGGAAATACTCGACCGGCTGGTCGGTTTTCCCTCCGTCGTCGGCACGCCGAATGACGGAATCGTTGCGTGGATCAGGGATTTTGCCGAAGGCTGCGGTGCCAGGGTGACGGTACTGCGGGGACCGGAAGGCGATCGCGCCAACCTCTTCGCAACGGTCGGCCCCAATAATGTGCCCGGCTACATTCTCTCTGGACATATGGATGTCGTTCCCGCCCTGGAGTCGAACTGGACATCCGATCCGTTCACGCTGAGGTCCGATGGCGATTTGCTCTTCGGCCGGGGGACGAGCGACATGAAGGGCTTTCTCGCTGCAGCATTGGCCGCACTCCCCGCGGTCGTGGAAATGCCGCTCGCACGCCCCCTACACTTTGCATTTTCCTATGATGAGGAAGCCGGCTGTCGGGGTGTGCCCCATCTGATCCGCCAGTTGCCTGACCTTTGCGCTAAGCCGATCGGCGCGATCATCGGCGAGCCCAGTGGCATGCGTGCGATCCGCGCCCATAAGGGAAAGGCCGCTGCAAGAGTTGAGATTCGCGGACGATCCGGTCATTCGTCGCGGCCCGATCAGGGTCTAAATGCGATCCATGCCTTCGCCTGCGTCCTGCTTGCCGCCGTTCGTACGGGAGAGGCACTCCGGAGCAGCCGATTGGACCCAAGCTTTGAGCCACCCTATTCCTCGCTCCAGGTCGGAACTGTGTCTGGCGGGCAAGCAGTGAACATCATTCCGGATTTCCTCACGGCGGAAATCGAGGCCCGGGCGATCACGGGAGCGACACCCGCCGATCTCCTCGAGCCGGTAAAGCTTGCCGCAGTCGCGCTTGCGCAGCGAGGCTTTGAAACAAAGTGGGATCTTCTGAGCTGCTACCCCGCGTTGTCGCTCGCCGCCGATGCGCCACTTGCTAGGCTGATGGAACAACTGACCGGTATCGAAACGCTTGCCGCCGTGAGCTACGGCACCGAAGCCGGGCTTTATCAGGCGGCCGGCATCGACGCGATCATCTGCGGCCCGGGCGATATCGCCCGGGCCCATCGCGCCGACGAATTCATTCGCACCGACGAACTCGTTGCGTGTCAGACAATGATCGAGCGACTCGCTGAAACACTCCGAAGCTGAGGCATACAAATGGCGTTCTGGTTCAATTCCGATCGAGAGAGAGGGCGCATCTTCGCCGAAGCCTTCGCCCGCGACCTTCCCGATCTCCCCTTCATTATGGATTTGACGCAGGTTGATCCTGATGATGTCCGTTACGTCCTGACATGGACCTTACCGCCGGATCTCGACCGCTTCAAAAATCTCGAAATCGTCTTTTCGATCGGTGCCGGCGTCGATCAATTCCGGATCGAGACCCTTCCGACTGAGGTCAAGCTCGTCCGGATGGTCGAAGACGGCATCGTGCGCATGATGCAGGAATATGTGACGCTTGCCGTATTATCGCTTCACCGCAATCTCAAGGCATATCTTGCGCAGCAGTCCGAAAGCAGATGGCAAGCCCTGCCCGCCCGGCAGGCGGCAGACCGCCGGATCGGCGTGCTCGGTCTCGGGATGCTCGGGCAAGCGGTCATCGAGCGGCTGACGCCATTCGGCTTTCCGCTGTCCGGGTGGAGCCGTTCCCCACGCCGGATCGACGGAGTGCGCTGTCATTATGGCGCCGAGTCGCTGCCGTCCTTTCTTGGGGAGACTGACATTCTGGTCTGCCTTCTCCCGCTCACGGGGGAGACCCGCGGCATTCTCGATGCGCAGCTCTTTGCGGCCCTTTCGCCCGGCGCATCGCTCGTTCATGTCGGTCGTGGCGCACAGCTAGATCATGATGCCCTCATAGATGCGCTCGATAGGCATCAATTGTCCGGGGCGGTGATCGACGTCACCGAGCCGGAACCTCTGCCGCCCGAACATCCGTTCTGGCGGCACCCCAAGATCATGCTCACGCCGCACATCGCCAGCGTGACACAGCCGGACACCGCGGCCCGTGCGGTCATCGAGAACGTCAAGCGCCATCGCGCCGGCCTCGACCCGATCGGACTGGTCGATCGCAGCCGCGGGTACTGAACCACAGCAGGACAGCAAGGAGAAATCATGTCCCTTCTCAAGACCATCGACCCGAACAGCACAGAGGCCCCGCGCGAATCCAAACCGCTCCCCGAGCGGCTGATCTCTGGCGATCCCTCGTTCAAGACCTGGGCCCAGGATGTGGCGCGCGATGGGCTCGTCCATACCGGGGTCTGGGAAGCAACGCCGGGTCTCACCCGCTCGATCAAGGGCGAGACCTTCGAGTTCTGCCATATCCTTCAAGGCGTCGTTGAGCTCACACCGGATGAAGGCGAGCCGGTTAGATACAAAGCGGGCGACAGTTTTGTCATGAAGCCGGGCTTCACCGGCACTTGGCGCACCATCGAAACGGTCAGGAAGATCTATGTGACGGTGATGTAACCGCACCGTCGACCACTTTTTATGAGGACCGCACGAGCCTGTTGAGTGGAATAGTAGGCCTCGTGTGGCCTCGCCAATATCATCCAAGGACACGGCCATGGCTCTGAGCTTTGATCCAGACACAATTCAGTTGCCGAAAGGCCATTTCATCGGCGGGCGCTACATCGATGCCGGGGGTGGGTTGCCCATGCGCCGCCCCTCCGATGCCGTCGTCTATGCCGAGTGCCCCGTAGCCGATGACGGCCTTGTCGACGAAGCCGTATCCGCTGCCAAGACGGCGCTCCGCGAAAGCAGCTGGTCCACCCGCCGCCCGCGCGAACGCACCAATGCCATGCATCGCTGGGCGGACCTGATCGAGTCCGAAGGCGAAACCCTTGCCCGGCTGGAAGCCGTCTCCTCCACGCGCCCGATCGGCCAGCTCATTGGGGGCGATGTCGCGGTCACCGCCGAGCAGATACGCTTCTTCGCCGAATTCGCTGACAAGGAAGGCAGCGATCTCGTCCCGACCGATGACTCGTGCCTCGGCATGATCCTGACCGAGCCCTATGGCGTCGTCGGCGCTATCACGCCGTGGAATTTTCCGCTCTCCATGGCGGGCTGGAAACTGGGGCCCGCACTTGCCGCTGGCAATGCCATTGTATTGAAGCCCTCGGAGATGACGCCGTTCTCGACGCTCTACCTCGCCGAACTAGCCGTTCGGGCCGGCATTCCGGCGGGCCTCATCAATATCGTGCTCGGCGACGGGCAGACCACCGGCCAGGCGATGACCGGTCATCCGGATATCGCGAAAATCAGCTTCACCGGATCGACTGCGGCCGGGTCAGCCATCATGGCGAATATCGCGAGGACGGGCGTAAAGCCAATGACGCTCGAGCTCGGCGGCAAAAGCCCGCAGATCGTCTTTGCCGATGCCGACCTGACGCTTGCCGCCAATGCCATCGCCAACAGCATCCTCGTCAATGCCGGCCAGGCCTGCGTCGCGGGTTCGCGCATCATCGTCGAGCAATCCGTAATGGAGCCGCTGATTGAGGCGATCTTGTCACAAATGGCGACAATCCGACCCGGCCCGACCTGGGACGAGACGAGCGACTATTCGCCGATCATTTCCGAGCGCCAGATCACCCGTATCGGTGCCATCGTGCAGGCGGCGCGTCAGGCTGGAGCCGAATGCCTGGCCGGCGGCAAACGCCTCGAAACTGACGGCTATTTCTACGGCCCAACCCTGCTGTCGAACATCGACCAGACCTCCCCGGCCGTCACGGAGGAAATCTTCGGCCCAGTGCTGACTGTGCAGAGCTTCACGGATGAAGAGGAGGCCCTCGCACTCGCCGACCACCCGACATACGGGCTGGCGGCAGGACTTTTCACTTGCGATCTCTCGCGTTCCATCCGCATGACGCGACGGCTGCAGGCCGGCACTGTTTGGGTCAATCGCTACAGCCGCTCCCGAGACCATATCCTGCCGACCGGTGGCTACAAGCGTTCCGGCATCGGCAAGGATCTTGGCCGCGAAGCCTATCACGCCAACCGCAAGAGCAAGAGCGTGCTCATCAACCTCCAGGATCACACATGAAAACCTACTCGATCGCGCTACTGCCGGGCGACGGCATCGGCAAACCAGTCACTGAGGCCGCCTGGGACGTCCTCCAGGCGACCGCCAAGGCATCGGGCATTACGCTTGAGGGGACGACCTTCCCGTGGTCCTGCGACTTCTACAAGCAAACAGGGGCCATGATGCCGGCAAACGGCATAGAAACGCTCAGACGCTTCGATGCCATCCTGCTTGGTGCCGTCGGCTGGCCGGCGGAGGTGCCGGATTCCGTGTCGCTGCACGGGCTGCTGTTGCCGATCCGCAAGGCCTTCACCCAATATGCCAATATCCGCCCGCACCGGCTCTTGCCCGGTGCCTCCGGCCCGCTGAAGAGCGACAACTTCGACATACTCTGCATCCGCGAGAATACCGAAGGCGAATATTCCGGCGCGGGCGGGCGCATTCATCAAGGAACGGCCGACGAGGTGGCTATAGAGACCGCCATCTTCACCCGCAAAGGCGTCGAACGCATCCTGCGCTTCGGTTTCGAGCAAGCGCGCGCGCGACGCGGCAAGCTGGCCTCGGTCACTAAATCCAATGCCCAAAGATATACCATGGTGTTCTGGGACGAGATGACCCGGAGCCTAGCCGCTGAATATCGCGACGTCGAGGTGACGAGCTATCATATCGACGCGATGGCGGCGCGCATAGTCATGGCACCGGACACGCTCGACGTCGTCGTCGCCTCCAACCTGTTCGGCGATATCCTCACCGATCTCGGCGCCGCCATCCAGGGCGGGCTCGGCTTTGCGGCCTCGGCCAATATCAATCCCGATCGCACCGCGCCTTCCATGTTCGAGCCGGTCCATGGCTCAGCGCCCGACATCGCGTATCTTGGTATCGCCAACCCGATCGCCGCCATCTGGTCGGGCGCGATGATGCTCGACCATCTCGGCGAGCGTGCCGCCGCGGCGCGCGTCATGGCGGCGATCGAAGCGACGACGAAGGCCGGGATTGGCACCGTTCCCGGAAGGCATATGACTGAGACGATTGCGAAGGCAGTGCTCGAACGTCTTCTCTGAGGAGCCGCTCGAGTGCTCAAGCGCCCTCAACTTGGCATTGAGCAGTATCCTTGTTTGAAGTGCTTCCATCTATTCCAACGGTGAAAAAGAAGGCGCGGATCGAGAGATCCGCGCCCCAATTGGCGGCAGGGGAGGAGGGCCGCCTTACTGAAATCGGTCGAGGGTCTTGTAGTAGAGCCCGACCAGCGGCAGGAACCAGGGCTTGCCGAAATGGCCGGGCACAGCAGGCCATTCGATGCCCTTGAGCGGGTTCCGGTCAGCCTTGCCCAGCATGGCGTCGGCCATGATCATCCCGAGATGCGTCGAGAGCTGCGCGCCATGGCCCGAATAGCCCATCGCATACCACACGCCGTCGACATAGCCCGCGCGGGGATAGCGGTCCTTGGTCATATCCACCAGGCCGCCCCAGCAATAGTCGATCTCCACATGGGCAAGATGCGGGAAGATCTGGGCGAGGCTGGCGCGCAATATGGCGCCGCTCTTTGCGTCGGAGCGCTGGTCCGACGTCGCGGCAAAGCGGGCGCGCCCGCCGAAGATCAGCCGGTTGTCCGGCGACAGGCGGAAATAGTTGCCGATGTTCATCGAGGTGGTGCAGGTGCGGTTGCCCGGCATGGTGGCTGCCACTTCCGCCGAGGTCAAAGGCCGGGTCGCGATCAGGAAACTGCCGACCGGGATGATTCGGCGCCGGAAATAGTTAAAGGAGGCCCCGGACGTATAGGCGCCGGTCGCGACTAGGACATGGTCGGCGGTCACCTCACCTCGGGCCGTCTCCAGTCGGTGCTTCGGGCCCGATATGGTGTGGCGTGTCACATGGGCGTCTTCGAATATTTTCGCGCCATGCCGTGCTGCCGCCTGGGCCAATCCAACGACATATCGGCCCATATGCATCATCGCGCTCTTCTTCGAGAGCATTGCGCCATGGAAGGGAGAGCCGACCTCGGTCCTGAGATCATCCGGCGTCAGCAGGGCGGTATCCGGATCGACCTCACGATGCACCGCTTGGAAATTGCGGGCGATCGCCTCGAAATGCTGAGGCTTTGAAGCGAGCTTCAGCTTCCCGGCGCGCCGGAAGTCGCAATCGATGGCTTCCTCAGCAACGATTTTCTCGATCGTATCGATGGAGTCGTCGAGAGCTCGATAAAGCGCCACCGCGCGTTCTTTTCCAAGCTCTGCTTTGGCGGCGATGAAGCTGTGGGCAAGCCCGTTGTTGAGATGCCCGCCGTTGCGGCCGGATGCACCCCATCCGATATGGTTCGCCTCCAGCACGGCCACGCGCGCGCCGGACTTCGCGAGCTGCCGTGCTGCGGCCAAGCCGGTGAAGCCGCCGCCGATCACGGCAACATCATAATGGCCTTCGACGGGGCCACTGCAGGCGCCTGCGAATTTCGGGGCGGTGTCGTGCCAGTAGGATTCGAACTTCATCGCCTTGCTCCGCTAGAGGCCGACAACGCCGGAATGGTCTGCCATGCTCTTGATCTCGACATAGCCGTTGATCGGCTCGCGTCTACGATCAAGTTTGTTCTGGAAAAGGAGTGCCGACATGAACATGAGAGGAGAACACTCCAGTAATTTAAGGTAGTGCATTCGGTCGGTATCGTATCATCGAGTGGCCCTTGGTTATGCCGAGGCGCCTTCGATATAGGTAATTCTAGCAAGGGCTATGCAGAGCAACTGGCCGCAGTTGCCACTGTGCGAAGCAGAATCTTTCGTATTTCCTCGATATTTGGCAGAGAGTTGCGCCTGGCAGCCGTTGCGGCACCGAGCCATTCAAAGATTTGCTATCAGCATAAGATGCGGTGAGCGCTCGCCAACACGGTCAAAGATGTCGCCCGTCTCCGGTTGTCGGGACGATCTTCTTTTCAGGCGACGTTATTCTTCCCTGTGAAGAAGCAGGGATCCAGGCAATGCATATGACCCAACTCGACATCGTTCCGTTTGGTACCGAACATCTCGAAGGCGCGTTGGCGCTTTCGCGACAGGCCGGTTGGCCACACAGGCTGGAGGATTGGGAAACGGCACTTGCAATGAGCACAGGCGTCGTCGTGCTGGAGAATGAAAAGGTCGTCGGCACTACACTCACGACACTCTTCGGAGGCTGCGCCACGATAAATATGGTCATCGTTGCTGAAGCCATACGCGGACGTGGCCTCGGCCGCCGACTGATGGAAGCGGGTCTTGATGGTGCTCACGGAGTGCCATGCAGACTGGTTGCGACCCAGGAAGGCCTGCCGCTTTATGAGAAGATGGGCTTTCGCCAAGTTGGAGATATTCTGCAATGTCAGGGCATCTGTGCGGCCGTTGAAGCGCCGATCGATGTCGAATGGATGCAATCCGGCGATCTCCCGCAAATAGCTGCCCTGGACAGGGCAGCCTTCGGCGATGATCGCAGCAAGCTGATTTTCTATATGAAGGATGTCGGGCGGTTTGCGGTGATCCGGCGCGACGGACACGTCGCAGGTTTCTCGGCGACGCGCCCATTCGGCCGCGGTGAGGTCATCGGTCCCGTGGTGGCGGAGAATGCCGATGATGCCAAAAAGCTCATTTTGTTCCAAATAGCGGCTCGAGGCGACAGATTTCTTCGCATCGACACACCCAAGGACTTGGGCTTGTCGCAGTGGTTGGCCGAACGTGGACTTATCCATGTCGGCGGAGCGACGGCAATGCAGCGCGGCGGCCAAGTCAATCCTTCTCCCCGTGTAAAAACCTTTGCCCTGGCCAATCAGGCTTTCGGCTGAATCGGAGACAAAGATGCTCAGCAACTCCCTTATCGAACTCGACCGCGCCCATCTCGTACATCCGGTCGCCTCCTATCGTACCCACGAAAAGCTCGGCGTACGCGTCCTGTCCTCTGCTTCTGGTGCGACCGTGACCGACATGTCCGGGCGCCAGCTCATCGACGGTTTCGCGGGCCTCTGGTGCGTGAATGCCGGTTACGGTCATGACAGCATCGTCGAGGCTGCCGCGCGGCAGATGCGGGAACTGCCCTACGCTACCGCTTATTTTGGCCTCTGCGCCGAGCCGGGGATCCGTCTTGCCGCGGCGCTTGCCGAGCGGGCCCCTGGCGATCTCAATCATGTCTATTTCACCCTCGGCGGATCCGACGCGATCGACAGCACTGTCCGGTTCATCCGCTATTACTATCACGCCAAGGGTACCCCGCGGAAAGACCAGTTCATATCGCTCGAACAGGGCTATCATGGCTCTTCGACGGTCGGCGCCGGGCTGACGGCTCTTCCGGCCTTCCATGCCGGCTTCGGCATCCCATTCGACTGGCAGCACAAGATCCCCTCGCATTACGCTTACCGCAATCCCGTGGGCCCCGATCCGCAAGCGATCATCGCTGCCTCGAAACAGGCGTTGCGGCAGAAAGTGGAGGAGATCGGCGCGGAGCGGGTGGCGGCATTTTATGCTGAACCGATCCAGGGCTCGGGCGGCGTACTGGTGCCGCCCAGGGGCTGGATGAAGGCGATGCGCGACCTCTGCCACGAACTGGATATCCTGTTCATCGCCGACGAAGTGATCACCGGTTTCGGCCGCACCGGCCCGCTCTTCGCCTGCAGCGAAGACGAAGTCGTTCCCGATTTCCTGACAGTCGCCAAGGGCCTGACCTCGGGCTATGTGCCGATGGGCGCGGTCTTCATGACCGAGCGCGTGTATAGCACGATCGCAGACGGCGCTGGCACTTCCCTGGTGGGGCATGGCTATACCTATTCAGCCCACCCAGTGAGTGCCGCGGTGGCGCTCGAGGTTTTGCGCCTCTACGAGGGCGGGCTTCTGGAAAATGGCCGCAAGGCCGGCAAGCGCCTAATGGAGGGGCTGCAGGGCCTTGCCGACCATCCGCTCGTAGGCGACATCAGGGGCCGCGGCATGCTGGCGGCGATCGAGCTCGTCACCGACAAGACGAAGAAGACGCCGCTTCCGGCCACGGCCGATCCTTCCCGTCGGATTTTCGACCGGGCGTGGGACAACGGCCTCATCATCCGCGCCTTCGGCAATGGCGTGCTGGGCTATGCGCCGCCGCTTTGTTGCACAGATGGCGATATCGATGCGATTGTCGCCCGCACCCGGAAGACACTCGACCAGACGCTGGAAGACAGTGACGTCAGGTTGGTCATGGCTTGATGCGGGAGCGAGTTGTTTACTTCCGGCAGCTCGGAAAAGCCTTGCTCGGGAGGCGCCACTCGAACTTTGCTGGCTTTTGCCGGCTCACAGGGGAAATAGGCTGGTCAGCGGCAGGTGCGATTTGACGATCGGCGATTTCAACACGACGTAACTGAAATATCGGTCGATGCCGATATCCATGTCGATGAGACGCTCCATGATCTCCTGATATTCGGCGATGCCGCTGGTGACGAACTTGATCAGATAGTCGTACCCACCTGAAACCAGGTGGCATTCGATGACCGAGTCAATCTTTTCGGCAGTCGACAGGAAGCGTGCGAAATCAACCTGCCGGTGGTTCTTCAGGGTGATTTCGGTGAATACCGTTATAGTCTGACCGAGTTTGGCGGTGTTAATATGGGCGGAATAGCCGTCGATATAGCCCTCCGACTGCAGTTTTTTCACCCGCATCAGACAAGGGCTCGGCGATAGATGAACTAATTCGGCGAGCTCGACATTGGTGATCCGGCCGTTCTTCTGCAATTCATAGAGAATCTTGATGTCGATGCGGTCGAGCTTCACGCGGTCTCCCCGGGGCCGTTTCGGGCCCGCCTTTCAGCAGATTATGCCAGAGAGCATAACACAGCTTCCCACCTTGTCCATTTTCGCTTGGAAACATCCAGCCAGCATAAATGGTTATACTTGCCATCGATTGCAGAACATTATTCCGTTGAACGCTGGATTCAGCGCGCCACTTTGGCGGAGCCCGCAATAGTATGGATTTGCCTCAACGGAGATGACCATGCCTGCCCCGCTCGTTCTCGTAGAAACCACGGACTCCCAGCCCCAAGCCGCAGATGTGGTCGTGATCGGGGGCGGCATCGTCGGCGTCTTTACGGCCTACTATCTCGTTTGCCGCGGTCTCAAGGTAGTTCTCGTTGAAAAGGGGTTTATTGGTGCCGAGCAATCGAGCCGCAATTGGGGGTGGTGCCGGCAACAGAACCGCGATGCCCGCGAACTTCCACTCTCCACCAAGAGCCTTAATCTCTGGGATCGGTTCGCCGCCGAGACCGGAGAGGACACCGGCTTCCGACGCTGCGGGCTTCTCTATCTCTCCAACAACGAGAGGGAGTTGGAGGGCTGGGCTCGCTGGCGGGACTTCGCCCGCACGGCGGGTGTGACCACCTTCATGCTATCTTCCACGGAGGCGACCGAGCGTGGCAAAGCCACGGGGAAGCCGTGGAAAGGCGGTGTCTTTTCTTCGTCTGACGGCACCGCGGATCCGTCCAAGGCAGCGCCTGCGGTGGCGCGCGCGATCATCAGCGCGGGCGGCGTCGTACTCCAGAATTGCGCAGCTCGCGGCATTGAGACGAGTGGCGGCCGACTCTCCGCCGTTATCACCGAGAAAGGGACAATCCGGACAAAGGTCGCCGTCCTTGCCGGTGGTGCTTGGGCCTCGTCATTCTGCAACAACCTGGGTGTGCGCTTCCCTCAGGCTTCGGTCCGGTCGTCGATTCTGTCCGTCGGACCTGTCGAGGGCCTGCCGGATGCTCTCCACACGACGGAGGTCTCCACGACACGGCGTGCCGATGGCGGTTACACCTTGGCGATCAGCGGCCGCGCCAGGGTCGACGTTACGGCACAGCAACTCCGGTTCGCGAGATATTTCGTACCGATGTTTGCCCGCCGCTGGCGGAATCTGGCACCGGGCGGGGTCGAGGGCTGGCGCTCGGGACATGAAACGCTCAGACGCTGGCGGCTCGATGAGCGCACACCGATGGAACACATGCGTATTCTCGATCCGGCTGTCGACGAGGGCACGATTTCCGAAGTTCTCCGCCGGGCCCGGAACTTACTGCCAGGTCTCGCAAAGGCGAAAATCGCCTCAAGATGGGCCGGCTATATCGACAGCACGCCCGACGGTGTGCCGGCCATCGGCGAGGTCCCCAACATTCCCGGCTTCATTCTCGCGGCCGGTTTTAGCGGACATGGCTTCGGAATCGGCCCGGGTGCCGGTCATCTGATCGCAGATGTCATCACCGGACAAACGCCCCTTGTCGACCCTATTCCCTACAAACCGGAGCGTCTTACAGGCTCCGCCTGGGGCAAAGTGGCTGAGTTTTAGCGCTTTCGGGTCGGTCGCGCGCGCAACTCAAGTTCATTCAGGGGGCTTGTCACAAGGTTGGCGGTAGGACGCGTTGAGCCAAAGTACACCCCGCTACCTCGTCCGGTCACGAGCGTGCCGGCGCTGCGAAGTTGCGAGCAGAGTGAGCGCAAGGACCCGCGGCGTCTAAGCCGAGCCAAGCCGCAGCCCGATTCGCCGAATTGGGCTCGATGTCGAAATCAGCGTACAATTAGTTCGCCGCGTCCACCTGGTGATGGATTCGGGGCAACAAACGAGACGATGGCGGAAGCGATTTTGCCGCCGCCCTTCTCGGACGGTTCGATGGCATTGGCGAAATCGCTATCCTCGTCGCAGATAACGCGGAGGTCGATTAGCGCAACCCCTCGCTCGGCGGCTGCACGAGTAATGCAGTCATTAAGGATCGAGAGGGCCGTGACCGCAACACGCCTTTGGTCGGGGTCGGCGTAGCGTACGTCGTAAATCGTGCAGATGGCCGTCGGAAGTTTGGCGGCTAGTACGGTATCTAGGATATCGAAATAGCTTGAGCAGAACTGCTCTCTTACGGCCGCGAGCCTGAGCAGTGCGTCGCCGACCGACCGCGAGGGAGCGTTTAAGACCTCGGAGACGCGGAGTGCATCGTTGCCGCCCACGCTTGCTACCAGGTGGGTGGCATCGGTCGGTAGGCGCTGCAGTTGCAGACGCACATCCTCCATCAGACTGCCGTCAGCGGCAAGTAAAGAGGCAGACCACCCCGCCGGCAGCCGACGCACAAGATGCTGCAGGACGTCTGCCCCGCCGGCGACGTAAGCCCCGTTGTCGAACACCGAATCGCCCAGAAGCACGACCTTTTTCGCCACAGCCGTTTCCCCTGCCAACGTGAATGACATGCGCGCAGTAGCGGCCGGGATAGCAGCCGCCAGCAAGAGGCCTCTACGCGACAACGCCATCATCACCGCACTCGTCTCCTGGTCAAGCGAATAACTGGCGGTAAGAGCGTATGAGGCAAGCTTGCCGAAGCATTCGAAGTCTTCGGTTGGGCTCCATTCAAGGCACAGGATTCAGAGCCGGCTTTCGAAGGGCGGACGCTTCCTCGGTCCGCCACCAGTGGAGAGCGGAAATTGGTGAGCAAAGCGCTTAGAATGACGCCCTCACCCTGGAACTCTAAAAGAGCGGCTCGGCATCGCCAAGCGGGAGTGTTGTTTCACGGGGCCCTCCTTCGTCTTCAATGCTAATCCTGGTGGCTCGATGCCGCGTTTCGCGAGCACTGCTCGATTTTGGCCAAGCGATTTTCGTGGTAAACTATAGGAAATTACTGAGAGCCATGTCTTGAAACGGGAGGAAGCAACATGGCTGTTCAAGTCCCGACGGATTTCCGCCGCGTGATCGTTGCCGCATCGGTTGGAAACATCATCGAATGGTATGACTTCTATATCTTCGGGAGCTTGGCTGCGGTTCTGTCCGTCAAGTTCTTCGAGCAATCACACCCGGTTGCGGCGCTGCTGAGTACGATTGCGCTCTTCACGGCAGGATTCCTGATCCGCCCACTTGGCGCTTTCCTCTTCGGCTGGATGGGCGATAGGGTCGGCCGCAAATACACATTCCTCATCACGCTGACGGGAATGGGGTTAGGCACCGGTGCGATCGGTCTAATCCCCACCTATGAGTCGATCGGTCTGACCGCTGCCTTCCTTCTTTTCAGCTTGCGGATGATCCAGGGCTTGTGCTTGGGCGGCGAGTATGGCGGCGCCATCACCTACGTCGCCGAGCACGTCCCCGACGAACGCCGCGGCTACTATACAGGCTGGCTTCAGACTTCCCCGACTCTCGGGATCGTGGTGTCGCTGGCGGTGATCATCGCGGCGCGAACCTATTTTGGCAGTGAAGCTTTCGACGCATGGGCGTGGCGCGTTCCATTCCTGGTGTCGTTCCTGCTTGTAGGCATCGCGATCTACATTCGGCTCCAGCTCCAGGAGACACCAATCTTCCAGGAGATCAAGGCCAAGGGGCAAATGACCCAAAATCCCTGGAGGGAAGCGTTTCTCAGCTCCAACATTAAATATGTGGGGATCGCCACCATCGTGCTTATTGGACAGGGCGTGGTCTGGTACAGCGGACAGTTCTGGGCGTTGTACTTTCTGCAGCAGGTCTCCAAAGTGGATCCGCTGAACTCCGCCTACATCGTCGGAGCGGCATTGCTTCTTGCAACGCCGAGCCTAATCCTCTTTGGCTGGCTTTCCGACATAATCGGCCGCAAGCCAGTGATCCTGGGAGGAATGCTGCTCGCCGCGCTCACCTATTACCCGCTGTATTTGTGGCTCGGTGCGGTCACGCAGCCTGGGAGCATCAACTATCCGATCGCAATCTTCATCATCTTCATCCTCGTTTGCTATGTCGGCATGGTCTACGGACCGGTTGGGGCGTTTCTGGCGGAATATTTTCCCGGTAGGATTCGGTACACGTCGGTATCAGTGCCGTATCACATCGGAAACGGCTGGGGTGGCGGACTGGTGCCGTTCATAACCTCGGCGGCCTTCGCAGCGACAGGTAGTATCGGGTACGCGCTGATCTACCCAATTGCCGTTCCTGCCGTGTGTTTCGTGCTCGCCATCTTCTTAATGCCAGAGACCCGCAGAATAAGCATTTGGCAGCCAACCGAGCCTCGAACCGAGTTGTAACAGGGTCGCCCATGCTGACACTCGGCCGTCACCCCCATTGAGGCGGCTCGGCGCGGTGCGAGCGAAGGCAGCGATATCCCCATCCGAATGACCAAGCCCTTTCCGCATTGCCCGCTTATCTCGGCTTGGCTTTGTAGGATTCTACAACTGCCAACCGATTCCGATCCGTGCTGATTTCACCGCCGACCAACAACGACGGAGAAATTCATGCAGATTCTCGCGATCTCGAAGCCACGGAATGACGAAGAAGCCCGGCTCCTCCACATGCATCACCAATTGCGCGCCCGGATCTTTTCCGCCCGGTTGGGCTGGGAAGTTGACGTTATTGACGGTCGGGAGTCAGACGCTTTTGACGCGCTGATGCCAACCTACATCCTCGCAATTTCGAACAACGGTGACGTGGCAGGGTGCGCGAGGCTGCTTCCGGCGCTTGGCCCGACCATGGTGACGGACGTCTTTTCCTCGCTACTTCCGAATGGCCAGCTCAACGCGCACTCCGCGATGATCGAAAGCTCCCGCTTCTGCGTCGACACTAGTCTCGGGGAGGGCAAGGGAGCCGGCTCGGTACATGAGGCAACGCTGACGATGTTCGCAGGCATCATTGAATGGTGCATGGCGAATGGCTTCACCGAAATCGTCACGGTGACCGATCTCCGCTTCGAGCGGATCCTCGCTCGTGTTGGCTGGCCGCTGCAGCGGTTGGGGGAGCCGAAGAAGATCGGCGTAACGATGGCCGTGGCGGGCATCCTACCCGCCGACGCCGGCACATTTCAAAAACTCCGCCCATCTAACTACCGATCTGAATGCACCCCCCTCTGCAAGGCAGCGTAAGGAGAAATCGGTGAACCAGCTTCGCTCTCACCCTCGGCTTGTCCGCAAACTTCAGGAGGCGCTCGGCGATCACCTCTGCGTGGCGCTGGACGATGCAACGGTCGTCGAGATCATGCTCAATCCGGACGGAAAGCTCTTCATCGAGCGGCTCGGCCACGGCGTCGCGCCGGCCGGCGAGATGTCGTCGGCCGCAGCGGAAATGGTGATCGGTACCGTTGCCCATGCGCTTCAGTCAGAGGTGGACACGGAACAGCCGATCATCTCCGGAGAGCTGCCGATCGGTGGCCACCGCTTTGAAGGTCTTTTGCCGCCGGTGGTCGCCAAGCCTGCCTTCACTATTCGTCGTCGTGCGTCGCGTCTTATCCCGCTCGAGGAGTATGTGCGCTCCGGCGTGATGACAGAGTACCAGGCATCGACGATCCGCAGCGCGATTTCCTCCAGGCTCAACATCATCATATCCGGGGGAACTGGCTCCGGCAAAACGACGCTCGCGAACGCTGTCATCGACGAGATTGTGAAGAGCGCACCAGAAGACCGGCTCGTCATTCTTGAGGACACCGCAGAGATTCAATGCGGGGCCCAGAACGCCGTCCTTCTCCACACCAGCGATACCGTTGACATGGCTCGGCTGCTGAAGAGCACCATGCGGCTGCGGCCCGACAGAATTGTGGTCGGTGAAGTCCGCGACGGCGCTGCGCTCACACTACTCAAGGCGTGGAACACCGGCCATCCGGGTGGCGTGGCGACGATCCATTCAAATACAGCGATGTCGGCGCTCCGCCGTCTCGAGCAGCTGACCGCCGAAGCCAGCCAGCAGCCGATGCATGAGGTGATCGGAGAAGCGGTCGATCTCATCGTCTCCATAGAACGGACCCCGCGCGGGCGGCGCGTCCGCGACGTCATTCAGGTCGAGCGCTTCGCGGGCGGCGAGTACGAAATCGAATCCGACCAGCTTACAGAAGAGAAGGAGGCGCGCAATGTCGCGTAGAAATGCCGTCATCGCCGTCGCACTCCTTGCGGCGCACATCGTTCTCGCCTGCGTCGCGCCGGCGCTCGCCAGTTCGGGCGGCAGTCTTCCCTGGGAAGGGCCGCTGCAGCAAATCCAGGAGTCGATCACCGGGCCGGTCGCGGGAGCTATTGCACTTGCAGCGGTCGCAATTGCTGGCGGCATGCTCATCTTTGGGGGAGAACTGAACGACTTCGCGCGGCGGCTGGTGTATATCGTGCTGGTGGCGGGCATCCTGCTCGGTGCCACCAACATCATCGGCCTGTTCGGCGCGACGGGCGCCTCGATTGGAGCATCGGACGAGCGAACCACATTCTTCAGCCGAAGCAGAGTAGGGGAGGGGGCTCATGGTTGAGTCCCTGTCCCGCCTAAAACACAACCGCATCCACCGTGCACTTTCGCGTCCGAATCTGCTGATGGGCGCGGACCGGGAACTGGTCCTGCTCACAGGTCTCGCCGCGGTCATCCTGATCTTTGTGGTCTTGACAATATATTCCGCGCTCTTCGGGGTTGCCGTCTGGATCGTCATCGTCGGGCTCTTGAGAATGATGGCAAAGGCGGACCCGCTGATGCGTCAGGTCTACTTCCGGCACATTTCTTACAAGCCCTACTACAAGGCGACCACCTCGCCGTGGCGGCGGTATTGAGGAGGTTTGCATGGTCGCTCTCAAACGGTTCCGGGCAACCGGCCCATCCTTCGCGGATCTCGTCCCCTATGCCGGTCTGGTTGACGATGGCGTCCTGCTATTGAAGGACGGCAGCCTCATGGCTGGCTGGTACTTTGCTGGGCCCGACACCGAAAGTGCCACCGATCTGGAACGCAATGAGCTATCGCGACAGATCAACGCCATTCTGTCGCGTCTTGGAAACGGGTGGATGATCCAGGTCGAAGCGATCCGTATTCCGACGGTTGACTATCCGTCTGAGGACCGGTGCCACTTCCCGGACCCGGTCACCAGGGCGATTGATGCCGAGCGCCGGGCGCATTTTGCGCGAGATAAGCGGCATTTCGAGAGCAAGCACGCTCTTATCCTCACCTATCGGCCCCTGGAGCCCAAAAAGACGGCCCTCAGCAGATACATCTACTCGGACGAGGAGAGCCGCAAGAGGACCTTTGCCGACACGGTGCTGTTCATCTTCAAGAACGCTGTCCGGGAGATTGAGCAGTATTTTGCCAACACCCTTTCGATCCGGCGAATGGAAACGCGCGAGGTCGTCGAGAGGGGCGGGGAGAGGGTCGCTCGCTATGACGAACTGCTGCAATTCGTTCGCTTCTGTATTACGGGCGAAAACCATCCAATCCGGCTGCCGGATGCTCCCATGTATCTCGACTGGATCGCGACAGCCGAGCTCAAGCATGGGCTGACGCCAAAGGTGGAAAGCCGCTACCTGGGTGTGGTGGCGATCGACGGACTGCCGGCAGAGAGCTGGCCGGGGATTCTCCACAGCCTTGATCTGATGCCGCTAAGCTATCGCTGGTCATCGCGTTTCATCTTCCTCGATGCGGAGGAGGCGCGGCAAAAGCTCGAGCGCACCCGCAAGAAATGGCAGCAAAAGGTCCGGCCGTTCTTTGACCAGCTATTCCAGACGCAAAGTCGTTCGATCGATCAGGACGCCATGAGCATGGTGGCCGAGACCGAGGACGCTATCGCGCAAGCCTCCTCGCAGTTGGTCGCCTATGGGTATTACACCCCGGTTGTCGTTCTATTCGACGGTGATCGCGAAGCCTTGCAGGAGGAGGCGGAGGCAGTACGCAGGCTAATACAGGCCGAAGGCTTCGGAGCGAGGATCGAAACACTCAACGCAACCGACGCCTATCTCGGAAGCCTTCCAGGCAATTGGTACGCAAATGTGCGCGAGCCGCTGATCAATACCGGCAATCTCGCCGACCTCATCCCACTGAACTCTGTTTGGTCGGGCAACCCAGTTGCACCGTGCCCTTTTTACCCGCCGGACTCGCCACCGCTCATGCAGGTCGCGAGTGGGTCGACACCGTTTCGGCTGAATCTTCATGTCGACGACGTTGGTCACACTCTCATTTTCGGACCGACCGGATCGGGCAAGTCGACGCTTCTGGCACTAATCGCGGCGCAGTTTCGACGCTACGAACGCGCCCAGATCTTTGCCTTTGACAAGGGAAACTCGCTCCTGCCCCTGACGCTCGCCACTGGCGGCGATCACTATGAGATCGGTGGCGGCTCTGAAGAAAAAGGAAAGGCACTGGCCTTTTGCCCGCTTTCGGACCTCTCCAGCGAAACCGATCGGGCCTGGGCCACGGAATGGATCGAGATGCTGGTGGCCCTGCAAGGCGTAACCATCACCCCCGATCATCGCAATGCAATTTCCCGGCAGATCGGGTTGATGGTCAGCGCGCCCGGAAGATCGCTGTCTGACTTCGCAAGTGGGGTGCAGATGCGTGAAATCAAAGACGCGCTGCATCACTATACCGTTGATGGTCCAATGGGACAGCTTCTCGACGCCGAGGAAGACGGTCTGACGCTCGGTGCCTTCCAGACCTTTGAGATAGAACAACTGATGAACATGGGCGAACGCAATCTCGTGCCCGTACTGACCTATCTGTTCCGGCGGATCGAGAAGCGCCTCGATGGCGCTCCCAGCCTGATCGTGCTGGATGAGGCCTGGCTGATGCTCGGCCATCCAGTGTTCCGCAGCAAGATACGCGAATGGCTGAAAGTGCTGCGTAAGGCCAACTGCGCCGTCGTGCTCGCCACACAGTCGATCTCCGACGCCGAACGCTCCGGGATTATCGACGTGCTGAAGGAATCCTGCCCAACAAAGATCTGCCTTCCGAATGGTGCCGCCAGAGAGCCTGGAACTCGCGAGTTCTACGACCGGATCGGATTCAACGAGCGGCAGATCGAGATCGTCTCGAACGCGATTCCCAAGCGCGAATACTACGTCGTCACTCCTGAAGGCCGACGGCTGTTCGATATGGCGCTCGGGCCGCTGGCGCTTAGCTTCGTCGGCGCATCCGGCAAGGAAGACCTCAAGCGCATCCGCGCCCTCTATTCCGAACACGGCCGCGACTGGCCGATCCACTGGCTTCAAATGAAAGGAGTCCACGATGCCGCATCGTTGCTTAACTTCGAATAGATTGCTCGCTGGTCTGGCGGCGTTCGTGGTGGCTACCGGCGAAGCAAAGCCCGCCGAGGCCGGAACCGCCACCGGCGCTGCGACCGAGTGGACGCAGGTCCTCAACAATGGCGAGCTCGTTTCCCTTGTTGGCCAATCCGGCGAGCAAATCCAGAACCAGCTCACCCAGATCAGCCAGTTGGCACAGCAGATCGAAACGCAGCTCAACATCTACCAAAACTTGCTGCAAAACACCGCGACCCTCCCGTCGCATATGTGGGGACAGGTAGAAAGCGACCTCAATCATCTCCGCAGCATCGTCGACCAGGGCCAGAGCATTTCGTTTTCCATGGGCAACGCCGATGACGTGCTGCAGCAGCGCTTCCAAAGCTATTCGAGCCTTAGGACCAATCTGCCCAACACCGAGAAATTCTCGTCGAGTTACCAGACCTGGTCCGACACTAACCGCGAAACCATCGCCAGCACGCTGAAGGCAGCGAACCTGACGGCCGACCAGTTCGACAGCGAGGAAAGTACGATGTCCTCACTACGGTCGATGTCCGAGACATCAGATGGCCAGATGAAGGCCCTGCAAGTGGGTCACCAAATCGCCGCGCAACAGGTGGCGCAGATGCAGAAGCTGCGCGGTCTCGTCTCCCAGCAGATGACGATGATGGGGACGTGGCTTCAGACCGAACAAACCGACAAGGACCTGGCCCAGGCCCGGCGGGAGAAATTCTTCAACGCCGAGATCAAGAGCATTCCGGAAGGTCAGAAGATGGAGCCCCGCTGGTGAACCGCGCTGTCGTCATTGTCCTCCTTGTGGTTGTTGCCGCTGTTTCATCTGCGGCGACGGTGCTGATCGTCAAATCCAGAGACACCACCAAACCCCCGCTCACTGAGGAACAACGCGCCGTCAGGGAAAAATTCTTCGGCTCGAACAAAGCGCTGCCGCCGATCAAAGATGGCCAGGAGATGCGCCCAAGATGGTGAAATCTAATCTTGAACGGTCATTACTGATCGCGGGCCTCCTTTGCCTCGTCTTTGCAGCTCCCGCCTTTGCCCAACAGGGACAAGTCCTAACCGAACTGGAAAATCAGGTCTCGACCGCCGCCAAAGGGTGGGAGACGACCATCATGGATGCGGCGAAATCTCTCTTCTGGATCCTGGCGACCATCGAGGTGGGGATTGCCGCCGTCTGGCTGGCGCTGCACGCTGCATCGCTCGATAGCTGGTTCGCGGAGCTTGTGCGGCGGATCATGTTCATTGGTTTTTTCGCCTTCGTTCTCACTCAAGGGCCGACCTTTGCCCGAGCGGTAGTCGACAGCCTCTTCCAGATCGGCGCGGGCGGCGGATCGGCGTCGCCTGCTGAAGTGTTCGACGCCGGTATCCGGGTTGCCTCGCAAATGTCGCAGCAAGCGAAATTTGGCGTATTCGAGGACAATGCGCTGGCGATTGCGGCGGTGTTGGCGATGGGTGTCGTCGTCATCTGCTTCTCGCTGGTCGCAGCAATTTTCGTCTCGGTCATGGTCGAGATGTATGTCGGCCTGCTTGCCGGCATGATCATGCTCGGGCTTGGCGGATCCTCCTTCACCAAGGACTTTGCTGTCCGTTATCTCGTCTACGCCTTCGGCGTCGGCATGAAACTGATGGCCTTGGTGATGATCGCAAAGATTGGATCCGAGGTCCTGATGGGTCTTGCGAATACTCCAACCGCCTCCTCGGACCAGTTCGTCACGACCTTGGCGGTCGCCGGCATTTCAGTGGTGGTCTTCATCATCGCGATGTATGTGCCGAGTATCATTCAAGGTGTCGTTCAGGGTGCATCCGTTTCAGGTGGAATGGAGGCGATCAGGCACGGTGGTCAGGCGGCATCCTTTGCCACCGGGGCAGGGTTCCTCGCGGCCGGTGCAGCCGGGGCGGGATTCGCGGCGACTCAAACCGCACGGGCCGCAGGGTCATCCGGTGCAGGTGCCATGCTTCGAGGTTTTGGCGCAGGGATCGGATCCGCAGGAAAAGCGGCGGGCTCGGCTGCCAAGGAGAAGGCCATCGGTTCTCCTGGTGCTTATGCAGGATCGATTCTCGGGCTCGCCAACGCCAAGCTGGACCAGAGTCGTAGCGGGCAGAGCGGGCCAAAGCCACCTCCCGAACGCAAAGATTAACAGCAATCAGAAAGTGATCAGTCGATGGCAGCGAACCGCGCCCCCGAAAACCCGTATCTTGCCGCGCGCCAGGAATGGAGTGAGCGATACGGCTCCTATGTCCAGGCAGCCGCTGCATGGCGCATCGTCGGCATTCTGGGTCTGGCCATGGCAGTGATCGCCTTCGGGTATGCCATGTATCTCAGCACCCAAGTCAAACTGGTTCCCTATATCGTCGAAGTCGACAAACTTGGGACCGCAGCGACCGCCGGGTTCCCTGAACAGATCGAATACGCCGACGTTCGGGTGGTGCGCGCCACGCTCGGAAATTTCGTCACCAGCTTCCGTTCGATCACGCCGGACGCCGTGGTTCAGAAGCAATACATCGACCGAACCTACGCACTCCTTCGGACGTCCGATCCGTCGACGCAGAAGATAAATGACTGGTTCCGAAGCAATTCGCCGTTCGAGAAGGCCAAGTTGTCGACGGTCGCCATCGAGGTCAACAACATCGTCGCGCTTTCGAACCAGACCTATCAGATCGACTGGACCGAATACGAACGGGACCGGAAGGGCAAAGAAACGGGCACACGCCGGTTCCGCGGCATCGCGACGGTCACGCTGACGGCCCCACAGGACGAGGCGACCATCCGCCACAATCCAATCGGTCTCTACGTCCGGGATTTCGATTGGACAGCACAGCTATAAGGGCAGGGGACTTCACATGCAAAGAACAGGATTGATCGCAGCCGCCGGCTGCATAGCCGGACTCGTCATTGCGACGGGTGCTCATGCACAAAGCATGACGTCGAACGAGGTGAAGGGAACTAACATTTCGCGGAAGTGGCGCGGCACACCCGGACTGGTTACCACCGGGCTGGATGGCAAGGTCATCTTTCTCTTCGGCGAAACTCAGCCGTCCGTCGTCTGCTCGCCGCTGCAGGTCTGCGATATTGAGCTGCAGGGCGGCGAGATTGTCCGCGATGTCCTCGTCGGCGACACCGTTCGCTGGAAGGTGGAGCCGGCGACCTCCGGCGCCACCGGCGGTCAGGCTATCCACTTGATCGTCAAGCCGTCGGAACCCGGCCTCGTCACCTCCATGGTGGTCACGACGTCGCGGCGTACCTATCACATCCAACTCAAGTCCCATCCGAGCCAGTACATGGCCCGCGTTGGCTTCGAATATCCCGAGGATGTCTCGACCAAGCTTGCGGACATCAATGCCCGGCTCGAGACCGGCGGAACACTCGGAACGGCGCCCGATAAACTGAACTTCTCCTACTCGGTGAGTGGGCGCGCCTCTTGGAAGCCGAAGCGCGTCTATTCGGATGGTGTAAAAACCTACATCCAGTTTTCCAAATCGATCTCGGGACAGGATGCGCCGGTGCTGTTCGTCGTCAACGGGGGCCAGAACCGCGTCGTCAATTACCGGATGAAGAACGACGTGATGATCGTCGACTACGCAATCGATAAGGCGATCCTCGTCTCCGGAGTTGGCTGGCAGCAACAAAAGATCACCATCCGGCGGGGAGGCTGAGTGATGCGCAAAGCTCTCGTTTTCATCGTCGCTGCCGTTTTTCTTTCCAGTTGCCAAACTGCCGAGGAGGGACTGGACACCAGCTCAAACGCCACTGCGGTGACTGCCCCGGCCGCAAGCGCAATCGCCGGCGATATGGCGAGCCGGTTCGCCGAGCAAATTGGCCCGGCAGGCACCACAACCATCATGATGGGCAAGGGCACGTCGGAGTATGGGATGGCCCTCGAGGCCGCGCTGAAGGGATGGGGCTACACGGTCGTTACCGACGGGAAGATCGGAAAGGACGTGAAACCCGTCGAGCTCGCCTATTCGATCGATGGCGTTGACGGTCAGGTGCTCGCGCGACTCTCCACGCCGTCTATCGCCCTTGGCCGGGCGTATACAGCAACAGCAGTCGGCGCTACGCCGGCAAGCCCGCTTTCCGTCATGCAGCGTAATTGAGGGGAGACAGATATGGTCCAGTCTCTCCATCTTGGTGCGTCGGCTCATGCCGATGATGAGAACAGCATGCGCCGAATCAATCGGCTGCCGATCATCATCGCCATCGTTCTCGTCGCGCTATTCGTTGGCGTGGTCGTGATCGGACTGTCGTGGCGCGGGCTTCCCTTTGCCCGAAACAGCGATATCGACAGTGCTTCGAATACTCCCGCAACCAATTTCGGGGACCAGCTCAAGCGCGGCATTGCCGACGGCATCATCGGTGAGCCGGTTGAGCGGGAAGCGTTTCAGCCAACGCCTGCCGTCGAGCAGAAAGTTGAGAAGGAGGCGCCGGCTGTTGCTCGCCGACCCCTCGAACAGGAAGAGCGACGCCCCCCGCTGGAATCGGAAGAAGAATGGCGGGACCGTTTGAAGCGGGAGCAGGATGAACAGTATATCCGAGAGGCCCAGCGCCAGCGGATGGCTCGCCTGCAGGCGCGTGCAACGGCGCTGGACTCCCCATTGAAGGTCGATATTTCCGAAATTGAAAAAGCCGCAACGATTACCACAGACTCGAGCGGCCAAAATTCGACTGGGGCAGGCACGAGGGTCTCGGATCTCTATGCCGCGGCAACGAACGCCGGCCTTATGGGTCAGAATATCGATCCGAATGGCCAAACCTCGAAGGAAGATTTTTTCAACCAGGACATCAAAGATCTCGGTTATCTGCCGAATCAGACCGTGAAGCAGATCTCGCCCTACGAATTGAAACGCGGCTCGGTCGTTCCCGCTACGTTGATCACCGGCCTCAACTCTGATCTTCCGGGACGGATCACAGCGCAGGTGAGCCAGAACGTCTTTGATAGCGCGACGGGCTACCGGCTCCTCATACCGCAGGGTGCGAAGCTGCTCGGCCGCTATGACTCCAAGGTCTCATTCGGGCAGGAAAGGGTCCTTGTCGTCTGGACGGACCTCATTTTTCCGAACGGCTCAACCCTT
This sequence comes from Sinorhizobium sp., assembly GCF_059070375.1. Taxonomy (NCBI): domain Bacteria; kingdom Pseudomonadati; phylum Pseudomonadota; class Alphaproteobacteria; order Hyphomicrobiales; family Rhizobiaceae; genus Sinorhizobium; species Sinorhizobium sp. The sequence continues at coordinate 167,719 of NZ_JCACWC010000001.1, forward strand.
CAGATCGGGGGCATGGCAGGCACTGACGCGGAAGGATATGGCGGCTTAAAGGACAAGGTCGATCGGCACCTATGGCGCACGTGGAGTTCGGCAGCACTCGTTGCCTTGATCGGCACCGGGATCGACATGTCAATGCCCGAAAGTTCGACGCTTGCGACTCAGGATACCGCATCCGATGCGGCGCGAAGAAACTTCGCCGAATCGTTTGGTCGGGTGGCGGAGCAGACAATCTCGAAGAACCTGAATGTTCAGCCAACAATCCGCATTCGGCCAGGTTACAGATTCAACGTGTTAGTGGACCAGGACATCATTTTCCCGTCCGCTTACCGTGGAATTTAACCACTTGGGGCAGCGACTATGCTCAGCCGCCATGCCTTAGGTTGAACCAAGGTGTGGCGGTGCAACCACGCAATATGAAATCCTTCTATTTCCCGCCACCTTTCCGGATTGACCGCGCTTGAAAGTTTCGCGGGGCTGGGTAGTAATTTCGCATTGCATCGCGTGACGCGGGTACACCAGGTTTGCGATTCAGACATCGACTGAAGGTCCGAAACGCTATCGTTGCCCCACGACCCCCTGTACGCGGGTCAGCTGATCTGCCTCTTCGACGAACGATGCCGGGGAAGACGAGCCGCCGCGTCAGGAACGTAAGGAGAAAAGCCGTGGACGGACATGTTCGCTCGCTCATCGATATGCTGGAAGCCGCGCAAGACGAGCATATGATGAAAAGTGCGCTGAAAACCTTTGCCCATTCGTGCGGATATGACCGGTTTGCCTATCTGCAAGCAGAAGCTCTCGAACTCAGGACCTTCAATTCCTATCCCGAACCATGGGAGGGCATTTATCTCGGTGGCGATTATTCACGGATTGACCCAGTTGTGAGGGAGGGAAAGCACGGGCGAGGTATGTTTTTCTGGACAGCCGATAAGTGGCCTGCCCGAGGATCTTCTCCGCTTCGGCGGTTTCGCGACGAGGCCATTGAGCACGGCATTCGCTGCGGCATCACCATTCCGGTTGAGGGCAGTTTCGGATCCACGATGATGCTGACCTTCGCGTCCTCGGAAAGAAAGGTCGATATTTCAGGGATGCTGGATCCCAAGAAGGCGGTTCAGTTGGTGATGGCTGTCTATTACCAACTGAAAATCATCGCAGCGAAAACTGCAATCAACCCGAAACGAATGCTGTCGCCGCGCGAAATGGTGTGCCTTGTGTGGGCAACGAAGGGGAGGACCGCGCTTGAAACGGCGATGCTCACTGGTATCAAGGCCAGAACCGTGCAGCATTATCTCGACAAGGCGCGCGAGAAATTTGACGCGAAGTCTGTGCCGCAGCTCGTTGCCATTGCGAAGGATCGCGGCCTGGTCTGAGGTCTAATCGTCGCCTTCAAACGGCACGTCTGGAACGTAGCCGAGTGCATCCAGAATTTCCGAGAGCTTCTCCTGATGGGCTTCGGACTTTTTCTGACGTGCGATATATTCGTCCTGAAGCGTCTGGAGCACGGAACTGGAAGTTGACGGGTCGTCGCTTGCGCGCGACCACTCGTCATAGACGGCCTGATCGGCTGCGAGAAGCCGGCGGTGTTCGAGGATCGCCGAAACAGCCAGGACCTCTAATTCCGATTTTTGCATCAAACCGCAGCGAGATTGTCTTCCAATTTTTTCGTCTGCCCCGGATGAGCTGGCGTTCTTCATCCTTGTCTCCTCTAACTTCATTTTAAGACCGCCAAGAACCGAGGCTTAGTTCGCGTCGCATACGCTTGCGATTAGATACCAGATTACCGGAGGATAGGAGAGAGTCGAAATCTTCGAACGGTTCACCGTCCCACACGAAGAGAAGCTTCGGCCACCGCGGCATCACCTTGATTCGTCAAATGTAATGTCGCTGTAGAGAATACTCCGTGGTGAAATACTCTACAAGCCGTTGCTCTCTCGATCATGGAGATTCGAGAGGTATTTGCACGAAATCTGAAAGCCGCGCGTCGGGCCAAAGGCCTGTCGCAAGAAGAGCTTGCTTATCGCGCAGGTATCGATCGCACCTACATCAGTTCCCTGGAACGCAGCGTTTACAATGCGAGCATCGATGTGGTGGATCGCTTGGCAATGGTTTTAGAAGTAGAAGCGTCTGATTTGCTGAAACGGACAGCAGAGAAGAAATGAACGCCTTGCTAGCCTGATCAGCAGCGAGATCGAAAAGCGAGGTCGGCCTTTACGGCAGCCATCTCCTGCAATATTTATTCTCCATAAGGAGAATGATTATGGCCAGCACATCACACGTCTACACGCCCGCCGAGGCGGCGGCTGTCAGCGAGATCGCTGTGAAATCGGTGCACAATGCGATCGACAAGCGCATCATCGAGACTCATCTCGTTGGTAGCAGGGGTCGAGCACTCACCGATCAGGATCTGCTTCGGTTGAAGCTCTGGTACGGCGTCGGATCGATCTTGTCTGCCGAGCGCCGCAAGCGCTTGTTCGACACCATCGACCAGAATCCCGATGCCGAAACTGTCAGGGCAGACGATTATCTCATTATCGACGTTGCGCGGGCACGAGAACAACTGGCCGCGCGGGCCGAGGCGCTTCGAGAAGCCGAACGAATGATTGAAAGCGTGAAAGGTGTCGTGGGTGGCGAGCTGGTTTTCAAGCGAACCCGTGTTCCTGTACGAACGATTGCCGCGATGAAGACCCAAGGCGCAAGTACAGCGGAAATCGTTGAGGGCTATCCTTCGCTCACCGAGCGTATGGTGGAACTTGCCGAGATCTGGGCTGCGGCCCATCCCGCCAGGGGACGTCCGAGGAAGCTTTTGGAGCAGGGCCTGAAGGTGAAATCCGTGAAGCGCCTGGTCCTTCGGAACGAGAACGTCCCCAAACCATCTGGCTCGACCTCGTGAAGTTTCTTATTGATGAACGCCCTCACACATCATTCGTGGCCGTGGCCCAAGCTCACGGCCAGGATTGTTTCCAATGTGAATTGGCTCGGGTTTAGCGGCGAAACCGACTGGCATCTGATGCCTCGGATCATCGAGGGGTATTTCATCCTCGTGACGAACAAAGGCCGCGACTTCTGGAAGCTTTGCGAATACCGGCCGTGCAATAGATGCGTGGGCATCGGTTTGAAACATCCTGACGCTGCTCAGCAATACATGGTCCATAGAATGGACAAGGGCGCTGCCTGCAATTTTTCTCCGAAAGGCGTCACGCGGTCATGATCGTGCAAGACCAGTCCACGCACGAAACGACCGCCAACCGCTTCCTGCAACTGACGCAATCCCCTGAAATCCTCAGTCTTCACCGTCGCTGATGCCTTGACCTCTATTCCGACGATCCGACCACGGCGATCCTCGATGACGACATCGACCTCGTCCTCGTCCTGATCTTTGGTCCTGTAATGCGAAAACGAAAAGCGCCGGTCAGACCAGGAGGCAAGCTTCAAAAGCTCGGAAACAACGAAGCTTTCAAGCAACGCTCCATACCGTGTTCTGTTTTCACGCAGCGCTTCGGATACGTCCTCCCGCAAGCTCGCCAGCAGTCCCGTATCGAGAAAGTGCAGTTTGGGCGTTTTTATCAGCCGGCTTAACCGGTTGTTCGACCATGGCGCCAGCGTTCTGATCAGAAAAAGCCGCTCGAGAATGGCTACATATTTTTGCGCGGTGACGCTCGACAGTCCCAATGCGGCACCGAAACTGCTGTGGTTCACCAGTTGGCCGGCATGTTCCGCAAGAACATCCAGCAACCGCGGCAGTCGATCGAGTTGATCGATGTTGGCGATGTCGCGAACGTCCCGGTCGAGAATCAGGGCCACGTAGTCTTCCAACCAGGCGATCCGCCGGGCAGGCGTCGCTCTGCGCAAGACCTCCGGATAGCCACCGCGCAGCACGGTTTCCAGAAGATCATCACCAAATATAGCGTCCTCGCCGGTCGCGGGTTCCTCACCAGCGAATAGACGATCCAGCAAATCACCCGGGGTCGAACGGATTTCGGACTGGGCGAAAGGCAGGGGCGGGACCACGGCCATGCGCCCGGCAAGGGAGTCCGCAATCGCGGGCACAGTTGCCAGATTGGCCGAACCTGTGAGTAGCAATCGGCCCGGGGCGTTGTCGCGGTCAACGCTTTCCTTAATTGCCAGTATGTTCGGGCGCCCGCTGAACTTCATCGATCACGCTCCTGTCAACGCCCCGGACAAAACCGACCGGATCAGCCTTGGCAGCACTGAGCGCGCCGGCGTCGTCGAGGGTGATATAGGCGCGATCAGGGCCTGAGAATTGCCGCGCGAGAGTTGTCTTTCCAGCTTGCCTTGGACCGGCTATCAGGACGACACGAGTGTCGGCAAGCGCAGTCTCGACTATCGGACGAGCCTCCGTCTATTTTAAAGTCATTTCCCGACCAATTTTAATCGCGCAGCCGTCTATATCTGACTTGGCAGCGAACGAAGGTCTCAAATTTCCAGTCGTTTATTTCCCACCGATCCGGGAAAGGTCGATTCGCATCTCCGCCGATCCAACGCTGCGGCTTTTCCCCGGACTTTCAGTGGCCGCATCCTCAGGAGAGCTGTCGGTGGCGTCCGCGTCTGAGGATGACGCACTGTCTGTCGTCGCGCTCCCTCCCGGATCAGGAGCCTGAAACACACGCACGCCTTCGAATTCGCCGGTCTTCCAAGCGTAGATCGCATCGTCGAAAATGTGCGGAAAGACCTCGTCGCTCCAAGGGTTGCCGTACCACTTGGCCACAATCCGAAGCACCTTGGCGAACATCGCAGTTCCCTTGCGAAGGTTCTCGCAGGCGTCGACCAGATCGGGCTGCAGATCGGAAGCATCCTTGACGCCGACGCCCGCCGGAAACTGCGTCAGGCCGACACGCACCACCGCTTGGCCGGCATACTGCCGGACGATGGCCATGGCTTCGTCCGGCGTCGTCGCCTTCGGGATGAGGATCAATCGGCCACCTGATTTGACGGTGACGGCAAGTGGATCATTTGCGCCCGCGGCGATCACGAACTGCTCGACGATCGGGGGCTTCAACGAGGGGTCTGCGCATTGTTGAATCAGGGCAGCGTCGAGCATGGCGGGCTCCTTGGCATTCAGATGTTGAAGGAAAGAACGAGGGGTTTCGCGAACAAGCGCGCCCAAGCTTGAGTGCTGGCGCGCTGGATGGCGACGATCGATGTCCCCTTGGTCCACCAGCCATTGCCGACAGCGACGATGAAGTCCGGCTCCTGCAGCAGGGACTGCAGGACGGGCCAGACGATCAGTTGCTCGTAGCAGATCAGCGGTGCGATCCGAGCGTCGACGGCGGTCACAAGCGGGTTGGCGAAGAAATGCGCCCGCGCGCTGCCGCTCTGACCCAGCAGGGCGCGCCAAGGCTGCCACATCGAGCCCGGAACAGGCATACGTTCGCGATAGAGGATTTGAGCGCCGTCGCCTGAAATCGCGACCAGAACATTGTCGTATCCGTTCGCATCGATGATGGCGGCGCCGGCAATGACGGTGGCGTCACTTTCCTGCAGTGCTTTTACCCAAAGCCGCTCGACGGTGGGCGTCCAGAAGCCCAGAGAACTTTCGGGAAGAACAACGGTGCCGCCGGATGCCTGACCCTTCATCGTGGCAATCAGATCACGGTGACGCGCAATGCTGACGTCGCGACCGAGCGAAGCTCCGAACTGGAGATCGACGCCCCGCCAGCCCTCCGGTAGTTTCGGTGGGTCCCAGGTTGCGGCGGACCATGCCCAAAACCCAATGAGGACGATCGGGACAGCCGGCCACATGCGGGTAACGAGGCCCATGAGGCCGGCTGTCGTGGCAACCAGCCCCCACCATCCCCACCCTGGAAACAGCACGCCCGCGGCGGTGATCGGATGCGCCCAACCGGTAATGCCAAATGGGGGGATAGCCATGAGCGCGGCCGCCACCAGATAGCAAATCGGACGAATGCCAGAATGCCTTGTCCAGAGGATCGCGTGGACCGCGACAAAGCTCAAAGATGCGCAGAGCCATAGAGCCAAGCCAGGCCACAGGTCGAACGCGTAAAAGGCCGCCACGCCTTGTGGCAGACCGCGTGATGCAGCGAGAAAATAGCCGGCCGAGACACACGCAGCCGTCAGCCTCTTTCGCGCAAGCGCCCAGAGGGTCGGAAACGTGCATGCGAGCGGAAGGAGAAGGACGTTCCCGCTCCAAGCAACCGTTCCGGCAATGATTGAAGCGGTAATCAACAGGACCGGCCGAACGTGCTCACAGTGCATTGGTGAGCACCGGTTGCGCCAGGCCGAGGATGCCCGCGACGGGAAGGGGTCCGAAGTAGCGGGAGTCATAGGAGCTCCTCAACGGTGAGTGCAGGAAGACGCTTTCTGGCGGCACGACGCCGCCGGAATAAGGCACCATCGGCCGACCCACGCCGTCGCGCTGAGCCAGATCGGAGAAAGGGATCGCATGCCCGTCGATCGTGACGCCCGCACCGATTTCGACATGCTGCCCGGGAACCGCGATGACCGTCTTGATGAGCGGCGCGACCCCGCCCGGGCACGTTCCGAAGCGGAGATAGCCACGCGCTCTGGCCTCCCGCATGACAGGCGTTTGCGGAGGACAAATGAAGACGAGATCGCCGGTCGACACCACTCGATTGAGCGCCGAGATGCGCCAGAGGCCAAGGGGTTCGCTCGGTGTCAGATTGATGCGGTAGCCGCCGATGATGGCCGCAGCAACACTGCCGGCAAGGGTGGTTGCTGCCACCAGCAAAAGCACGACGGCATTCGATCTTTGCGTAGGTCCCATCCGAGGTGCAGACACTTGCGCCGTCATTTCAAGGAGATCCCCTGGCTCTTTTTCTGGCACAGGCTTTCTGCCTGCTTCAACGCCTCGGTCGTGCGCTCATGCGCGGCCAGCTGCTGCACCGTCCGCATCGAATTCCACGCCGATTGCACTTCGGCCTTCTGCCCGGCCGTCATTGCACCCGTGATCGCATTGAAGGTCTGTCCGCTGGAGTCCTTGGCAGCCAGAGGAAGGAAGGTCCGTTCGCCGAAACGCTCCGCTACAGCCTTGGCGAAACCCTCGAGCTCGGCCTTCACTTGTCTGTCGGCAAGCGCATATTCGAGACCGGCCGGCAGGTCGTTCCGGTCGATCGCATCGCGCACACGTTCGAGGGTCTCCTTTGCGTTTGCCGAGAGCGCCGGAATATCGATCGACACGTTCAGACGGACGGCGCGTTCCTCGACCTCATATTTGCGTTCCGCATCCGCCCGCTGGCGCAGATAGCGATCGAGGTTACGCGCGAGCGCCGGCGCATTGGTCTCAGCCTTCTCCCGCTCCTGCTTGTCGGCGCGGCTTGCGAACATGCCGGTCTTGCCCTTCAGCGCACCGAAGTGTTCAGGGTTCGATCCGATCGTCGCCAGCGTGGATTTCGCAACGCTCTCGTCCTTCAGCATCGCGTCGACATCGACTGCCTTGAACGCGCTTTCCGGCTGCGCGTAGACGAGGTGGAAACGGGTCGAAACCTCCTGCCACTGCTTCTTCAAGCCGGGATCGGCTGTGACCTTGTCCTCGACGGCCTGGTCGATTGATTTGGCGAAGGTTGTGATGCCCGAGACCATCGGCTTTGCCTCCTTGGTGCTGGGTTGGGTTGAGGATTGCGTGGCGCCGCTGACAAGGCCGAGCCTGCCGGCAACGGCGGCAAGGCGAACACCGAGATTGGCAAGTTTTTGCTTCTGACTGACGAGCCATTCCAGGCGGTCGCGAACCAGAGTTCGGGCGACGTTGACGAGATGCAGACCGCGCGCTTCCGCAAAGCGAAGCGCCTCGCGATAGAAGGCGCTCTTCTCGTAATCGAGAGTCGTTTCCTTGGCATTCCTTCGCGACATGATCGCGATCAACCCGCCGGCCTTGGCGAAGGATCGGCGGCCATAATAGACGGCCAGATCCTCACGGTGACGAGTCATGGCGACATAGGTGAGGTGCCGATCGAGCGACAGCGACGCGAGCACCTTCACCCGATCGACGGTGGCGCCCTGGCTCTTGTGGATCGTCGTGGCATAGCCATAATCGAGGTTGTTGTAGAAGCGCTGTTCGACCAGGACCTGGCGGGCAGGCTCGCCCTCGCCGACCCGCGCAACAATCCGGCCTGGCGCGGTCTCGACGACCTTGGCCAGCATGCCGTTCTTGACACCGAGCGAGCCCTCATTCTTGAGGAACACGATCTGGTCGCCCACGGCAAAATTGCGATCGCCGTCCGCCGTCTTGAACATGGCTCCCTTGTCGAGAACCCCGCGCTCGATCAGCTTGATGCGCGCCATCTGGTTCAGCATGCGAACGTCCCTGCGCAAATGGGCAAGGATCAGGGACGTCTTCGCCGGATCGTAATCGCGGTCCCAGGCGGCGATGAGGTTGTCGACGGCGTCGGCCTTCAGATCCCATCCGATCACCTTGCCATTGGTACGGTAGGCGGCGACTGCCCTGCCGACGTTGCCACGCGCCAGATCAAGCGAGGCATCGCGCATCCATTGCTGGCGCTGGCGATAGATGGTTTCGAGTTCGGCATAGCCGATGCGATCGGCAATCGCGCGAAACGCGGCGCCTGCTTCGATGGGTTGAAGCTGTTCGGGATCGCCGATGAGAACGAGCTTGGCACCGGCCTTCGTTACGGCTTCGACGAACAGCGCCATCTGCCGCGACGACACCATGCCGGCTTCGTCCAGGACGAAGACCGTCTTGCTATCGAGCTGGTTACGCCCCCCGTTCCAGCGCAGTTCCCAGGACGACAGCGTGCGAGAGACGATCCCGGCTTCCTTCTCAAGGCCCTCGGCCGCCTTGCCGGCAAGTGCGCCGCCGACAACCCGGTAGCCTGCCGCCTCCCAGGCTTCGCGCGCAGCCTTCATCATCGTCGTCTTGCCGGCGCCGGCGCGGCCGATCACCGCGGCAATCCGCTCGGATCCCGATACATGCTCGATCGCCGTTTTCTGCTCGTCCGAAAGACGCTCATGACGCGCAAATGTCGCCGCCAGCACCGCGTCGCGAACGCCATGCGAAGTCCGCTGAGACAGCCAGACCGCTCGATTGGCCATCTCGGCTTCGAGACGAATCATGTCGCGGGTCGTGTACTTGACCGGCACTCGGATACCGGTGGCAAAGTCGATCCGCTCGCGCTCCAGGCGGAGCGTGTCGGGATGCAGGATGATCCGAACCATAAGGCTTTGGAACAGGGCGGAATCGTCGATGTAACGATGCAAGACCTTGGCGACATCACGCTCGTCGAACACGCTTTTCTCACGGGTGATCAGGTCGATGACGAGCTTCGGATTGCGGTCGATCCGTCTCGCATTTTCCGCTCTACGCGCATCCTGCAGTTCGATGCGCTCGAGCTCGACCGGCTTCGTGGCACCATCGGTTTTCCGCTCGATCGCCCTGGTGCCGACGCCAAGGTGGATGGTCGGTTCGAGATCGATCCCTTGCTTTTCGAAGGACCGTCCATCGACGCGAAGGTCGAGACCGGCCAGCGCCAGATGCCGGTTCTGGCAAGCAAACCATCCGTCGCGAAACGCGTTGAAATCGTCGATACCTCCAGCCCAGAGCTCATAGACGATCTTGCCTGCATCGTTGCGGATCGGATTGCCGTCCGGCCCGAGCACGGCAACCTTCTTGGCGCCGAAACCGTCTTCGGTCAGCGGCCGCAACGTCGTCATCAAATGGACGTGCGGATTGCCAGGGGCGTCGTGATAGACCCAGTCGGCCACCATGCCCTTCGATATAATGTGGCGCTCGACAAAATCCCGTACGAGCGCAATGTTCTGCTGAGCGCTCAGTTCGATCGGCAGTGCGATCGTGACGTCCTTGGCAAGCTGGGCATCGGAGCGCTTCTCGAAATCTTCGACCTTGTTCCAGAAGGCTTCGGAGGCGCCGGCGACCGAACGATCCGCGATCATTGCACGCAGCCATTCCGGGGCATCGGCAGGAATAACGAACTCTTCATGCAGCAATCCCTGCTTGCGAGTGTAGTCGATCGTTCGAGCCTCGCGCTCGTAATCCATCTTGGCGCAGTGCCGATAGGCCGCCGACAGGACGGCGCTGCGGCCGGAGCCACGGGCGACGACGCTGACGGAGAAGTGAGGGACGGCCACGGCGAATTCTTTCCCGGTTGCGAACGAAATCAACAGGTTCGTCGAGAGCGGCGGGGCCACCAGGCCTCCAGCAAGGGCGTCGCGTTAGCGACGTATAATTGCGCCCCCTTCGGATCCGCTCCTTCGGAACGGCCGGGATCATTCACCAAAGCTTGCGCTTTGGCGATTGTAGGATTCACAGTAGTGCGTTCCGCGCTCACCTCCCTGAAACTGGGTTCGAAAGACAAGCTTTCTCACCCAAGGGAGACAGACGGAATGAAGAAGCCATCCTCGAAGATCCGCGACGAAATCGCCAAACTCCAGGAACAGCTCAAGGTCGCCGAGACCCGCGAGGCCGAGCGGATCGGCCGGATCGCGCTAAAAGCAGGTCTGGGCGACATCGAGATCGACGAGGCAGAGCTGCAGGTGGCCTTCGAGGATCTGGCGAAACGGTTTCGCGGAGGCGAGGTTCGCACGACCGGAGGGAAGAAAGGAGCTGGCGTCGGGGAAAGCAGCGCACCGTCCGCGCAGAACGCGGCTGGCGCGGCTGCGGGCGGGACTGCGGAGGCTTGAGCGGATGGCGCGCACGACCACATCCGACGCCCGCAAGAAGGACACGCGGGAAAAGATCGAACTTGGCGGCCTGATCGTCAAAGCCGGCCTTCGCTACGAGAAACGCGCGCTTCTGCTGGGCGCCCTGATCGAGCTGAGCCAACGGCTTAAAACCGACGAGACCGTGCGCCCGCGGCTGCTTGCGATCGGAGCGGAGGCCTTCAAGACAGATGAATAGGATCATCCTCTTCATCGTACCTGTCGCGCTGATGTTCCTGGTCACGATCGGATTGACGGGGATCGAACACTGGCTGTCCGGCTTTGGAAAGACGGAGACTGCGCGGCAGACGCTCGGACGCGCCGGTATCGCGCTGCCCTATGTCGCCGCGGCGGTCATCGGCAGTGTCTTCCTGTTCGCGAGCGCCGGCGCGATCAGGATCAAGACAGCAGGATGGGGCGTAGTTGCCGGCGGTGTAGCGACAATCGTTGTCGCCATCGCTCGCGAGGCAATCAGGCTGTCGGCATTCGGGAACCAGGTTCCGGCCGGCAAGTCGATCCTCTCCTATATTGATCCCGTGACGCTGATCGGCGCGGCGGCGGCAGCGATGTCCGCCTGCTTCGCCCTACGTGTCGCGCTCGTCGGCAACGCGGCCTTCGCCAGTGCTGAGCCCAAACGCATACGCGGCAAGCGGGCGCTTCATGGCGAGGCCGACTGGATGAAGATGCAGGAGGCGGCCAACCTGTTTTCGGACGCTGGCGGCATCGTCGTCGGCGAACGATATCGGGTCGACAAGGACAGCGGAGGAACGCGCCCGTTTCGCGCTGACGATCCCGACACATGGGGCATCGGCGGCAAGCCACCGCTCCTGTGCTTCGACGGCTCGTTCGGCTCATCACATGGCATCGTGTTCGCCGGTTCCGGCGGCTTCAAGACGACGTCGGTGACGATCCCGACGGCGCTCAAATGGGGCGGCTCGCTGATCGTCCTCGACCCGTCGAACGAGGTTGCCCCGATGGTGTCAGTGCAACGAGGCAGCGCGAATCGGGATCTATTCGTCCTCGACCCGAAGAAGCCGGAGACCGGCTTCAATGCGCTTGATTGGATCGGGCAATTCGGCGCCACCAAGGAAGAGGACATTTCATCCGTCGCTTCATGGTTCATGAGTGATAGCGGTGGCACACGCGGAGTTCGCGACGACTTCTTCCGGGCCTCGGCCTTGCAATTGCTGACGGCGATGATCGCTGACGTTTGTCTCTCCGGCCATACGGAGAAGGAGAACCAAACGCTTCGCCAAGTTCGCGCCAATCTCTCCGAGCCGGAGCCGCAGTTGCGCCAACGCCTGCAGGAAATCTACGACAATTCGGATTCGGATTTCGTCAAGGAGAACGTCGCGGCTTTCGTGAACATGACGCCCGAAACCTTCTCCGGCGTCTACGCCAATGCGATCAAGGAAACCCATTGGCTGTCCTATCCGAACTACGCCGCGCTGGTTTCCGGAAAGATGTTTTCGACGGGGGATCTTGCCGAGGGAAACACCGACGTCTTCATCAACATCGATCTCAAGACCTTGGAGACGCATGCGGGCCTCGCGCGCGTCATCATTGGCTCGTTTCTCAACGCGATCTACAATCGTGATGGGGCGATGCCGGGCCGTGCGCTCTTCCTCCTCGATGAGGTGGCGCGGCTTGGCTATATGAGGATCCTGGAAACCGCGCGCGATGCCGGTCGCAAATATGGCATCACGCTCGTCATGATCTACCAGTCGATCGGGCAGATGCGCGAAACCTATGGCGGTCGCGACGCCGCCAGCAAATGGTTCGAGAGTGCGAGCTGGATCTCGTTTGCGGCGATCAACGACCCGGAAACGGCGGACTACATCTCGCGCCGTTGCGGCATGACAACAGTCGAGATCGACCAGGTCAGCCGAAGTTCGCAGATGAAAGGATCGTCGCGGACGCGGTCGAAGCAGTTGGCCGCACGACCGTTGATCCAACCGCACGAGGTTCTTCGGATGCGAGCGGACGAGCAGATCGTATTTACGGCCGGGAACGCGCCGCTGAGATGCGGCCGCGCGATCTGGTTCAGGCGCGACGACATGAAATCCTGCGTCGGAGCGAACAGATTTCACACGCTCGGAAACCCACCCGATCCACTTCGGGTCGAGCCGGCGCGCAGCGCAGCGAGCAAGGCTGAACCAGAACAATGAAGAGTATCGGAGAAATCAGCGTGAGCGCCGCCCAAAGGGCGGGATTTCGGGAATTCTCGTCGTGCGAGGGCGGGAACAGCGCAGCCGCAGGAGCTTCAACATAGTGGCCCGAAGGGGAGGCGGGACCGACTGCGCCCCGCATCTCGCACTCCGCCTAAAGCGCCTTGTTCGTAAACGCAGATGAAACCGAAGCCGAGGTAGGTTGAGGCGAACAGGAGAGGACCGAGCCGCCTGCGCAAATCACTGACCGCGCGATCCTCTGCGCCGTGATCATCATTGCTACGGGAGGCTGGCTTGCCCTCGGGGGCGCTGGCAACCTCTCCGGAACTGCTAACTGCGGCTAGGACACCGACACCAGACTCGTTATCGACCGTGTTTTTGATCTGCGGCGCCGATCGCCATGTGAACTGCGCCGTCGACGGCCATACGTCTGGTTTGCTGGGGAGAAAATCGCGGATATCGGTCAGACATTTCCGGTCCTGTACGGCACCAGAAGAGCCGGAAGCGGCTCGATGCCCGCTTGCGGTTTCTCAATTCGGCCGGTTGGCCCCGCCTCCCGGCGGGGCCTCGCCCGGATCTCAGTCCCAGTTGGGGCGCGACCAGATCAGTTGGTAGCCGTCCTCGCCTTCGACTTCGGTGAGGGTTGCGTAGATCGGCGCGGGGAAGCTCGGGTCGTCTAGCTTGACCGAGAGGTAGTCGCGGTCCTGCTCGGACCGCTTCTGCCAAGCTGCACCGAGCTCGACGTTGCCGGCGTAGATGCGGAAGTGCGGGCCCTTGTCGGAGGGGTTTTCGATGCGGGCAATGCGAGCCTTGACGTTGAGGGCAAGCGTGCGGATCGAGCCGTTGAAGCCGCTTTCGGTGGAGTTGAAGGTGCCGATGGTTGCCATTGTGGTGTTCCTTTCGTTGGTTTCGGACCGCGCCCTTCGCGGCCTCGATGGCTGTCACAAGGATCGGGGACGATTGGGCCGCACCTGACAAGGCCGGAATGGAATGGAGGACGGCCGGGAGAAACTTTGTTGTTTCGGGAGGAATGAGCGCCTGAGCGCTCAGGGGAAGAAAGTTTTGTATGGCCGTTGCGGGAAGACGATTGAGGCGAAGCCGCTCTCCGATCAGACATGCCTCATCGAGCCCGAGGAGGACGTGGCCAATGCCGACGGATCAGAGGAACGCGGTGATGGCAACGTGCCACGGACTCGCCCAAGCGGAACATAGCATGTGGTCAAACCGTTGCTCTATTCCTATGTCCGGACGCTGGTTCGGTGGCGACGGACCTGCCGGCTGGAGTTGCCTTCAATAATCAACCCGGTCTCGAGTGCTCGCGATTCGCCGCCTGGAGGATTCATGCGTCAGCAGACAAAGCCGTTTACCGTAGAAATCAAGCACTGCCGAAAGCTCAAACCGACTGACCGCAAAACCTCGATCTGGGGCAAGCTGGACCTAACGCCAGATCAGGGCACGCTCACGGATAGAGAGCAGAGAGAGGTGTCGGCCGTTGGCGGCGACAACGACCGACTCTGAGATTTAGGCCGCGACTTTCTCATCTCAGCTACTCGCCGACAGTTGGCAAATCTTGAACGCAACTTCCAACGACTTTTCGAAGGCTGGTATCGGCAAAAATTCGTAGCGCGAATGGAAGTTGTAGGCGCCGGTGAAGAAGTTGGGTGTCGGTATTCCTCTGGCCGAGAGGACCGCGCCATCGGTGCCGCCGCGCATCGGAATCACCTTCTTCTCAATCCCTAGTTCCTCCATAGCGCTAAATAGCAGAGCGACGGCACGATCGTCACGAGCGAGGCTCGTGGAGATGTTTCGATAGGTGTCGGTGACCTGATACCGGACATTCCCGGTCGGATAGCGCGATCTCATCGCTTCCGCCACCTCGGCGATTTGGCGTTTGCGCCGATTGAAATCATCTGTGCCAAAATCCCGGATCAAAGCGGTCAGCGTGGCCCCGCTGTCGTTGGCGATGACGTCCTTGAACCAGAAAAATCCCTGGCGTCCTTCGGTGGATTCAGGCGTCTCCTCGCGGTGGAAGTGGGAGATGAAGTCCATCGCCATCAGCAGCGGATTAACGAGCGTTCCCTTCGCGGACATCGGGTGCGCACTGACGCCGGTGAGGACGATCTCGCAGGATGCGGCGTTGAATGTCTCCAGGACCACCTCGCCAAGTTCGCAGCAGTCGATCGTGTAAGCAAAATCACAAGGGAAGCGGGAGAGGTCCATCGCCTTGGCGCCGCGCATTCCGATTTCCTCGTCCGGGACGAAGGCGACAAAGATATCGCCGTGGCCAACCTGCTGATCAAGCCGGGCAAGCAGCGTCATGATGACGGCGATGGCGGCCTTGTTGTCCGCGCCGAGGACACTGGTGCCGTCACCAGTGATGATGTCATTCCCCTCCCACCCAAGAACTTCCGGATGTTCGGCGACCCTGAGCCAGATGTTTTCCTGGCGATTGAGGCAAAGGTCTTTGCCTTCGAAGCGGAGGATTTGCGGGCGGACGAAGGGCGAGAGGCCGACATCGACGGTGTCGAGATGCGCGATGAAGCCGATCGGTGGGACCTCAGGCCTGTTGCCACGTTTGACTCCCGTCACGATGGCATGCTCGTCGACCAGCACGTCGTTCAGGCCAATTGCGCGCATCTCGTCGGCGAGCAGGGCAGCGAGTGCTGCTTGTCCGGGCGAGGACGGCAAGGATTGGGAGCGGCCGTTGCTTTGACTCTCGATCGCGGAATAGCGAAAAAAGCGGCTGATGAGTTCTTCCCTAACTTCCATGTTGTCCATCCTCGTCCTGAAGAGATTCCCGCTCTTGTCGTCGGCGTTTTTTGGCTGAGATGGGTCGGCCCGCTCCGCTGCCCGCTGTCGTGGTGGACTGCGGAGTTAACCAGCAAGCCCTTTGGTACGGCGCTCTACAGGCTAAAACCTGATGACACCGACCCCGCCGGAAATCTCGACGTCGACGCCGAATCTCGTCGATTGTTCGGAAAATCGGCGCAATATCCGTTCGGCGCTTTCGCCTGCTGCTAGATGCGGCGCCAGGCGATGCTCCAGCACCCCATCAGCCAGCGCTTCATCGCCTCCGATGATGACGGGGTGAAGCGTGATCTCGATTAGGCCATTATCATCGCCGAACGAGCAAAGGCCGATGACGCTCTCCCAGACTTCGGGTGCCGTCCAGGTCGACTTCTCAGAACGCACGTGGAAAATGAAATTCCCGAGGCTGTAGAAGATCGGCCGGCCTCGGTAGATCTCGATCGGTTGGAGGACGGGCGCACCGTGGCTCACGAACATATGAGCACCCGCATCGATGCATCGTTTGGCGACGCCACTCACCCAGTCGGGAACCTGATACCAGTCGGACGCCCAATGGTGATGGTGGAGATAGGCGATCACCAGAGATCCGTCCGCGGCCGTAGCCGCGATCGAGGCGAGATTCCTGGCGAGATCGGCCTCATCGATCTTGACGCTGCGTCCGAACCTTTCCGATCGCGTGAAGACCGCACGCGAGATGCCGATTTCGGATTCCGGGGCGAGGCGCGGCGGATCGTCCGGCTGACTGTCGTTGGTGAGATCGATCGCGGTGTACCCAACCTTGTCGCGAATAGCCCGGATTTGATCGAACGCGGTCTCGTCGACCTCGATGACCTGGGACAGCCGAAGCCGATTGACGCCCGGGCGTGCTGGGCGATTGTCCTCGGCATCGGCCGCATACATGAAATCCGGACCGGGGCCGCCGTCCATCGCCACGATCGCGACGCGCCGTCCACCGATCGTTCCGGTGCTTGCCTGTGAGGCTTGCGCGTAGTTACGGCCGAGGCCGGCATGGAGGAAGTCTCGCTTCTCCACCTCCTCGAGCGTCGAGAGCACGCCGGATGGGCCGAGGTCGAACGCATGGTTGTTCGAAAGGGAAAGTGCGCGAAACCCGATGGCACGAAGGCTGTCGAGAACGGCTGGATCGCTGCAGCCGAAGAAGGACCCCTTAAGTGGCCACCCGCCGTGGCTCCCAAGGATGGTCCCTTCAAAGTTGGTGAACGAGAGATCCGCCTTGCGAAGGAGAGACTGAACCTCACGGAAGGCCGGGGCAGGGACGTCGCGGATATCGTGCTTGATGAGCGATTGGCCAGTCACGGCCAATGTGAACCTGTCATTCATGGAGTCACCCTCTGTGGCGATACGTGCCACGCGTTTCAAGAAATTGGTGGTTCGGGGCTGGGCCCATTCGTTGAGACGCCGGCACAGCTCAGCATCTGAAGCGGTGCGGTCGGGCGTTGATGAGCGTGCGCGTGTAGGGATTGTCGGATCGTGAGAAGATGAAATCGGATGGTCCGAAATCCTCGACCCGGCCGTCCTTGAAGATGTAGACCGAACTGCACATCTCCTGGACGATGGCGAGGTCGTGGGAGATGAAGATCATCGTCATCTCGCGCTCGGCGATGGTGTCCTTCAGAAGTTGGATGATCTCGGCCTGCACCGACACGTCGAGTGCCGATGTCGGTTCGTCCGCGACGATGATCTCAGGCGCCGCGAGCAGGGCCCGCGCGATGCAGACGCGCTGCCTCTGACCGCCGGAGAGCTGGTGCGGATAGCGGGCGAGCAGGCTGCGAGCGAGCCCCAACCGATCCATCATCGCCGCCGCGTCCGTCGGTTCTTCCCCGGCGGCGAGCTTCGCGCCGAAGCGGATGCTTTCGTCGAGCGTCTCGGCGATGGTCATGCGGGGGTTCAAGGACGCGGAAGGATCCTGGAAGATCATCTGCACCCGGCCGAGGAGGCCGTTGCGACGACCGCCTCTGGAAACGTCGAATTCGCTGGCACCGATCCGGATCCTGCCCGCAAGCGCCGTATCAAGGCCGGCGATGATACGGCCGAAGGTCGTCTTGCCGCTTCCGCTCTCGCCGACAACGCCGGTGATCGTGCCGCGTGGCAGTTGGAGGCCGACGTCATGCAAGCCGAACTTTGGCTTGCTTCGGCCAAAGCCCCACGCAAAACCCTGCTGCGCGAATTGTTTCGACACGCCGTCGGCGACGAGAAACATCGGCGCCTTGTCGTCTCCGATCGAGGAAACACTTCGGCCGCATCCGTCGTCCGCGCTGGTTGTCCAAGCGGTGACCCGGAGCCTCGGAACGGCGGCGAGCAGTTTGCGTGTGTACTCGTGGCTGGGCTGATCGAGAATGGTGGGCGTGCGGTCCGCTTCCACCACCTGTCCTTTGCGCATCACCAGGACCCGGTCGGTGATCTCGGAGATCACGCCCATGTCGTGAGTTACGAGGATGATGGAAACGCCCGTTTCGTCTACAAGGTTTCGAAGTAGTCCGAGGATCTGCTTCTGAACGGTCGCATCGAGCGCCGAGGTCGGCTCGTCGGCGATGATGATGTCGGGAGAGCCGGCAAGAGCAATCGCTATGACGATGCGCTGCCTTTGTCCTCCGGAGAACTGGTGCGGGTAGTTGCGGTATCGTCGCTCCGGCTCCGGAATTCCGACACGGGCAAGGAGATCGAGGGTGCGGGCCCGCGCCTCACGCCTGGAAAGTGAGCCATCGACCGCAAGGCAGGTTTCCTCCACCTGGGCACCGATGCTCATCAGCGGATCGAGGGAGGCGGTGTGGTCTTGGAAGATCGCTGATATCCGACGCCCTCGAAGCGCCTCGCGCTCATCGGGCGTCATGGTGTGGATCGCCTGACCATTGAACTCGATCGTCCCGGACGTCTGCTGGAGCTCGGGCGAAAGCAGGCCGAGCACGGCATTGCCGAGCGTCGACTTTCCGGCTCCCGACTCGCCGATGATGCCGAGGATCTCGCCGCGTCCGAGTTCCAAACTCACGTCAGAG
Organism: Sinorhizobium sp.; assembly: GCF_059070375.1. Taxonomy (NCBI): domain Bacteria; kingdom Pseudomonadati; phylum Pseudomonadota; class Alphaproteobacteria; order Hyphomicrobiales; family Rhizobiaceae; genus Sinorhizobium; species Sinorhizobium sp. The sequence continues at coordinate 186,371 of NZ_JCACWC010000001.1, forward strand.
AGGATTGTTGTAAAGCTGTCTCCCGAAGCGTGGCGAAGGCCAAGGTTCTCAACCCGCAACAGGGGTATCGTCACGTGTTCCACTGTCATAGCGAATGGTTCCTTGGATCGAGGCTGCGTCGAACGTCTTCACCGACGAGATTGATGCTTGCGATCAGACCGAAGAGGGCGAGCCCCGGGAACAGGCTGATCCAGTATTGACCGGTGAGAAGATACTGGAACCCGTTTGCGACCGCGGAGCCGAGCGAGGGCTTGTCGATCGGAACGCCCAAACCCAGGAAGGAGAGGGTCGCCTCGAGTGCGACGGCATGGCCGACCTCGATCGGGATCAAGGTAACGGCCGGCGCGATGCTGTTCGGAAGCAAGTGGCGGAAGATGATCCGCGACGTCGGCAGCCGCATCAATCGGGTCGCATCCATGTAGGGTTTGTTCGCCTCGCTCAAGGCAACGCCGCGCGCGATCCGCGCATAGGTCGCCCATTGCGCAATGATCAACGCCAGAATGATCCGGTCCACGCCCGGGCCGAGCGTGACGATGGCGATGAGCGCGATCAGGATCGTCGGCAGGCTGAGCTGCAGGTCGACGAGCCGCATGATCGCGACATCGACCCACTTGCCGAAATATGCGGCGCTGACACCGGCCGTCAGCCCGACCAGCGCGGCGATCGCCGCGCTGGTGATCGACACCACCAGGCTGATGCGCAGGCCATAGAGGATAGTACTGACGATGTCGCGGCCGAGCCCGTCCGTCCCGAGCAGGTATAGATAGCCGCCGCTACCGAGCGTGCCCGGCGGCGAGGACGCCTCCCATCCGTAGATCTGCAACGGATCGTAGGGATTTTGTGGTGCGATTGCCGGTGCCGCAATAGCAAGCAAAATGTAGCTCGCAAGCAGCACCTTGGACGCGGTCAGGACCGGTCCATGCGGACGCTTTCGGAGCGCCCTCAAAATTTGAGCTTTCATGACGGGGTCACCTTTCACTAAGACAGGCGCACGCGCGGATCGAGCACGGCATAGAAGAGGTCGACCAGGGCATTCAGCGCGACGAACGCGACCGAGATGAAGGTCAGTGTTGCCATCACCACCGGGCGGTCGAGGAGCTGAATGGAGTCGATCAAGAGCTTGCCGACGCCAGGCCACGAGAAGATCGACTCCACCACCACAGCAAAGGCGAGCATGCCGCCGAACTGCAGGCCGATGATCGTCACGATCGGGACGCTGATGTTCGGGAGGGTATGCCGGAACAGAATTCTCTGCGGCGAAAGCCCTTTGGCGCGGCAAAACCGCGTGTAGTCCAGGCTTTCGACTTCAATCGTTCCCGATCGTGAAAGACGGGCGATGAGAGCGATGTTCGGTATCGCCAGCGCCAATGCGGGAAGCACGAGGTGCCACAGTCCGTCGCCGGTGAAGACACTCCATTCCTGCCCCAGGAAGCTTGCGGTCGAGCCTCTGCCACCGGATGGGAACCAGCCTGTCAGGATGGCGCCGACGAGGATCAGCATCATCGCCAACCAGAAGGAGGGGATGCTCAGCGCCGACACGCTCGCCTTCAGGAGGGTCCGATCGAACAGGGTTCCGCTGCGTCGGCCGGCAACGAGGCCGAGCCCCGTTCCAAGCGGTGCCGCTATGAGCATGGCGACAGATGCGAGTTCCAGCGTCGCCGGCAACTTGGCTATCACCAGCTCGAAGGCCGGCAGATGATAGATGTAGGAGGTGCCGAAGTTTCCGCTGACGACATTGTCGATAAAGACGAGATATTGCCTCCAGATCGGCTGATCCAGTCCGAGCGCGATTGTCGCCTGCCGAATATCTTCTGGCGTGGCGGTTTCGATGTTGACGACGTTGAAGACCGGATTGCCGACGCTGTGGATGCCGATAAATCCGATCAACGACATGACGATGAGGAGCAGGAAGGCTTGCGACAGCCTTCCCAATGCAACTGAAATCATGCCCATGATCGATTACTCCGCTGCCGCAAGCGTCTGCATCGCGGTCGTCCAGCCGCGGGGATGCATCACATAGGAGCCGACCCGCGGACCGTAACCGACGATGTGATGGAAATGGTAGAGCGGTATGATCGGCTGGTCGGCCATAACGAGCTCCGTGGCTTGCGCCAGCGCTTGGTTCCGCTCCGGCCCCACCTCAATGGTCTCCGCCTTTGCGAGCATCGCGTCGAAGGCAACGTTTTGATAGTTCCCGAAGTTCAGGGCACCGGTTCCGCGCTCGCGGTTCGGCGATGCCAGCAGGGTATGGAGGATGATATCGACCGCTTCGCCGGACGTGCCGCCGTACCAGGCGGCGTAGTCGCCGGCCGCACGTTTGGTATTGAAGACCGAGAACGGAGCGGCTGATGGCTGGGCGTTTACGCCGATACGGGCCCAGCTTTGGGCAATCGCTTGAAGGCTCTCGGCGTCACCGGGGTAACGTCCGGCAGGCCCTGCGAGAACAAGGTTAAAACCGTCCCGGAAGCCGGCCTTCGCAAGAAGGGATTTTGCCTCTTCATAGTTGGGCGTCCCTGGCACCAAATTTGCCGAGGTGCCCGGCAGGCCATTCGGAAAGACCTGAGCCGCAGCCGTGCCATAGCCCGCGAGGATCTTGTCGACCAAAATGCCCCGGTCCGTCGCCATCGCAAGCGCACGGCGAACCAGAGGGTTCTTGAATGGATTGGCGATTGGTTCGCCCGACTTTCCCGTCACGCCCGGAAGTGTCTCTCGCGATACGTCGAATTGCACGAAGTTGACGCGCGCGGCACCCACGTTTGCAATCCTGGCGCCGCGCTGCTTCAACGAGGCTACGTCGCGTGCCGGAATGGCATCCGCCACATCAATCTCACCGGTGCTGAGCGCCGCAACGCGGGCGGCCGGGCTCTCGATGACCCGGAACATCACATCGCGCCAGGCGGGCTTGCCGCCCCAGTAGTCGTCGTTCCGAACAAGCCTCAGGCTCTCGCCGGAACGCCAGCTTTCGAACCGGTAGGGACCGGTACCGACGGGAGAGTGGCCGGCGTTGAGATCCTCCGTTGTCTCGAACCCCTCAGAGGGTCGGTTCATCACAAAAATGGAGGAGAAGAAGAGTGGCAGATTGGGGACCGGCCCATTGGTCTCGATGAGGACGGTGAGGGGATCGGAGGCCGAGACCGACTTGATGCCGCTCACATAGGAGCGAAAGCCGCCGCTAGGCGGTTTGAGGAAGTCACGGATGCGCTCGATCGTGTAGACGACATCGTCCGCCCCGAACTTTGAGCCGTCATGAAAGCGGACGTTATCGCGGAGCTTAAACTCCCATTGCGTGTCGGACAGCGGCCGCCAGGAGGTGGCAAGGCCAGGCTTCAGCTCGAGATTCTCGTCCTGATAGACCAGCCGCTCGTAGATGTGGGAGAGCAGCGAGGTGTTCTCGTTGAGATTGGCATAGTGCGGATCGAGCGTCATCAGCTTGTAGGACGTGGCGATCCGAAGCTCCCCGGTTTCCTGTGCCTGCGCCGACGTCGACGGAGCACTCCCGAGGAAGACTGAGATCAGAAGCGCGGAAAGCAGGCGTGGACGAAATTGGCTTCCCAGTTTCATTTGAAGTTCCTTGTTTTTCGTTTTTGGAAGAGTCGGAATGCCGCGTTGGGGCAGGCTCTAACGCGTGATTTCCAGGGCGAAATGCTCGCAAAGAGCGCGGTGCGAATGTCTTGTTAGCTCGCCCGCGAGCCCGGGATCACGCGTGTGGTTGGACCATCCCCGGAGACTCGGGTTGGAATTCGGGCGCCGACAGGCGATTACGTGCGCTCGCAACAGAGGCGATATCGATCTTCAGGAGGTCGGCAATGACGGAGCGGATTTGCGGCCAGGGATCTTCTTCGCTTGTGGGGGAGGGTTGCCACTTGGTGATGGCAGCGTGGAGCTTTGCCGTTGCCCCCGTAATCGATTGCGCCGGTGTTCTCCACAGGGCTTCCGCCGCCTCGTCCTCCGCGACGGATGCACGATCTTCAGCTTCGAGGGCATCGTCGTAGGCTCGCGAACCTGCAGCTTGCTCAAGCGGCGGTAAAACAGCCGAAAAGAGCGCTCTTTCGAGCTGCTGCTGGCGCAAACTCGATTCGCTCAAATGCTGCCAAGCTTTGCACCATTGCTGCCAGACCGCGAGCGCGGGATCGTCGTTCCACGCATGCGAAGGCAGGGGCTTCGTCGTGGCAAGCGCTGGACATGTGGGTAAAGACGAGGCCACGAAGGAATGGAAGTCTCCCCGGGTGACCGCAGACAAAGTTCTGCTATTGTCGGAATCAGCCATGATCCGAGCTCCTTACAGCTTGGGTTGTGGTCAGATCGAGCAGGTGTTCCCGCACCTGTTCGATCGTCGCCGATAACTTTTCCTACAAAATGTAGGAAGTCAATCAGAAAGTTTGCCTTGAGTAACGATCTTCTTACGATGGAGCAGTGCCGTGGGGCGAGAGCTATGTTGGGTTGGAGCCAAGCAGAGTTGGCCAAAGCAGCCAGCGTGTCTCGCCAGACCATTGCGGATTTTGAACGGGGAGCTCACGTTCCGATCATCAACAATCTTGCAAGCATCGTCGCGGCCTTCGCCAAGGCAGGAATTGAGTTCATCCCGGAAAATGGTGGCGGCGTGGGTGTTCGTTTCAAGAAGTAGCCGCCCGCTGGGCTATCCATGGTCCAAAGGGGTCACCGCTCTTCGAAATCCGACCACGTCGGCAGCAAGCTAAGGTCCCTTGATCAGCCAATTGACTCCTGCGCTACCGGTTCTCCTTACCCCCCGCCGGGCACAACTGGTGCCGTGCACAACGCTTGTCATAAATACCCCGTCTGTGAAGGACGAACGCTCGGACGGCAGGCCTCGCGAGGGGAGGTCCTTTTTCTATTGGAACAAGATCGAGAGCTGCATGTGTCGGCTGCGGCTCGGAGCCAACTAGTGGTGAAAAACTGGCGCTTAGGACCGGCACAGACTCCCGCTTTGGGTGGACAACGGAATTAGGCGCCCAAAGCGCTGAATGGCGGCGTTTGCAGACAAGAGCCGTCATTGCGCACTACCGGTTCACGGTGTTCCAGGCAGGAGATGAGTTCAGGCTATCGATACGCCTACCAGCCCGCCGCCGATGACGATTACGTCGTAATCCATTCCGCTAGCTAACCTCGGCGCGTATCCCACGGCCTTCTCCGGATCTGGCCTCGCGATCAGATTGCGCCGACCTTGACTTTCGAACCATCAAGGAGGCGCGACAGGCGAAAGGGGGTGGGGTCAACACAGGGTGTATCATTGGCAACCAGGTCGGCCGCCAGGCGTCCGATACCCGGTCCAAGGCCGAAGCCGTGGCCGGATCCGCCCGCGGCCAGGTAAAGCCCCTTCACACCATCGGCCGGCGAGATGACCGGCACCGCGTCCGGCGTGAAATCCACGTAGGCCCCCCAGCTGTCGGCGACTTCGACTCCCGCCAACGCAGGAAACTGCTCGGTTACCCGTTTCAAAATAGCCGCGAGAGTGCGGCGGCTCGGCGGCGGGTCGAGAACGCGCATCCGCTCGAAGGCCGACGGTTTACTCTTGTTCAAGGTACCGAATGCCTCTGGACCATGGAGGAAGGATTTGCCGATGCCGAACTGCACCGCTTTCAGACGCTTCATGAACATCGGCATGAACCAGCGGGCGTAGCGAATGCCTTGTGGGGTGATATCGAGCATCGCCCTGCCGCTGATCGCAAGCGTGTAGCTGCCATCCAACCGGCGGGTCAACGCACACTCCGGCGTATAGATCGCCTCACCCAGATTCGCTGTTGGCCGCGTACGGAGCGCTGTCTGGCGCACGCTCGCCTGCGGAAACAGAACTCCGTGCTGGCGACAAAACATGGACGTCCAGGCACCGCCGGCGCAGAGAACGGCTTGTGTCCGGATGAGCCCCTTTTCGGTGATCACCCCCGCCACCGCTCCATTTACCAGATCAAGGCCCCGGGCAGCGCACTCCTGGTGGATCGTCGCCCCAAATTTGCGAGCGCCGTTCGCGATCGTCGGCGCGGCGATAGCAGGCTCGCCCTTGCCGTCATCAATCGAATGCACTCCGCCCAGCCATCGGCGGCCGTTCGCGGGAATCGTGGCAGCCGCGTCTTTGGCGCTCAGCATCTTCGTATTGACATTGAACTGCCGGGCCGTATCACGCCATGCTTCCCATTCCGCCAGTTGCCGGGGATTGTCCGTAGCGTAAAGCAGACCGCATCGACGGAAGCCGACGTCCTCTCCGATTTTGGACTCAAACTCACCCCATAGCCGCAGGGCGACACCCGATAGCGGCAGCTCGCGCTCATCCCGGTTCTGTTGGCGGCACCATCCCCAGTTGCGGCTCGACTGCTCGCAGCCGACATGGCCCTTTTCGACCAGAGCTACGGACAGTCCCCGCTCGGCGAGAAAGAAAGCTGCCGTTGCACCAATAATGCCGCCGCCGATGACGACGACATCCGCCTTGGCGGGAAGCTCTTGATCGCTTTGTATGCGCTTGACGATTGGAGACATGGAGGCTGACCTGGAATTATTTGGCGGCTGATCTATCGGCACTATTTTCTGCCCCTTCGACAGCGCACTCCCTCGCCGATGAAATTCCCCGACGGGCAGGGGGAGACTGTCTCAAAGCTTGTCGTCGCGCGTCCTCGAAGTGAGCTCATAAGAGGCTACCGGAGGAAGGCGAGCAGCATGCATCGACTGGAGATAGAGGGACGGCCGAAAATTCTGTTTTCAGGCGACACGACGGTCAAATCTGCGGCCGTCGCGCGGGTAAGCTACAGAGCATCGTCAGACGACAGTGGTTTTGAATCGACTTCCGGTCGAGCACGACAGATGCCGCGCTCGGGTTCATGTCGCCCCCGCTGCTGCAGGCTCGAATTGAAGAGCGTGCACAATCAAGAACAGAGATGTAGGCCATGACTACAGGCACTCACGAGTCCCCTGCGCTTGCCATGATCCATACGGTCCCCGGGATCATCCCCGCGTTCAACGAACTCGTTGGTCGCCATCTGCCCGGTTGGCGCCCGTTCAACATGCTGGATGAGAGCCTGCTGGGGAACACGGTCCGTGAGGGCACGCTGTCACGTCAGACCATGCGGCGGCTCGCGACACACATTTGGTCGGCGGTGGACGCGGGGGCTTCGGCGGTCCTCGTCACCTGTTCCTCGCTCGGCCCTGCAGTGGATGCGGCAGTGCCACTCTGCCCCGTCCCCCTCTTCCGTATAGATGATGGGATGGCGATTGAGGCGATCCAACGCGGGGACCGAATTGGCGTCCTTGCAACTCTGCCTACAACAATGAACCCTACAACCCGCCTAATTGAACGCCATGCTCAAAGAATGGGTCATGACGTTTCCGTTACCGGTCGTCTTTGTGAAGGAGCCTTTGAAAAATTACGAAACGGGGACAGGGCGGCGCATGATGCGATGATACGCGAAGGCCTCGAGTCCCTTGTCGGCAGTGTCGACGTGGTTGTTCTTGCTCAAGCATCAATGGCAAATGCTCTAAATGAGATGAGCGAGACATCGGTGCCGGTACTTACCAGCCCTGAACTTGGTGTCCTGCACATGTCCTCCGCATTGAAGGGGCGCTCTCGCGTTCAGGAAAGTGATGAAAGTTAGGCAGCGTCTGCCGGCTTTCAGCAGTCTCGGGCAGTCTCGAAGCCGCCCGATCCGATCGCGCAGTTGGTACCAAAGAAGGCATCAGGCATCGCGGCTCGGCTGACAGAGGCCGTTTGCTGCAAGCCGCCCTCGGGTGTGTTCGCGGCGGAGTAAGGAAAAGAAGTGCTTTTGGGAGTGATCGCCGACGATTTTACCGGCGCAAGCGATATTGCAAACACTATTGCAAAGGGCATGGCCCCTCACGGAGGATTGCGCACTGCGCAGTTTCTCGGCGTACCGAAAACCGCTGCATCTGCCGACGTCGAGGCCGGTGTGATCGGGGCCCGTGACGAGAGTACCGATTTTCAGTTTTACCAGATCGCAGCCGCGAAGCTTGCTGTCGATGGCAAGATCGAAAAGCGCACGATCTCTCATCCTTCCTTCTCGGTCGAGGAAGAAGCGGATTGCCCAGATCTGGCGCTGCTTCAGGGGCTTCTTGAGGCCAACTTGCTTGCCTGCGTTCCAGCCGGTCGACCCAGTGCGGCAGGATCATATTGTGAGATACCCATTTCAGTTCTCCTATGGCCACCATTGGCCGGAGGGAGAACGCGCACCTTCTGGTTCTATGACGCGGCCGGTGCCGGTCTGTCCGCTCTTGGTTACCGCTTCTCGAAAGCAGACATCGGCGTGCGGTGCGTCGACGGCTCATTTGTGGCGGCAAGCGGTGACCGAATAGTCAGAGCCAGCGGCGCACCTCGGCCTTGTAGCGGCGGTAGTCGTCGCCGAACTTCGCTTCGAGATAGCGCTCCTCGCGGGCAATCACCTGCGTCTGGATCGCGATCAGCACCAACGGGAGCAAGGCGAAGGCGATCGGCCCGTCGAAGCCGATCGCAAGCCCGGCATAGATAAGCGCCATGCCGAGATACATCGGATTGCGGGTCCATCGATAAGGACCGGTTGTTGCGATGAGGGTCGTTGGCTGCGACGGCGGAACGTTGGTGCCCAGCCGCCGGAACAGCCCCGCCGCCGCAAGCATCATCGTCGCGCCGGCAACGAACAGAAGCGCGCCCGTCGCGACAAGCAACCGCCAGTCGATGCCGAACGAGCGCAGGGTGACGAACCGCTCCGCCGCCAGCCCCAACAGCAGCGCTCCCAGATAGACGAAGGGCGGAGGGAAGCGCACACCCGCGCTGTCCGGTTCGACGGCCATACTCATCTCCAATCTGTGATCTCAAACCAGCATCGACTGCTGGGCGGAGATACCCGCCGTCGCGCCCTGCGATATTGCCGTGGTGACCGAGGCCATGGCTGGGTTTGCAAGATCGCCGGCGGCATAGATGCCGGGTATGCTGGTTTCGCGACGCTCGTCGACCTTGAGGGCGATGCCAAAGGGTGTATTGACCGTGGCGAGGCCCAGTGATTCATACAGGCTTGCGGACGGCTTGTTGCGCGGATGCGCGAACAAGATATCGACTGCGACATCGGGGGCGGTATCGAGCTTGACGGTGGCACTATGGCCCCTGTGACGGGCGATTTCGGTGATCCGGCCATCAACGACAGGTATGTGGCGGCTCGCCAGATCGGCCCGGATATCGGGTGCAATGTCGTGACCATCTGCGAAGACCGTCAACGTGTCGGTCCAATCCTGGTACAGCCTGACATAATTGTGCGACGGCGGGCCGGACCAGACAAGGCCCCAATGCTGAGTGGCGACTTCAAAGCCATCGCAATAGGGGCAGGGCACGATGGATGTACCCCAGCTTTCGGCAAAGCCTGGAACAGCAGGCATCTGGTCGACGACGCCATAGCTCAGGATCAGGCGGCGCGCCCCAAGGCTTTCGCCATCGCCAGTGAGGACGGAGAAATTGTCGATGGTGCCGGAGACGCTGTCGGCCCGGGCATTGACCAGCCTGATCGTGGGATAACGCGTCAGCTGCTGCCGCGCCTCGGCCAGGATGTCCAGCGGTGGCTTGTGATCGTGGCCGAGCAGACCATGCGAGTGGCCGGCGAAGCGGTTGCGCGGCAGGCCGGTATCGAGAACGGTGACCTTGCGGCGGGCACGGCCGAGCTGCAGGGCGGCGGCGAGGCCGGCAAAGCTGCCGCCGATGATGATGACGTTATCCATAGTGATGCGCTCCGTTTTAAGGGTGGAGGGGCTGGGCTGTCCTTGGCGCGAAAGCGGCCGCGGGAAACTTAATTTGGAGGACAGGGCAAAATCCAACCTTTGGCTTGCCTATTTCTGATACTACATGGTATCGTAATTCACGAATAACGATACTGTCAAGGACTGGAATTGTCGTGACCGAAAATAATCGGGGCCGGCGCGGCCGGCCCGCCAACGAGGCGCTTGGCCAAACAATTGTGGACGCAGCGGGCGAACTCTTTGCTGAACTGGGTTTTCAAGGGACGACATTGGACAAGGTCGCCCAGCGGGCAAAGATATCCAAGCTCAGTATCTACAGGCACTTCGAGAACAAAGAGGCGCTGTTCGGCGCGGCCTTCACGGCCCGCTGCCAGCAGTTTGTACCAGAGACCCTTTTTGAAGGTGTCGACGGTTCGGCCGAAGATCAGCTCATGGCTGTGGGATCATCGCTGCTCCGCACGCTGTTGCGCCCGGACATCCGCAGTGTCGAAGCCATGGTCATGGCCGACACGCCGAATCAAAAGTCCTTGAGTAAGGTGCATTACGAAGCCGGCCCCGCCCATGTCATCGCCCAAATCGAGGCCCTGTTGCGCCAGTTGGACGCGAAGGCGGCTTTGAACGTGCCCGATCCTCTCCGGTCCGCCCGCTTGTTTGCCGCACTTTTCAAAGGCTCCGATCTCCTGATTATCGCTCGCTTCGATCAGGCGAGAGCAGAGGACGATAACGAGATCGAATCCTATTGCCGGTCGGCCGTCGCCATGTTCATCGCCGCGCACGGTGGCAGCGACCACGCGGGCGGATAGCCTAGACGAGGCCGCGAAGGAGTACTTGATAGTTTGGATGCCCGCATTGACATCAACGCCTTGGGCGGTGTTCCAGGACCTGTGACAGGCGGCGTAACCTCTACCACCCCATTCGAGGCCTTAGTGCCGGCTTAGCAGACCGTCAGCTTTCGGAAAGCTGCAACGGTGGTCTGAATGGCGGAAATGGGGCCCATTGAGGACACCTGTATCTCGGCATGTCTCTCGAGCATTCGTCTTGATGACCGGCTATCTGATGTTGTTGCTGATCGATCTGTAGCAGGCATCAGCCCCACCGACGTCTACCTTGCTTACGACCTTCCATGTCTGTCGATCGTAGTCGAAGAACTCGATGACGCATCGGTTCGTGCTATATTCAAGCCATTGGGCGGCGAGCAGTCGGCTGTCCACTTGGAACTGCAAGTCAAGGTACATATTTTCCTCGCCACCGCGGGGAAACCTAGCCGGGCGACCCGTCTGATTGTCGGCGACGACGACGCCTGAGCAACCGGTTCCGCAGCCAAACTGGATCACAGAATAGTGTCCAGCAAAGTTCGGTCCCTGTTTCATGCCGTCCCGAATGCGGGTCCGGAAAGAGTTGAAATCGCGGTCGCGCTTTTTGAAGTCAGGCAGGACGGTCTTCCCCCTCATCCGGGCGCGGCTCGGATAATCGGCCGGCTTGGGTTGCCGGACGCTCGCTACCTGTTCTGTGGCCGGAGCGGCAACATTGCTTTTCGACGAGCGACTGTCACAGAGGTGCCATTCCACCTGATAGCCGTACTCACCTTCTCGGCCGTAGCACCAGCCGACGCTCTCAAGCTTTGCACCAATCGTCTCGCGTCGATCACATGCTGCCAACGTCTCAGCGGAGTTTCCGCTGCTACCACGGCAATGGAGGTTCTCCTGATGCCACTGCGAGAGAAGTCGAACGGGCTGAGAAACTCCTTTATCCGTCTCTATAACTTTCCCCGTTTCCGAGACGATTGTTTCGTTGCTCGGGTTCCAGACGAGCGAGAATTCGGCGGAACCGGACGAGACGCGATCACCGACATCGCGTTTGGCATACCAATCGACAACCCCGTCAACACGACACGTGGTTGCACAAGAAACACGCTCCGAACCAGGCTTGACGCTGTAGGCTCTCGTCGGCCAACGCATCGCGAATCTTCGCTTCTCGTCAATGACGCCAGCCTTTGGTGTCGCTTTGCCGTAGAACTCGACAACATCTCCGTAAGCTCTGTCCATGAATTGCAGGGCAGACTCATTCTCCATCGACCAGGCATCGTGGTACGCTGTCATAAATGCAAGAGCCTTCTGCTCAGTGGTCGCGGGAACGGGAACCATCTCCGCGCTTTTTGCACCGGTGCTTTCTCCCGTAGCTGGAATGTCCGTAGGTGCGGCCTTGCTCGTCGCGATCTGGTTCGGCAGATTGCTAATGTCACCCGAAGTCACACGATATGAACGCATCTCGCTTGCCGTGAGATAGCGCATGTCGTCACTTGGGACAGAAAGACTTAGCTGGAGCAGCTTGGGATCGACGTCCATCTCGATCAGGTAGGTCATGATCTCGGCGGTCATGGATTGGACCGCCGTAACAGCCGTATGGCTGTCAAGATTGGTATCAGATGAGAAAGACGATTGGTGCACGCCAATCGATCCCGGTTCTGCCTGTCTGATGACTCCGCCAACGAACGCTAGGGTGCAGGCCGAGGCACATTCAGTGGCGCGGAGCTGAACTGTAGTGAGGCCAAGGGAGCGTATCGTTCTGCCGAACGCCATAGCGGACACTACATTGCCGCCCCCGCTTTTAAAAGTCAGAACCTTCGCGCCGCTCGCGGCGACCTCGCGGGCAAGAGCTTGGGGATCATCCGAGTGCGTGAACTCCCCCTGAAGCAAGAGTATCGGCGGGGCATTATCAATAGGAATGCGCTGCACCGTTATGTCGGCATGGGCTGCCGCACAACTCAAAAGGTCTGCCAACAAGGCCACTAGTGCGACACGACGCAAGATCACGGTGAAAATACCCCAACCAATTTACCATCTACACTAGCGTTTCGGTTGCGGGACGCAATACTGGGACATGTTCGAGAATTACGCGCCAAACTGAATCGACGCTTGCAGTTTTTGAGACGGAGCTTTTCGTGGGAAGAATGGTTTTGCTCACCGATGGCAATCCAAAGGTCACCAACGCCGGTAGGGCGCATCGTAGCGGCTCGAGTAGAGACGGAGGTGACGGACACTAGAGAGTAGTCCGCTACCAGCCCAAAGCGGACGAATCCTACTTGCGGTTAGAGGGTCGCGGACAGCCGCGGCGCTTGCAAGATTTTCACTGACTCATAAAATCTCCTGATGGGAATTTTCGGTTCCCGTAGCGAGGCTGGTCAAGAGTCCGATGCCGATCGTGGACCTGAAGAAGTCATGGGTTCCGACAAGATAATATCCCCTGTCCGATGTCATCGGCTCGTCGTCGAGAGCGACAAGAAGGCCATTGGTCAACAGGGCTTCGACCACCCCTTTCCACCCCAGAGAAATTCCGTGCCCCATCAAGGTTTCGTTTATTGCGATACCGTGATTTGTGACTTCTATACCGCCGTCGATGCGCCGTGCGTTCGGCGCGCGTCCGGCCTTCCAATCCTGCCAGGTGAACCAGCGTTGGTCGCGGTCTTCAAGATGGATGAGAGGTCCGGTTTCCAGGATCGTTTCCCGTGACTGGCCTTCAAATCGGGCGGCTATCGATGGCGATGCGATCGGGACGACAACTTCGGGCATCAGGAAATGGCTTTCAAATCCCTCCCAGGTTCCGTCCCCGAACAGGATCGCACAGTCGATACTGTCAAATGGAATGTCCTGATCGCGTTCCGATGTCACCACTCTGACAGCGAGATCGGGTTCGGCCTGCTTCAGGGTTGAGAGCTTCGGCATAAGCCAGAACATGGCGATGCCAGGATATGTCGCCAAGGTCAGGCCCGGTTCGCGCGCGCGCAGCCTGAACGCTTTTGTCGTCTGAGCGATGTCGGCGAGCGCGCCGGAAATCCGTTGGTGATAGGCTATCGCTTCCGGGGTTGGAACAGTCGGGCCGCCGCCCATCCGGTGGAAGAGCCGCAAACCGATGTCGTCTTCAAGAGCCTGTATCTGATGACTGACCGCCGGCTGACCGACATTCAATTCCCGTGCGGCCTTGGTGAAACTGCCCAAGCGAATGCAGGCCTCGAAGACACGCAGGGCTTTCAGGGGTGGGAGGTCGCGCATCGGCTTTCTCGTTTCGTTCAGTTCACCCAAACATTATCAGGCCCATCGAAAAAAGTAATGAGAGCATGAAACTTTCCGGGCTTTCGGCGATCGTTCATGCGAATTACGGTTGCTGCCCCGAGGAGATCGTTTCCGTTGAAACGATAAGCAGGAAGACCGAGCATGCCTGATGACACTTTCGATTATATCGTCATTGGTGCGGGAACCGCCGGCTGTCTGCTGGCCAACCGCCTGAGCCGGGACCCTGCAACCCGTGTTCTTCTGCTTGAAGCAGGCAAAAAAGACAACTACCCTTGGATTTACATCCCCGTCGGATATCTCTATTGTATCGGCAATCCTCGTACCGACTGGCTTTATAAGACTGAAGCTGATCCAGGCCTCAATGGGCGGTCCCTGCGCTATCCACGCGGCAAGTCGCTCGGCGGCTGCTCATCAATTAACGGCATGATCTACATGCGTGGACAGGCACGCGACTACGACGCCTGGGCGACTTCGACCGGCGATAGCAGCTGGTCCTGGGCCAATGTGCTGGCCGATTTCAAGGCGCATGAAGACCACTACCGGATGGATGGCGGCGAAGACCCCAAGACGGGTGACAACGCCCGCTTTTCCGACATGCACGGCCATGGCGGCGAATGGCGTATCGAAAAGCAGCGCCTGCGATGGGACATTCTTGAAGCTTTCGCCGATGCTGCTGTCGAGGCTGGTGTGCCGAAAAAGGACGATTTCAACAGCGGCGATAACGAGGGGGTCGGCTATTTCGAGGTGAACCAGCGCTCAGGCTGGCGGTGGAACGCGTCCAAGGCATTTCTGCGCCCGGCGCGGGGCCGCAAAAACCTTGTAATCCTGACCGAAGCCCATGTCGAACGCCTCAACGTTGGCAACGGGTTGAATGGAAGGAAAACCTGCAGGGGTGTTGTTGTCCATAAAGGTGGACGACGCGTTGAATTCATCGCGCGGCGCGAAGTCATTCTTTCGGCCGGAGCGATCGGCTCGCCACAGATACTCCAGCTTTCCGGTATCGGTAGCGGAGACTTGCTGCGCAAACATGGCATTGATGTCGCCGTCGATCTTCCAGGCGTTGGCGAGAACCTGCAGGACCATCTGCAAATCCGCGCGGTCTACAAGCTCAAGGGCGCGCGCACGCTCAACACGCTCGCCAACACCCTGTTCGGCAAGGCGATGATCGGGCTGGAATATGCGTTGAAACGCACTGGGCCGATGAGCATGTCGCCGTCGCAACTCGGAGCGTTTACCCGGTCAGACCGGTCTCAGCCGCACGCCAATCTCGAATACCATGTCCAGCCGCTCAGCCTCGACGCCTTCGGCGAACCACTACATTCGTTTCCGGCCCTGACAGTCAGTGTCTGCAACCTAAACCCGACCAGCCGCGGAAGCGTTCGCATCCGGTCGAACCGGATGGAAGACGCGCCGATGATCGCGCCCAACTATCTGGCGACACAGGAAGACCGTCAGGTCGCGGCTGATAGTCTCCGCCAGGTCCGCAGGATCGCAAGCCAGCCAGCGCTCAGGAAGTATGAGCCGGAGGAATGGAAACCCGGACCCCAGTTCGAGACGGACGCGGAACTGGTCAAGCTTGCCGGCGACATCGCCAACACGATCTTTCATCCGGCAGGCACCGCCAAGATGGGCACGTCGACTGATCCCATGGCCGTTGTCGACAGCCGCCTTCGCGTAAAAGGCATCAACGGATTACGTGTGGTTGATGCCAGCGTCATGCCGACCATCGTCAGCGGCAACACCAATTCGCCCACGCTGATGATCGCTGAAAAGGCAGCCCGGATGATCCGGGAAGATGCCCGGTCCATCAACGCGGCCTGAACTACCCCACTCCATATTTCGAGAGAATAATGATGAAGCGTGAAGCCCTTCCATTTTATGGCGTAAAGGTTGTGGATTTCGGCCAGTATATCGCAGGTCCGGCCGTCGCGATGATCCTCGGCGATCTCGGGGCGACTGTCGTCCATATCGATCCGCCATCGGGGCCGTTGTGGGACAGCCCTGCCAACGCCACGCTCAACCGCAACAAGCTGATCGTCACGCTCGACCTGAAATCCGGTGAAGGACGCGCGCAGGCGCTGTCCCTCATTGCCGAGGCCGATATCGTCATCGAGAATTTCCGTCCGGGCGTGATGCAACGTCTCGGCATCGATTTCGCCGAACTCCGGGCCGGGAGACCGGAACTCATCACGGTCTCGATGCCGGGGTTTGCGTCGAACGACGAACTGCGCCGCGACTTGCGCGCCTTCGAATCCGTTGTCGCCGCTTCGTCCGGTGTTTTCACCGATATGGGGCTTAACCGCGTCCTCATGGGTGTGAACCCGTCGTTTTCGCCGCTTCCACTCGCGTCGTCTTACGGCACCATGCTCGCCGTGTCAGCGACTGCAATGGCATTGCAGGCACGGCAGAAGACCGGGCGCGGCGATCATATCGAAGTTCCGCTCGCCTGCGCCGTGATGGAAGGCTTAAGCTACAACTCGATCAAGATTGATGACTATCCGGTGCGTTACAAGACCCTGCGCGAGCGGGAGATCGAGCGGCGGCGCAATGAAGACCTGCCGATGGACGTGTCCTACGAGGATCTGCAGGCATTTCTCGACCCGTTCTATCGCAGCTATACCTGCAAGGACGGCCGCAGTTTCTATGTTGTCTGCCCGAGCCACAAGCAGCACGCCAAGCGTTGTCTGCAGACACTCGGCATCTATGATGACCTGATTGCCGAGGGCCTGCGGGAAGAGCCGGACACCTATCTTCCGGCTTCTGAATGGACTTCAGACGTGTCACTCGGGGTCTATCCGCTGCCGAAATTCTGGGCTGACAAGATTTCGGAGCGGATGAAGGCGGTCTTCCTTACCCGCACGGCCAAGGAGTGGGAACGAATCTTCGGCAAGGGGCAATTTCCGGGGGCACCGCATCGCTGGCTTCAGGAGTGGATCAGCGACGACCACGCGGAATGCGCGGGCTTGATGATCGAAGTCGACGATCCTGTCTTTGGTCGCATGATCCAGCCCGGCCCGATTGCTTGGCTTGAGGAAAGCGGCGAAGCCATGCTGTCACCGTCGCCGCGCCGGAATGTGGAGTTCGACGAAGCCATCTCGACTTTGAAGGCTATCCACACATTGCTGCCGAAACGTGCGGAACCATCGCAGGGCAAGTCCGGTTGGTTGGACGGCATCAAGGTGCTAGACCTCTGCAATGTCATCGCCGGACCCCACTCGGTGTCCTATCTCTCCCGTTTCGGTGCGGATGTGATCAAGATCGATCCGGCGACGCCGTTCTTCGACTGCTGGAACACGGTGATCTTCGGCATGACGCATATGCGCGGCAAGAAATCCGTGCTGCTCGATATCGGCTCGCCGGACGGTCGAACGATTTTCGAAGACCTCGTGCGCTCCGTCGATGTCGTGGTCTGGAACGCCACGGATCGCCAGGTCAAATCCAAGGGCCTCGATGCCGAAGGCCTGCGCAAACTCAACCCCGACGCCATCTTTTGCCAGCTCGATTGCTTCGGCGGCGTTCGCACGGGGCCGCGCACCAACTACCTCGGTTACGACGATCTCGTACAGGCGGCGACGGGAATCATGCTTCGCTTCGGCGGATCGATGACGACGCCGGAAGAACATGCGCATGTCGGTACGATCGACGTGATGTGCGGCTTCGGGGCCGCTCTTGGTATTGCTGCGGCACTGTACCAGAAGCAGATCAACGGCGAGGTCGGTCGTGCCCGAACATCGCTGTCGGCATTGAGTGGCCTGGCCCAGATGCCCTTCTGCTTCGACTATCTCGGCCGGGCACCGTTTGACGAACCCTCCGGGCCGGCGGCTCGCGGATATGACGCCCTTCACCGCCTCTACAAGGCGCAGGATCGCTGGATTGTTCTGGCTGCGTCCGAGCGCGACCTGCCTCGCTTCCGCCTGGTCGAGTCGCTCGAGACCTTCGAGACTGTGCCGGAGGGCGAACGCGTCGACGTTCTGCAAGCCGTCATCGCGGCCGCGCCTGCTGCCACGTGGATTGAACGATTCCGGCAGGCGGATATCGGCGCGTCGATCTGCGAGAACATCGACGCAATCCGATCCTCCACTGCCAGGGCTGCCGACGGCACAGCCGGCACGGATCGCGGCAGCTACTCGTTCTCGATCTACGCCGACCATCCGAGCGGACATGTGGTCACGCATCTCGATCCCTACGCAGTTCGCCCCTTCACTGGTGAAATCTACGCCCGGCCGCCCGCCGAGAAATATGGCGCATCGACCCGAAAAGTCATCCGATCGTTGGGATATTCCGAGGCAGAGATCGAGGAATTGACTGCGAGCGGAACGATCAGCGAAACCTGGAGCCGGGAGTACTTGCCAAGTTAGGCTCCTCTGGTCTGCTTTATGGCGCACAGGCGACGTGACATCGCCGCGAGCGATGTCTGCTTTCAAGTGCGCGCCGCGCCGGTTTCTATGACTGAGATGGGCGCGTTGCAGACGAAAAAGCGACCGTATATTGCATGTCCGGTTTCAGCCAGAGCGGTACGGGTAAGCTGACGTTTGCGAAGTCCCGCTTCTGACCACATAAAAATGCGCAGCAAAACACCTGCGGCTTCGGGAGGCGTATTGCCTTGCGAAGAAGCTAGGCGATAGGCCGTTTCACGATCTGCATGAGGTTTCCCCAGCAGACGCTGCAAGGTTCGGAAGGTGCCGGAAAGCTGGAGAAGAGTGCACCGTCAGGTTTTGCCTGTCTCCCGTGAGTCATCCACAATAGCTGATCAGACCGCGTTTCTACGGCATTCCTCGATATAGAGCTCGCGCAAACGCCTGCCGACCGGCCCGGGTGCACCGCTCCCGATCTTGCGCCCATCGATTTCTACGACGGGCATGACAAAGGTCGAGGCGCCCGTGACAAAGGCTTCGTCCGCATGCTGCGCTTCCTCTATCGAAAAATTCCGCTCAATGACGTTGATCTGTGCTTCCCGGGCATAATGTAGCAAGGTGGCGCGCGTGATGCCGTGCAGGATGTCGTTGGATAATGCGCGGGTGACGATCTGGCCGTTCTGGACGATATAGGCGTTGTTGGCCGTCCCCTCGGTGACGAAGCCATCCTGCACGAACCAGCCGTCATCGGCTCCCGCCTTCTTCGCCATCATTTTGGCCATGGAGGGATAGAGCAGTTGGACCGTCTTGATGTCGCGGCGGGACCAACGCAGGTCCGCGATCGAGATCACCTTGATGCCGGACGATGCCTTGGGTGCGTCCACGAGATTGGGGACGGATTGGGTAAAAAGAACGACCGTCGGCTGAACGTCATCGGTAGGGAAGATGAAATCGCGGTCGCCGGGATTCCCGCGGGAAATCTGCATATAAACCAGACCCTCGACGATTTCGTTCTGCCTCACCAGCTCACGGTGGATGGTCAGCAGCGAAGCCCGCAAAAACGGGTTTCGGATGACCAACTCCCCGAGCGAGCGCTCGAGCCGCGCGGCGTGTCCCTCGAAATCCACCAACTTGCCGTCGATGACCGATGTTACCTCGTAGACTGCATCGGCAAAAAGAAAGCCACGGTCGAAGATCGAAACCTTCGCCTCGGTTTCCGACAGATATTCTCCGTTTAGATAAACGATCCGGTCTCTATCCATTGCGGCGGTTCGCGATTGAGGCATGCAGACGGTTCTGTCAGGCAAGGAGGATGTCATAGAATACTTTACCTATTTCTGGCACGGCTTTCGGGTAAACTTCGCAGATCTGCTTTCCTTGGGTCATAAGGCAGATGATGATCGACGCGTTACCGGGCATGGCAATCCGAATGAGGTCGTGCTTGTAATAGGATGCGCGCGGATCGCCCGTCCAGGAATTCTGCCCCGCCTTGCTCCAGATGCGCGCCTCAGCCGGCGCCCCCGCTCCGAGAAAATCGGCAACTTGAAAACGCGGCTGCTTCGCCTCCGCGCTCTCGCGGTCGCGCAGCAGAATATCCTGCGCCCGGGTACGAGCTACATCGGACAGCGGAACCGTGCCGGCAAAGATCTCATGAAAGAGCCGCGCAGCGGCAAGCGGTGTCAGAACGTTGAGATACTCACCGGATCGCCCGGCATATTGGGCCTCCCGACCATAGCGAACGTCGTCCATGAGCTTCTGGCTGATGTTGCAGCCTTCGAACTCGGGCCAGCCCAGGTCGCGGAAGAAGCGGTTCAGCGCCTCGCGTTTATCGCGCCATGCGTCGAAGCCTTCACCCTCCAGGAGCGTGTCGCCGGTCGTGCCGGTGACCACGTCGATCACATAATTGGTGCCGGTATTGGTCGACCAGAGGATCATGTCCCGCATCGCACGGGACAGTTCCTCGTGGTCCTCGATGCGGCCGGCGTCGATGGCGCTCAGCACATGGACGAGGTGGAAGGCCTTGACCAGGCTGCACGGATAGCACCGCCAGTCACCGCGATAGCTGAAGCCGTCCGGTGCCTCGCCGAAACCGTTCTCCCGCAATGCGACGAAGCCGAAATTGTCGAGCGTCAGTCCCTGATCACTGAATTGCTCGAGAAGGCGGGCCTTGATGCTTTCGCAGCGACTGGTCCAGTCGGCGTTGGGTTTGAAGAACATGGAGTGGATCTTTCTGTAGGGGATTATGTCGGGGCGCGGGCGACTTTCCAGCAGCGGACGAAGCCACCCGTGTCGAGCGGCAGCTCCGGCTGAGGCGAGTGACAGGCGGCCTCGGCAAGCGGGCAGCGCGGGACGAAACGGCAGCCGGGCAGAACGGCAAAGGGATCGGGTATTTCGCCGGCAATCGGCTGCCGCAGCGACTGCGGCCTGCGAACGTCCGGCACCGAGGCAATCAGCGCCTGCGTATAGGGATGGAGTGGAGCGGCAAAGAGGCGGGTGCTCTCTTGCAATTCGACGATCTCACCGAGATACATCACCGCCACACGGTCGCAGAAATACCGAACGACATTCATGTCGTGCGAGATGAAGATGATGGTCAGTCCCTTTGCGCGATTGATCGCCTTTAGCAGAATGATGATCTGCGCCTGCACGGACGCGTCCAGCGCCGAAACCGGCTCGTCCGCCACGAGAACCTGCGGATTGGCGCACAGAGCACGCGCGATGGATACCCGCTGGCGCTGCCCGCCGGAGAGAGCGTGGGGGAATTTCAGCGCTGTCTCGGGAACCAGGCTCACATCATTCAGCACGCGCCGGACCGCGGAGCGCCGATCGGCGCGCGACAGGCTGGGCCTGTAATGGGCCACCACCTCTTCGAGCTGTGCCCCGATAGTTAGGCGTGGGTTCAGCGAGGAATAGGGGTCCTGGAACACCATTTGCAGGCGGCCGGCCCGATCCGGCCCGTCAAGCGGCTTGCCATCGAAGACGACGCGTCCGCCATTGCTGGGCTGGAGCCCGACGCCGATCCGCGCGAGGGTACTCTTGCCGCAACCGGATTCGCCGACGATGCCGAGGATTTCCCCCTGCTGCACCGACAGATCGACGCCGCGCACCGCATGAAGATAGACCTGATCGCGGTTTGCGAGCACGTCCACAAGGCTGCGCTTCAGGGGAAAGCGACGCTCGACCTTCTTAAATTCAAGCAGCGACATCGGAAACCTCGCTAAGGATGCAGGCATCGAGATGATCTTCGGCGGCGCCGAGACGGGAGCGCAGCGCCGGCGCGGGGCCCGTCGTGCATTGCGGCCGTGCGAATGCGCAGCGCGCCGAGAACCGGCAGCCTGGCGGCGGGTCGATCAGGCTGGGCGGCGCTCCGTTGATCGGCACCAGTTCGCTGTCGCGACTGACATTTCCCGGAAGAGCCGCAAGCAGCGCCCGGGTATAGGGATGCGATGGCGCATCGAGGACCTCGCGGACCCCGCCGATCTCCACCATGCGGCCCGCATACATGACCGCCATCCGATCGCAGATCTGCGAGACCACGCCCAGGTCGTGGGTAATCAGGATGATCGAGGTGCCGAGACTGTCCCGTCGCTCCTTCAGCAGGCGCAGGATTTGATCCTGGACCGTCACGTCGAGGGCCGTCGTCGGCTCGTCGGCGATGATGAGGCGCGGGCGCAGCGCGAGCGCCATGGCGATGACGACGCGCTGCCGCAAACCGCCGGACAATTCGTGCGGATAGGACTCAAGTCTGCGCTCTGGAGAGGTGACGTGCACGTCGCGCAAGAGCTGCAAGGCTGCCTCACGCGCCTCGGCGCGGGATGCCTTGCGATGGCGGCGGATCACTTCGCTGATCTGCTTGCCGATCCGCATCGTCGGATTGAGCGCGGTTAACGGGTCCTGAAAGATGAACGCGACATCGCGTCCGCGGATCTGGGAAAGACCGCGCTCGTTCATGGCGGCAAGATCGCCCGCCCCTTCCAGCAGGATCCGGCCCCCGGCGACCCGGGCGGGCGCGCCTCCGAACAGGCGCAGGATGGACCGGCAGACGGCGGACTTCCCGCAGCCGGATTCCCCGACGATGCCGAAGATCTCGCCCGGCTGAACGTCAAAGCTGAAGCCATCGACCGCTCTTGCCGTCCCGGAAGGGCTCTGGAATTCGGTCACGAGGTTGCGAACGGACAAGAGGCTCATGGCGTCATCCCTTTGGCTTCAGCGCGGTCGCGAGGCCTTCGCCAAGTAGAGAGAAGGCAACCCCGACCCAGACGATGGCGAGGCCGGGAAATATGGTCATCCACGGCGCTTCCCGCATGTAGTCTATGCTCTCGACGATCAGCAGGCCCCATTCCGGCGCTGGCGGCTGCACGCCCAGTCCAAAGAAGGACATAGCCGCCACGGCCTGCACGGTCAGCACCACGTCCGACATGGAATAGACCAAAGCGGGGGTCAGGACGTTCGGCAGGACATGGCGCAGCATCACCTTGGGCTTGCTGAAGCGCAGCACACGCGTCGCCTCGATGAATTCCAGGCGGGAAACCAGCAGCGTCTCTCCGCGGACTATGCGGGCATAGCCGATCCAGTTCACAATGAAGAAGGCGATGTAGAGATTGGTCTCGCTTGCTCCCAGCACGCCGACGATGGCAAGGATGAGCACATAGAACGGGAATGCCCATACTATGTCCGTCAGCCGCATCAGAACCGCGTCGGCGGTCCCGCCGAAGAAGCCGGCGATTAGGCCGATCACCACGCCCATGACCATTGGTCCGAACACGCAGATCAGCGCTAGTCGCAGGTCGAAGACCGCGCCCGCGAGAACACGTGTGAAGATGTCACGGCCAAAATTGTCGGTGCCGAACCAGTGCGCGCCGGAGGGCGGCTGCATCGCGCCGCCGAAATCCAGCGCAAAGGGATCGTAAGGCGACAGGATCGGGGTCAGGAGCGTCGCTGCGACCGTGACCGCCAACATGAGCAGGCCGGTCGCACCTGCGGGGGTGCGAAGCAATTTGCGGAGGAAGGCCATCGGTCACCCCAGCCGGACGCGCGGATCGGCCAGCGCGTAACAGATGTCGGTGATCAGGTTGACCACCACGACCATAATGGCGAAGAAGACCGTCAGGCCTCGGATGATGGGCAGATCACGCGACACGATCGCGTCGATCAGCAGGCTGCCGAGACCGGGGACGGAGAAGATCTTCTCCACCACGACCGTCCCGCCCACGATCCAGCTCACCCGCACGCCGATGATCGAGATCGTCGAGATTAGGCTGTTCGGCAGCACATGGCGAAGAAAGACCTCGTGGGCGCGCAGGCCTTTGGCACGCGCGGTGTCGATGTAGTCTGCCTTCATCGTGTCGATCAACGCCGCTCGAAGGCTTTGCTGTATCAGGGCTGCGGTCGAAAGCCCGACCACGAGCGATGGCAGGAACAGGCGGCCCAGATTGGCCACGAAACCGTCGCCCACGCCGCCTGTCGCGAACCAGCCCATGCGCAGCGCCAGCCAAATGATTAGCACATAGCAGAGCCAGAAAGGGGGCATGGCAATCACCACGACGAAGATCTGCCGGATGACATTGTCGATCACGCGCCCGCGGTTTGCCGCTGCCAGAATGGCAAAGGGCAAGGCGATGATGACGGCGATTGCGGTCGAATAGCCAACGATGGCGAGCGTGAACGGTAAGCGCTCC
This sequence comes from Sinorhizobium sp., assembly GCF_059070375.1. Lineage (NCBI taxonomy): Bacteria > Pseudomonadati > Pseudomonadota > Alphaproteobacteria > Hyphomicrobiales > Rhizobiaceae > Sinorhizobium > Sinorhizobium sp. Next base: position 210,194 of record NZ_JCACWC010000001.1, read on the forward strand.
GCCACCAGATTGATGATCGGCTGCTTGTGGAAGATCGAGACTCCGAAACTGCCGGTCAGGCAATCGCGCAGGAAATAGAGGTACTGCATCCAGATTGGCTTATCCAGGCCCCAGAGTTCTCGCATTGTCTGCAGTTCCTCGGCGCTCGCCCGTGTTCCCATCGCGCGGGAGGCAGGATCGCCCGGCATGACCTGCAGAAGCAGGAAGCTGATGATCGTAATCCCGAGGAGCACGGGGATCAGCATCAGCAGACGTTTTGAGATTGCAAGTATCACGGAAGTTTACCGCCGGCTGCCCACACAGTTGGAGGAGCCTCCGCCCGCAGGGCGGAGGCGGTCGCATCATTTTTCGAGCTTGACTTCCTCGAGGCGGAAATTCGAGGTCGGAAGGATCTCGAAACCCTTGACGTAGTCCCGCACCGCCCAGGCCGACGACGGATGGTAGAGGAAGATGTAAGGCGCACCGTCATGCAGGATCTGGATCATTTCCCTGAACATGGCGCCGCGCGGCTCGCCGTCCACGGTCTTCCGCTCTTCGGCATAGAGGGCATTCAGACGCTCGTTCTTCCACTGCGTATGATAGGCGTTCGCCCGCTCAGGGTTGACGGCGACGAAGCCGATGATCTGGTCGGGGTCGATCGTGTCGGAGGTGGTGTAGGACACCGACATGTCATAGTTTCCGTCCTTCGTCGTTTCCCACTGGGTGCCGCCTTCCAGCATCTGCACCTTCAGCTTCACGCCGACCTGCTGGAGCATCGCCTGCAAGGCTATGGCGGCATTGCGGCTGGTCGCGGCGCCGGAATCGACGATAAGCTGCGCTTCGAACCCTTCCGCGTAGCCCGCATCGGCCAGCAGTTGCTTGGCCTTCGCCGGGTCGTAGGCGTAGGGCAGAAGATTCGGATCGGCATGGGCCATGACCGGCATGGCCGACGCCGCGGGCTTGCCGGCACCGTAGAGAACGCCCTGCACCAGGGCATTCTTGTCCACCGCATAGTTCAGGGCCTGGCGGACCCGTTCGTCGTCGAAGGGCTTGCGCGTCGTATTCAACTGCACGAAATCCGCCCGGTAGGGCGTGGTCTGACCCACGGAGATCCCATCCTTGCCGTCGAGGTTCTTGATCTGGTTCAGCGGCGGATCGAGCGCGACGTCCACCTCGCCGGCTTCCAGCTTGATGGCCCGTGCTGACGGCTCGGTGACGACCTCGAGCACCGCTTCGTCCACGAAAGGCTTGCCCTCCTGCCAGTAATACGGATTCTTCGTCAGCTCGACCCGCGAGCCGCGGACGCGCGACTTCAGCATGTACGGGCCGGAGCCGACCGGCGCCTCGAAGAACGCATCACCCTTGGCTTCCACCTGCCCCTTGGGCAGGATCGCCGCGGCGAATAGGGCAAGATTGTTGAATGCCGGTGTGAACGGTTCCCCCAGTTTCATGGTGATCTCGCGTGGATTGACGATCTCGAAGCTGGTGATCGGACGATAGAAACGTCCCCAGCCGGACGCCTCGGATGCGGCGCGCTGGATCGAGAATTTGACATCCTCGGCAGTCACCGGCGTACCGTTGGAGAACTTCGCGTCGCGGAGTTTGAAGTTCAGTGTCAGACCGTCGTCCGAAACGGTCCAGCTTTCGGCCAGTCCCGGTTCCAGCCCCTTTCCTGTCCTGTCCGGGCGGATCAGCGTGTCGAAGATCAGGAGCTGCGTCCATATCGAGCCATTGTCGCTGCTAGCGATCGGATCGAGGCTGACCGGATCGTAGCCCATTGCGACGCGCAGCGTTTCAGCGTGCGCAGCCATACCCGCCAGCGCAAACACGGAGGCGAGAAGCAGTCGTTTCAAATTCGCTCGAGGAAGCATGAAGAGGTTCTCCTAAACCTGTCGTGGAACATGTCCTGAACCGCTGCCGCCGGTCGCGCAGCCACATCGGATGACGGATCATGTTAGACAACGGCTGGGCAGCCGAATAATGATAAATGTGGTAGCGACTATCAGCAGGCTGATAAATGGATCTGAGACAAATCGAGCTTTTCGGCACGCTGATGCGGGTTGGAACGACCACCGAAACCGCGCGGCTCCTGGGCATTTCCCAGCCGAGCGTCAGCGGGCAGTTGAAACGGCTCGAAAGCCGGCTCGGTTTTGCCCTGTTTCACCGGACCGGCAACCGCCTAGAGCCGACGCAGGAGGCGAACGAGCTTTTCGCGCTCTCGATGACGATCTTCAACACGCACGCGCTGGTTCGCTCCAAGCTGCCCAGCCTGCGCAACCTTGCGTCACGACCAGTCGCGGTATCGGCGACGCCGGCTCTCGTGGAAACCTTTATCGGGCCGGCCCTGGTTCAAGCCGGATACCGGGATTGGAATAAGCGCATCGTGCTCAGGGTACACTCTCCGGAAGACGACCTTCGCACGGGTGATGCCGATGTCGGGCTGCAGATGGCGTTGCCGCCTAAGGCGGAATTTCAGGCATACAAGGTGGGCCAGACTACACTGGTGGCCGTCATGCGGGCGGACCATCCGCTCGCCCACTCCCGGGCGCTGACTTGCCCGGAACTGTCGGCGCAGCCCCTGATTTGTTACAATGCCGACTGGTCGCCGATGGGAGAAGCCATCCGGGGCGCCTTCGCCGCCCAGGGCCTAGCTTACGATCCGGTTTGCATGGTGCCTTTTTGCGCTAATGTCTGCAGCCTGGTGCTCGCCTGTGGCGGTGTCGGTATCGTTGATGCAATGACTGCACACGAGTATGCAACCCGTGGGCTCGTGCGGTGTCAGATCATCGGCATTCCCCCGATCTCGGTCATTGCCTTTCACCGGCGGGGCGAGCCGCTCAGGGCGCCGGTGCAGGGATTTCTGAGTGCACTTCGAAAACCAGCCCGTGAATGGGCATAACTTTCCACCGCATAGCCGTCGTGCCTGCCTGGAGACGGCTATTCGTCCCGAAATTTTCAGATTGGATCCGCCATGCGTGCCTCCGTCGTCCCTGGGCAAGAGGCGGACGAGCACTCACTCCGCGTTGCGCCACTAGCGGTCTCATTCAGGTTGATCGCACTAGGCGGAATGGGGGCCGACTGCGGACTGTCCGGTCCTGGAATATGCCCAGCCGATAGCTGCCGTTCGGCAAGCGACCCCATTTCTGCCGTTTATGATGGGAGGCAGGGCGCTTAAAGCGAACCTTGCACGTCGCTGTTATCTTGGATCATTTTCGCGACACAGTTGACAATTTTTGGGAAAATGCCGCTCTTGTCTTGCCTCTCGCGCTCACATCGGAGGCAAATCCATGAAGCATGTTCCCTATGTCGGCTCTGGCCCATACTGCTACGCAAATTCGTTCGCGATGATGTTCGGAGGGGATGCGCCGTCAACAGCGGCCATCGAGTTCGCGACCAGCAGCCCCTTCGGTATGCAGCTCGTGGGTGGCGCGCTGCCGTTCTTCGATCCCTATGGATGGACGCCCGAAGCCGGTTTCAACGACGCCCTCGACGCGATGGGCTGGACTTCGGCCGTCACCAAGGGCGGCAGCGCGGAGGATGCGCTTGCCCGGCTCAAATCGGCGCTCTCCGACGGCCCGGTCTGGGTTGGCCCGGTGGAGATGGGCTATCTTCGGCACCAGCCCGGCATGGATGGTCCCATAGGAGCGGACCACTATGTTGTCGTGCTTGCCGTTGATAACAGACAGGTGCGGATGCACGACCCGCAAGGCTATCCCTTCGCATCCCTGCCGCTGGATGATTTTTTAACCGCGTGGCGGGCGGAAACCCTCGACTATGGCGAGCCCTATACCATGCGGACCCATTTTCGCCGTGTGCGTGAGGTTGGGGAGAATGACATAATCCGGGCTTCGCTGCCCGCTGCGATGCGGTGGCTGTCGATGGAACACGCGCAGCACGTGCCAGAGGGCACCGTTGGCAATGATGAGGCCGCCGACCTGCTGGCAAGCATGATCGAGAACGGGTGCAGCGACGATCTACGTGGGCACCTGATCCACTTCGCCGTGCGCGTGGGCGCAAGGCGGCTTGCCGATGCGGCAAGATGCCTTGCCCGCGTCGGTCGATCTGACGCGGCCCAAATAGCCTCTGACTAAGCCGTTTTGATTGGCTCGCTGCAATACCCATTGGCGGTTGGGCGTGATGCAGAGGCGGCCGCCATCTTGCGAAAGCTCGCCCCGACGTACCCCCGTTTTCTATCCGCGCTTCAAGGCATGTCGCAGAAATCCTAAGTTTCGCGTCAAAATCGCCGGCGAACTCTGAGGAATTTCCGTCGCAAAAGTTAGGTGCCAAATTCGGTCCTGCGTGACCGATTTCTGCGACACGGTCATTGCTGCCTGGTACTTAGCGCCCTCGTAAGCCGCCGCTAGCACTACTCGGTAAGACGGTCCAGCAGTTCAGAAACGGCCCGTTCGTAGTTTCCATAATCCGGATCGATGTCTGCCTGCAGCGCGCTGCCGCTCGTCCCGTTCATCGCCACGGCAAGCGCCGCGCCGTGCGTATAGTCCACCAGAATATGGACCCATACCAAGGCCTGCGAAGGCGAAAGGCCAAGGTTGCCCAAGAGGCTCGCAAGGTTATCGGTGATCCGTCTAGCGTGTTGAGGGAACACGGCTGGCCGGTTGAAAATGGCAAGGGTCAAACCCGGATGGCGCACCACCTCCGACCGATATGCCCGCAACAAGCCCTCAATCCGAGATCGGACGGTTCCTCCCGAAGGTGGAGCAACATCGGCATAGACGGTGTCCGCCAATGCTCGGATCAATCCGTCCCGATCCTGGAAGTGGTGATAGATAGTCATAGGATTGACGCCCGCACGCAGGGCGACCGCGCGCATGGTGAGACTTTCAACCCCCCCAATGTCCAGCAGAGCCAGCGCCTCCGAAAGGATCTTTGCCGGCGAGACGCTTTCGTTATCGGCGCGCGGCCTGCCTCGGCTTCGCCTTGTCATTGCGCAATAGTGTAGGTCGATTGTACCAGCCCGGAAGAAAACGCGCGGGTGCTCACATGAGCGAGACGAATGTCGCGCGTGAGCGGGCCGAATAAGGGACGGCCGCTACCGAGCAGTATGGGAACGCGCGTGACCACCAGATCGCTGACCAATCCGTCCAAAAGGAAGGATTGGATGACACGTCCCCCATCGACATAGACACGACGACACCCTTCCGTTTCGAGCATCGCCATGGCTTGCTGTGGCGACTTTCCCGTGAAACGCACCTTACCGGTAAGATCGTCGGGAACCGACTGGTCCGCCAGGGTGGCTGAAAGGACGAGCACCGGGCGACTATAGAACCACGGTTTCATGTCGCGCACCGCTTCGAAGGTGCCTCGGCCCATGATTATGGCGTCGATGTCCTTGATGAAATCATTGTAGCCGTGGTCTTCGCCTGAAGCGTCATGCTCAAGCAACCATTCAATGTCGCCGTTATCGCGAGCGATGAACCCGTCCAGGCTGGTTGCAATAAAAATATGACCCGTAATCATCTCGCGCCCCTAAATTATACGACGTATAATTTATCTCCTTGTGCGAACTGTCAATACCCAGCGCGCACCGGAGCAGATCACCTACCAGACCGTCGACTTCACCAACGCTTGTTCGCTCGGACGCTCGAAGGTGGGCGGCGGAAAGGTCGTCGAAAGGCAGAAGAGGGATGAGTATCACCTCGGCCTCGATGAGAAAGGCGCACCAAGAAGGTGAACATCAAGGGCGGCACGAAGGAAGTAGAGGATCTGCAAGGATACTTGTCGGAGGATCTGCAAGGATACGTGTCGGAGGCTCTGAAGGCGATCATTGGACCTTTGATGACCAAGCAACGCGGCCCGCTTATGGCAGGTTTTAGGGTCGCCGGAGCCGCGCCGGAACGGCCGACATGAAGGCGCGATCCGGCCAAGTCGGCAGCCGGTCCGAAGGGATCAAGTCGCGGCCAGGGGCTGCCCCTGACCGTATTTCTAATCAGAATTGGTCCCGGCTGTCGCTTCTCACGTCGCCGTCCACCTGATGAGGAGCGTAGAGGTCGGCGCGAGCGCTTCGCCGCCAGGGCCGCGCCGGATGCTCCCGGTCAATTGTAACATCGGTGACGGAGATCGAAGTTGAGCCATCTGCCGCGCATTGGGCTGCCCAGCGGCCATCTGGCGATGCTATCCCAGCAGGAATAGCTACGCTTTGCGGCGCGTGAGCTGAGTAGCTGACCCAATACGTATTGCTGGTAGCGTGGCCTAACACCTCCGCGGCGAAAGCTGGGGCGGCGGAAGGGCTTTCGCCGGTAGTCGAGAACAGAACGCAATCTGCATCAAGCCGCTCATACTCCGTGAATAACTCTGGATAGTGTGATTCCATCCCGAGTGCGCAGCCGAACCGCACGCCGTCCACTTCGAATGTCACTGGAAGTTTTCCAGGCGAATACATGAAGGAAATTTTGGTGTTCGATAGCATGCGCTCGTCGTAGCGGGTCACCAGTCTTCCGCAATCTGATATGACGTAGAGGCTATTATGCGGCCGATGAGGAGGTGTAAGCTGATGGACGGACCCAAGCACCGTCCATAGCTTCAATTTCCTCGCCAGCTCGCTGGTGGCCGCCAATTCTGAACGCAAAGTCGCCCAGTCGTACCGTCCCCAGTCTGAGGGGCCGATCTCCTTGGGGCCGCTCTCTGACATAAGCCGCTTGTTGGGCGAGGATGTCGCACCTTCAGGGAAATGGATTACGCGAGCGCCTGCTCTATGAGCGTCCATCATCAGGGCGCGCAGCTCCGTCCCACTCGCTCGAAGCGCAGACTTGTCGCGAGGATCTTCAAATAGAGAGGTTTGCGCCACAGCAAGCCGTATTGCGTGGATGGCAAGCTTGGCCGACGGCTGGCGGATGTGGTGAAGAGCTGCGGTGTAAGATTTGCCTGTCTTTGCCGCGCGAGCGCGTACACGACGTTTGAGATTTCCGTTTTGGGTCATTGTGAGGCCTTTCACGTTCCGGACGTAGTTCCCCAGCAACCCGCCGAAACGATCGGACCAAGACAACCGACCCGAGACGTCAGTCCCTTTGCCTCTGTTCAAGACCATGCTGGGGGAGGTCTAGGAGGTTAGGCGTAGGCCACGCCGAACGAATGATGCGCCGCCCCGCACTGATTCGTCAATCAGCATTGATCACTCGCGAAGAACGCTTCTGGCGCGCTCCTAGCCAAGGCGGTAGTCGGCCCCGGTCACCGCGCCTCTCTTTGCGCCGCGCGGACTATTTCGGAGATGAAGGCACTCTTTCCCGACGTATAACGATCCCCATCATACGGAAACTGCGCCGCAAGCTGGTTTTTCAGGGCCAGGTATGCAGCAGCCACGTCGTCATGTTGACGAAGATGATTTCGGAAAAGCATCCGCTGTTCGTGGGTCTGGTTTGAGGGCGGGCAGAGGTAGACCCTGATCTGAGGCGCAGGGCGTTTCACAAGGAAAGCCCAAACATTGTCATCGTAGCGATTGCCACGCGGTTCGAATCCAGCCTTGATGAGGTTCGCGCTTGCGTCGGGAATGTCGGCCAACCCGGATAGGGTTACATCAATGTCGAGCATCGGCTTTGCGGCCAAGCCCGGTACAGCCGTGCTGCCTATGTGGTCGACAGCCAAGACGCATTTGCCAAGCGTTGTTCTTAGCAAAGCTTCAGCCGCTGAAAAATCCTTCAACCAATTCGTATCGTAAGGGACGAGTTCGACTAAGCTCGGCATGTGCGCATCCGTCAATATGGCGAACAACCGATGTTAGCCGATCCGGCCAGTGCATGTCTTCTATCGGCACTCAGCGACATGGCCGCTGTCGGTCCTTGGCCGTCATTGCTAGTCGGCCAACCTTTTCCGATAGCGGTGAGTGGAGACGACGAACTTCTGACTGATGCCAGGCGGTGCCCAGAGAGCATCGTCGAATGTGTCGATGAGGCACCAACCCTGTCGGATGTAAAAACGTTCGGCTCGGATGTTGCCCGCTGTGCAAAAAGCTCCGCCTGAGATACCCCGTCTTGCCGCAAAGCGTGTTCTGCGAAGCCCAACAAGGCAGACGCCACGCCGGTGCCCCGAGCGCCTACGCCAACGTAGAGTTTGACGACTTCGATCCCCATCAAGGAAACGAAACCAATCAGGTTGTCGCCTGATCGAGCAACGTAGAAAGTATCTGGCGCTTCCTTCAACCAGATGCGGAAGTGACTCTTGGTCCGGTAAACCAGAGCCTCTGGAGGAACCAGTTCGGCATGAGCGTCATGCCATCCCTGATGCCAAAGGTGAACTATCGCCTCCTCGTCTTCGGGGGCTGCTGGTTGAATGTCCATATGGCTTCGCTGTCGTTCTGAAGGATATCCAGGAAAATGGAGCTTACGTAAAGCCCCATGGATGACAACCCGAAAGACGTGGCCGCTCATGGCGCACAGGCGGCGTGACGCCGCTTTCAGAACCATGTCTGCTTTCCGCCAGGCGCGATGACTTCCGCTATGACCGACATGAAGGCGCGAAGCTGCCGATGGCGATCACGCACTCAATGGCCGCCACCGAACGTCAAATCCCCGCGCTGCCGCGCAGCGCGTCGATGACGGCCCGGAGCCCCGCTGAGATGTGCTTGCGCGTCGGATAATAGATGTAGAGCCAGTTCTCCGGGGCGATCCATGCCTCCAGGCAATTGACCAGCCGTCCGCTTGCAATATACGGCCGCGCCCGATCCTCCCAGACATAGGCGAGTGCGACCCCGGCGAGCGCCGCTTCGATCATCAATTCGTGATCATGCAGAGCGATAGGCCCGGTCGGCTCGAACTCGACGTCGCTTCCATCGCGGTTGAACCACCATGGATAGTGCGCGCCCGTCGCGAACATGTTCCGAATGCAGACATGCTGCTTCAGGTCGTCCGGCGTGGTCGGCATCGGCCGGCGCGCGAAATAAGCGGGAGACCCGACCACGGTGAAGCGCAGCCGTCGATTGATCCTCACAGCAGTCATGCCCTCGTGCAGGCTCTCGCCGAGACGGATGCCAGCGTCGAACCCTTCCTGCACGATGTCGACGAGGCGATCGGTTGCGATGACCTCCAACACCAGTTTCGGATTCCGTTCGACCAGCGTGCCTATGATTGGTCCGAGCACGAAGGGAGCGATCGAATTCGGGGCATTGATGCGGACCTTGCCGAAGGGCGTGTCGCGGTACTGGTTGAGGGCGTCGAGTGCCGAGCCAATGCTATTGAACGCGGGGGACAGGTCCGCCAGCAGCATGGCACCGGCGTCGGTCAATGACACGCTTCGGGTGGTGCGGTTGAGCAGGCGAATGCCTATGCGAGCCTCGAGATTGGCCACGGCATGGCTGATCGCGGAGGCCGTCACGCCTCGCTCTTCGCTTGCCTTTCGGAAGCTGCGATGCCTCGCCACCGCATCGAAGGCCGCGAGTTCCGCGAAATCGGTCGTTCGCATTACTGAACCTCATTCATGGTTGATCTGAGAATTATCAATCTAATCAGTTCAATTGAAAAGGCTCAAATTGCTCCCGTCAGCCGATCGCGATTGGCGAACAAGGGAAACAGATATGACCATCATCACAGAAACGATAACGGCCGATCAGGCGCGTCACGCGATTGCCTCTGCCGGAGCCTGCGCCGAGCGGATCGGCGTGGTAGCCAACATCGCCGTGCTGGACGCCGGGGCGCACTCAATGCGTTCGTCCGCATGGACGCCGCGGTCCTCGGATCGATTGATCTCGCCATGCGCAAAGCCCCCACTGCGGCGCTGTTCGCCGTCAGCAGCGAAGCCGTGTGGAAATATTGCAAGCCGGGAGCGCCAGCGCACAACCTGGAAGCCAGCAACGGCGGCCTGGCCCCCTTTGCGGGCGGTCTGCCGATCCACGGTGCCAATGGCGCGATGATCGGCGCGATTGGCGTGTCCCGGCGGTGCAGTACCGCAAGACCTCGAAATCGCCGAGGCCGCGGTAACCGTGCTCCTTGGCTGACACCCGCCTTCTGCCTCTTCCTCACAGTTCACAAAGGACCATTCCATGATCAAAACCATTCTCATCACCGGCGCTGGCTCTGGTTTCGCTGAAGCCGCCGCCATCGGCATGGCCAAGGCCGGTCACAACATCATTGCCACCGCGCAGATCGCTCCCCAGGTTGCGGCGCTACGGAACAAGGTGGCCGAACTCGGCCTCGACAATATCCGGGTGGAGAAACTCGATCTGCTCGATCCCTACGACGTGGCCTTCGCCCAACGCTTCGACATCGATGTCCTCTGGAACAACGCCGGCATCGGCGAGAGCGGTCCGATCAGCGAGATCCCGATCGACCTCGTCCGCCGCAACTACGAAACCAACGTCTTCAAGCCGCTCGAACTCACGCAGGGCTTCATCGCCAAATGGATGAAGCAGAAGAAGCGCGCGAAGATCGTCTTCACCTCATCGATGGGTGGTCTGTTCACCCCGGCCGGCTGGGGCACCTATGTGTCGACCAAGCACGCGCTGGAGTCTATCGCCGAAGCCATTGCCCAGGAGGTCGCTCCCTTCGGCATCAAGGTCCAGACCATCAATCCCGGCGCCTATCTGACCGGCTACAACGAGACGATGGCAGACACGGCGTTCCGCTGGCTGGACGACAACAGGAACTTCACCAAGCGCGATGAGCTGCGCGCCACCTTCGACGCGCTGCTGGCGTCACCGCAAGGGCACCTCGATCCACAGGAGATGATCGACCGCATGATCGCGATCGTGCCGGCGGACACGGGCAAGTTCCGCAATGTGTGCCCGCAGTTCGTTGAGGACATGCTGAAGGAAGCGCAAGCCACGGCTTGGACGGCGGAAATCTGATCCTCCCCTCAATCCCGGAGCGGCGGCCCGGCAAACGGGGCCGCTCCCTTTCACAAGGAAGTTTACCATGAAAAACTGGTTCATCACGGGCGCGTCGCGCGGTTTCGGCGCCCTCATTGCCGAACGGGCGCTGGCCAAGGGAGATGCCGTCGTCGCGACCGCCCGCAGCGCACAGGCGATCACCGATCGCTTCGCCAGCCATCCCAATCTGCTTGCCGTTTCCCTTGACGTCACGAACGAAGATCAGGCCGCTGCCGCCGCCGCTGCCGCGACCGAGCGTTTCGGCCGGATTGACATCCTCTTGAACAATGCCGGGTTCGGGTTGATGGGCGCAGTGGAGGAGGCCACCGCGGCGGAGATCGAAGCGGTGTATCGCACCAATGTGTTCGGATTGCTGAACGTGACCCGCGCGGTCCTGCCCCATATGCGCGAAGCGCGGTCAGGCCGCATCCTCAACATCTCTTCGATCGGCGGCTATCGCGGCGCGGCAGGATTTGGCGTGTATAGCTCGACTAAGTTCGCAGTCGAGGGACTGTCCGAAGCGTTGCACGCAGAGCTTGCTCCGCTCGGCATTCATGTGACGGTGATCGAGCCGGGTTATTTCCGAACCGATTTCCTCGACGCCTCCTCGCTGTCAACCAGTCCCGCCCGGATAGCGGACTATGACGGCACCGCTGGCAGGGTTCGGCGGGCTGCGCTCGAGCTCAACCATAGCCAGCCGGGCGACCCGTCCAAACTCGCCGATGTGTTGGTCGCTTTCGTCGATACGGCCAACCCGCCGGTGCGGCTACCGCTGGGCAGCGACACCGTCGCCGCCATCGAGGCGAAACACGCCGCGGATGCCCGCATCCTCGCGGAATGGCGGAGCGTTTCGGTGTCGACCGACTTCTGATGGAAGGAGAATGCCTTCCTGAATCGCGTTAGCGCAGTGATACGTGGTGCATACCACAAATCACATTGTTGAAGCATGACGATCGCTCCGTGTCCGGCGCCCACGACCTGCAGCGTGGTCGCCGGACATGTCTGCTTTTAAGGAGCCGGCAAAGACGTACTTAAAGGCCGGGATGGGGGCGCACAGCAGCCATACGCGCTTCGCCTGTGAGAGTGTGCTTCGGGCCGATTTGCGCCGTAGCGCGAGCAAATTCGGATGGCTGCAACGGGTCGATCTTTCCGGTTCCCTCAGTCGCGAGAGGGTGGTGAGCGGAAGTCTGTCGAGAGGGGGCTAAGAGGCCGTTATGCGCCGTCATCTCAGGCGTTCGATGAGCCAGGGTTCAGGCCTGGAAACAGTCGGCCCGTTTTCTTGATTGTGACGATGAGGCCTTGATACGGCAAGGCGTCCTCCGGCCTTTAAGCTTGACAGAGCCTACGCACGACGCTTCAGGTAAGGTGCAGTGCCTTCTCAAGTGGTTCCAGAGCGAAGGCCACGCAGTCGGACAATGGTCGCGCAGAACCCGGGAGCTCTCTTAGCTCCCAATAGGATCCTGGCTCGCCTTTACGGCGCTCGTCAATTCAACCGCCGACCGGAAGAGCCATCGAACACATGAAGAGCGTCTGGGTTTGGGCGCACGTGGATCAGATCGCCGACGCTGATGGTACTCTCGCGGGGAAACTCTACCGTCAGCATACGCGCGTCGCCGGTTTCCAGATAGCCATAAGTCTGGCTGCCCAATCGCTCAGCCACAGCAAGTTTTCCGCCGAACCATGCTTCTTCTGGAGCGCAGACGACAAGATCCTCGGGGCGGATTCCAACGGTTGCGGTCGCGGCTCGCAGTTCATGTGCGGTCTCGTTCCCAAGCTTGATTGTGCGGCTCTTCAGCCGAACTGCGATCTCATCGCCATGGGTGACGACTTCCGCGGAGATAGTGTTCATCGTCGGGCTGCCAATGAAGCGGGCGACAAAGAGGCTGGCTGGACGGCGGTACAGCTCCAGCGGCGGGCCCACCTGCTCGACGCGCCCGGCATTCAGCACCACAATGCGGTCCGCTAGCGTCATCGCCTCGACCTGGTCGTGCGTGACGTAGACTGTCGTCGCCTTCATGCGGTTATGCAGCTTCGCGATCTCCAGCCGCATTTCTACCCGCAGCGCTGCATCAAGGTTCGACAGCGGTTCATCAAAAAGGAAAGCGGAAGGCTCCCTCACGATGGCGCGGCCCATGGCGACGCGCTGGCGCTGACCTCCCGATAGCTGAGCCGGCCGACGGTCGAGAAATGGTTGGATCTGAAGGATCTCGGCCGCCTGCGCCACGCGCTGCCTGATCATCGCTTCGTCAGCCCCGCGCATCTTGAGTCCGAATGCCATGTTCTCGCGCACGCTCATATGCGGGTAGAGGGCATAATCCTGGAACACCATCGCGATGTCTCGCTGGGATGGCGGAAGCGCGTTCACCAGCTTTCCTCCAATATCGAGTCTGCCTCCGGAAATTTCCTCAAGCCCCGCAATCATGCGCAGTAGAGTAGATTTGCCGCAGCCGGAAGGACCTACCAGAACGAGGAACTCACCACTTTCTATGTCGATATCAATGTCATGGATGACCTGTAGCGAGCCATAGGATTTCCGAATCTGCGCCAAGCTGATTGCCGTCACGGTTTGGTCCTCCAAAAGGTCAGCTTTAAGCCTTGACCTCCATTATCGATATCAATATCAATAATCGCAGGAAAGATGGTTGGCAACTCCGCGGACGCACATGAAGTACTTTTCGGCCCATTCACATTCGCGAGCCGCAAAACCGGCGAAGTCGGCGGCCGCCTTCAATGCGCTCAAGCGGGACATCATGCTCGGAGTGCTTCCTGCCGGCGCGTCACTGACGGAACTTGATCTTGCCGCCCATTTCTCATGCAGCCAGGGAACCGTGCGCGAGGCGCTGCTGCAATTGCAGGAGGAGGGGCTTGTGCGTCGGCAGGGGCATCGGGGCACGCAGGTTTCTGAATGCACTGAAGCCGAAGCGGTGGAGATGTTCCGCGTGCGCCAGCAGATCGAGTGCAGCGGCATTCTGCGTACGCTGCAGATGCCGAGCCGTACGCTTGTTGCCGATCTAAAGGCTTTGTTCGCCGAGATGCTGCAGGCGGCGACCATTGGCGACGAGCTTGAGCTCGCCTCTCTCGACCGCGATTTCCATCGTCGCATCTTTCAGGATGCTCAACTCCCGGCGCTGGACCCGATCTTGCACCGCTGTCTGGTGCATAATCACCGCTTCAAGATTTCACGCAGCACCAGTCCCCGCGATCTTGTCGCAACAGCGCAGCGTCACGGCCCGATCATTGAAGCGGTGGAGAGTGGGGCCGTGGAAAGGGCGAGTGAAGCACTTCGGCACCACATCGCGACCATCGTGGACCTCGGTCCCGACGTTTTCCCGGATGCGAGCCAATGAACGCGTCTCCCCACATGTCCCGGCTTTCTCCCGAAATGGCCGCGCTCCTTGACCGCGTCGAGCGAGAAACCGGCCAGCAACCGGATCCGACGACGCTGCCTCCTGCGCAGGGGAGGGCGCTGACTGCACAGAGCAATCGCCGCTGGAACCTCGATCTCCCCGAGATGGCTGCTGTGGGCGAAGCCTGGGTCGACGCGGATGAAATCCTTGGTTCTGCGCGCGTGCGGCTGAAGGTTCTCGTGCCGCCAGATCATCGGCCGGGCGCGGTCTTCTTCGTGCATGGCGGCGGTTTCGCGTTTTGCAGCCCCGAGACCCATGAGCGCTGTGCGCGGGTCCTTGCGCTGGAGTGCAGCCTGCCAGTGCTGCTGCCGGACTATCGGCTGTCGCCCGAATATCCTTATCCCGCGGGCCTGATGGACGTTGTCGCAGCGTTCCGCTCCGCCTTTGCCGTCACCGGCGCGTTCGGCGTCGGTGACGGCCCTCTCATCCTTGCAGGCGACTCGGCGGGTGCCAACCTGGCGCTGGCCGCCATGCTTCACGCGCAAGCCACAGTGAAGACCGCTGCGGCCGGCGCACTGTTTTTCTATGGAACCTATGCTGGCAATTTTCGTACGCAATCCTACTGCGATTTCGAGAATGGACCGGGTCTGACGACCGCAAAGATGCAACGCTATTGGCACTGGTATGTCGGCCACCGAGATATGTCAGCCGACCCCTTGGCCTGTCCGCTCGTCGCTTCGGACGAAACACTGAAGGCCCTGCCGCCACTTCACCTGATGGCCGCAGGTGTCGATCCGCTGCTTTCCGACAGCATCCTGCTGCACGCCCGCCTCAAGAGCCTCGGGCGCAGCGATACTCTGACGGTCGTGCCGGGTGTTACGCACGGCTTTCTACAGAATACCCTCGATCTGGCTGCCGCGCGGGAGGCGCTGGTGGCCGCGGGGGCGGCGGCAAAACGAATGGCTGCCGGTAACTGACGTGGGTTTTCAGAGGAGGAGACAATGAAAAACTGGAAGAAACTGGCAATCGGCGCTGCGTTCGCGACGTCGCTTCTCGCAGGCACTGCATCGGCGGAAACTGTCCGCTTCTGGTATCACTTCGACAATCCCGAAAATCCGATGGATGATCTGGTCGCCAAGTTCGAGGCCGCCAATCCGGGCATCGAGATCGAGGCGGAAAACGTTCCTTGGAACAGCTATTACGATAATCTCTACACCGCGCTTGTCGGGGGCAATGCCCCGGATGCTGCCATGGTGAAGCTGTTTGCGCAGCCGCGTCTCATCGAAATGGGAGCGCTGGAGCCGATCGACGAGCGCATCGATGCCTGGCCCGGCAAGGCGGACCTGCTCGACAACCTGCTGGAACTCAACAAGGGTCCGGACGGCCAGCAGTATTATCTACCGATCCAGTACGTCGTGCTTTATCTCTATTATCGCGCCGACCTCTTCGAGCAGGCGGGCCTAAAGCCGCCTGCGACCTGCGAGGAGTTCCGCGACGCGGCAATAAAGCTCACCAAGGCGCCTGAGACCTACGGCTTCGGCCTGCGCGGCGGAAAGGGTGGATGGGACCAGTGGGGCGCCTTCGTGCTCTCGCAGGGCGCCAAGCTCGAGTCCGGTGGTCTAACGACGCCGGAGGCGATTGCCGCCAACCAGTGGCTGATCGATCTCTTCCAGAAGGACAAGGTCATTCCGCCATCGGCACCGAACGATGGCTTCCAGGAAATCACCGGTGCCTTCAAGAATGGCACGACGGCGATGACGATCCATCACATCGGCTCTTCCAACGACATGGTCA
Source organism: Sinorhizobium sp. (assembly GCF_059070375.1). NCBI lineage: Bacteria > Pseudomonadati > Pseudomonadota > Alphaproteobacteria > Hyphomicrobiales > Rhizobiaceae > Sinorhizobium > Sinorhizobium sp. The sequence goes on from NZ_JCACWC010000001.1 coordinate 226,127, forward strand.
AGGCGCTCGGCGACAAGGTCTCCGCCGTGCCGGTGCCGGAATGCGGCGGTGGACGCTGGACGTCCTACGGCGATGAGTCCTTGGCTATCTTCACTTCGTCGGAGGTGAAGGATGCGGCGTGGAAGTGGATATCCTTCTTGGCCGAGGGTGACAACAACGTGGCCTTCAACAAGGCGACCGGCCAGATGACCGTGACGAAGAGCGGCGCAGAAAATTGGACGCTGCATGAGCGTCGTTTCGTGGACGCGACAGTTCAGTCACTGCCGTTCGCCCATGTGCTGCCGCAGAATACGGCGACGTCGGAGTTCGTCAATACGGCCTGGCAGACGGCGATGCAGCAAGCGCTGACCGGCCAGATCACCTCCGAGCAGATGATGCAGCAGCTCGAGGCGCTATTCGCGCAGCAGTAACCCTCCGGAGGGAGCAGTCTGCACACGCTCCACCTTGTCATCCGCCCGCCCGAACCTCAGGGCGGATGGCTTTCGAATGCCAACTGCCGGGAACGACCGCATGACCGCGACAACCGCTCCATCTCCGACGACGCCTGCCATTCCGACGCCCTGGAGCGTGCGGCTGATGCCATACATGCTGCTGGCGCCGGCCGTGGTCGTCACGCTGTTCATCGTCTTCTTTCCCATGGCCCAGGCGGTCTTCACCAGTCTCTACGATCTTGTCCTGTGGAAGCCGAACGCCAGCCGTTTCGTCGGGTTCGGGAATTATGTGAAGCTCTTCGCCGATCCCGTCTTCTGGACTGCGCTCGGCAATACCGCCATCTGGATCGGCCTGACAGTGCCGCTTCAGATGGGGCTCGGCCTGTTGACTGCGCTGCTGCTCAACCGGGAATTCCCCTGGCGGGGACTTGCGCGCGCCCTCATCATCATTCCGTGGGCCCTGCCGAGCGTGGTGATCGCGTTGATGTGGCGCTGGATCTACGATCCCAATACGGGCGTCTTAAACGATATCCTCATCTATCTCTCCGTCGTGCAGTCCGCCGTGCCGTGGCTTGCCGATCCGAATCTAGCGCTTTATGCGATCATAGCGACGCTCACCTGGCAGGGCTTACCCTTCTTCGCCGTCATGATCCTTGCCGGCCTCCAGGGAATTCCACGGAGCCACTATGAGGCCGCGTCCATCGACGGCGCCTCTCCATGGCGCCAGTTCGTGCATATCACGCTGCCTGGTATCGCCCCGGTGCTGGCGACGGCGGGACTGCTTCGCGTCATCTGGGTCGCCAATTCCATGGACGTCATTTTCGTCATGACCGGCGGCGGCCCGGGCTATGCAACCCATACCCTGCCGCTCTACGCCTTCGTCCGCGCCCGCCAGAACCTCGATTTCGGCTACGGCACGACGATCGCCGTGACTTTCACGATCCTGCTCGGCGCGATCGTCGCCGTCTATCTTGCCCGTACCATGCGGGAGGTTGAGCGATGAACAGACCCTCCACGTTCCGCCGTATCCTCACCACCGACCTGCCGGTACTCTTGATCGTGCTCTTCGCCATGGGGCCCTTCGTCTGGATGGTGCTGACTTCGCTGACGCCGACGGAGGCGCTGAACGCCACCGGCGTTTCCGTCTCGCCCGCCGGCTGGAGCCTCGACAACTATGTGCGCCTGCTCCAGCAGACTTCCTTCCTCGACAACATGCTCGACAGCCTGATCATAGCCTGCGGCACAGTGGTGCTCGGCCTTGCCGTCGCGGTGACGGCGGCCTACGCCTTCTCGCGCTTCCGCTTTGCGGGCCGCAAGCTTCTGATGTTGCAGTTCCTGCTCATCAACATGTTCCCGATCGTGCTCCTGATCCTGCCGCTCTTCGTGCTGATGCGGAAGGCTGGCATTCTCGACACCCATTTCGGCCTGATCCTCGCCAATGCAACGGTCGCCATTCCCTTCGCGGTCTGGATGCTAACGAGCTATGTCGGCGCGATCCCGAAAAGCCTTGACGAGGCGGCGATGATCGACGGCTGCTCGCGGCTGACGGCATTGCTCCGGGTCGTGCTGCCACTCACGATACCAGGCATTATCTCCACCGGCATCTACATCTTCATCACGGCCTGGAATGAATATCTCTACGCGCTGACGCTCGGCGGCAGGAACGTCCGTCCGGTCACGGTGGCGATCCAGACGCTGATCGGAGAATACCAGATCGAATGGGGCCTGCTTGCGGCGGGCGCCGTCGTCGGCGCGATGCCGGCCACCATCCTTTTCCTTCTCGTGCAGCGCCGCCTGATCGGCGGGCTGACCCAAGGCGCGGTGAAGGGCTGAACCGAGTGAAAGAGGACAGACAATGAACCCCGTCGGGTTGATCTCCATGCAATATGCGCGGCCGTTTACGTCGGAGCATTTCCCGCTGTTTTCCGAGATGAAAAGGCTCGGCTACGATTTCGTCGAGCTTCTTGTGCCTGAACCGGGCGAGCTCGACCTGAAGGAGGCGCGCCATGCGCTCGAGGCTGCCGAGCTCCAGGTCGTTCTCGCCGCCCGCGTCAACCTGCAGCGCAATCTTTCGTCGGATGATCCGGGCGCGCATCGCGCCGGCGTCGACTACCTCAAATATGCGGCCGATTGCGCCGCAGCTCTCGGCGCCACGATCGTCGGCGGGCCGCTCACGGGCAACCCGCTCGTCTTTGCCGGTCGGCCGCCGCAGCCGGTGAGCGAGGAGGAGCGCTTTTCCCGCAAGACTCGCTGCGTCGCGGGTTTGAAGGAAGCGGGCGATCATGCTGCCAGACTGAACGTCGTACTGGCGGTCGAGCCGCTCAACCGCTTCGAAAGCGACGTGCTCTGCACCACACAGCAGGCGATTGAACTGCTCGACGCTGTCGATCATCCAGCCATCCAGCTCATGCTCGACACGTTCCACATGCACATGGAGGAAGCCTCCATTGCCGAAGCGATCCGACTCGGCGGAAAGCGCGTCGTGCATTTTCAGGCCAACGAGAACCACCGCGGCTTTCCCGGTACCGGGGCGACGGATTGGGTCGAGGTATTCCGCGCGCTCCATGATATCGGTTATGGCGGCCCGATCTCGCTCGAACCCTTCCGTCGCAACGACGACCGCTTCGGCGTTCCCTTTGCGCAGTGGCGTGCTCCGCACGAGGACGAGAGCGAGCGTCTCGCCGCGAGTGCCGCATTCATCAAGTCCCACATCCTGCTTACGGAATTTCGTCGATGACACTCAAAATCGGTTGGATTGGCTGCGGCGTCCACGCCACTCAAATGCTGCTTCCGCAGCTCGTTCGCCATGATGTGCAGATCGGCGCGCTCTGCGATATCGACCGCAATCGTCTGACCTCCGCCGGGCGGCAGTTCGGCGTCTCAAACCTGACGAGTGATGCGGAGGAGCTCATACGCCGCTCCGACATCGACGCCGTCGGCATGGCGGTGGGGCCGGACCAGCATCTCCTGTTCGGCAAGATGGCGCTAGAGCGGGGCCTTCCCGTCTTCATGGAAAAGCCACCGTCCGGTAGCGCCGCCGGGGCACGCGAACTGCTCGCTGCCTCGGAAAAGTCGGGCAAGCCGCTGCTTCTCGGCTTCATGAAGCGCTATTCAGCAGGCAACAAGATTGCGGCTAACATCCTGCGGTCTGGTCATTTCGGGGAAATCTACGGCCTTACCGGCTACTACATGACCGCGCCCGGCTATTTCGCAGGCAATGTCGACTATACCGGCTTCTTCCTGCATCACTGTGTGCATTACATGGACCTCGTCTCCTTCCTCGTCTCGCCGGTCACCAAGCTGACGGCGCGCAAGGTCGAGAAGGGCAGGGGCAAGGTGCTCTTCCATGTGAACTTCGATTTCGAATGCGGCGCCATCGGCACGATCGCCATGGGCACCGCGCAATCGCGCGGCGCGCCCGTCGAACGCATCGAAATTATGGGCGATCACCAGCGCATCGAGGTCGACAACGTCATCGACGTACGCTGGAACCGCAACCCGCCCTTTAAGGTCGACGATCCCGCTGCCACGCTTAACGATGCCGTCGACACTTTAATCTGGAAACCCAACTTCACTGCGGCCGCCAACGAGGACCCAAAGGGTTACCATTCGCTGCTCGCCGACGTTATCCCGGCGTTAGCGGGACATAAAACTTCGGCCCCGACCATCGCAGACGGCGTGATTGCCATGGAACGTCTCGAAGCATTGCGCCGCGAGTTGGCGTTGTAGTGTTGGGTCAAGGCATGACAAGGTTGCGTCACAGCGGACACTGTCGAAGGGCGTCGCCGCGCGAGCGCATCGAGATCAACCTCAACGCCGTAACCTACGGCAGGGTGCCCGTCTCAGCCTCTCAGTGTTGCTAAGACTATGACGATCGCGAGAGCAGTGTCCAGCACGAAGCAGAACTCGGCCATCGACCGTACGACGACTTTGTTTTTGACGTGGTGATAGACGTCCCAGCCGGCATGCGCGACCAGTCCCGCCGCTACCAGCAGCGCTCCCACAAAGGGGCTGATAAAGAGGGCCACGGTGGCTAAACCGCCGAAGGCACTCATTGCGATGGCTTGCAGCGGCAGTTCGCGGTTAGGACGTCTCAGAGCGCGGATCACGCCATAGACCGCAAAGAGGGCGGCGAGGATAAGCATCGCCCATGTCGCATCGAAAGGTATGAGGCCGAACCTTGCGACGGTGATCACTACAACCGATAGCAGGAATACCGGCCAGGAAACCCACGGAATCTCCAAGGCAGCCGCTGCCAGGTACACGAGGCCCGAGGCGACGACGATCGCAGCCAAGTCCGTGCCGTGCTCCGAACCATTGAGCAGATCGACCGAAACGAAAGCCGCGAATGCCAGGCCGATAGCCGTGGGCCACCATTGTATCGACTGCCAGCCCGACGTGGGGGATTCGGGCGCTGACTTTGATGGTTGCGATGCTTCAGTCATGATTACTCCTCCCTGCGGTGGTGGTCCTTGGCCGACCACCAGTGTGAACACTAGCAGGCACACAGAGTTGGCAGGAATGACAAAAAGATGGTAATTCCTGCCAGTGCCTTATCATATCGTCATTGTCGTCTATCAAGACTTCGAATTGCTGGATGCGACCGGCCCGGCTTCCGTTTTCGCATCCGCCAACCACGCACTCGCAGAGGATGGAGAGCCTGGACGCTATGCCGTGCATTTGGCCTCGCCGACCGGCGGTGCGGTGCCGAGTAGCAGCGGGGTCATCGTCGAAACCAAAGCATTGGCGAAGGTGCCACGAGAGGTTGACACAATCCTGGTGGCCGGGGCCGACGCCGGCGCGGTCACGGCAGCAACCCGGACGCCGGAACTAGGGCGGTGGTTGTCGCGGATCGCCTCGTCCGTCAGACGACTCGGGTCGGTTTGCGCCGGCTCCTTTGTGCTCGCAGCGGCGGGACTGGTGGACGGTAAACGTGTTGCCACACACTGGAGCGCCTGCGAAGCGCTCGCGCGACTCTACCCCTCCCTTGCGGTCGACGCCGATGCACTCTATGTCGTCGACGGCAACGTCTGGACATCGGCGGGAGTGACCACCGGTATTGACATGGCCCTCGCCATGGTCAGCGAGGATCTCGGCAGCGCGCTTGCCAGTCGGGTCGCCAAGCGCCTAGTCCTCTACGCACGCCGTCCCGGCTATCAGTCTCAGTTCAGCCCGCTGCTGCTTGCCCAGGCGAAAGCCGATGCTCCTCTCGCAGATCTCCTGGTGTGGGCACAAGCCAATCTCGATACCGCGCTGGATGTGCCGAGCCTTGCGGCCAGGGTTGGCCTCTCGGAGCGGACGTTTTACAGACGGTTTGTCGCCGCGATCGGCGAGACGCCGGCACAGTATATCGAGACCGTCCGGCTGGACGCGGCGCGTATCTTGCTCTCCCAAGAACTTCCGTTGAAGGAAATCGCAAGGCGGGTGGGGCTTGCGCCGACCGCACGCTTCACGCAGGTCTTCCAAAGACGCTTCGGGGTGACGCCGCGACTCTTCCGTGAAACCCATACGAACAGGTGAGCCATGTTAGACGCAAAGCTCAGCTGAACTCATACTCAAACAAATGTCCGTCAATTGGCCTAATGAGGCGAGTGAAGTGAAACGAACGGAAATGATTATCTCTTCAAGCGCAGGACCATGATTAACTCGTCATTCTCCGCATCGTGACCCAGTAAGCCGTTCGGAATGCGGCCAACCTCTAGGAATCCGTGACGCTGATAGAAGCGTATCGCTGCCGAATTGTCGGCATTTACGGCAAGCTCCAGCTGCTGGGCTCCGCGGTCTCGTGCATGCTCCGTAACCTCATGCAAAAGGGTTGCCGCAACCCCGGTCCCTCGTTCGCCTTTCCGCACATACACGCTGACAAGCCTTGCACGATGCGCCATTTTCCTTGCACGCTCAAATCTTAGCCCCATCATGCCGACGGGCTGCCCGCTTCGGAACGCGACAAAGATCGGCTGGTCGAGATGTCGGCGCCACTCGCGGTCGGAGAGATGGACCCAATCGCCATATACACTCGCAAACGAAAGCGGTTCATGTGAAAGCGCCTCCAGGCGTATGCGGCGAAATACGTCTACGTCCCGGACTGACAGGCGTCTGATTGCCGCCTCTTCTTCAATCGACACATCGACCTCCAACAAAAGTTCCAGGTCAGGTCGGACGAAATCCCAGCATCGAAGCCGCTCAGCATCCTCGATCACGAGCCCGACCACTGCCACTCCTCGGACCCCAAGGTGATAGCTCCGCTGACGATGTGCCCTGAAAGGTCCGCCCAAATCGGATCGCTGATGAAACTTGCGAGGTCACCGCTCGATTGCACCAAAGGCATCGCCGCGTATGTTTCAAGAGGCGTCTCGGCTCCTCTGAAGAGCTTGATCTCCCGGAAGGGATTGCCGTTGAGAGGCTTCAAGACACGATGGCCCCAAAGCCCAGGTTGGTCGTCTTCACGCATTTCGGTCAGGAAATCGAAATCACCCGATTGCTCAAGCCCGATGACGGTGAGATAGCGCATAAGCGGGTAGTAGATCGTCTGGCGACATCCCCCAAGCGCTCTCACGCCGGGCAAAATGGAAGTCACCAGGAACACAGTATAGAGGCTCGGCACGATCGCTCGCTGCCGAAGCGCCGCAGCGATGCTGTCCGGCCGGAACTTCACTTCGAAGTCCGACGGACACTTGGCCCTGAGGGCGTTGTCCTGGAGGCGGAGCGGAACAATCCTCCCTTTTTCCATGCGCCAGAAGAGAATCGGTCGTCCTGCGGACCCAACCCTGCCACGGTCCAATGTTCAGGCGATCCATGGCATCCAGGATGCTCTCGGCGACCTTTCCGTCTCCGATGAAATCAGCCGACATCCAGGATCCAGCGTCTTCGAGATGGTCGGCGACCAGGTCTGCGATGTCGAAATCATCGAGCTGAAGCAGCTTGATGGGGGAGGGGAGCTTGCCGCGCCAGAGGGTTTGATTGGCCGCCCTGATTGCGTCGGCCGCAGAACCAAATTCCTCCGACGGCAGTTCGCCGAGGAGGCCGGCGGCAGTGGCATTTGGTGCCGGATCGCCTTTGGCATTCGAGAGCGCGAAGCGATAGGGACCATTCAACCCGCAGATGCTGAATGAATCCATTCGGCTCCGGGGTAAGCCGAAGACGTTGAGGGGCTCGTCTTGAAGCCAGAGCCAGCCCGGACCCTTCTTTGCCTTTTCCGAGAAACTGACCGTCGAGGCATGATAGGTGATGTACCATTCGCGGCCATGGGCCTGCAGGCCTAGCAGGCTGAACAGATGCGTGTAGAACGCATCCGGCTCGATCAGCAGCAGGCAATGCGGACCGGTCTGCAGTATCGGTGACCCCATCAACTGAAGGCTGGCGCTTCGAGCTTCCTCAGGGTCGTAACCGGATCTGAGAGCTGCCCGCTCGACGCAACGGCATAGCAGCTCCATTGCATGGCGACGCGCGCAACACTCGGAATGGAATTTCTCGACGTCGTGGGCAACCGACGCGTAGTGTCGAAGGGGACATTCCCAATAGGAGGTAAGATGCGGCATCAAGGCAGACAACGTGCGGCGCACGTCGGCTGCGCTGCAATGCTCGCCGGCCTTTCCGATTATCCTCATTTCATGACGCCGAGCTTGGGGGCGAGCAGCATCATGGTATTCGCGCTACGCCACGTCAGATCAGGAGCCAAGGCCTCTGCCTCGGTATCGATGATCGCCGCTGGCAATCGTTCGTAGCAATAGTTCGGTGGAATTGCCGGCTTCACCATCAGCGAAACCAGTTCCAACATGGAAGCGCGGGAGTTGGATGACACGATGGTGTAGAAATTCCCGCTGTTCCAGGTCAGCACTGAGTATCGGAAAAACGCCCGCAGAGCGGCTACCGTGGTCGCCAGATCGACTTGAAGATCCGTCATCGTGTTAAGGACTTCATCCTTTTTCTTGGAGATGCGACCTGTGGAGAAGAATCGGGACTTGAAAAGCTCGTCCTTCTGCCGCTCGCGTTCCTCATAGATGTCGCGGTCTTCATGCGCGAGCTTCTGCACCTGCACGAGGAGGCCGCCAGACCGGATGCGAGGAACAACGAACTCCAGCTGCTTTAGCCGATCACGGTCGTACATCTGAAACGTCGTGTCTTCCAACAGCACGTCAAAGCCGCCCCGAAATGGGAGAAGATCCTTGTCGGTCGCGTATCGATCGTCGTCCAACTCAAAGAATGGGCCGTGGAAGAAGTGCGCGTGCTCGCTTCCCCGGTTCGCGAAGAACGACGCTCGATTGGCTGCGGTTGGACTGCAGCAGAGCGCCTCGATGCGACCATCGCCAAGCGTGGCGAGCGTGCGCGCGAGGCAACCGGTGCCCGTGCCCAACGTGTATATTGTCGTTGGGGAGGCGTTGCGCGCCCAGGTCCTTAAGGCGAAGGAAAGTAGTGCAGCACCCAGACGGCACTCCTCTTCAAGCCTATAGGGAATACTGGCAAAGTAATGGCTGTCAAAATGGCCCCAAAGACGCCGATGCGTATCCGCGAAAATTGCACTCTCGAGATCAAAGTCGAGCAGGCTCATGTCGATTTTCGGTTCGGCAAGGTCCGGTGCTCCACCCTTTCCGCTGGCGGTTCTTTCGAAGAACTCTGCGAACGCGGTAAGTCTGGGAGCATTCCGCCAATGTTCAATAGTTATTCGATCCACCATCGCTACCTCCCGATATAGCCGGCGGGTGGCGTGCTTCATCTCAGCCATCGTCGAGATGTTTTATTTGCCGCCCGCATCTGCCATGCGTGAGCTTCTGATCTCATCTGTGGACCGAGCGGAGCGGGTAGCCAATCTACCTAATTCGGGAGGTTGACCGTTCCGGGAATGTCGAAAGAGAGGGACGGGCCGCGAATGCGATCGGGCGCGGTCAGATTTTGATCAACTCGAGGAAGCTTGCCTTGGCAACGGCGTGATAACTTGTAAAAGCACCGAGTTTTTGTCTTGCCGATCGCAGGTACAACTTCACCGCGTTTTCTGAGATGCCTAGATCCGCGGCTATTTGTTTGGAAATCCGACCTGTTGCAAGAAGCTGAAGGCACTGGCTTTCGCGCCTGGAGAGGTTCCGGTAGCGGCCAATCTCTCGAAGACCGCTTGCAGACAGCATCGTCTCATGAAGGTAGTGGGAAAGGATCTGCAGCTCGTGAATGCTCGAAGCGCGTAGCCGCGACCAGTCGCGCTTGGGCAGGTTCGAGGTCACGGAAAAGAGAGACCGTTCGCCTTTCGAGCCTCGGATGGGGATCGTCAAGCCATAGGGGCCAATATCGTACGAACGCGCTTCCTTAAACAATCGGTAGACCTGTGCTGACCGCCGATCAAGAGAGGACCAGTCCACCGGGAGGAACCCCCAACGGACGACGTCAATCACCGGGTCTATGTCGAAATAGCCCTTGTCGATGTATATCTCAGTCCACGTATCTGGATATGTCGTGCAGTAGTCAGGGTACAAACCCGACCTACCTCCGTTGCGAACCACAAGCAATGTCATGTGCGACAGGCCGTGTCGCACGCAAAGTTCGCACAATGCGGGGTGAAGGTCCTCGCGATGCTTCGCTGCGTGGAGCGTCCTCAGGGACAGTGAGAGTCTGCGGTTGTCGACCATCGGTGGAAATTTCAGTTTGCTGCCAACGCTCTGTGTTTCGACCCTGACTGTTCAGATCGGAGAACCGGATCTTAGTGGCAGCGCTCGGGCAGCGAAATTGTAGGAAGATGCAAGTGGCCGAACTCGTCGCCAGTGCGCAATCTCATTGGGTTCACGTTGGATGAGGTGCAAGGACTTTGGGTAAAAACGGGGAGCTGGTGTTCTTACCTTCGGCGTCGGCGTCAGAGCTAACAAGAACTCAGGAGGGGGTTCGGCGGGTAGGTATTGAGCTGGCATCCAGTTCTTTCGCATCGTCACGGTCGGGGTATTCAACCGCTCTCGAACCTCCAGGTAACGCTCGGCCACTTGGCCGAGCTGACAATCCTCTATCTCGAGCGGCAGATCACTGGCGAGGTACGCCCATGGCGCCGCTGCCTAAGCCAGCTTGCGGGGTTTGACCCGCCATGGCTGCGGCACCATCACCCGCGGTCGCGTCGGGAGCCTCGTTTCTCGTCCCTGAAGCTTGCGCCGAGAGGACAGATCATCCGGGCGCCCTAACGGGCGATCTCATAAAGCGTCGTTGAAAGGCGCCTCGGCAGCGCGCGATGCCTTCGCCACCACCACCCATCAAACGCCGAGGCTGTTGTTCTTCAACGGCAATTGTCGGATGCGCTTGCCAGTGGCCGCAAAGACCGCATTCAGAACCGCTGGTCCCGCTACCGCGATCGTCGGCTCGCCGACGCCGCCCCAGAAATTCCCCGATGGCATGAGAATGGTTTCGACGGCCGGCATCTGGTCCATACGCATGACCTCGTAGGTATCGAAATTCTCCTGTTCGACGCGACCGCCATTGATCGTGCACTCTCCATAGAGACAGGCTGAAAGACCATAGACGAACGAGCCCTCCACCTGCCGCTCGGCTTGGGCGGGATTTACAATGTGGCCCGGGTCCGTCGCCGCGACGATGCGGTGGATCTTAAGCTGACCGTCTGTGACCGAGACTTCCGCCGCGGCTGCGACGTAGCTGCCGAATCCCATGATCTGGGCAAGACCGCGATGGATCCCGTTTCCTGCCGGCTTTTCCCAGCCGACCCGTTCGGCGACTGCCTCGAGAACGGCAAGGTGCTTGGGATGGTCGACGAGCAGCTTGCGGCGGAATTCGAGTGGATCGATGCCGGCCTCATGCGCCAGTTCATCGATGAAGCACTCGACGTAAAGCGCGTTCTGATTGAGGTTGACCCCACGCCAGAAACCGGGAGGAACTGGCGGATTGCGCATGGCGTAATCAATCAGGAGATTGGGAATGGTGTAGCCAAAGGCGCCCTCCGTCCCGCCATCGTTCAGACCTTGGAAGACGGCCGGATCGCGACCGGTTTCGCGCACTTCGGCGCGAAGTGGCCACAGAATTGACTGGCCGCTGATCCGCATATGAAGAGCAGCCACGTTACCACTGGCGTCGAGCGCAGCTCTGAAACGACATTGCGTTACCGGGTGGTAGGCACCGTGAAGCATGTCCTCTTCGCGCGACCAGATCAGCTTCACCGGTGTGCCCGGGAGTTCCTTGGCGAGCTTTACGGCCTGACGGACGTATTCCTGATAGTTGCCGCGCCTGCCGAAGCCGCCACCGAGGTGGAGCTTGTAGACCTCGCATTGCTCGATCTGCAGGCCGGATGCTTCGGCCGCGGCGGCAAGGCTCATCTCTCCGTTTTGTGTTGGCACCCAGACTTCGCATTTGTCCGTCGTATATCGCGCCGTAGCGTTCATCGGCTCCATGGTGGCATGGGCTTGGTACGGAAAGGAGTAGGTCGCCGTGACCACTTTGGCGTCGCCGTCAAGCGCGGCTCGCGCATCGCCGATCGCCGTGCCAGCGACGACGTCCTCCGCATCCAGTCCTTCTCTCAGCATCGCGGCAATCATTTCGCTGGTGACGTTCGTGTTCGGGCCTTCATCCCAAACGATCGGCAGCGCATTAAGGGCGGAATGCGCCTGCCACCACGTGTCGGCAACGACGGCAACGGCCGTGTCATCGACCTGGACGACCTTTCGTACGCCGGGCATTCCAGATACGACCGTCGCGTCGAAGCTTGCAACTTTGCCTCCAAAGACCGGGCAGACCTTGATCGAGGCGTTCAACATGCCCGGTAACGTCAGATCGACGCCATAAATCTGTTTGCCTATGAGCTTGTCGCGCGTGTCGAGCCTCGGTAGCGGCTTTCCGGCGATCTTCCACTCCCGCGGTGCTTTTAGAGCGATGTTCGTCGGCAGCGGCATCTGTGCGGCTAGCGAGGTGACCGTGCCGTATGTGACGGTGCGACCCGAAGAAGCGTGGGTGATGACACTGTTCGCGGCCGAGCACTCGTCAGCGGGCACCTCCAAAGGCTCGCGGCAGCTGAGATGAGCATTTGCCGTGCGGCCGCTCCGCCCTCGCGCACATATTGGTGTGACTCACGAATACCGCGGCTGCCGCCGGTCGAAAAGCTGCCCCAAACGCGGTTTCGCCTTAGGCTGTCCCCGGGAGTGGGATATTCGGTGGTCACTTTCGACCAATCGCACTCGAGCTCTTCGGCCACAAGTTGTGCGAGACCTGTCAATGTTCCCTGGCCCATTTCCGAACGAGCGATGCGGATCACCACGGTGTCATCCGGGCGGATGAGCACCCAAGCGTTGATCTCAGGAAGGACGGCGGAGCGCCCCTCAGCCTGCGCCGCAAAGGGCACATGGAAGCCGAGCGAGAGGCCGCCGGCCGTGGCGGCGGTGCCAATGAGGAATTTGCGGCGCGACAAGGTTGCGACTGTCATGGTCAGGTCCTCATCTTTTCTGGGATGCGCTGGCGGTTTCAGCGGCGAGTTTGATGGCGGCGCGGACGCGGTTATAGGTCCCGCAGCGACAAATGTTGGTAATCTCGGCGCTAATATCGTCGTCGCTCGGGCTTGGCGTGCTGCTGATGAGGGCGGCGGCCGCCATGATCATGCCAGCTTGACAGTATCCACATTGTGGAACGTCGAGCGCCAGCCATGCCTGCTGGACCGGATGGGAGCCGTCCTCGGACAGGCCTTCGATCGTGACGATCTTTTGACCTGATTCTACTGCACTGACCGGCAACGCGCAGGAGCGCGTCGCAACACCGTCTATATGGACTGTGCAGGCGCCGCATTGCGCTATCCCGCAGCCGAATTTGGTGCCGGTCAGACCCACCTGTTCGCGTAGTACCCAAAGAAGGGGGGTCTCGGGATCTACCTCAATATTCCGCGTCTCGCCGTTGATGGTCAATTGAGCCATGATACCTTTCCTTGCCGGGTTAGCGGCGGCGAACCGCCAGCGATTGCTTGAACGTTGACCAGTCGCATGCTTGCCTCACTGGGTCGTCTCGCCAGGATTACTCCGCAGATAGGAGATGATCGCCGATCGCTGCGCCGCGTCGCGAATGCTGACGCTCATCGTGGTGCCCGGCACAGCCTGGCGTGGATTGTTTAAGTAGTCTTGCAGACGCTCTTCGTCCCAGACGAATCCCGATGCGCTGAGTGCCTTCGAGTAGCGAGCGCCTTCCACACTACCGGCTGAGCGGCCAACGAGCCCGGATAGATGCGGACCGACACGGTTTTCGCCCGGATTCAGGCTGTGGCAGGAGGCGCAGCGGGTGCGAAAAAGTCTCTCGCCTGCGGTAGCCGCCGGTTCCTGTGCCGGGCTCGCGCCAGGCCAGAGCAGGGCACCGAGAATGGGAGCGGAGATCAGATGCTTGTTTTTCATGAACAATCCTCGGAGTTGGCGGCTGCGAGGCAGGGCACGAACACCTCCCGTGCAGATCGCTTCGACAACCGAAGGATAGTTGGCGTTTGTCGCAGAGATTTGCCGGTGGAACTGCCGAGTTGTAACGAATTATCTCAAAGCATGCTGGACGAGGCCGCGTACGAGACAGGCTGGCCTGGTGCCACAGGCGCAGGGCGATCGAGTTCCCACGCCACGACGGTTGGTTTGGCGCTGCGGCTTTGCTCCGCCCGCGCGAGTTTCCCTGGTGAAAGTGTCAAGCTGAATTTCGGCTCTGCTGAGCTTTGTTTTTGACGCATATTAGGCCGCTACTCGGATTTGAATTATATTTCCGGCACCTTACACTAAGCTGTCCGACACATGCCGATACAATTTACCATAGAATCTGGGAAAATATTGCGACAAGTTGCGGCTAAGCTTCAACCGTCAAATAATCCCTCAAGAAAGTTCTGAAGCATGAAACGTAAACTCGTCGAGAGTGAGCCTGGGTATCTTCGTGATCGCCGTGAAGCTGGTGCGCGGCCAGCGGCGAACGTATTAGCGGGTTTACTGCTGAGTGCAGCTTCGATCCTTTGCGCCGCGATGATTGTTCTGGCGGCTGACCTTACCGAAGAGACTTGCGCGGCTCAGACAGCAAGTGCCGAAAAACAAGCGCCGTGCCTGAAGCTGGCGCCGGCTCAGGCCTACGGCGTGCAAACGTAATTGCGGCACACAAGCTGAAAAGCCGCCAATCAGGGAAGGGCGCGGCTGCACACATCGCCATTGCACCGCCGGCATGCGGTATGCGCTCGTCGCCGATCCGGACGGTAGGGTTGCCGCTATCCGCGCAAGGGCCGCCGGAACGCCTTATCCACAGCCAAGGTAGCAGCGCTTCAAGCGCCTCGATCCGACTTGGGAAGCGTTATCGTCGCGCTCAGGCCATTCTTCAGTCGCGACAGGGTGATGTCGCCGCCGTGGTGGCGAACGGTTGCCCGGGCGATCGACAGGCCTAGGCCAACCCCGCCTGTTTCGCGATTTCGCGAGGACTCCAGTCGGAAGAATGGCTCAAAAACACGCTCGAAATCTGCTTCGGGAATCCCGGGCCCCTTGTCCTCAATTACGATTCGAACGGAGGAGGGCGTCTCATTGAGCTGGACGCGAGCCTCGTTGCCGTAGCGCACGGCGTTTTCGATCAGGTTGCGGACGGCGCGCCTGAGCCCGTCCGGACGGCAGCGATAGGTGATCTTGGGGCTATCGAGAAATTTTACATTCTGCCCGAGGTCAGCAAGGTCGTCACAGAGGCTTTCGATCAAAGCCGTCAAATTGACGGTACGGGTTGGCTCCGTCACGGCCTCCTCGCGCGCAAAGGCAAGCGCTGCCTCGGTCATCGTCTGGATCTCGCCGATCGTCGCCATCATTTTCTGCTGAGCGTCGCTATCCGTCACGAATTCGGCCCGCAGACGCAGCGAAGTAAGCGGCGTGCGAATATCGTGACTGATCGCAGCGAGCATGCGCGTCCTATCCTCGACGAAGCGCGTAAGTCGCGCCTGCATCCGGTTGAAGGCCTCCGTCGTCCTGCGGATATCATCGGGACCCGTTTCCGGCAGTGGCTCAACGGACTGGCCTCTGCCGAGAGCCTCCGCGGCGCCGGCCAGCCGGCGCATGGGTCTTGCCATGCGGTTAGCTACGAAGACACCGATCAACGCAAGCGTTGTCGCGGTGACGGCGAGCGAGACGAGGGACTGCGTGTTCCAGAAAGGATTCGGCATCGTCTTGCGATAGACGGAGTTCAGCCAGCGCCCATCGCTGAGTTGGACCGCAAGCCCCATGCCGTGGGAATCGCCCAGCGGAAGAAACTTGGCAAACCGGGGCAGGCTCCATACGTCAGTCGAAAGTCGCGTCCAGCCCTCAGAGGCAATTGCCCTTTCGAAAAGCTGGAGGCCCTTGGCTGACGGCGTCTTGGCTGGCCCAGCCGAGGTTAGCTCAGGCGGGCGATAGGCTGGGAGCAGGTTGGGTAGCGGTTCCTCCAGTTGCGCGACTGCCTGTTTTCGCCAGGCGAGCGTATCGACGGGATCGTGTCCCGACATCCAAAAGCGTGTGTACGTTGTTCCGCTTGCCCGCAGGACATCGGTATGGAAACCTGGAGGAATGGACTCGAGCAGAGTTGCAAGCGACGCCGTACGGCTCAAGAATTCACCCTTCGATGCCGCACGCAAAGCCTTGTCGCGTTCGTCCCAAGAGATCAGAAACCCGATCGCTTGCGACAACACAAGCGCCATCAACAGAAAACAGATGAACTGAGCCGCGAGGCTCTTCCTCCACCACCGCATCAGTAGGTTTCTACCTCCGCCACGAAGCTGTATCCTCCACCCCAGTGCGTCTTGATCAAAGATGGATTTTTCGGGTCGCTCTCGATCTTCTTGCGCAACCGACTGACCTGGTTGTCGATGCTGCGATCAAAGCTCTCGGCCGCACGCCCAGCCGTCAGGTCAAGCAGCTGGTCACGGCTCAACACCAGACCGGGGTGCTCCAGGAAGGCATTGAGCAGCCGGAACTCCGCCGTGCTCAACGCCACGCTCACGCCATCGCGCCCGAGGAGCTCCCGGCGGCCAGTGTCGAGTTCCCAGACGTCGAAGCGAATCGATTTGGCCTTGATCCTTCCGCGCTGGGGCGGGAGGCTGTTGACGCGCCGCAGCACCGCCCGGATCCTTGCCAGGAGTTCGCGCGGGTTGAACGGCTTGGTGATGTAATCGTCGGCGCCGAGTTCCAGGCCGACGATCCGGTCCGTCCCGTCTGCCATCGCCGTCAGAAAGATGACCGGCAGCTCCGTCGTCGTGCGCAACTGACGGCAGACGGTCAGGCCGTCCTCGCCAGGCATCATGATGTCCAGCACGACGAGATCGGGGGCGCCCTTCTCCAAGAGGCGTCGAAGCGCTTCGCCGTTTTCCGCGACGGAAACACGGTAGCCCTGTTGTGTGAGATATTTCCCGACCAGGTCGCGAATATCGCGATGATCATCCACAACGGCGATGTGAGGCGTCGGTTGCATATCGCTCCAGTCCGGGGCGGAGTTGTCTTTACAAACACATATCGCCAGCGCCCAGGCTCCGCATTCAAAAAAGTGTATCAAACAGTGTCAACTGCGAAACCTCGGCCTCGACGATGGCATTCTGTTGTACGCCCCATATTGCCCGGCAACATGACTAAATCGGGAAATTTGCGGCGGCACGAGCATCCAAGACCACCCAACGGCGTTGATACACTTTGCCCCGAACAGCACATTCACTCGCATAACCACGCGACAACTTACCTCTAGGGTCTCTCCTGTCCGACGCCTCGCGGTTCCCTCGCATCTGTTCGGACTTCGTCGCCATCGCGCTCTGACACCTCCCGAGCCAGGGCTGCGATAGCGAACACGCACAAAGGAGAATTCAATGACTACCAAGCACTATATCGCAGCCGCCATCGTCTCGTTTGGGACGCTTACGAGCTTCGGACCCGCGCTCGCCGCCTTCGACTACTACGAAGGCGTTGATATCAATGCGAAGAGCCGAGCCGCTTCGCCCGCCAAGAAAACCGACGATAGCGCGACCGGCGGCATCAGGACAAATTCCGCCACATATGGCTTCCCAAGCACGGTGAAACCGGTTCAACGGGTCGTGAAGGGCGGTGAAGGTGGATACTACCAGGGACTCAGCCGCCAGCGTTGAGAGCATTCAGAAGAGCGTCGCTTGCTGACCAGCTTCTGTTTGCTGGCCAACCGGCAGCAACGTCATCGCCTCTACAGGGAACGGCCTCTGCAGCGCCTTGGCGTCCTTCCAATCGGCCATCAGCCACAGCTCGATTTCCTCCGGCTCGGTCAGGATGATGGACATTGCTTTCGGATGGATCGGCTTGACGACTGAGTTGGCCTCGCAGGTGAGAAGGCGAACAGTTCGTGCTCGCCGACCCGCGGGGCCAAGGGGAAGAGTCGAGGTTGCGAATGTTGGTGACGCCGTAATCGGGCCTACCATTTGTGACCGTCGGCGGCGACGGCATGCCCCAGGTCAGATTGACCAGCTCGCGCTCGCCATCGGCGTTGTTGCGGATCACACGCCCTACTTGTCGGGGAGTACCTCCGTTGTCGGGCTGGCCCGGTGGTCATGTCGCTATGCCGGCGCGCCGCATGCCACAACTCATCAAGTTCGACTTCGATGCGGTATCGATTGCACATCCACGCACTCCGAACGCGGCCGATCCTGCCGAGCCGCCAACCATTGTTGCTCTTGTTTCCGCAGCGTGAACATCGGAGCTTCGACCGTAATTCGTCACGGGTGCTCTGGCTGCCGAACCTGGAGGCGATCTCCCAGCGGTTCACCCAATTGCGAAAATCACACGCAGCGCGCGCCAAGGATTTTTGCAGGATGGCTCACCGCGTGCGGGCAAAGCAGACCCACGTATCACCGCAACTACGCGCTGTTCAGTCAGGCACTCGGTTGATCTTGTTTAAAACTGCGTGGACTCGCTTGTCAGACTCGACGGAGCGATCTGCCTCATCCACTCACCGTCCTATCGCGGCCATCGGCGGGCGGGTGCTGAAACGGCCAAGGACGCAACTGTCACCGCGACCGCACGGGCAGGACAGCATCTCACTCTACATCGCGCACGCCAACTGCCTTTATAGCGCTTGATACATAACGAAGGCGTCAACGTAGCCATGCGTCGGGTGCCTGAACGCGCCGGGCAATGTGCCCACGACTTCAAAACCCATTTTCTGCCATAGCGAAATGGCCCGCAGGTTGGTGCTCACGACGAAGTTGAACTGCATCGCCCGATATCCGTTGGCGCGGGCGGTTGCCATTGAGTGTTCGCACAAACTACGTGCGACGCCTTTACCGGTCGCATTAGGTGCTGTGACGTATCCACAGTTGCAAACGTGCTGACCACCGCCCGCCTGATTGGAACGAATGTAATAGGTGCCGAGGATGGCGCCCGCTTGCTCGGCTACGTACACTTCCTTGTCTGCTCCCATCCAGTACGCGAGAGCCTCTGCCCGGCTCAGGTTGGGATCAAGCGCATAGGTTTCTCCCGCTCGGATTATGGGTTCAATAATCGACCAGACGGCGGGAGCGTCTGCGGATGAGGCGGGGCGAATATACATGGCGGCATCATTAGCCTTGGCGGTAGGCGCTGAGAAGCGGGTCATGGTGTTTTATCCTTTGCGGACTGGCAAATGGCGGCTCCGCCTCGGCGCTTCGAGGTTGCATCACCCCTCCACGCGAAATCGAAAGAGCCAACCTGACCTTTCGTCCCGAGTTTGTGCTGATGGGCCGAGGAATCCGGCCGGTACGCGGCTGAGGCTCTGCGGCTTGAGCGTCATCCGCACCGTCATGGCATCGACCAGCATCTTGTCCCAGCCGGAGAGGAAGCACCCGAGATGGTGCTTGCTCCGCGCCGAACCGGCGGCGGCGGCATCCACAGCGTCGCTTGGCCGGTTATGGGCGCGGAGCGCTGGTCAGCGTTGATCGAGCAATTTGATCTGGAGATCTTCCCAGTGCTCCTGGAACGCCTCCCGCGCCGTATCGTAGTGTCGGCTTTTTAAGCTGTTGATGAGCCGCTCGTGTTCTTCCGCCATTTCTTCGGCAGTGGCGTAGAAATCCTGCCGCTGTGCGAGGAGCAGCTCGATCTCGCCCTCGAGGTCTGAATAGGTTCGCTTCAGCCGAGGGCTGCCGCTGGCGGCGATAATCGCGCGGTGGAAGTCACGGTCCGCGCCAACCAACAGGGATCTGTCGGTGGATAGAGTCGACCTGTGCATAACCTCGACCGCCTCCAGCGCCTGAGATGGGATGATGCCGGTCAGCACGATCAGACGAATGGCCTCGCCTTCGATGGCGCCGCGCACGCGTGTGATATCGACGATATCGTCGGGCCCGAATTCAGGCACCACAAAGCCTCTGTTCGGTATCTGCCGCAGTAGGCCCTGCGTGACGAGCACCTGGGCTGCTGTACGGAATGTATGCCGCGAGGTCGAATGCTCCTCGCACATCCTCACGTCGCGAAGGAACTCGCCCGGATGGAAATCTCCCGACAAGATGCGCCGTCGCAAGGCGTGTGTCAGGGTTTCCACCGCGCTAGCCGGCATGGGCTCGACTTTCATCTCAAGATCATCGGCTTGATTCGTGGCGTGCAGCGTCGGCATGGCTGTGGCTTTGCTCGTTGATTTTGTTTTCATACCTACGCCACATGCGGCGGCATAGGGCAAGGGAGATGATATTGTGCCCCCCGGCTGCATGGGGGTGAGATCCTAGATCTGCACGGACCGAAGCGCCTCGTCGACGCCCTCGAGGAGACGCGCCGCGTTGGCCGATGTGAAGATGAGCGGGGGCCTGATCTTCAGGATATGAGCGTCCGCTCCCGTCGCGGAAATGAGGATGCGCCGGTCGCGCAATGCATTGACGGCAGCAAGTGCACGGTCCATGTCCGGCGTTTTCCGGTCTCTGTCCCCGACGAGTTCGACGGCGAAATAGAGGCCGGCCCCGCGAACATCGCCGACGAATTCATATTTCTTCTGCAAGTCCCGCAGGCCGTCGAGGATTTCGCCGCCGACCTTGGCGGCGTTGTCCAACAGGCCCTCTTCGAGGATCGTGTCGAGCACGGCCCTTGCAGCGGCGATAGCGACGGAGTTGCCGCCAAACGTGTTGAAGTAGCGCATGCTGGAACCGAATTCGGCGATGAGTTCAGGCCGCAGGACTACGCCGGCAACGGGATAGCCGTTGCCCATGGGCTTGCCCATTGTCACGATGTCCGGATCGACCTTGTGACGGGAGTGACCCCAAAAATGGGTGCTGGTCCGCCCGAATCCGGACTGCACCTCGTCGGCGATGAACAGGCCGCCTGCCTTGCGCACCACTTCCGCCACTGGCGCCAATACGTCCGTCGGATCGACATAGAGGCCATCGGAGGAGAAGACGGAGTCGGCGATGAAGGCCGCTAGGCCGCCGCCGTGCCGCTCGATGTCCGCGATCTGCCGTGCGACGTCCTCCGCCATCCGCCGGCCGATTTCCTCGACGGGTAGGCGGTAGGAATCGGGCGCGGCGACCGTGCGGACATAGGGATCCAGAGCCGACTTCTTGCCGAGCGACGGCGAGATTGCCGCCACCGCGCCGCTGTTGCCGTGATAGGCTTCGGCCGTGACAATGACGCCGGTCTTGCGTGTGTGGTAACGCGCGATACGCAAGGCGAGATCGTTGGCTTCCGAGCCGGTGCATGTGAACATCGCGCATCCGGTTCGGCCGAGTTCGCCACCGAACGTATTGATCAGGGCTTCGGCATAGTCCAGCAGGGGCTCCTGCATGTAACGCGTGTGGGTACAGAGTATCTCGAGCTGCTTCTGGATCGCCTCGATGACGCGTGGATGAGAGTGACCCAGCGATACCACGTTGTTATAGGCGTCGAGATATTCGTCGCCGTGCCTGTCATAGAGGAAGACGCCCTTGGCACGGAAGATCTCAACCGGCGACTTGTAGAAGAGCCGATAAGCGGGCCCGAGCAGCCTTTGCCGCCTGGCGATATGCGCCAAATCTTCACTTGTGAGATGAGACGTGTCCTGGGGGTTGAAGCCATTTGGCATGTCGCCACGGAAGCCCTTGGGCAGGGTAGTCGATTGCTGGGGCATCACGGTTCCTATCGTGTCAGAAGATCGGAAATCTGTGCGGTCGAAATCGAGTGGAACCACTCGAGGTGGGTCCAGCCGACTTCGGTATTGCGCAGGATATAGCGGCTATTCTCGGGGAATATTCCGGCGCGCCAGCACGTCAACAGCGCACGGACCGCAAGACGGCCCATCGACAGGAAGGGGATGAGCCGGAGTTCCTCGTCCGTCAGTTCGGCGTGGCGGAGATAGCCGCGCAGAACGTCGCGCGGTTCGTCGAACAGGTCACGCCGGTTCCCATGGTCGAACGTTTTTGGCATTTGATTCATCAACGCCGTGGAGACATCAACGGCGACAGCGGTACGGACCGCATCGCCGAAGTCGATGACGCCGGTCAGGAACTGCGGGCTGGCGTGATTGACGACTAGGTTCGACGTATTGAAGTCGTTGTGGAGCACCTGCCGCCGGCACAGGTCGAGGCTCGGCTTGACTTCGGCAAACCGCTCGAGCGCGCGGACGGTCCAGGCCCGCTTGCCGCCCCTGGGGATGAAACTCAACAGATCGGCGAGATCGAGCAGATGGGTGACGTCCCATGCCAGCGCCCGGCCGTCTGCGGGATGCGAGAAATCGGCCATGGAATGACGCAGCTTTGCCAGGATTTCACCGATCCGCTCGCGCTGTGGGGCTGTGGCAGATGTCCGGTCGAGCGGCGTACCGGGGAGGAAGGTGATGAGCCGCACCACCCGCCGCTCGCCGGCCCTGGTGGTGACGCTGGGCAAATCCACACCGTCGGCGTCGCGAAGTGCACGGGGGACGGGTAGATCTGGCGCCCGCTGCTCGAGATGACGCAGCAGGGCGACCTGAAAATCGAGCTCCTCCATCCGCTCGGAAGGATGAGCGATCTTCAGCACAAACTTCCCCCGGGCCGCGCAGTTGAGGAGGAACGTGTCGTCTTTCTCGGTTTCAAAGCGCGTGGCCGAGCCTCGCGCGCCATATAGCCGTTCGGCGATTTCTTCGGCTTCCGCAGCGCCCACGGGGTGGCACACCTCGGAAAGCTCAGGGACGCGGGCTGGCCCGCACTGATGCTTGTGACCCATCTTTAACTCATTCAGATACTGCCTCTGGAATGGGCAGCTCGAGGCCTTAGTATCTCACTTTCCAATTTTTGTACAACAATTTATTTTTTGATTGAAATTTCTTGCCGTTTGAATGGTCTTTCTCTGCCCAAGGAAGATTAACGAATTCGCGAGATTTTTGGTAAATCCGTACACCAAAACAAGCGAATACCAGGGATTTGCGTCGCATCACCGCGCAATTTGTGTTGTGTGAATAACGACGCACTCAAGCTGCCGGAAAGCAGCAGGACGATCAGTCTTGAAAAATTGTTGGACAATTTAATTGCCATTGCCACAAAGTTATGCCAATGTCCTCCCCACTGGCCGGAGTGCAGCAAGCAAGTTGGAGTGCTCCGCTGGGTGAATTGGCCCGATACCAAAAGAGGCGAAGGCAATGAAACTGATCAGATACGCTGCCGCATTGCGGTCTATCGGCACCGCGACTCTTTAGACGAGGCGGCATGCCCAGCAACCTGACCTTGTATAGGCACACTGTGCCGTGAAAATTGGAAGGAATACACGCCATGACTCGATTTCGACCGAAGTACGTCACCTTCGACTGCTACGGCACACTCACCAATTTCGATATGGCCGGCGCTGCGCGACGCGTCTACGCCGAGCGCCTCTCCCCAGAAGCGATGGCCGGCTTTGTCGAGGCTTTTAGAGGCTATCGCCTTGACGAGGTGTTAGGGCCATGGAAACCTTTCCTCGAAGTGGTGCACAATTCCATCGAACGCACTTGCAAACGCATCGGTATCCCGTTCAAACCCGAAGACGCGCAACGCGTGTATGACGAAGTGCCAACCTGGGGTCCGCACCCGGACGTCCCGGCTGGCCTGTCCAGGGTGGCCGAGGAAATTCCGCTGGTCATCCTGTCGAACTCCATGAACAGCCTGATCATGTCGAACGTGGAAAAGCTGGGCGCGCCCATCCATATGGTCATCACGGCGGAAGAAGTCGGGGCATACAAACCTCTGATGAAGGGCTTCGAATACATGCTCGACAAGCTCGGCTGCGGGCCCGAAGACATTACTCATGTGTCCTCATCCTTCCGTTACGACCTGATGACCGCCTATGACCTGGGCATCAAGAGCAAGGTCTGGGTCAACCGCGGCCATGAGCCAGCCAATCCCTATTACGAATATACCGAGGTCGAGGATATCGGCGGGTTAGCCGCCGCCGTTGGCCTGGAGCCCGCACTCAAGCGCGCCTGAAAAAATAACGCTCAGGCACTGTTGCTACGATGAGACCGGGGCGGTTCATTCGCCCCTTCTCTTTATCGTTCGAAGGGGAGCAAAGCACGGCCTTTCCGGGGACCCCTTCCGCACGAGTGACCTGCTGGCGTTAGAGGATGGTGTGATCCGAACGTGACGCAACGGCACGTCGCTCTCGGGACGCGTTCGTTGCACGGCCGCTATCGAGTCCGCTTCGAATAACAGGGGCTGTTCCTCAACGACCGGGGCGTACAGCGGTCGTCCGCGAAGGGTGCGGGAATGACTGGACCGGGTGGCAAGCGGTCGCTCGCAGCGATTAGCATGAAGGGGCGCGATGCGAGACGAGCCGCCGTTCAGCGTGACCTGCTTCATTTCGGATCTGCGAGGATCCTTGGGGCGACGGCAAAGATCAGAGATTTGCCAAGGTGGAATTCTGGGAACCTATGACTGCAGAAGGAAGCGAGCGGGCGCTAAACCAAAGTTTTTCCAGGCCCGGACGCACCTCTTGGAACGCGATGTCGATGCCCGTTTGCTCGAGAAACTGGCACGCAAATTGCCACTGTCATACTCCAGTTAAGGCACCCGGTCAGGTGCAACTATACCGCCTTCATTCTCAAGAATGTCGATGCGTTTAGCTTCTGATCCAGTAAATTTCAGGCGCACACCAATGCCGGCGCCATTGTCAGGAATGAAGACGGCGCCGGCTCTTTCCAGAGCCGATTGCAAGGCAAACATTTCATCATCACCCGGTTTGTCGAGCTTGCGCTCAAAACGAAGCACGGTTTCCACGCCCACGCCGGCAGATATTGCGAGACGCTCGGGCGAGAGGTCGGTAAGTGCACGTGCCGCACGACATTGGGAGCCAGTGATCATGGTTATTCTCCTTTTCTACAAACAAGACCGCCCCAGCATCGGGGCGATCAATCGTAGCCATTCGGCCAGCAAGGTGGCGAATTTGCCACGCTCGAGCTGATCGGGGAAAGGATCCCGATGCCAGCGATAATCGTTCTCTACTTTATGCAAGAAGGCTTGACGTCTCGGAGGAACGGAGGACTTCGCTTTCCGCCCGATGTTGAGTAACCGCAAACACCGTCAGCTTGTGCCCCCTATCATCCCGTCCGCTCCAATCCATGGTCTTACCGGCGGACAAGCCGAGAAGGCCAGTTCCGATGGGGGTCAGGATGGATATCCTGCCTTCGGAAATATCTGCGTCTATCGGGAACACGAGTGTCACTGTTCGCCCATCAACGGTGTCAGCTTCATACTCAACCGTCGATCCCATTCGAACGACATTCGGAGGCCCCGAGGTGCCCGCAACCACGAGTGCGCGTTCGAGCTCAATCAAGAGACCATCGGAAACCTCGGGAAGGCGATCAGCCGCAGCAAGAGCAAGTTTATTCAATCGCTGGTGATCCGTCTCGCCAATCACGATCGAAGGCTTTTGTGAGTTCTGGAGGTGCTTCTTCATTTCCGTTCCTCAGTGTTCATCTTAGTGCCACCGAATGCGCGACATTGGTCCGCCATGGGATACCGTTGACCTGCCTTGCCTCGATCATAAAAATCGCCATCACCTCCTCGGGGGATTGGGCCAGCCGGAGCCCCTCCCTGATCAGCGGCGCGCGCACCATACGGAATAGTCGCGACAGCGCAGGCAAGAAGGTACGAGCCTCAGAGCGGGGCCAAAGCACGGTAAAGACGAGATCGACGGGATCGCTGTCGGGGGTGTTGAAATCTATCGGAGGAGCCAGTCGCGTAAATGACGCTACAGGCGACGAGATTGAGCGCAGCAATGCGTGCGGGACGGCGATGCCACGCCCGATGGCGGTTGAGCCGAGCCGCTCCCGCCTCCAAATGCTCCGAAGAATCGCTTGGTCATCAAGCCCGGTTCCTCGCGCAAATTTGACAGCGATCCTGGACAGCGCCGAGTGCTTTCCCTTTGTCGCAAGGTCAAGAGTAATATTTTCTTCTGACAGGTTGCCGAACGTCATCATGGTTGCTTCTTAGCCGATACGCGCGAGCGCAAACGAACTGCGTTTGGCACGCCGTCTGCTGCGCTTATTGATTGAATCGAGGATGTGGCTGACCCGGACGCGAAGCCGGTAGAGTTCACGTCCGGGCTAGAGGCCTGCTTTGAGGCGTTGTGGCTCTCTCTGTGGTGCGAAAGTATTCATAGTAACTAAAACATGGGGACGGAATTCTCGAAATCAAGCGCGCGGCTAGGACGTGGATCGCTCTGAATTCGTGGATATCTCGCGTTCAGTAGACTTCCGGCCATCAGAGGGCGGTGAGGCCGAAAATTCGGAGGGATGCAGAAATACTGCACTGAAATGCCAGTTTATTTCATTGGACTAATATTACCGCCTGGTTCTTGAATGGCTGCACGCGACAGGTCGTACGAGCAGCCATTAGCCGCCGGAATTTCCGCGATCTCGGCTTTGAACGGAGAAAAGGATCTCCCCGATGAAAAAACTCTTCCTCGTTCCTGTTCTGACACTGGCCAGCACGCTTGGTGCCATGGCTGCGGATGAAGCCGCAAAGGCGCCGCCGGCCGCCCCTTATCAGCAGGTCAGCAAGCTGGTGAAGTTACCCGATTTCCTCCCCGGCATTGGCCAGCTCTTCGTCGATCCGGCGACACTGCCGGCTGGTCCGTTCCTCGCATATAATCATGACGGAAAGCTTGTCAGCACGATCTACATGCTGCCGACCAAGGATCTCAATCCGGACAGGTCGTTCGATAATCTTGCAGCGCCCGGAGGCAGCGTCGACCATGTCGACGTCTACTACAATGCCGGCCATCCAGGCGTGGAAGAGCCGCATGTCCATGTCGTCCTGTGGCATGTTGCAACTGCCGGCGAAGCGAGCGTCGCCAAATGAGTGTCGCGCGGCGTGAAGTGCTGGGTCTCGGTGGCGGGCTCGTCGCCGTCCTTTCCCTGTCCGGGCGGGACGTATGGGCCGAGGAGGTAGTGGAGATCCGGATGCAAGGGCGCGCCTATGGCTCACATGCCTGGTTTGACCCGATCGGTCTCCTGATCAAGCCGGGTCAGATGGTCCGCTGGACCAACACCAACCCCGGCAATTCGCATACGACGACCGCCTATCATCCAGCAAATTTCGGGAGGCCGCGGCGCATTCCTGAAAGGGCTAAGTCCTGGGATTCGGACTATCTCCTGCCCGACGCGAGCTTCTCGGTAACCTTCACCGAGCAAGGAGTTTATGACTACTATTGCGTTCCACATGAGCTGGCGGGAATGGTCGGACGCATCATAGTCGGCGAACCAGAACCGCATGGCGGCTGGATGGAGGCGATCGCTTCAGGGAGCGGCCTACCGGATCAGACCCTCAAGGCGTTTCCAACGGTCGAAGAAATAATGGCAAAGCGGATAGTCCGGCGGGTTTAGAGCCCCCGCGTTTCGACGCTGGCCAGCCAACAAGCGAACAAATGAGTCCGATGGCGAAGGGACCGTAGTCCGCGCACCGGCAACCACGAGGGGCTACCATGACAGACACTGCGTTTCGGGCAGACCTGCAGCCGCAGGCGGGAAGCAGCGGCGGGACAGTGGCAGCCAAACAGCGCGAAGGCGCAATGCGTCGGCTTCACTCCTTGGGCGAGATGACCGGCGGTATTGCCCATGATCTCAGAAACATCCTGGCGATCGTTGACTCCGGCCTGAGGCTCGCCGCACGAAGAGCCGACCAGCCGGAGAGCGTGCGCGCCTATATTGCCGCGGCGCAGGAAGGCGTCGACCGGGGTGTCGCATTGATTACGCAGTTGCTCGCTTTTGCAGACCATAGGGAACTCGACCTCAGAGTGCGCGACCTGAACGCGTGCGTCAGCGCTGCCGCGCCATTCCTTAGATATGGTGCGGGACCCGACGTCCGCGTCAGGTTCGAGCTGGGTTGCGACGTACCAAGCTGCCAGATCGAACCAACGCTTTTCGACGCCGCGGTTCTTAATCTTGTCCTCAACGCTCGCGATGCCATGCCAGGCGGCGGCGAGATTTGCATCGGAACGGAGCGGCTGGTTGAGCCCGACAGTGCGCCTGGCCTGCCGGCGCCGGGAACCTATGCCCGGCTTCGCGTCGACGACCACGGCTGCGGCATACTACCGGACGTTCTGCAAAAGGTGCTGGACCCGTTCTTCACGACCAAGGGCGAGAACGGCACCGGAATGGGATTAGCGCAGGTGCGCGCCTTCATGCAGATGGTCGGGGGTCATCTCCGAATTGCCAGCGAGCGAGGCACCGGAACCACAGTCGATCTGCTATTTCCATCGACCGACGCGGCCGCTTAGGCCTCGATGTTGCCTTCGGAGATCGCGCGCAAGCCGGCAAGCGCCGGTCCCACAACACTCTCGTCGGCATTTGCCGACCTCACCGAGTAAATCGGATAGGAGAATTGCGGCATGTCGGGTACGAGATGGAGCTCACCCGCCGCTAAATGGGGCTCCACCGCGCTCATCCTGAAGTAACCTGAGCCGCCGCTCGCAAGGACATAGCTAAGTGCCAGCGGACCGAGATCGAAGGCGAGGTCCGGTGCGACATCCGGGAAATTCGTGTCGTGTTGTCGCCCGAAATCCGGCCCCCAATCCATGTAGACGTAACTCGTCTCCTCAAGGCGCTTCGCTTCCGGATCGGTTGTCATAAGCACGAGCTTTTCTTCCATCAGCAAATCGATCTGGAGGCCGGGGCGAATTTGGGGCGCATACATGATCGCCACATCGACCATCCCCGAGGCGACCTGATTATTCAAATCCTGGGGCACGTCGACATGGACGCGAAGCGAGATATCCGGAAGGGATTGACGAATCCATCTGACCCAGTTCAGCAGGAGTGGTTGCGCAAGCGTGACTTCGCTGCCGACCGTCAGCACTGCTCGGCGCCCTGCCGGCACTTTGACCTGTTGACGAGTGCGCTGCCATAACTGGACGAAAGTCGGCGCGTGGCGCAGGAACTGCTCGCCCGCCGGGGTAAGAGACGCGCCACCCTTGTTCCGAACGAACAGCGGCCGGCCAAGCAGTTGTTCGAGGTGGCGAATCCGCGCGCTGACCGTGGTCTGAGCAACATTCAAGCGCTCCGCGGCGCGAATAAAACTTCCCGTTGAAACTATTTCCAGGAAAGTACGGGCGAGCTCAATATCCATTTTGATATAGCATAAACGTTGCTCTTAAATGTCAATCAAATTCGTTTGCTATATATTAGCTCGTCCGTAAGAGTGGGTGGAAGCCGCCAGGCGAGCGCGGAATGCGTAACCAGTCTCATGAGCTCGGCGTGGCTAGGCAGTGAGCACTGCGCCGAGGTGTTGCCGGACAAGCCGGTTGGCTTGGCAGACAACACGTACTAACCGCACAGCCAATGACCGACGGCCAAGTCGATCCTCGGCGACCTCGACACCTCTCGGTAGGCATTTTATCGATGTGCCAGCAAGATCTCCTTGATGACAACAGCATCGTTGTGCTTCTCGTCGCGCGCCGCGTAGACAAGTGTGATCGGACCGTTGAGCGCCAGGTTGCGCAACCGATCAAATTCCTCGCGATGCTCCTTGATCTCCTCGGCATACCGCCGGCGGAATTCCTCCCATCGGGAGGGATCGTGAGCGAACCATTTCCGCAGCTCGGTGCTTGGCGCCAGTTCCTTCGCCCAATAGTCAATTGCCGCATCGGTCTTGCTCACTCCGCGCGGCCACAGCCGGTCAACCAGGACACGCTTGCCGTCACCGTCCGTCGGACTCTCATAGGCACGCTTCAGTTTGACGTTCTTCTCGGAGATTTTGGCGCTCATGCACGTCGCTCCTGCCCTGCCTTCACGGAGATAGGGCGCGCAATCACATCTGCTACGGCCCAATCGACTTGAAGACGGCGTTGCCCACGGATCACGCGACTATGACAGGAGAAAAGCGATGAAGTTCTTTGTCGACACCGCCGATATTGCCGAAATCCGCGGGCTAGCCGCGGTAGGTGTTGTAGACGGAGTGACCACGAACCCCTCGTTGGTCGCAAAGACCGGTCGACCGATCCGGGAGGTTGTCAAGGAGATCTGCGAGGCGATCGAGGGCCCCGTCTCAGCGGAGGTCACCGCGACTGATTTCGACGGCATGGTCACCGAGGGGGAGCGCTTGGCCAGCATAGCTGCGAATGTGGCCATCAAGGTGCCCTCCACCTGGGATGGGTTCAGGGCTTGCCGGGCACTCTGCGAACGCGGGCTGAAGGTCAATGTTACCCTCTGCTTTTCAGCCAACCAGGCATTACTCGCGGCAAAAGCCGGTGCGGCCTATATTTCCCCTTTCGTCGGCAGGCTCGAAGATATCGGCCTCGATGGCATAGACGTCGTCCGGGAAATTCGGGCGATCTACGACAACGACAAATCCTTCAATACGCAAGTTCTGGCTTCCTCAATTCGCACGCCGCGGCATGTCACGCAGGCTGCAATGGCGGGCGCCGATATCGCGACGGTGCCACCGGGAGTGCTTAGGAAGCTGGCCAACCACCCACTCACGGAACAGGGGCTGGCTTCCTTCCTTGCCGACTGGGGCAGGACGGGTCAAGCCATTCGTTAGTTATCCTGTTGCCGTTTGTCCTGACCGGTGCAGCAGAAAAACTGCACACAACAGGCGACTAAATTCGTTTGCTTCATAGGCGCAGCGGTAACAAGCTGCCGTGTGAGATCAAAAGACCCGACCTGCAAAGGCGCTATCAGCAGTCACGGCGAAACCCCATCTCGATACCGAAAGGAGATACGAATGGCTCCTGGACACACAAGCATGAGTGGGCCTGATCTGGCGCGCGGTATCAGGCTTGCCGATCTTCCCGACGGCAGCAAGCTCGTCGGCCATTGCGGCGATGCGCAGGTGTTGCTTGTGCGCCGCGGGGCCGAGATCTTCGCCGTCGACGCGCATTGTACTCACTACAATGGCCCGCTCGGCGACGGACTGGTTGATGGCGACAGCGTCCGATGCCCATGGCATCACGCATGTTTCAGCTTGAGGACCGGGGAGGCCCTGCGCGCGCCCGCCTTCAGGCCGCTGGCATGCTGGTGGGTGGAACAGCGCGACGGCCATATCTTCGTCGTTGGCAAGCGCAAGCGTGCAGAAGCGGCAACAAGCGAGCGTCCTGTCGAAGCAATGCCCGAGAAGATCGTCATCGTCGGTGGCGGAGCGGCCAGCTTTTCCGCCGCTGAAATGCTGCGGCGTGAGCAGTATGCCGGCAGCATTCTCATGCTCAGCGACGACGAAGCGCCGCCTGTCGACCGGCCGAACCTTTCCAAGGACTACCTTGCCGGCAAGGCGCCGGAGAGCTGGGTTCCGCTACGGGGGGAGAGCTATTACTCCAAGAACCAGATCGACCTGCGTCTCGCTACGAAAGCGGTTCGCATCGAGCCGCAGAACCGCGAGGTCATCCTCGCTGGCGGAGGCTCGATCCCCTATGACAGGTTGCTGCTTGCGACCGGTGCAGAGCCGGTTCGCCTGACGATTCCGGGTGCCGACCAGCCCCATGTTCATACGTTGCGCTCGCTCGCCGACTGCCGCGCCATAATCGAGCGGGCCGCGACGGCCCGCCGGGTGGTCGTGCTTGGAGCGAGCTTTATCGGTCTCGAAGTCGCCGCGGCCCTGCGCGCTCGCGGTATCGAAGTCCATGTCGTCGCCCCCGACAAGCACCCGATGGGGCGGGTCCTGGGTCCGCAGATGGGCGACTTCATCCGGACCCTTCATGAAAAGAATGGCGTCGTTTTCCACCTCGAGGAGACTGCTAGCAGCATTAATGGAAGCGAGGTGAAACTGCGCAGTGGCGAAACGCTGGCCGCGGACCTCGTGGTCGCCGGCATCGGCGTGCGGCCACGCACGGAGCTCGCCGAAACGGCAGGGTTGGCAACGGACCGCGGCGTCGTCGTGAATGGTTTTCTGGAAACCAGCGAACCGGGGATCTTCGCGGCCGGTGACATCGCGCGCTGGCCGGATCCCCATAGCCGAGAGAACATCCGCGTCGAACATTGGGTGGTGGCCGAGAGGCAAGGGCAGACCGCGGCGCTGAATATGCTCGGCCGGAGCGAGAAGTTTGCAGCCGTGCCGTTCTTCTGGAGCCAGCACTACGACGTCAGGATCAATTATGTCGGCCATGCGGAGCGATGGGACGAGATCATGGTCGAAGGCGACATCTCGGGCAGGGACTGTCTGCTGCGATTCAAGCGCGACGGACGCGTACTGGCTGCCGCCTCGATATCCCGCGACATCGAAAATCTGATGACCGAGGTGGCGATGGAGCACGAAACGGCCTTCTGATGACGAGGCGGGCGCCGAACGCTCGCACGCCACAGCGATGAAGAGGAGTTGAACTATGTCAACGTCGCCCGACCGCAACCCGCCTCCCGGCGTGCACACGCCCACGCCCGCCAGGCATTACTCGAGGTCAATCATTTTCATAGACGAGATCGCCAAGCATGAGCCGCACCCCACCTCGGTCGAAATTTTCTCACACGATGGCAACAAATGGTATTGCCAGGTCCGCTGCGGCGAACAGAAAACTCAGCCAATGGGACCCTTTACCGAGCGACAAGCGGAGCGAGTTCAGGAGGCCCGCAGGTCGAGGATCGCAGAAAAGGGCACCGCGTGGCTCGTCTTCGAGCGAACCGGAGAGGATTGGTGATGAGGCAAGTTACGCGAGTTGCAGTGAAAAAAATCCTGGCCCGAACGGAAACGCCATGTCCAGAAAGCCTTGCGTTGAGTGTGACCAGCCTTCGTCTAGGGAGGCGACGTAGCGCGGATAGCGCATCGGCTGTCTATCGTCTGCTGCCTTGCAGAAGACCCGGATTTCGCCCTACTTTCGCAACGACTCCATCGTGTTCTGGCTGAGGGCGGTAGCTCCGTCTCAGGAGCGGGAGCCCTGGCGCCATACCGGCAGCCAGGGGAACCGAACGGAGATCCAGTTGATTTTGCCGGGGCGGATCTGCTCCCGGGAAGTTATGCTGAAGCTCGCGCCTTTAGGAATGTCCCCGACGTCGTGACGATAAACAGTCGCGTGACCTTCTGCGTTGATGCAGGTGTCCCGAGAACAGCTAATCTGGTCCGCAATGAGAGCCAGGACTTTCCTAATTACACTGTCTCGGTAGGGTCGCTTTTGGGGTTGGGGCTGCTCGGCTTGAGAGCGGGTCGGGCAATTGCCGTAGACGCAGAAAAGGGTGGCTTACAGAAGATCACCGTGATCCGGATTGATTTTCAAGCTCTTGCGTTTCCAGGTACCCCAATGGTGATCACCTCGACGTTATCGCCAAGGATCCCGTTGGCATCGCAGTCAGGAAGTCCCCAAGGATGAGGAGGCCCATGTTGAAATCCGGAAATGCAGGACCTGCAGTGGGCCGATTGATTCCAAGCCATATCATCCTGGCAACCGACTTCAGCGCAAGATGCGACCGAACGCAGGACCGCGCGTTCAGCTAGCGACGATCGGCATCCACACCGCAAGCACGATCTATTTCGAGGCCGCCTTGATCATCGGAGTCCTGGGGTCCGTCTCGAGCGTCGCGCTGGCAAAGTTCCTTATGCGGCGCGAGGTGATCGATGACGCATGCCGAGATTTTGCCCGCGTGGGCGCCGTTGCTAACGGCTTTCCTCGTGCTTCTCGGCGCCGGGCTGACGCTGATCGGAGCCATCGGAACCCTGCGGTTCGGCACCTTTTCGAGCGCGTGCATGCACCGACTCTCGGCACAAGCTGGGGAACCGGAGCCATCGCGCTCGCGTCGATCATCTGTTTTTCTGCGTTGGGTTTGAGGTCTGTGGCGCGAGATCCTGATCGGCGTCTTCATCGCCATTACCACGCCAGTCACCCTCATCCTCCCGCGCGGCCCTCTATCAGGACCGGACCGAAGGGATCAAGGGCATTCCGGCACGATCAGTCATGCGGCCTCCGCAAGGAAACGACCGGCCGGGCGGGGTTTGAACCGGCGGTGACGAGCCGCCGCCGTCTGCGCCAGAGAGAGACCGCTAGCGCCCGTCAAGCGAGTCCGGCCCGCGAGCGCCGTGTCGGCTCGAGCTGCGGATTCGCGCGAATTGCAATTGTCTAGCCAGCGTCCAAAGGCCGCATCTCGACCGATGGAATCCTATACCTCAAGTGACCATATCGAAGTCATGACTACTTCACGTCGACACAAGAAATACCTGGTCCTCTCAGCGTCTCTTCTGACGCGACCGTAACCCCGAGCGGCTCGAACGCAAGCGTTCGCCGCCTCGGGGATCCCCTCTCACATAGACAGTCTGGCACGCGGCTACGCGCGTGCGGCGCTCAAGCGGGCGCCGCCGCGTCTGCAGACCGCTGATGCTTCCCGAACGCCCGTTCGCCGCGTCGCTTCTGCGGACCACGCGACCGGGCCGATCAATACTGCTCATGGAGGGCAACAATGTCCGCACACGAACACTCACCAACCGAAGTCCGCCAGGATCCGACGCTTCGCAGTCCCAGGGTGACTGTCACGGGATTTTTTCTACGTGCGCTGCAACGCCGGCAGCGGAGGCGGGCGGCCGCCGCGCTTCAAAACCTCGACGACAGGCTGCTCGAGGACATTGGTATAACGAGAAATGACATCCCGCGGATTGTCGAAGGACTCTTCCGGCCGTCGGGACAGGTACAGGCGGAATCTCCGGCAACTGTCTCGCAGCCCGTCGGCCTAGTATCGAAAAGCGGCCTGAATGGCTGCCGCGCGTCAAGGCCAGCGAGGCATCGCGCCGTACGGTGGCCTGCTGGAGGCAACGATGGATAGGACAACGAAAGCGATCATCGCGGTGGGCATCTTTGGCTTGATGATCGTCGCTTTCGCGATGCTCTGAGACTGGGCCCGACTTTCCGGCGAAATTTCGTCGGCTGTAAACGATAGGTCCATAGGCCAGGTGGATGTCATGTGCATGGAGACTTTCGCCAGGATTTCGAGGCTTGCCGGGGAGGGACGAGTCCTTTCCCGGAGCAGGCTCTCTAACCTCGAATTCCGTTCCCGAGGCGCCTCGCGGCGCCGCACGAAATGGAGCAAAGCATGAGAAGATTCCGTTCAAGGCGCTCCTGCCTTTCCTGCAGCCGTTAGGTAGCAAGAGCGGCCGTCCGGTGCCCTTGGTGGATGGCCTCGGTTGTCGTGCCTGCGGCGTTTACGGACCCACCGGGACCGCGCCCTCGTCCATCGGGCCGTGCGACCTAGTCATTGTTAAAGGGTGGTCCGGTCCGCGTTTCCCGAGCCTTGCATTTCGCCCGGACACGAAATCTGCTGCTGCGGACAGAGTTTCTGAAGAAAACATAGCCAGTCCGGATCAGGCCCGATGGCTAAATGTGCAGAATGATGAAGACCAGTATCGCTATGGGGAGCGCAACGCACAGGGTGAGAAGCGTATCGCGGCCAACGGCTTCGCTGCGGCTGCGCGCATTCGGGTCAGGACGACGCATGCTCGTGTCCTCCGTTTTATTTGTTGTATTTTACCGCCGTTCTCGATGAAAATCACGGAGACATGTATCCCGTCAGCCGCCGCGGTTAATCTTGACGGAAGGACAGAGTGGTGACCGGATCATTCCCGACACATTGCTCGATGCGCTGACAACGCCAAAAGGGATGACGAGAAGGCCGAACAACAGCACCATCCAAGGCATGGTGCGATCGTCCAGGCCGCGGTTACAGTGGTGCTCGTGCCCTATTCGAACAGTGTTAGCGGCCTGCCAGTATCTCTACCGCGCAACAAAAGCAGGTGAGCCGTTGTGGCGAACCTTCTGGACCGGCGGTCCGGCACATCACGGCTTCCTGCCCACGACAAGGCAGGTCGACGTGCCATGCGCGTAGATCCGACCTTGAGCGTCCTCGATGCAGCCTTCCAGCGTGATGACGGTCCGGCCGCCGGACACCACGTGGCCGGTCACACGCATTTCGCCGGAGTCGGCGAAGATCGGGGACAAACTTGGCGGTGGTTTTGTGCGACGGGCAGGTTTCGCCGACCGAGAGCGTCGTCTGGGCGGCAAGCGCCATGACGGTGTCGAGCATCATCATGATCCAGCCGCCGTGAACCGTATTCGTCAGGTTAGAAAAGCGCGGCTCGGGCGGGCCAGCAGCCCGACCTTGCCTTCTTCCGGAGGGAGCAAGGTGAACGGGAGTATTTCCGCCATCGGTGGTCGGCGGATGCTCCCGTCCGCCAGTTTCGCAATGAGCTCCAGCCCGGAGCAGAGCTCCTGGTCGGCAGTTGCGCTGTGCGCTTCGGCCGGACGCATCGTCATCGGCGAGCTCCCGGTTCTGTATCCCCCGCAGACGACATCAGCACGCTCTCGGCGGCCGCCTCCAGGAACCGCTTCGACATCTGCTCGTCGTTGACAGCGCGCGAAAGGAGCACCGCACCGACCATCGTCGACAGAATGGCCATCGCTTTGCCGTCCGCCTCCTCGCTGTCGGTCGCGCCAATCCAATTACCAAGCATTTCAAGGTATTCCCTGATCCCGGCTTCGAATGACGCTTTCACGCCGACGCCTTGCCTGGCAGCATCCGAGCCGAGCGCAACGACGGGGCAGCCGTCCATCTTCTCTTCTCGATGTGCCATGCTGAGATAGAATGCGACCACCGCGCCAAAGGGATCCTGCGGATTGGCCGCGGCAGCAGCGGACCATCGACGAAAGGCGCTCTCCAGCGCCCGCCTGGACGCCTGCGCCGCCAGATCATCCTTGGATTCGAACTGCTTGTAGAATCCGCCTTGGGTCAGGCCGGCTCCCTTCATCAGATCCTTGAGCCCGATGCCATCAAAACCGTGCTTTCGAAAAAGCCGGCTCGCCACATCGATGACCGCTTCGCGATTTGCCTCCGCCTGGGCGCGACTAACTCTCATGTTCGACCTCGCAATTAGATTTCACTTGACATCTATATCACGTTTAGATTTAGATCGCAATCCAAATAGAGGCAGCACCCGCCAACAAGGGTCATCGGACATGAACCGCAAACTTCTTCTCACATCGATCGGCCTTGTGGCTGCCGCCGGGGGCGCGGCGTTCGCCTTCGTTTTCGAAACGCCAGCACGGTATGCGGAGGCCGCCGATCCCCGCCTCGCGCCACCGCTTGTAAGAATGGCTGAAGCCACCAGACCGGAAAGCGCCGAGCGGGCCTTCACAGGTACGATCGCCGCCCGAGTGCAGAGCAACCTTGGCTTTCGCGTATCTGGCAAGATCATTGAGCGAATGATCGACGTCGGTCAGCAGGTCAAGGCGGGTCAGGCTCTGATGCGCATCGACGAAACCGATTTGCGTCTTGCGCTGACTGCCAAGCGCAATGCGGTCGCCGCGGCCCGAGCGGTCCTCGTTCAGGCAAGCGCGGACGAGAGGCGCTATGCCGCTCTTGTCAAAGGCGGAGTCGCTGCTACTCCCCAGCGTTACGAGCAGGCCAAGGCGGCGCGCGACACCGCCGCGGCGCAACTCGCCGTCGCGGAAGCGGAAGCCAAAGTTGCAGAGAATGAAGCGACGTACTCGATCCTTGTGGCGGATGCGGACGGAACGGTGGTCGCGACGCTCGGCGAACCCGGACAGGTCATCGCGGCGGGACAGACGGTAGTCCAACTCGCGCATGCAGGCCCGCGCGAGGCCTTGGTCGCGCTACCCGAAACCGTTCGTCCCGCGATCGGATCGGACGCCGAAGCAAGTGTCTATGGAAGTGATGGGCGACGCGGAAGAGCGCGTCTGCGGCAGATCTCCGATGCCGCTGATCCTCAGACCCGCACATACGAAGCGCGTTACGTGCTCGATGGCGACGCCGCCTCGGCGCCGCTTGGTGCGACGGTTACGATCAGCATCCTAAACGGAGAAGGGCAGTCGGAGGTCGCGGTGCCGGTCGGCGCCGTGTTGAATGACGGCAGCCGAACCGGGGTTTGGGTTGTCGACCAATCCTCTGCCACCGTGCACTTCGCTCCTGTCGAGGTCAAACGGCTTGGTGAAGAAACAGCATTTGTCACCGGGATCGAGTCTGGGGAGCAGGTCGTCGCCCTCGGGGCGCATCTCCTCAAAGATGGTGCGCCCGTCCGGACCGAGCTCAAGGCGGAGGTGTCCAACCGATGAGCTTCAATCTTTCCGCGCTCGCGGTTCGCGAGCGAGCCGTCACCTTGTTCTTCATTGTTCTGCTGGCCGTTGGCGGCGTCTATGCGTTCATCAGTCTTGGGCGCGCGGAGGATCCCTCTTTCACCATCAAGACCCTGACGGTCACTACCGTATGGCCAGGCGCTACGGCGCGGGAAATGCAGGATCTTGTCGCGGAGCCGCTCGAAAAGCGCATCCAGGAACTGACCTGGTACGATCGCGTCGAGACGACGACAAGGCCGGGCTACGCCTTTCTGACCGTGACGCTAAAAGACAGCACGCCAGCCACGGCTGTCGAAGAGGAGTTCTATCAGGCGCGCAAGAAGTTGGGGGACGAAGCCCGCAACCTGCCTTCTGGCGTCTTCGGCCCCTTCGTAAACGATGAATATTCGGACGTGAGCTTCGCGCTTTATGCGCTAAAGGCCAAGGGCATGCCCATGCGCGAGCTTGTGCGGCAGGCAGAGGTGATCCGCCAGGATCTTCTGCACGTTCCGGGCGTCAAAAAGATCAACATTTTGGGGGAGCGACCGGAACAGATCTTTGTCGAGTTCTCGTATGCAAAGCTCGCGACCCTTGGTATTTCAGCACAGGACATCGCTGCGGCTTTGCAAAGGCAAAACACCGTGACGCCGGGAGGCTCGATCGATACACGCGGGCCGCAGGTCTTTATCCGGTTCGATGGCGCCTACAACAGTGTGCAGGCAATTGCCGACACGCCGATCGTCGCTGCCGGACGCACGTTGAAACTCTCTGATTTCGCGAAGGTGCGGCGCGGCTATCAAGACCCCGCGACCTACATCATCCGCCATGAAGGCGAGCCCGCCATCATGTTGGGCGCGGTGATGCAGCAGGGCTGGAACGGTCTGGAACTCGGAAAGGCGCTCGAAGAAAGATCTGCCGCGATCGCACAGACGCTGCCGCTCGGTATGACGCTCGCCAAGGTCAGCGACCAAGCCGTCAACATCGACGCCGCGGTCGGCGAGTTCATGCTGAAGTTTGCGATGGCGCTCGGGGTTGTGTTGCTCGTGAGCCTACTCAGCCTCGGTTGGCGTGTCGGGATCGTCGTGGCACTGGCCGTTCCGCTGACGCTTGCCGTCGTCTTCCTCATCATGCTGGAAACCGGCCGGTTCTTCGATCGCATCACACTCGGCGCTCTTATCCTGGCGCTCGGCCTTCTCGTCGACGACGCCATCATCGCCATTGAGGTGATGGTGGTGAAGATGGAAGAGGGCATGGACCGCATCAAGGCGGCCGCCTATGCCTGGAGCCATACGGCAGCGCCGATGCTCTCCGGTACACTCGTGACCATCATCGGACTAATGCCCGTTGGTTTCGCCAGATCAACCGCGGGCGAGTACGCCGGCAACATCTTCTGGGTCGTGGGCTTCGCGCTCATCGTTTCCTGGATCGTCGCGGTGATCTTCACGCCTTACCTCGGCGTCAAGATGCTGCCGGCGATCAAACCAGTCGAGGGCGGCCACCACGCTATCTACGACACGCCAAATTACCGGCGCCTGCGGGGGGTCATCAAGTTTGCCGTGCGCCACAAGTTCGTCACGTGCGCCGTCGTCGGCGTCGTCATGGCGCTTTCGGTTGTTGGAATGGAAGGGGTGAAACAGCAGTTCTTCCCGACGTCAGATCGTCCCGAGGTGCTGGTCGAAGTCCGCATGCCCGAAGGTGCGAGCATCGAGACGACGACAGCCGCGGTCGAGAAGGTCGAAGGCTGGCTGCAAAACCAGCCCGAGGCAAAGATCGTCACCAGCTATGTCGGGCAGGGCGCTCCCCGCTTCTTTTTTGCGATGGCACCGGAATTGCCGGACCCCGCTTTCGCCAAGATCGTTGTGCTCACCCCTGACTCTCACGCGCGCGAGGCTTTGAAGCTGCGCCTTCGGGCTGCCGTTTCAGACGGGCTGGTTCCCGAAGCCTACGTCCGTGTCACCCAGCTTGTGTTTGGTCCGTATACGCCGTTTCCGGTCGAGTTCCGCATCATGGGGCCGGATCCTGCGCAATTGTACCAGATCTCCGAGAAAGCCCTCGAAATCATGCAAGGCGTACCGGACGTCCGTCAGGCAAACCGCGACTGGGGCAATCGTACGCCCGTGCTTCGCTTTGTCCCCGAGCAGGACCGGCTGAATCTGATTGGCCTTTCGCCGGCTGAGGCAGCCCAGCAGATGCAGTTGCTGCTGAGTGGCATTCCGGTGACGCAGGTTCGCGAGAACATCCGCAACGTGCCCGTCGTCGCACGCAGTGCTGGCCAGAGCCGTCTCGATCCGGCGAGGCTCGCCGACTTCTCGCTGATGAGCAGGGACGGCCGTCAGGTTCCGCTCGATCAGATCGGCCATTCCGAAATCCGGTTTGAGGAACCGATCCTGAAGCGTCGCGATCGAACGCCGGTCATCACGATCCGATCGGACATTAACGAGGCGACGCAGCCCCCGGAGGTCTCACAGCAGATCATGAAAGCACTTCAGCCGTTGATCGCCTCGCTCCCCGTCGGATATCGCATCGAGATGGGTGGAAACATCGAGGAATCGCTCAAGGCCAATGTCGCGCTGGTCAAAATCTTCCCGGCCATGATTGCCGCCATGCTGATCGTCATCATCCTCCAGGTTCGCAGCCTCTCAACGATGACCATGGTCATGTTGACGGCGCCGCTCGGTCTTGCCGGGGTGGTTCCGGTGTTGCTCCTCTTCAATCAGCCTTTCGGCTTCAATGCCATTCTCGGATTGATAGGACTGGCGGGAATCCTGATGCGCAACACCTTGATTCTGACCGAACAGATCAAAGAGAACCAGGAGGCGGGCCTCGACGACTATCACGCCGTTATCGAGGCGACGGTACAGCGGACACGCCCGGTGATCCTGACCGCACTTGCCGCCGTCCTTGCCTTCATTCCGCTTACCCATTCGGTGTTTTGGGGATCGATGGCCTATACGCTGATCGGCGGCACGGCGGTCGGCACGGTGATGATCCTGCTCTTCCTTCCGGCACTGTACGCGGCGTGGTTCAGGATCAGGTCGACTGCAGATGACATCCATGAGGAGCCGACCGGGGAGCCGGAATTGCGAATAGCAATGGCTGCCGAGTAGCGTCTGTCGCGGGCTCGATGGCCTTGCCCGAACGAGCTGGGCCAGCCTCGCGACTCTACCGCTCGTAGAGGCGTCACGGCCGGACCGTTTCGTTCATCCAATCTGGGGACATCTATGGATTATCCCGTCCGGCCGGGGGCAGATACCGAGCGCATGCGTGCGCGCATCCTGGAGGTGGCGGAGGAGCACTTCCGCCGCATAGGTCATCATAAGACTTCGGTAGCCGACATTGCCTCCGAACTCGCCATGAGCCGGGCGAACGTCTACCGTTTCTTTCCTTCGAGGGATGCAATCAAGGAATCCATCTGCAGGCAAGTCTTGAACGGTACCGCCGAGGTCGCCCTTGCCATCGCACGCAGGAGCGCGCCGCCCTCGGAGAAACTCGAGGAACTCCTGACCGCCGTTCACCACCACAACAAGACGAAACTGCTCAACGACAAGCGCATGCACGACATGGTTGTAGGGGCGATGCAGGAGAACCGGCCGGTCACCAAGGCGCATGCTGAGCAGATGGTGACGATCTTCGAGACAATCATCCGCG
Source organism: Sinorhizobium sp. (assembly GCF_059070375.1). NCBI lineage: Bacteria > Pseudomonadati > Pseudomonadota > Alphaproteobacteria > Hyphomicrobiales > Rhizobiaceae > Sinorhizobium > Sinorhizobium sp. Next base: position 267,543 of record NZ_JCACWC010000001.1, read on the forward strand.
AGGGCATCGAAACGGGCGAGTTCGAGATCGAAGATCCCGCCGAAGCGGCGCGCGCAGTAAAGACCGCATTCATGCCGTTCTTCCATCCGGTTCTGATCGAGCACCGCCATCGACACAGAGAAGATACCGAAGCGGGCCTGCGTGAGCAAATTCGGTTCATCCTAAAGGCCCTCGGAAGGTCCGACCATGCCCGCTGACCAGCCCGATGCGGACCTAGCCGCCTCAGTATCTGACAGTCGGCTTAGGGTCGCACTTTGCCGTCTACAGGAAGACTACCCAACGGCTGTTGTGTCGCGAAACCCTGCCAAAAAGCCCTGCCGCGGGAAAGTTGTCAGGGTCACTAGGGTGCACCGCCCGATTGCTTAAAACCTGCTGAATTTTTTTGGGCGATCGTCAGATCAGAAAGGGCGTTACAGGCGGAAATTGTGCCTGCGTGGAGACCTGAATTTTCACATAAACGAAGGCTTGTCGAAATAGCCTTGAAATTCCGCCTGTTTTCTCAGCGCGAGCGAAAAGCGCCGCGCAGCCGCAATGTCGGTGCGCCGAGTTCTCAACGCGCTGATTGCAACGATGCTCGCGCGTTCGCCACCGAGTCATGTTAAGGCGGACGCAGGTGAGGTTGCGAGCCGATAGCCGGTCGCGCAATCCACGCCTTGAGAAGCACCCCCTCTCTCTGGGAAGTGGTCTCAGCGGAGTTGGAGTGCTTGCCACAGAGGGCGCAGTTTGCTTTCGTTCCTGCGTTTCAATTTGGGAAGAAACCAATGACGGTGCAGCGGCGGAGGCGGATCATAAAACGGCGGCGGAGTTCTGTTGGTCTTGCGCTTGTCGCTGCAATATCGTTCCTGGCGGGCATGACCGACGCCATAGGACTCATGTCCATCGGAGACTTCGTGTCCTTCATGAGCGGCAACACGACTCGTGCGTCCGTCGCCCTCGTCCAAGGCGATGCCGCTCAAGGGTTGCTTCTCATCGGAGGGCTGGTCAGCTTCGTATTCGGGAACGCCGCGGGCGTGATCGTATCGATCCGGCTTAGACCGCAAGCCGCCTTGTTGTTTGTATCGGTTCTCCTCGCATGCGCCGCGTTGCAAGAAGGCCAACCAGAACTCCGTTTCGTTTTGCTCATTTTCGCCATGGGAGCGGTCAACGCCTCTGTCGAGCAGATCGAAGGTCTACCGGTTGGTTTGACGTACGTCACGGGGGCACTCTCGCGCTTCGGCCGTGGCCTCGGGCGGTGGGCGATGGGCGTCCGCAACACGCAGTGGATCATTCAAATCGTGCCGTGGCTCGGCATGTTTGCAGGAGCCATCATGGGCGCGGCCCTGGTGCGAGAAGCAGGGGATCTCGCTCTGTGGGTGCCGTCGCTTGCCGCCCTGTTGCTTACTGCCGTAGCGTTCCAGATACCCCGCCGCTGGCAAAGTAGGTTCATCCAAAATCGTTAGGGCGAATGTGCCCGTGCTGTCCCTCTGCACCGCATCCAAGTCAGGGTTGCCAGCCAGGTCGGGCGGCCCTGGTTTGTGCGGGCCACCGTCTCGCTTCTGAGGCAACTTTTCTCGTGGAAATGCCCTTCTTTGATGCCCGTCAAGGAACGCTGGCTCGCCCAGCCGCTAAGCTCTTGCTCGTTAGCGCTGCTCGAAGGAGGTGCGCAATGCCGGCTCCGCCGGCGCCAACATCGAGCTTTGGAGTATATCGACATGACGATGACAGCCGCTGTGGTCCGAGAGTTCGGCAAGCCGCTTGTGATTGAGGAAGTTCCGGTTCGCAGCCAGGACCCGGACAGGTCCTGATCAAATACGAGGCCACGGGCGTGTGCCACACCGACCTGCATGCCGCCAAGGGCGACTGGCCGGTGAGACCCAATCCGCCTTTCATTCCCGGTCACGAGGGCGTGGCTACGTTGCCAAGCTCGGGGCCGGCGTCACGCGCCTGAAGGAAGGGGACCGGGTCGGCGTGCCGTGGTTGCACACCGCCTGCGGCTGCTGCACGCCGTGCCGCACCGGCTGGGAGACGCTCTGCGGCAGCCAGCAGAATACCGGCTACTCGGTCGACGGCACTTTTGCCCAATATGGCCTAGCTGATCCCGATTACGTCGGGCGGCTGCCAACGACGTTGGAATTCGGACCGGCCGCTCCGGTGCTCTGTGCCGGCGTTACAGTCTACAAAGGCCTAAAGGAGACGGAGGTCAGACCCGGAGAATGGGTTCTGGTCTCCGGCATCGGCGGCCTCGGCCACATGGCCGTCCAGTACGCCAAGGCCATGGGCATGCATGTCGCCGCAGCCGACATATTCTCCGAAAAGCTCGCCCTTGCCGAGAACCTCGGCGCCGATCTTGTTGTCGACGCGCGGGCGCCCGACGTCGTCAAAGAGGTGCAGAGGCGAACGGGCGGCCTGCACGGCGCGCTGGTCACGGCAGTCTCGCCGAAGGCCATGGAACAGGCCTACAGCATGCTGCGCTCGAAAGGTACGATGGCACTGGTCGGTCTGCCGCCCGGCCAGATCTGCCTGCCGGTGTTCGACACGGTGCTGAAGCGTATCACGGTGCGGGGTTCGATCGTCGGCACCCGCCAGGATCTCGAGGAGGCATTAGAATTTGCCGGCGAGGGCAAGGTCGCGGCCCACTTCTCCTGGGACAAGATCGAGAACATCAACGCCATCTTCGAGCGGATGGAAGAAGGCAAGATAGACGGCCGTATCGTTCTCGATCTGAACGGTTGAGTCTTCGATTACAGACCGCGGTGTCGACGAGACTACCGTCTGGCCACCTATCCGGTAGACAGACGGTAGTCTCACTCTTGGTCTAAGCGGCAGCGATATGAGTCGCGCGCGAGTGCTGGGAAGGCCTGGTGTCAATCTAATTCACTCTCACGCCAGGTATGTAACTGGGGAGAGTGCAAAGCTTACTTAGGATTCAACGAGTTCCCCGAAGAGCAGACCAATTATTAAAACATGCGCTCCCAACACTCGGCTGTCGCGGCTTCATTTTCTTACCGGCCGTCAGGGTCGGATACGGAGAGGACGGCGCGTGTCACGAAGAACACACCGATCTGTACCGCGGGCGTGCTTTTGCTCCTCCTGGAGCGCTTCGAAAAGAGAACTCATCTCCCCAACAGCGATGGTCTGAGACATGACGATGTCCAGTGCCGCTTCTCGCCACGGGGTTCGCTTCAAGGCGTTCATACAGTCCATCCCTTCATTATACTGAGTGGCTTTACTCATCGATGCCAGCAGACGCGCAACTGGCGCTTTCGGAAATCTCCTTCACCATGTCGCTTGCAAACCGAAGCTGGCGCGATTGTCTCAACAGACTTGAACCCAGTTCTGCGGTCGCGGCGATGTCGCCGAAGAGCAGGCCGGCTTCAACAATCATGCCGTCGTCCAGCGCCGCGGGTTCGTTCGAGTTCGAAATCAGCAAGCAGCACGAGCAGCGCCTCGATCCTTCGCCGTTGCTCAGCGGCAGCGGCCAGCAGGCGCTGCGCGATTCGGTTCCGTTCAAGTCTTTCCAGGTCGCGCAGCGCCCCGTCCACTCGGTCGCGGCATTCACAATCGATGGCGCTGCTCAGGACCGCGCCACGCATGCGCCCGACTGCGCTTCTGATCTCCTCGTTTGCTTGTGCGAAGGTCGAGGCGATTTCCAATCCGGAATCGTTGGCTTTCATGTGTTTGCTCTGTGTGCAATGTTGCGTGCGCGGGCGACCCAGGCGGCGCCTTCCTGTCCGTGGTGAAACCCGTTGGAGAACGGGGCGGCGGGATAGATCTGCCGCAGCCGGACGAGACCGTCTTCAGCATCCACGCGGCCCTGCAGGACCTCGTCGTAGAGATGGGCGACCGCCACCATGTCACAATCCTGTGGCGAAAGGCGAAAGCGCCTCACTCCGGAACCGATGAGGTCCGACAGATCGGCTAGGAGCGCCTGACAGGTGAAGGAAACCGTCTGCACGCCGTTGAGTGCCAGAAAGGACTGCCCGTCGAGCGTGTTCACGGCCAGTCCGTCAGGATCGTCCTTGCAGACGAACTGGCAGTTGTCCTTGATGTGCCCCTTGGCGCGGGCATGAGCGCAGCGGGCAGAAATTGCAAGTGGCATGCGGCCGAAGGAGAGCACTTCGAAGTCGACGCCCGTCGTTTGCGAAACGATCTCGTCGATCGACCTTGCCGGAAGTTCTGGGGGCAGGCATATGCTCCTTGCGCCCCGCCGCGCAAGCACACGGGCGGTCGCAGCGTTGTAGACGTTGACAAGCGGCCCGATCCAGTGCGGCTCGCCTTCAAGCAGGGCCAGAGCGGAGAGATCGTTCGCCTCGACGGGGTAGGGGCTGTCGGCAACCAGACTGCGCACATACTGGCTCTCGCGCTCGAGCGTCACGAGGGCGAGGGTGGAAAAGACGATGCGTTTTCCCGCCGCCAGGAGCCGTTCGATCACCGGCGGGAGATGGGGATCGGTAAAGTGCAGCCGCTTCGAGCAGACGGTCTCTCCGATGACGACGTGGGTCACCGGAGCCTCGTCTGCGATGCGAAAGTAGAAGTCCCGCCACTTTTCCCCCTCCCAGAGATAGAGGACCGGACCGAGCGTCAGCGTGGGTTTGCCGGCATTCATGCCTGTTTACCTCCAGCGTTTTTCGTAGGCGCCGGACGTCGTCCGCTGCCCCTCGCTCAACAGCTTGAGGCGGGCCAGAAGCGTACGGCGCTCTTCCGGGCGAGCGCCGAGTGCCTTGCGTAAGGTTGCGACGACTTCGGCGACATAGGCCTTGCCCCGCTGCCGCCCTTCGATCTTGAGTGCACTGACACCCGCCTCCCGCAGGGCGTCGATGTGATCCATTACGTCGAGCGAGACCGGATCCTCGAAGGCGTAGCCGCGGGCATTCGCAATGTCGAACCTCCCCTTGCAGAGCGTCGGATAGCCGGCCGCCTCGTCACGGGGAAAGCGGTTGATGGTGTAGGCGCCAAGCTCGGAGACGAGATCACCCCGGTCCTGCCGATAGCGCACGTGGCTCGCGGGGGAGCACACGCCGTTCATGTTGGGCGACTTGCCGGTGGCGTAGGATGACAGCGAGCAGCGACCTTCCGCCATAACGCAGAGCCCGCCGAAGACGAAGACCTCGATCTCGCAGCGGATCTGGCGGGCGAGCCGGGCGATGTCGGAGATCGTCAGCGTGCGCGGCAGCACGACCCGCTTTGCGCCGAAGGCCCCCACCAGGAAATTCACCGCATCCGGATTGGACGCGGATGCCTGCACCGACACGTGCAGCCGCTGCTCGGGATAGGTCTCCGCGACATGGGCCATTAGGCCGAAGTCCGCAAGGATGAGCGCGTCTGCGCCAAGCCGGACCGCGTCCGCCGCTGCCTGGTACCACAAGCCTTCATGTCCGGCGCGCATGAAGGTATTGAGCGCGACGAAGGTCTGAGCGCCTCTCCGATGGGCATAAGCGATGGCTTCGCCAAGTTCCTCGCGCGAGAAGTTGAGGCCGGGGAAATTCCGCGCATTGGTCTCGTCGCGGAAGCCGCAATAGACCGCTTCCGCACCGGCATCGACGGCCTCGCGGAAAGCGGCAGGCGTCCCCGCCGGGCAGATCAGTTCCATGCGGCATTCTCCCCGGCAAGTGCGCGGCGGCGGATTGCTGCCGCGGTGCGGCTGACGAGCGGTCCGAGCGGCCCGGCGGAAGCGCCAAGGTCGCGCGGCAGGTCGATCTCGCAGCCGTCGAGTGCGTTGCGGAGGGCCAGCATCGCCTCCATGTCTCCGCCGACTGTGAGCGCCCGCGAGAAGAACAGGGCGTCTGCGTCGCAGCGGCCTTCGAGAAGCGCCAGTAGCAGGAATAGGGGGCCCTCCACGAGAGCATCTGCAGCGCAATCGGTTGGCTTGCGCGTTACCGACACCGCCGCGCGTGACGGCTCCACCACAAAGACGAGCGGCACGTCGAGCGGACAAAAGGCATAGCGCTTCCCCCTGTGCTCCCCGAGGCGGTCGAAGAGCGCGGGATGCCTGTCGAGCAGGCTTTTGAACATCAACTTCACCACCCCGTCGATCAAGGCGATCGGCACGACGGCAAGAGGTGCGGCCAGCGGGCGTGGGCATTCCATATCTCTCGCCTTTGCAAATGAGCGACTCGGCTACTTCTGCGAAGAACCTAGCGGCAACCTCCGTGGGCAATTTGCGCTGGAGCAAAGACAGAAGGGTTTTCGCGGGCGAGACACCTCGCATGTATCGCAGCGATCAAGTCATCCGCCGCTTTTGCGACCTCCAGGACTTTGCCGCCATGCTCGAGCGGCGTGGCCGCTTGCGCCGTATATCGCGGCCCGTTTCGCTCGTGCATGAGGTCACGGAAATCCACCGGCGAGTGCTCCTCGCGGACGGGCCAGCCCTGCTGTTCGAGAAGCCGGTCGACGCTTCCGGCCGCATTTGCGACATTCCGCTGCTCGCCAATCTGTTCGGTACGATCGAGCGGATAGAGTGGGGTTTCGGGCTGCCCGCAGGGGGTCTTCCGGGCCTTGCGGAAATGCTGGCGGAACTGCGGGAACCGAGATCGCCGCGGTCGCTGTCGGACGCCTGGGGAAAGCTGCCCCTGCTGAAGGCCGCGCTTGCGATGCGGCCGCGAACCGTCGCGCGACCGCCGGCGCAGGAAACGGTGTGGCGCGGCGCGGAGGCCGACCTTTCGCGGCTGCCGATCCAATGGTGCTGGCCGGGAGAGCCGGCGCCGCTCGTCACCTGGCCACTGGTGATCACCCGTGCGCCGGACGATCCGAGCGACATCAATGTCGGCATCTATCGCATGCAGGTGCTCGGACCGAACCGGCTCATCCTGCGCTGGCTCGCGCATCGCGGCGGCGCTCGACACCATCGCATGTGGCAACAGCGCGGCGAAGCCATGCCGGTGGCGGTCGCCATCGGCGCCGACCCGGCAACGATCCTCGCCGCGGTGATGCCGCTGCCGGAAGGCATGAGCGAGCTTGCCTTCGCCGGGCTGCTGAAGGCGGAGCGGCCAGCGGTCGCGGCGGCGGTCACGGTACCGCTGTCTGTTCCGGCCAATGCCGAGATCGTCCTCGAGGGGGTCGTCGCGGCAGACGACACCGCCGAGGAGGGTCCCTATGGCGATCACACGGGATACTACAACTCCGTCGAACGGTTTCCGGTAATGTCGTTGTCGGCGATCACAATGCGCCGCAGGCCATTCTATCTCTCGACCTTTACCGGCCGCCCGCCCGACGAGCCGTCGAAGCTCGGCGAGGCTATGATGGAGCTCTTCCTACCGCTGGTGAAGCGGCAGTTCCCGGAGATCGTCGATCTTTACCTGCCTCCGGAGGCCTGCTCGTATCGTGCGATGGTCGTCTCCATCGACAAGCGCTACCCCGGTCAGGCGAAGCGTATCATGATGGGGCTCTGGTCGATGCTGCCGCAGTTCAACTATACGAAGCTCATCGTCGCGGTCGACCCCGATATCCACGTCAGGAACTGGAGCGACGTCATCTGGGCGCTGTCGACCCGGTTCGACGCCAGCCGCGACGTGACCATCCTCCACGACACGCCGATCGACTACCTCGATTTCGCGTCTCCGAAGCCGGGGCTCGGTGGCAAGCTCGGGCTCGACGCGACGCGCAAGCTCGAGCCGGAGACAGCCCGCGAATGGGGACGCGTGCTTGAGATGCCGGCGGAAGTTGTCGGGAAGGTCGATCAAGTTTGGACTGAACTGGGCCTGGGAGCAACGCCATGAGTAAGAAACATGTCGTGGTCGGCGTCTCGGGGGCATCGGGTGCCGCGCTGGCGCTCCGGGTCGTCCAGCGCCTTGCGGAAATCCCTTCCGTCGAGACGCATCTGATCGTCTCGGATCCCGCAAGGCGCACGCTGCTCCACGAGGTCGGCCCGCACGCGCTGCATCAATTGCTGACGATCGCTGATCGTAGCTATCAAATACGGGACATCGGAGCGGCAACGGCTAGCGGCTCGTTTAGGACTGCCGGTATGATTGTCGTTCCCTGTTCGATGCGGACTCTGGCGGCGATCGCTGCCGGTCTTGCGGACAATCTCATCGTGCGAGCGGCGGACGTGCACCTCAAGGAGCGGCGAAGGCTCGTGCTGATGACCCGCGAGACGCCGCTGCATCTCGGTCACCTGCGCAACATGACGGCAGTTACCGAAATGGGAGCGGTCGTGATGCCGCCGGTGCCGGCCTTCTATCAACGGCCGCAAAGCGTCGAAGAGATCATCGACCATCTTGCAGCGCGCGCGATCGATCTGGTCGGCCTGCCGGGGGAGCCACTTGCAACCGAATGGGATCCGCAGTCCCACCGTCAGCACACTGCGGCGAGATAGGTTCCGGGTGGACAAGCGCTGCATTACCGCTGGTGGCGAGCTGCATGAAGCCAAGCAAGACGGTTGAAGCCGCTACGTCCGAAGTTCGGGTCGGGAGGCCAGTGAGATGGACTGAGGCATGGCTAACTATTGTGCCGTCGCGAGGAGGAGAGGGTCGGCATAGAACAGGGCGGCATGGCCTCCGGCAAGCAGCCATAGGGTCAATACTGCCGTTGCCGCGGTGGCGATGGCGATTGGCGTGTCGCCGGACAAAAGGGTGCGCCCGGAGAAGAGGGCGACGAACGGCAGAATGGAGGTCTTCGCAGACTGGTGCTGCCATTGATCTCCAAGTCGGCGCCGGGCGCGCTTTTCGATCATAGGTATGGTGCCGAGAGCAAAAAGCGCAAAGCCGCCGAAGAGGATCAGCGAGCGCACGTCGCCGTTGGCGACGAGATGGCCGATCGCCCAGATGGCGAACCCCCAGAGAACCGGATGGCGAGTAACCGAGACGATTGAGCCCGCTCTCTGTCCTTGGCGGATCGAGACCGATAGCGGATTGCTACTGAAGAGACCGGCAAGCACGAGAAACACGCCGACTGGAGCGGCAATCAAGGTCACCCAAGCCTGCCAAGCCGCAGGCTGCCAGAGCGGGATATAGTCGACATCAAGCGCCGCGTAGAGCACCCAAGCGAGTGCGAGTATGGAAGCGAGCGAATAGATCGAGAAATAGGCCGCCCTGCCGAGCAGGATTAACAGCCGCTCGCGGATGGCGGGGATCGCCGGAACTGAGTGAAGGATGAGAAAGACAAACAGTGCCAGAAGGAACTCGGCCATAGTCGTCTTCCTCAGTGCGCTGTATTCGACCGCTTTATCGCGGCGATGATTGCCTGTTCCGCTGCAACATGGTGGCGGAGCCCCTCGAGGAAAGCGTGTAGCATCAAAGCGACTGTCTCCCAAGAAACTGCGCATCGATCTGATGCTGCCGATCGGAGCGTGTCTGCGACGTGGCTACCGTCTAAGGCGACTGCTCGACCCGCACGGGTCGTACGTACATCAAGCGGCAAAGGCTGCGGCTCATTGGACGTTTGTCCAAGGCTCAATGACCGGATCTTTGCCGCGGTCGCTATGCAGAGGTCCCGGTCCATGGGGCCCCCAAGCGAATCGATGATGGACTCGACCGCATCGCAAAGCGCGAGCAACTCGCCATACTTCGCCTCAAGTCGATGGAGCGGAGATGAGATAACCACGTTGTTTGTCCCGCATTCAGCGTTCAATGAACAGCACGGCGGCGCAGGCGAGCGACGCCAGCACGGCGGCGGCCGTTCCAGTCCGTTGCAGGACACCCATGCGATAGAGCACGAGCGCGAAGATGATGATGATCGGGGTGGCTACCGAGAGGCCGATCTGCGCATCAGACATGGTGATCTCCTTTTCGTCGGAACATAGCGGGTCGGCCGGACCGGTCTTTGATCGAGAGCAAAGAACCGGGCGCTCCTTTCTCCTATTCCGCTTCGGCAACCGATGCGGAGATGCGGCATGGAAAACGTGATGACGGCCGGCGCGGCCGACGAAGAGGAAGCCGATACGTTCATCCTCTGGGTCCTGATCTGGAGCGAGCTCGCCGCCTTCGGGATCCTTATCGCCGCCTTCCTGGTCGCCTCGCTGATTGCTGCCGACGATTTCGCCGTCGCACGGCTGCACCTCAAACCGGCTATAGCCGCCTTCAACACGCTCGTCCTGCTGACGAGCGGCTGGCAGGCGGCGGTTGCGGCAGGAAAGGGCGCGTCAGTCGCCAGGCGGCGCCGGGCACTTGTGCTGGCGGCGCTTCTCGGCTTCGCCTTCGTTGCCATCAAGATCTACGAGTACGGCACGGAGATCCGTTTTGCTGGCGAGGTCGCGTCTCACTCATTCTTTGAACTCTATTTCCTCCTGACCGGCTTTCATCTCGTCCATGTCGGCTTCGTCGCCATCGTGCTGCTCGTCGTCGCCTGGAAGCCGCGCCGCGCCAATGTCGACCTCGTTACCACCCTCTGGCATGTGATCGATCTCGTCTGGATCGTCATGTTCCCCATTCTCTATCTGGTTTGAGCACCATGACCGACCACGACCCCCGACAGTTGCAGAAGACCTGGATGGTCCTTGTCCTGATGGTTCTCGCCGGCATGCTGCTCTCCCTCAAGGCCCGGGATCCCGCAGCTCCGCTGGTGGTCACGCTCGCCTTGCTGACGCTCGCGTTGTTGAAAGCCCGTCTCGTCGTGCTGGACTTTCTAGGCTTGCGTTCGGGACCGCGGGTCTTGCAGGTCGGCCTTATCGCCTGGCCGTTCTTCTTTGCGCTCGCGGCTGCGGCAAAAGCGCTCATCGCGACCGTCTCGCCCGTCGGTTGAAGGGCTCTTCGTCACTTGTTTGCCGAAACGCAAAGAACGCCGGCGCGCAGACCTTAGAAGAGATCGCGTTTACCGGTGGGCGGAGGGATCCGCGGCCGACCGGCGGGAATTGCTCAGGCCGGCCCGCGCAATGCGGCCTGCGGGAATTGAAAGGACCACGGGATGGCAGAACGCCTTACCAAGACAGGGGCACGCAACGTCTTCTACGGCGGCTCCATCTTCTTCTTCGCGATCTTTGTCGGCCTGACGGCCCACAGCCACTACTACATGAGAACCGTATCCACCGACGAGTCGACGCTGACCGACTCCGTGGCGCGCGGCAAGCACGTCTGGGAGAAGAACTCCTGCATCAACTGCCACACTCTCCTCGGCGAAGGCGCCTATTTCGCGCCGGAGCTCGGCAATGTCTGGAAGCGGTGGGGCGGCGAGTCCGACCCGGAAGGCGCGCGCGAGACGCTCAAATCCTGGATGGCGGCGCAGCCCTCCGGCGCCGAGGGGCGGCGGCAGATGCCGCAGTTCGATCTCACCGAGCAGGAACTGAACGACCTTGCCGATTTCCTCGAATGGACGAGCCGCATCAAGACGCAGAAGTGGCCCCCGAACGAGGCCGGCTGAGACGACGGGACAAGGAGAAAAGACATGAAATATCAAACCCAAAAGGTCGCGATGCTGTATTTCTACGGTGCGCTCGGCCTGTTTCTCGCCCAGATCCTCTTCGGTGTGCTCGCCGGCACCATCTATGTGCTTCCCAACACGCTCTCCGAACTGCTGCCGTTCAACATCGTCCGCATGGTGCACACCAACGCGCTGATCGTCTGGCTGCTGATGGGTTTCATGGGCGCCACCTATTACCTGCTCCCGGAAGAGGCGGAGACGGAGCTCTATAGTCCCAAGATCGCGGTCGCACAGTTCTGGATCTTCCTGGTGGCCGCGGCCGTTGCGGTCGTCGGGTATCTCCTCCATATCCACGAAGGCCGCGAATTTCTTGAGCAGCCCTTCGCGATCAAGGTCGGCATCGTCGTCGTGGCCCTGATGTTTCTCTTCAACATCACCCTGACCGTACTGAAGGGTCGCAAGACCACGGTTACGAACATCCTGATCTTCGGCCTCTGGGGCGTGGCGATCTTCTTCCTCTTCGCCTTCTACAATCCGGTCAATCTCGCGCTCGACAAGATGTACTGGTGGTACGTCGTCCATCTGTGGGTCGAAGGCGTCTGGGAACTGATCATGGCCTCGGTTCTGGCCTTCCTGATGATCAAGCTCAACGGCATCGACCGCGAGGTCGTCGAAAAGTGGCTCTATGTCATCGTCGGCCTGGCGCTCTTCTCCGGCATCCTCGGTACCGGCCACCATTATTACTGGATCGGCGCACCGGGCTACTGGCAGTGGATCGGCTCGCTCTTCTCCACGCTCGAGGTCGCCCCTTTCTTCACCATGGTGGCCTTCACCTTCGTCATGACCTGGAAGGCCGGCCGCAAGCATCCGAACAAGGCCGCGCTCCTGTGGTCGATCGGCTGCTCGGTGATGGCCTTCTTCGGAGCCGGCGTCTGGGGCTTCCTGCACACGCTTTCGTCGGTCAACTATTACACCCATGGTACCCAGGTCACCGCTGCGCACGGGCATCTCGCCTTCTTCGGCGCCTATGTGATGCTCAACCTCGCCGTGATGGCCTATGCCATCCCGGAGATCAAGGGACGGGCGCCCTATAACCAGTGGCTGTCGATCGCCAGCTTCTGGGCCATGTGCAGCGCCATGTCCGTCATGACCTTCGCGCTCACCTTCGCCGGCGTCGTCCAGGTCCACCTGCAGCGGGTCCTCGGCGAGAGCTTCATGGCCGTGCAGGAGCAACTGGCCCTCTTCTACTGGATCCGCCTCGGATCCGGCGTGGTCGTACTCATCTCGGCGTTGATGTTCTTCTGGGCAGTCCTTGTGCCCGGCAGGAGCGCCAGCGCGGCCCTCAACCAAGCCGTCCAACCCGCCGAATGAAGGGAAATGGCCGGCCCACTTGGCCGGCCGCCTCGTTTGAAGTTAGAACTCGGAGATTGTTCATGAACATCGCCCTCAAGACTCCGCCCATTCCTGACTCGGCTATCCCGGCCTATTCCCCGTCAGGCCGGGAATGCGAGCTCTTTGAAAGCGCCTGGACGCGCCAGCTTCCGCTCCTGCTGAAGGGCCCGACCGGTTGCGGAAAGACGCGCTTCGTAGCCCATATGGCGTCGAAGCTCGGGCTGCCGCTTTCGACCGTGTCGTGTCACGACGATCTCGCCGCCGCAGACCTGACTGGCCGCTATCTCCTCAAAGGAGGCGACACCGTCTGGGTCGACGGCCCCCTGACCAGGGCCGTGCGCGAGGGCGGCATCTGCTACCTCGATGAGATCGTCGAGGCCCGCAAGGATGTCGCGGTGGTGCTGCATCCGCTCACCGACGACCGGCGCATCCTGCCCCTCGAACGCACCGGCGAGCTCCTGGAGGCGCCCCCCGGCTTCATGCTGGTGGTCTCCTACAATCCCGGCTACCAGAACCTGCTCAAGGCCCTCAAGCCGAGCACGCGGCAGCGCTTCGTTGCCATCGAGTTCGACTTCCTGCCGAGGGCGAGCGAGATTGCCGTCGTTTCCGAAGAGAGCGGGCTCGACGAGAGCCGGGTCGCGCAGCTTGTCGATCTCGCGCATCGGCTACGGGGTCTCAAGGGGCATGATCTCGAGGAGGGTGTCTCGACGCGCCTGCTCGTCTATTGCGCCAGCCTTGTCGAAAACGGAGTGTCGGTGCGCGACGCCGTTTTGGCGACGATGATCGAACCGCTCACCGACGAGCCGGACGTCAAGGCCGCGCTCATAGAGATCGCGGACGCGGTCGTCCGCCAGGGATAAGAAAATGCTGGACTTCCTCGAACTCGAAGAAACGGTCGGCCGCGCCTGGCACCGCTTGATCGGCAATACGCGGACCTGGCCGCGCTTCCCGGACGAGGTGGTCCGGCTCGATGAGGTCCAGGCCGTGCTCGCCGTGTACTTCCGCGGTCTTGGCGGCGAGCGGGCGGTGCAGATCGCACCCGCCCGCGGCCGTACCTCCGCGCACCGGCTGCGCTTGCGCCAGCGCATGGGCCTTGGCGAGGAGAAGCTCGTCCAGCCGGCGCGCGACCATGCGACGCTGATGCTGCCGGCAGAGGTCGATCTCTTTCCCCTGCGGCGTCTCAACCGCGACCTGTATTTCTGGCTGGCGGCGATGATGGCCGTCATGCCGCTCAAGCCCGTCGGCGCCGCCGACCCGCTATCGCGCGATCTGGCACTCCTTTCGCGTGCCGGTGAAACGGTAAGGTCGGTGCTCGCCACCTATCCCGCAATGCGCCAACGCTATCGTCGTCTCTGCAGGGCGGTGCTCAAGGTCCGACAGCGGCGCTCGCTTCCTTCGGTCGAGCAGCATGTCGAAAACCGGATACTCTACATGCTGAGAGACGGCGCCGGCCTGAATGACGACGTGCCGCCGGTCATCTTTCCCCGGAATGCCCCACCCGGCTACCTGCCAATGCTTCCAGTGCCGCTCTGGCCCGACGCGCTCCTGCGTGAAGAGACGGAGCGGCGACACGGCGAAGACGAGCCCGCTCGCGGTGGCGACAGAGCAGGAGGGCCGGAGACGACGCGCCATGTGGCGACACGCGAGGCACAGCGCCAGTCCGAGCGGAGCCCGTTCATCCTCAACCGCTTCGAAAAGATCCTCGCCATGGCCGAAATGGTCAATGTCGATCGTCCGGCGGACGACAGCGACGACCACGACGCCAGCGCCGCCGACGAGCTCGACGACATGACACTCGGCGAACGCAACGGGCGCCCGGCCGCTCGCTTTCGCTTCGACCTCGACCTTCCCCCGGAAGCGCTGGACCGCACGCCGCTCATGGCGGAAGTCACCTATCCCGAATGGGACTATCGCAGCGGCGGCTACCTTAAGGATCATTGCCGGGTGCTTGCGGCGCCCGCCTCAGCGGAAGGCCTGCCGGGAGAAGCGGATCCGACGACGAAGAGCCTGATCCGGCGTGTGCGTCGTCAGTTCGAGGTGTTGCGGCCGCGACACGAGATGTTGAGGGCGCAGATCGACGGCGCCGATCTCGATCTCGACGCGGTTGTCCGGACTCGCACAGACATAAGGGCCGGAGGGCAGGGCAGCGACCGCATCCACATGATGAGCCGCCCCCAGGAGCATGACCTTGCGGTGACGATCCTCGTAGACGTGTCGCTCTCGACCGACGCCTGGTTCGACGATCTTCGCGTCCTCGATGTCGAGAAGCAGGCGCTTCAGGTGCTGGCGCATGGGCTTTCGGCCTGTGGCGACGCCCATGAAATCCTCACCTTCACGTCCCGACGGCGGGATTGGGTGCGGATGGAGACCGTGAAGGCCTTCGACGAGGTGATGAGCGCGACGATCGAGGCGCGCATCGCGGCGCTGAAACCCGGCTACTACACCCGCATGGGCGCGGCCATCCGCCACGCTGCAGCGGGGCTTATCGAACGGCCGAATCGCCGCAAGCTCCTCATCGTCCTGACCGACGGCAAGCCCAACGATGTCGACCACTACGAGGGACGTTTCGCGCTAGAGGACAGCCGCCGCGCAGTCGGCGAAGCGCGCCGCTCGGGCATCAGCGTCTTCGGGGTGACAGTGGATCGCGAGGCGAGATCCTATCTGCCGGTCATATTCGGTCAGAACGGCTACGCAGTCGTCAGTAACATCAGCAGGCTGCCTGCAGCCCTGCCGGCGATCTATCGCGGCCTTGTAAGATAGGCGGGGGCAGGCCGCGAGACGGAAGGCCCGGCATGCGCGTACATGCCGGGCCTCTCTGTTCTCAGCTTGAGGCGGCCTTCACGCCGCCTTGCTATGGGTCCGTCCCGGTTGATCGATATAGGCGTCGAAGGCTGCAGCGGCGGCACGGATAAGGAAGCGTCCCCCTTCGCGCAGCCGTATGACGCCGTCGGCGATATCAAGGATGCCGTCACTTTGCAGCATTGCGAGCCTGGTATTGCCGCGGAGCAGCATCTCCGGATCGAAGCCGTGCGCGGTGGCGAGAGCGGGAACATCGACGCCGAAGTCGCACATCAGCCGCTCGATGATGCTTGCCCGCAACCTATCCTCCCGCGTCATCCGGTAGCCTTTCACCGTTGCAAGCCGACCCGAGGCAATGTGTTGCGCGTACAGGCCCGGCGGCACCTCGTTCTGCACATAGCCGTCGTCCATCCGCCCGATCGCCGACGCACCGAGGCCGATGAGAGTCTCGCAGGCATCGGTCGTGTAACCCTGGAAATTTCGGTGCAATCGACCGCTTGCCTGCGCGATCGCCAGGCTGTCGTCCGCGAGGGCGAAATGATCGAGCCCGATGCGGCGGTAGCCGGCGGCGGCAAGTGTCGCCGCTATGGCCTCGGCCTGGGCGACGCGGCCCTCCGCATCAGCAAGCGCCTGCTCGTCGATCAGCTTCTGGTGCTTCTTGAACGTGGGGATGTGGGCGTATCCGAAGACTGCGAAGCGCTCGGGTCCCATCCGGATCGCCGCCTCGGCGGTCGCGATGCAGGATTCGACAGTCTGGTGCGGCAGGCCGTAGATGAGATCGAAATTGATGCTGTTGACGCCGGACTGACGCAGGTGCGAAACGGCGTCCATCGTCTGCTCCTCGCTCTGGATCCGGTTGATCGCCTTCTGTACCACCGGATCGAAGCTCTGCACCCCGAGGCTCGCCCTACGGACACCGGCTTCGCCGAGGGCCGTAGCCATTTCGTGCTCGAGCGTTCGCGGGTCGATTTCCACGGCGATTTCCGCGGTGCTCCCGAACTCGAAATGCTCGCGCAGCAGTGTTATCAGTGCACGGAATTCCTCCGGCTGCACGATAGTCGGCGTGCCCCCGCCGAAATGCACGTGGTCGATGCTGAGCGGCGAACACGTGATTGCCGAGACTAGACGAACCTCCTCTCGAAGCATGTCGAGGTAGTCGAGGATCGGCTGGTCGCGCTGTGTGATCGTCGTGTGGCAGCCGCAGTACCAGCACATCGATCGACAGAAGGGGATGTGCAGGTAGAGCGACGCCGGCTTCCCCGGAGCGATGGCTGCGAGCCAGTCGGCATAGGTGCTGGCGCCGACGGCGGGCGAAAAACGGGGTGCCGTCGGATAGCTCGTGTAACGGGGCAGGCGTGCCTCGCCATATTTTGCGACAAGAGCCGGTTGCATGGAGAGTCCTTCTGGTGAGGGTGGAACCTTGATCGGGTGCCATTCTAGCGGCGGACCGGGGCGGCCTCTTTGAGCAATGTCAAAGGATGTCGACTGCATCTATGGAAGCCGCAATCAGCGCGGGAGCGAGTGTCGTGATCACCCAGGCGACGACCATTTGTCCGGCAATCCCCGTCGGTCGTTTGATGATCTTCTCAGGCAGGGGAGACTTCGGCCATCCGGATTTACATGCGCAATCCTAACCTGCCATTCGCACCTTCGAGGACTGCGCCGCGTCTATTCGGCCGCGGTGCGGGCGGCATAGCAAACGCGGTCGCGAAGGGCGTCGCACGAAAGCAAGAAGGACCTTCTCGGGCAAAGTACTTGTGCCTGAGCGAGAGGAAACTCACAGCAGCCGCGATCTCATAGGGGCTTGTTATCTAGTACTCGGCGCGGGCGGACCGTTCTCTTTGAATGTCAAAGACATGGACGAGAGCTCGCGTGATCCAGCCAATCCATGGGGATTGGGCGCATTCAACTATGACTGCGAGCCCAGGCCGTGGGGTTAGCGGAGCCAACCGTGTCTGCCGGCCATCATATCCGGGGTCCAGGCCGGCTCGTAGGTCAGCCGAACCTCTGCATACTCAACACCCGGTAAATACCAGACGCAGTTGCGCACTGCCTCTTTCAGATATTCGCTTGCCGGACAGCCCTTCGTGGTCGTGGTCATCGTCACATGGACGACGCCGCCATCCTCGACGGATACATCATAGATAAGTCCGAGATCGACTATATTGCGGCCAAGCTCAGGGTCGATGATCATGCGCAGTGCATCGCGGATTGAATCGCAGATCGTCGCGTTTTCCGGTTCGATCATGGCTTCAGCCCTTATCACCGACGCGGACAAAGATGCGGAAGGTGGTTCGTGTTTCGTCGAAATTACCCGCCCACTGGTGCCCCCGCTTGGAGAGCTCCGGGAAGAGGAAGATCGGTTCGCGGGAAAGTAGCGCGAACAGCACCTCGCCCGGCCGCAGCTGCTCTGCAGCCGCGAGGATGCGGACCATGGGTTCCGGGGGGTCGAGCTCGGTCAGGTCGAGGTTTTCGACGGGATCGGGCCAGGAGTCCGGATCGTCGGCATCTGCAGAGACCTCGACGGGGGCTCCCGCTGCCTTTGGCGTGAACAAGACTTCCCAGTCGCCGCCTTGTATCTCCTGTGCCTCGTGGCTAAAGCCGCGGCCCTCCATCACTTTGAACAGCGGCTGCGGACGAAAGGGAGCAAGCAGCCGTAACGCTTGGCCCGTTCTCAACTCGTTCACCGCCTCCATGATCGCTTGGAACGGCTCGCCGCCGCTCCTCAATATGGGTCGGACGTCGAATTCTCTTGGTGCTGGGTTCTGGGTCTCGATAGTCATCGATTACTCCTGTGGTCGAGAGATCGGGAGGAAGAGATGTGGCCTCAGCGCGCCCGCGGGAAGGCGCAGCGGCGCCGCGACGGAGCAAAGCAGACGGGCGCGGACGAGTTCCACCATCAGGCCGATCGTCGCGCAGAGTTGCGCTAGCGTGGCGACGCGGAAAGCCGCCGGCCTTTCGGCAAAAAGCGAAAGCGTTGCCGCAATCACGGCCAAGTAGTAGACGAAAAACCAGAGGCTTGCGCGCTTCTCCTCGACCAAGTCCTGAACACGCGGTACTGCGACCCGCCCGAGAACGGGGCCATAGCATTCGAGCCATGTCAAAAACGGAACAATCTTGTAGAGCTGCGCGAGGCCAAGGCCGGTCAACCAGCCAAAGACGAAGAGGTAGACGAGCGCCGCTGCGTCTTCACCTGCCGCGACCCGTGTGGTTGGCACGGCGAACATGACCACGGAAGCGAAAAGAGCAGCAAAGGCCGCATAGCTCGCGCGGATGTTTAGTTCCACGGTTTTGCGGCGGCGCTCGCGAAGCAGGCGCAAGACGTCGGCCGCGTAGAGAACGGTGGCGAAGACGGCCAGAAATGCTGCGGTGCTCTTCGCCCCTTCCACGGCTTCGCTATTCACTGCAATGGAGACGATGCTGGCAACGACGATCGCCAGGGCAGCGGCGCCCGTCCACCAGACGATCCTGCCTGTGGCCCGCGTGTCATCCGGCGCAAGCATGAACATCGGCAGCAGCCTATAGCTGACGCCGATCGCGGTGAAGGTCAGCCAGCCTGCAAGGCCAAGCGCCGCGTGAAGCGGCACTCCCTTGAGGAGAAGCGCGATCGCCGCAGCACTCGTGACGGCGCCAGTTAAGACGAGCGTGAAGGCGCCGCCGGCAAGAACCGCGACGATCAGCGCGCCGAGACCCACAGCGACGAAGCGAGCGGGAAGCGGCAGCGGTCGCGCCGAAAGTAGCGTCGCCGCGAGCATGATGATGACGAGACCGAAGCCCATCGCCAGTAGGAGCGCGCCGGACGGCAACATGGCCGGCGATACCCCTTCCGCCCCGCCAAGTGCAGCAAAGCCGCCGAGGAGCAGAAGAAGTCCGGGAATAAGGAGCATCAGAGCCGGGAGAGCCAGCCGCCTCCCGCGAAGCGGCGCCGCAACCAGCACCGGCACGAACTGGAGCAGAGCCCCCGTCATCAGGAGGCCCAGCCAGCCGATGACGACGACGTGCACAAGCGCCAACGTCGCGGGTGCTTCGACGGCGGCGAACGGATGGCCATAGCCCGCTGCCATCACGCCCTGCCCGACCATCAGAAAGAGGCAGGCAGCGGCGAAATAGGACATCGTCCATGGGGAAAGCGTGACTGCTGGCATTTAAATCACCATGCTCGGTAATTGTTACCTGCGGGGCCGGATCAATGATCCGAGTAGCAGCAGCATTCGCAGCCGGAGCCGTTTTCAAGACGGGCGATCTCGACGCGCCAGACTGCCGGCCCTTCTTCCAGATAATCCCAGCCGAATTCGCCTGGGAAAGTCGTTTCCAACTTGTAGTGGAGCGGCCGCGGATCGTGGTCGCTGGTGATCAACATAGAGCTGCCAGCCGGGAGCGTTTCGAGCATTCCGAAGATGCGCGGATGACGCTCGCGCGGGGGAACGGTGCGGACGTCGATGGATGGTTTCGCTGGTGTTTGCGTCATTGTCTTGGACTTCTCTGTTGGCCGCCCCTCGTGCATTCCGATACGGCAGCGGCTGGAACCAGATCGGAAGTCGGACCCTATCCCTGAGAGCGCCGTCTCACTTTGACGGCGAGCAAACAAATCTAATTCTCTTTAGTTGCAAAACGCTCTCCGCACTTTCGCGAGTTCACCGACGGGCTGCTTGGCGTGCCATTCGCCCTCGATAAGGCGCCTGTTGTCCAGGCGGTCGAGTTCCTGATTTTTCGTCGCTTCGGTTGTGAGGGTGCTCTACCGCAACGCACGGCGCTTGCGCACGAGAATTGGCCCGTATTCGACGCAGAACAGCGCGAAGGCCATGATCCACGCGCTTCCGGAGACAGCATAGAGACCCGCTGCGACGACGGGAAGTATTTCAGCCAGCGGGCGCAACAGTGCCGAAACGACGATCGCGGCATATGAGGCGGCCGTCAATCGCGATGCGGTAAGCGGATAGCCCGTGTGGCCGCGGCTCGCGCGGGTCATGACTGCTAGCATCATCGCGGCGATGGCCCCCACCGTGAGCACATGCATGACCGAACGTTCTTCGACGAAGCCAAGCGCGCCCATGCCGATTGCGGCGAAGCCCAGGGGAACGAAGGCATAGGCGACGTGCAGTATGACGAGCAGCATTTCCGGCCAGGTGCGCCAACCGCGCCAGCGGGCGAGCCGGACGGTGTGCAGCAGTGCGGCGGCAAAAGCCGCCACCGCCGTGAGCTGATGGTCGGGAACAAGCGTCCATGCGCCAAGCGCTGCGATGCCTGCGAGAATGGCGCCTGTGTCGAAGTGGTTGTAGGGAACCGGAAATTCGGTCCGGCCGGCACGATTCAACCAGTTGCGGGTGAAACTCGGCAAGATCCGACCGCCGATGATGGTGACGAGTACCACATAGGCGGAAATGCCGAGGCGCATCGCGATATGGACATGGTCTCCCGTGACCACGGCGAAATGAAAGCAGGCATTGGCAAGCGACAACGCGAGAAGACCGCCCAACACCTTCAAATCCTTCCACTTGCGGCCGGCGATTACCTCGCGGGCGCAGATCAAGAGCAGCGCGGGTAGGAAGAGGCAGTCTATCGCCGCTGCGGGCGGGATGCCGATCACATCCGGGGACAGCAGCGCCGCGCGTCCCGCCAGCCACAGCGCGAACAGCCCGGCGAGCGGCCAGCCGGAGACGGGGAGGCGGCCTGTCCAGTTCGGTACCGCGGTCAGCAAGAAGCCGGCAAGGACAGCCGGGGCGAAGCCAAACAGCATCTCGTGCGCATGCCAGGCGTGAGGCCCATACCCTCCGGCGATTTCGAGATGACCTGCCAGGGCCGCGATCCAGAGGGTCATAGCGACGACCGCCCAAACAGCGGCGCCGAGAAAGAAGGGTCTGAATCCGTATGAAAAGAGCACCGGGCCCGTGCGGGCGAGGCCCCGCGGCACGTAGCCTTCCCGCTTGGCCACCTTTGATCCATTCATGATTCAACTCCTAATGTCTGGGTCGCCTCTGACTACCGGAGTTGAGCAATGTCTTCTTTGACAATTGGCAAAGACATGGCAGCTGGGTACCGGCGGCCACGCCGTACGGAGTTGTAGCCCTGCTGACCAAAATGTCGCACCAGGGCAATTTGCCTGTTTGCTCCACCTCAAAGAGCCTGCCCGCCACCACCCTAGAATGAGCATGACCGGGCGATATTCGCTCCGTCTTCTCAAGGAGAGGTTCCATGTCTGAGCAGTTCCAGATGACACGTCGCAGCATGCTGGCCGGCGCCGCGATCGCGGGCGCACTGACGCCGCTGGTTGGCTCCGTATCGGCCCATGCGGAAGAGGCGGTAGCCAAGGTGGCCTCCCTCGGCGTCGCGTCGCTGCCGCGCGTCAAGGTAGATCTCGTCAAACCGCCCTTTGTCCACGCCCATACGCAAAAGGCCGAAGGCGGCCCGAAGGTCGTCGAGTTCACGCTGATGATCGAGGAGAAGAAGATCGTCATCGACGAGCAGGGTACTGAGCTCCATGCCATGACCTTCAACGGTTCGGTTCCCGGTCCGCTGATGGTCGTGCACCAGGACGACTATGTCGAGCTGACGCTCATCAACGCGGACACGAACACGCTGCAGCACAATATCGACTTCCATTCGGCAACCGGCGCGCTGGGCGGCGGCGCACTGACGGTCGTGAATCCGGGCGAGACCACGGTGCTGCGCTTCAAGGCGACCAAGGCGGGCGTCTTCGTCTACCACTGTGCACCTCCCGGCATGGTTCCGTGGCACGTCACTTCGGGGATGAACGGTGCGATCATGGTGCTGCCGCGCGAAGGACTAACCGACGGCAAGGGCAAGCCGCTTACTTATGACAAGGTCTACTATGTCGGTGAGCAGGACTTCTACGTGCCGCGCGACGCAAACGGCAAGTTCAAGAAGTATGAAAGCGTCGGGGAAGCCTATGCTGATACGCTCGAAGTGATGCGCACGCTTACCCCGTCCCACATTGTCTTCAACGGCGCAGTCGGGGCGCTCACCGGCGACAACGCGCTCAAGGCCGCCGTCGGCGAGAAAGTCTTGATCGTCCATTCGCAGGCAAATCGCGACACGCGCCCGCACCTGATCGGCGGCCATGGCGACTATGTCTGGGCGACCGGCAAGTTCCGCAATCCTCCCGAGGTCGATCAGGAGACCTGGTTCATACCCGGCGGCACGGCGGGCGCTGCCTTCTACACCTTTGAGCAGCCCGGAATCTATGCCTACGTCAACCACAATCTGATCGAGGCGTTCGAGCTCGGCGCTGCCGCTCATTTCGCCGTTACCGGCGATTGGAACGACGACCTGATGACCTCGCTCCTTGCTCCATCGGGTACCTGACTGAAGCCGGTCGCCCCGATGGCCCGCGTCGGAGCGACCGGCACACTCGCCGCCAGATCTCTCGGTGAGACCGGCAAGGAACGACAGTCGAAAGGAGGCCGCCATGGACGCACTTCCAAAAGGCAGAGAAGTCGCTCCCATCTCGCTTGCAATACCCTCCGCGCTCTTTCTGATACTCGCCGGAATCCTCGCAATTGAGACAGGGCTGCTGGGCAGCGCTCCGTCGGGCAGCGCCCTTGATGAACCGCCCGTCGTAACCGTAGCTCCGAGGGATTTCCGGTATCGTGCAGCCGGGGAGTTCTTCAAGAACGGCTATGCCGTCGACGGGCCGGTGGAGACTGTGCGCATGAGCGCGCCGCTCATCATCATGAAATATCAAGTAACCGCCGCAGACTACGCGCGCTGCGTCGCGGAACAGGCATGCCCGCCCGCCGAACCCGAGCACGTACCCGCAGATCCTGGAAGCACGCCGGCAACGGGCGTCAGCTTCGACGATGCGCAAGCTTATGCCGCCTGGCTCAGCCGGCGAACCGGCACGATCTGGATGCTGCCGACTGACGAGCAGCTCGCCTTTGCGGCCGGCAGCCGTTTTCCCGACGACGCGCTCGACGTCGAGGACGACGGCTCCAATCCAGCCTTGCGGTGGATTGCCGACTACTACCGCGAGACCGCGCGCAAGGCCTCCCGCGAGCCGGAGCCGCAGCGACTCGGACATTTCGGCGAAAGCGAGACGGGCCTCACCGACTTTGGCGGCAATGTCTGGGAATGGACGACGACCTGCGTTAGGCGTGTCACGCTCGACCGCACAGGAAGCATTACCAGCGACACCTCATCCTGCGGCATCTACATAGCCACGGGCAAGCATCGCGCCGCGCTCAGTTCCTTTATCCGCAAGCCCAAGGGGGGCGGCTGCGCCGTCGGCGCGCCCCCGGACAACGTCGGCTTCCGTCTAGTGAAGAATACCCGTTGGTATGCACGCCTGCTGCAGGCGCTTCGCGAGAAGGGCCTCGACGTCTGAGGTGCATCGCATTGAAGGGTGCTTCTCAAGCACTCACGACAACCGCGTTCTGTCGCGCCGCGGATACTCTGCTTTGTTCCCTCCTTCCGCCATGATAGTGAGATCATGGTCGCGTTGGTTCCGATCCAAGGAATCCTGCAGTAGGAAAATCGAATGAAGATCGACCGGAGTGTCGTACGGTCGCTTGCCCTGTTCGACAGGATGAGCGACGCGGATCTGGACAGGATGCTCGCCCATGCGACGGCAAGGCGCGTGCCCCAAGGTGACGCTGTTTTCGAGCAAGGTCAGAGAGCCACAAGCTTTTTCCTGCTCCTGCACGGGCGGCTGAAGGTGACCCAGGTCACCGAGGACGGTCAGCAGATCATCGTGCGCGTCGTCCATCCGGGTGACCTCTTCGGATTTGCAAAGGCGCTGCAGCGTTCGGATTATCCCGGTACTGCTACGGCCGTTACGGAAAGTCTTGCTCTTTCCTGGCCTACGGATCTCTGGCCGCAATTCGTCGAGCAGAATCCGCATCTAGCCGTCAGCACCATGCAGACGATCGGCCAGCGCCTCGAAGAGGCACACACGCGGATTCGCGAGATGTCGACCCAGGAGGTGGAGAGGCGCGTCGCCCATGCGGTGCTGCGCCTTTCGCGGCAGGCGGGCAAGCAGGAAAAAGGCGGCGTCCGCATAGACTTTCCGATCTCCCGCCAGGACATAGCTGAAATGACCGGAACCACGCTGCATACGGTGTCGCGCATTCTCAGCGCCTGGGAGCAGAAGGGACTGGTCGAGGGCGGGCGGCAAAAGCTCATCGTCTGCGACCTGCCAGGCTTGACGGCGCTCGCAGACGGCGGGCGCGACTAGACGGATTTCCGATGGCTATTTGACAAGCATCAAAGAGCAGGTGCTCTTTCTATTCTATCTCCTTGTAGCAAGAACCGAACAGGGTTCTGAAACCAAGGAGAATTTCAAGTGCGCATAATCGCAAAGGGCATGGCAGTCGCCGCAGTTCTTGCCGCCTTCACCGGCACAGCATTCGCCGCCGATTTCGAGGTCCACATGCTTAACAAGGGCTCCGAGGGAGCAATGGTCTTCGAGCCGGCATTCGTCAAGGTAAATCCGGGCGACAGCGTCACGTTTGTTTCGACCGACAAGGGACATAATGTCGAGACGATCAAGGACATGATTCCCGACGGGGCTTCGGCATTCAAGAGCAAGATGAACGAGACCTACAAGGTGACTTTCGACGTGCCAGGAGTCTACGGCGTGAAGTGCACGCCGCACGTCGGCATGGGCATGGTCGCGGCAGTCGTCGTCGGTGACGCGCCCGCCAATGTCGAAAAGGTAAAGGCAGTGAAGCTGCCCAAGAAGGCGCGGGAGCGCCTCGACGCGGCGCTCGCCGTTGCTCTCCAATAGTATCGGCAGCACGCCAATTAATAACCCGGCGCAGTACAAGCCCGTCTGCGTCGGGTCTGTTTAGTGCTGTCATTGTTGGTTTCAGCGATATCGCATGAATGGACGGACAAGATCGCCCGCAAAGATGCAGGCCTCCAAGGAAGTGTGGGGAAGATCTTCGGGACCATCAACACGCGCGAAAAGTTCCTCGACCACCGCTTGGAACTCGCCAAGCACGAACGGGCGCGGCTCAAGGCCAACGACATCCTCGAGTGCCGCAACTGTCATTCGTCGGCAGCGATGACCTTTCCAAGCAGACTAAGCGTGCCGCAGAAATCCATACGCGCTAACTGCTGCCGGGCAGGGCGACCTGCATCGACTGCCATAAGGGCATCGCTCACGAACTGCCCAACATGCAGGGCGTTGTCCCCGGATGGAAGCTGCCTCCGGAACTGGAAGGTGAGACGCTGCCCTCCGCTTCCGCGATCGATGAGCTAAAGCGAGTCTTGGACGAGGCCCACAGCGCCGCGCTCGCGAATTGAGACCGCCGGCTCCGACGCATTTGGGCGGCGCTTCTGAAGCCTCCCGGCACGGGGAGAACAAAGGATTATCGAACCATCAAGACCGGCAGGATCGGTGCGTCAATCATCGTCTTAGTTACGCCGCCGAATATCCTCTCGCGGATGCGCGAGTGCCCGTAGGCGCCGATCACGATCAGGTCGGCCGAAGTGTCGCGTGCGTACTGGACGAGTACCTCTTCGACCGGGCGGCCGGCACTCGGAAGCCGGGCGACTGTCACTTTGACCCCGTGGCGTGCAAGATAGGTGGCGATATCGGCGCCGGGTTCTTTGCCGTTCTTGATCTTTGGATCGACGAGCACCAGGTTCACCCCCTCGGCATTTCTCATCATGTCCAGCGCTTCGCGGGCGGCCCTTGTGGACTCGATGGTCGAGTTCCACGCAAGAAGGACGTTCTTCGGTTGCAAGGTGGCCGATCGGAGATTCGCGGCGAGCAGGACCGGCCGTGCCGAAAAGAAGAGAGCACCTTCTATGACTCCCCGCCGCAGGAGCTCATCTACCCTTAGACTTGTGCCGATCAAGGTGACATCCGCATATCGGGCACGCTCTCCGACGTCTTGCCCGAGCCGCGTCGTCTCTGAGTATCGCCCAGCCACATCGAATGAAATCCCGGTATTTCCGAGAATCTCCTTAGCTTCTCTGACCGCTTGGCGCAGTTGCTCCATGTCACTGTCACGGCTGTCAATCCAGGCGTCGGAAATCGCTGAGAGGTCTCCCATCGGAGGGAGAGTGGCTATCTTGCTAGCGAGAACCGAGAGGTGCGCACCCTCCGATGCACAAAGATCTGCCGCTGCTCTCAGGTCATCTTCGAATTGGCTGACACCAACGACGAGGAGGATCGTCTTGTACGTCATTGATCTGGTCTCCCGAACCCAATTTAAATGCAGAGCGATCCTACTCTGCGTCTCGGCGGCTACATTGATCACGGTCAAGAGCGTCGTGATGGACTTCCGTCCTGAAGCGATCCGCAGCAAGCGGCGGGTTGGCTGTTTACTCCAGCATGGTCTATGGAAGAGTCTGCATGGTGCAAATACACCGAAGACGCTAGACACTGCAGCGGTAAATAGTCCTTTGATGGATGATGGGATGCATTCAGAGAGCGTTTTTGAGAGGACTCGGTTGGGAAGGTTGCTCTTCAGGTGGAGAGGCCACGGCGTCGCAGCGTATGTTGTCGCCGCGATAGTCACTTCGAGCGTTCTCGCCCTCAGCGTGACACTAGGCGAACCAATCGGCGAAGGCCTTCTTCTCTTCTCGCTTATCCCTGCCATGCTCGTCGTGGCGCTGGTCGGCGGCCGGAATGCGATCCTCTTTGCGGCCGGGCTGTCGCTTTTTGCAGCGGTTCTTCATCAGCAGATCACGAGTGCCGACGGTCCGAGTCTCGTGGAACTGGTGGTCTTCGGGTCGGCAGTGCTTCTGATCGTGGCACTGGGAGAAGTGCTTGAGGCGGCAAAACGCGCCATCGACCGGACCGAGAACGTCATAAAGGCCCGCGACGCTCATCTGAGATCGATTTTGGATACTGTTCCCGACGCCACAGTGGTCAGCGCTACCGATGGCACAATCGTGTCCTTCAACGCCGCGGCCGTGCGGCAGTTCGGATACACGGAGGAGGAGGTTATCGGCCAAAACCTGCGCATATTGATGCCGGAACCCTACCGCCACGAACACGACGGATATATGCAGCGCTACATGAGAACGGGGGAAAAGCGCATCATCGGTATCGATCGCGTTGTCTCCGGGCAGCGGAAGGATGGATCGACGTTTCCGATGAAGCTCGCCGTGGGAGAGATGCGGTCCGGCGGCGAGAGGTTCTTCACGGGCTTCATCAGAGACCTGACGGAGCGGGAGGAGTCCGCCGCAAGGCTCGAGCAGATACAAGCTGAACTGGCGCGCCTTGCCCGCCTCAACGAGATGGGCGAGATGGCCTCGACGCTCGCCCACGAACTGAACCAGCCCCTTTCGGCGATCGCCAACTATGCGCATGGCTGTACGAGGCTGTTGCGTGACATGGACGACGCCATAGCTACACGAATGCGCGAGGCACTCGAAGAGGTGGCGAGCCAGTCGCTGCGGGCCGGCCAGATCATCAAACATCTCAGGGAGTTCGTCACAAAGGGGGAGACGGAGAAGGCGCCGGAAGACATCCGCAAACTGGTGGAGGAGGCCGCCGCGCTGGCTCTGGTCGGCTCCCGCGAGCAGGGCGTCAGAACCGTGTTCGAATATTTGCCCGGTGCCGAAATGGCAATGGTGGACCGTATCCAAGTCCAGCAGGTCCTCATCAATCTGATGCGCAACGCGATCGAGTCAATGCGCCTCGTCGACCGCCGAGAGCTGACGATCCGCACTATGCCGGCCGGTGGGGGGGAGGTTGCCGTCCTTGTCGAAGACACGGGTGGAGGTATTCCGGAGGAAATCTCCGGCCAGCTCTTCAAGCCGTTCGTCACGACCAAGGCTAGCGGAATGGGCATCGGGCTTTCCATTTCGAAGCGGATTGTCGAGGCGCATGGCGGTGAGATGACAGTCTCGAAAAATGCGGCCGGCGGAGCCACCTTCCGGTTTACGCTTCCCGCCTATGTAGATGAACGGATCGTTGCAAATGACTGATTACACCGTGCACATTGTTGATGACGAAGAGCCGGTCAGGAAGTCGCTGGCCTTCATGCTGACAATGAACGGATTCGCCGTGAAAATGCATCAATCCGCCGAGGCCTTTCTGGCTTTCGCGCCGGACGTCAGAAACGGGGTTCTCGTCACCGACCTGAGAATGCCGGACATGTCCGGCGTAGAGCTTCTGCGCAATCTCGGGGATCGCAAGATCAATATACCCTCGATTGTAATTACGGGGCACGGCGACGTACCCATGGCGGTGGAGGCTATGAAGGCGGGGGCCGTGGATTTCATCGAAAAGCCTTTCGAAGATACCGTGATCATCGAGGCAATCGAGAGGGCATCTGAACATCTGGTCGCTTCGGAAGCCGATGCGGATGAAGCCAACGATATCCGAGCAAGGCTCCAGACGCTGAGCGAGAGAGAACGCCAGGTGCTCTCGGCAGTCGTCGCGGGCCTTCCCAACAAGTCGATCGCTTATGATCTGGACATCAGTCCTCGCACCGTCGAGGTGCACCGTGCCAACGTGATGGCCAAGATGAAGGCGAAGAGCCTTCCCCATCTTGTGCGAATGGCTCTGGCCGCAGGTTTCGGCCCTTCCTGATCCGCCGAGTTGATCTCGCGCAATGCGGTGCGTTGCCGCAAGCGGCTTAATGGCGGCTCATTGCTGCCAGTTGCAGGGCAGATTGCGCGGGACTTAAATTGTTGGATGCGAAAACCATTATCGTCGTTGCAGCGGACCAGGGCATCCGGCGGTCCGTGGCATTCGCCCTGGAGGTCGAAGGATATTCCACTGAATCCTACGACACTGTGCAGAAGGCTGAAGCCTCTTGCCGGCAAGCGCTCTGCACCATTCTCGACGATGACGTACTGAGATCCGAGCCTCAGGCCGCGGCGCAATTCCTTAGCAATAGGGGCCGCCGGGCCATACTGCTAGTTGATGGCCTGTCGGCCCTTCAGCAACGTGTTGACAATACGACATTGACGAAGCCGTTCACCGGTGCCGACCTGCTCGGCGTGATCAACAGCCTGATCGAGGCGGCTAAGTAGTCTCCCTTAGTGATCTAACCGAATTTCTCCAAGTCACGCGAATTGGCAATCTGTCCCCACATCGAACGGGGGATAACCATGTACGCCGCTGCACAAGCCAAACCACAGTCCATCGAGGCCGAACACCTTGGACCGGCCCCAATTGCTGGGCCCCATCTTGTCGCCACCTACAAGCCGGGTCGCGAGATCTATGCCCAAGGCGATCTCAACGACAAGTGCTATCAGGTTTCGATCGGAGCCGTGCGTGTCTACCGTCTCCTTTCAGATGGACGCCGACAAGTCGTGTCCTTTCATCTCCCAGGCGAAATGTTCGGTTTCGAAGCGGGATCCAACCATTCTTTCTTTGCCGAAGCCATCACGGAAACAACATTGGCCGTTTTCGGGCGCCGGCATATGCAGGAGCGTTCGCGGGAGCTTCTCGCGCTCGCCTTGACCGGCATGGCGCGGGCTCAGCAGCACCTTCTGGTGATCGGCAGGCAATGTGCCGTGGAACGGATCGCCGCATTCCTCGTTGATCTTTGCGAACGTCAGGGAGGAGGCAGGCAGCTACGCTTGCCCATGTCGCGACAGGATATCGCGGACTATCTCGGCCTGACAATCGAAACGGTGTCGCGCGTGGTGACAAAACTGAAGGCGCGCAGCGTCATCGCGCTCAGGGACGCAAGGACGATCGATATCGTCAAGCTGGAAGCTCTGCGTTCGCTCTGCGACTAAGACTGGCCGGGGCCGCGAAATCGGCCCCTCTGATTCTCCGCCGCCGCCAATCCGGCGTGGTCTAACGGGAGGAGGGAAGAGCCATGTTTGTAAGGGAAATGTCTCGTGAGGAATGCCAAGGCGTCGTGGCAGCCGGAGATCTCGCGCGGCTGGCATGTTGCAGGGGCGGCCAGCCCTACATTGTGCCGATCACGTACGCGCATTCGGGTGAAGCATTTTATTTCTTTTCCATGCCTGGCCAGAAAATCGACTGGATGCGCAGCAACCCAAAGGTGTCGCTGCAGATTTCCGAATTTGCCAGCAGTCGACGGTGGAAGAGCGTGGTCGTGACGGGCACGTACAGAGAACTACCGGCGCAAGGCCGCCGTAGCGAGCGTATTCACGCCTGGTCCCTGCTCCAAAAGAAAGCCAACTGGTGGGAACCAGGGGGTCTCAAACCTGTACCGCAAGAGATCTCAGGGGCGTCTGCGCATATCTTCTTCTGCGTCGAGATGGACGAGATGACGGGCCGGGCAGCCTACACCGGTGAGCAATAGTTTCCCGCATCCGCAGGCGATCGCCTCCGATGGATTCTACGCCCCCAGCTTCCGTCGCTTGCATATACCTTTGCAGCTCCGTTAGGCCGGCCGATCCCACGAGCCCAAGCCGGCAAACATCCGGCGCCTTCGTGACGTCGCGGTCCGCACCGCTGTGCGAGCGGAGGAGGTCGCATCGTTGCATACCCATGTCTTGCCGCTCTTGTCCGGATACTTTTTGACCTGCCAGCACGTCTCGCGAGCTCCCAAGCAACTTGATCTGGATCAAGGTGCCACGGGCAGGGCTCTGACAATTCTCGCAATAGTTTTGCGGTTCGCGCCGCGTGCGTCAGTCAGCGATAAGAGAGAGTTGGGGCCTAACCATGAAACACACAGTCGAGATGGTCGTGCTTGCCGTCGGCGCCTTCCTGGCGCTGGTCGGAGCCGGCCTTGCGCATGACCGCCTGTTTGGCGCGCACATGTGGGTGCTGTTCTTCGTGCTGCTCGCCGGCACCCTGGTGCTCATGCGCCGCGTTGACTTCCGCCCGGCTGTCGCGGGTCATCCTGGCCGTCGAAGCGAATACTTCGACGAGGTCGTGAAGTACGGCGTAATCGCGACGGTATTCTGGGGCGTGGTCGGCTTTCTCGTCGGCGTCGCCGTTGCCCTTCAGCTCGCCTTGCCCGACCTCAACGTGGAGCCTTGGTTCAACTTCGGCCGGGTAAGGCCGCTTCACACGTCCGCCGTCATTTTCGCCTTCGGGGGCAACGCGCTTATCGCAACTTCGTTCTATGTCGTGCAGCGTACCAGCCGCGCACGGCTCTTCGGAGGGGACCTCGGTTGGTTCGTCTTCTGGGGGTACCAGCTCTTCATCGTCCTCGCCGCTACCGGCTACTTGCTCGGGATCACGCAGTCACGCGAATACGCTGAGCCGGAATGGTACGTCGACCTCTGGCTCACCATCGTCTGGATCGCCTACCTCGTCGCCTTCCTCGGCACGGTCCTGAAGCGCAACGAACCGCACATCTATGTGGCGAACTGGTTCTATCTCGCCTTTATCGTCACCATCGCGATGCTGCACGTCGTGAACAATCTGGCGGTGCCCGTCTCCTTCCTTGGTTCGAAGAGCTACTCCGCATTTTCCGGCGTGCAAGACGCGCTGACGCAGTGGTGGTACGGACACAACGCGGTGGGCTTCTTTCTGACTGCCGGCTTCCTGGCGATGATGTACTACTTCATCCCGAAACAGGTGAACCGCCCTGTCTATTCCTACCGTCTGTCGATCATCCACTTCTGGGCGATCATCTTCATGTACATCTGGGCCGGTCCTCACCACCTGCATTACACGGCACTGCCCGACTGGGCGCAAACGCTCGGCATGGTCTTCTCCATCATGCTCTGGATGCCCTCGTGGGGCGGCATGATCAACGGCCTGATGACGCTGTCTGGCGCCTGGGACAAAATCCGCACCGATCCGGTGGTCCGCATGATGGTGATGGCCGTCGCCTTCTACGGCATGGCGACCTTCGAAGGCCCGATGATGTCGATTAAGACAGTCAACTCACTCAGCCACTACACTGACTGGACCATCGGCCACGTCCATTCCGGCGCGCTCGGGTGGAACGGACTGATCACTTTCGGCGCGATCTACTATCTCGTGCCGAAGCTGTGGAACCGCGAACGGCTCTACAGCGTGCGCATGGTCAACTGGCACTTCTGGCTCGCCACCCTCGGCATCGTCGTCTACGCCGCTGTTATGTGGGTCGCCGGTATCCAGCAAGGTTTGATGTGGCGCGAATACGACGACCAAGGCTTCCTCGTGTACTCCTTCGCGGAAACGGTCGCGGCCATGTTCCCCTACTATGTCATGCGCGCCGCCGGCGGCGCCCTGTTTCTCGCCGGCGCGCTCCTCATGGCCTTCAACGTAACCATGACGATCCTCGGGCGCGTCCGCGATGAGGAACCGATCTTTGGTGCTGTACCGCTGCCGGCGCCTGCAGAATAGGAGAGCAAAGACTATGTCCATTCTCGACAAACACGCGATACTCGAGCGCAATGCCACGCTGCTGCTGATAGGCTCACTCCTGGTCGTTTCCATCGGCGGAATCGTCGAAATCGCGCCGCTCTTTTATCTCGAAAACACCATCGAGAAAGTCGAAGGCATGCGACCATACTCCCCGCTTGAGCTTGCCGGCCGCGACATCTACATCCGCGAGGGATGCTACGTCTGTCACAGCCAGATGATCCGTCCTTTCCGTGATGAGGTGGAGCGGTACGGCCATTACTCGTTGGCGGCGGAGTCGATGTACGACCATCCCTTTCAATGGGGTTCCAAGCGAACCGGACCGGATCTCGCCCGCGTCGGCGACCGCTACTCCAATGAATGGCATGTCCAGCACATGATCGAGCCCCGCTCGGTCGTGCCGGAATCTGTAATGCCGAGCTACGCATTCCTGAAGGAGACACCGCTCGAGGTGAAGAATGTTGCCATGAGCCTCAAGGCGAACAGAGCTGTCGGCGTCCCCTACACCGACGAGATGATCGGCAACGCGGCTGCGGACCTTAAGGCCCAGGCCGATCCGAATGCCGACGGTTCGGGTGTGGAGGCACGCTATCCCAAGGCCAAGCTCGGCGACTTCGACGGTGATCCGCAAAGGCTTACGGAGATGGATGCGCTCGTCGCCTATCTCCAGATGCTGGGCACGCTCGTCGACTTCTCCACCTACGACGACGCCGCCGGCTATCGCTGAGAAGGAGGCAACATGGAAACGTACACGGCCATGCGCCATTTTGCTGATAGCTGGGGATTGCTCGCGATGACGTTGTTCTTCCTCGGTGTCGTTTTTTTCATCTTCCGCCCCGGCGCCAAGAAGGCTGCCGCTCAGGCGTCTGTCATCCCGCTGAAGGAGGACTGATCTATGGCCGACAAGCACAAGCACGTCGACGAGGTCAGCGGCGTAGAAACCACCGGGCATGAATGGGACGGCATCCGCGAACTCAATAATCCGATGCCGCGCTGGTGGGTCTACAGCTTCTATGCCACGGTCATCTGGGCGATCGGCTATGCGATCGCCTATCCCTCGTGGCCTATGCTGACGGAGGCGACCAAGGGCGTGCTCGGCTATTCGAGTCGCGCCGAAGTCAGCGTCGAACTGAACGCTGCCAGGGCTGCACAGGCCGGCAATCTGGAGCAGATCGCATCGAGCTCGGTCGAGGAGATCATTGCAAATCCGCAACTGCAGCAATTCGCCGTTTCGGCCGGGGCTTCCGTATTCAAGGTGAACTGCGCCCAGTGCCACGGCTCGGGGGCTGCGGGCGGGCAGGGTTTCCCGAATCTCAATGACGACGACTGGCTCTGGGGCGGCAAGCCGGAAGAAATTTATCAGACCATAGCTCATGGGGTTCGCCACGCCCCCGACGGGGAGACTCGGGTTTCGGAGATGCCGCCCTTCGGCGACATGCTGACGCCAGAGCAGATGCAGCAGACGGCCGCCTACGTCGTGAGCCTCACTCAGGCACCGTCGCAACCGCACCTCGTCGAGCAGGGCAAGGAGGTCTTCGCCGACAATTGCGCTTCCTGCCATGGCGCAGACGCGAAAGGAAACCGTGAGATGGGAGCACCCAACCTCGCCGATGCGATCTGGCTCAAGGGCGAGGGCGAGCAGGCGGTCATCGCGCAGATGAAGACGCCGAAGCATGGCGTGATGCCCGCATGGCTGCCGCGCCTCGGCGACCACGCCGTCAAGCAGCTCGCGGTGTTCGTCCACTCGCTGGGCGGCGGCGAGTAGAGGTCCACGACCGATTGGCCGTGCACGCGTGCGGCCGATCTTCCTGGTCACGGGTGGGTGGCCAGCTTTCGTTCGTCTACGGGCAGGGGAGACCGGCCCGTTCAAAGCCCGTGGGGTGCCCACCGCAACGTTCGGCATCCGAGCGCGGACTTGATGCAGATCAAGGTGACCGGAGTGCACATCGGCAAAGGTCGCCTCACAAGCGAAACCACCGCCGGGACCTGCCTGCATGCTCCACCAGCCGATAACCAAAGCTTCAGTCGAACGGCTCGATGCCGAAGCGGTCAATGCCGCGCGCGTGCGAGGGCCGCTCTACGAGAAGCGTCGGAAGATCTTCCCGAAGAGGACCGAGGGTCGCTTCCGCCGGTTCAAGTGGCTGGTGATGCTGGTGACGCTCGGCATCTACTATCTGACGCCGTGGATCCGTTGGGACCGCGGGGCCCATGCACCGGATCAGGCAGTCCTCATCGACCTCGCTTCCCGGCGTTTCTATTTCTTCTTCATAGAGATTTGGCCGCAGGAGTTCTTCTTCGTTGCGGGGCTCCTCGTCATGGCGGGCTTCGGTCTCTTCCTGGTGACTTCGGCGGTCGGGCGGGCCTGGTGCGGCTATGCCTGCCCGCAGACCGTTTGGGTCGATCTCTTTCTCGTCGTCGAGCGCTTCATCGAGGGCGACCGCAACGCGCGCATGCGCCTCGACGCTGGAGCCTGGAGCTTAGACAAGATCCGCAAGCGCGTCGCCAAGCATGCCGTTTGGCTGGCGATCGGGGTTGCGACCGGCGGCGCGTGGATATTCTATTTCGCCGATGCGCCCTCGCTTTTGGCGAGCCTGGTCGCGCTCGATGCGCCGCCGGTCGCCTATACCACGATCGGCATTCTGACCGCGACGACCTATGTCTTCGGCGGACTGATGCGCGAGCAGGTCTGCACCTACATGTGCCCATGGCCGCGCATCCAGGCGGCCATGCTGGACGAGAACTCGCTCGTCGTTACTTACAACGACTGGCGGGGGGAGCCGCGCTCGCGGCATGCGAAGAAGGCGGCGGCTGCCGGCGAAGTCGTCGGGGATTGCGTCGACTGCAACGCCTGCGTCGCTGTCTGTCCCATGGGCATCGACATTCGCGATGGCCAGCAGCTCGAATGCATCACCTGCGCCCTCTGCATCGACGCCTGCGACGGCGTGATGGACAAGCTCGGCCGCGAGCGCGGGCTGATCTCGTACGCGACGCTCAGCGACTATGCCGCCAATATGGCCCTTGCGACCAGCGGCGGGACTGCGGAGATCGACCCGACCCGCGTGCGCGACGCCAATGGCGCCTTCCGTGACAAGGTGCGGCATCTCAACTGGCGCATCGTCTTCCGGCCCCGCGTTCTCGTCTATTTCGGCGTCTGGGCGATTGTCGGACTCGGTCTTCTTTTCGGCCTGCTGGCGCGCGACCGATTGGAACTGAACGTCCTGCACGACCGCAACCCCCAGTTCGTCGTAGAATCCGACGGCTCGGTGCGCAACGGCTATATGGTCAAGCTGCTCAACATGATCCCCGAACAGCGTACCATCAGCCTGACGATCGAGGGTATGCCCGCCGCCACCATGCGCGTGGCCGGCCAGGCGACCGGCGACGGGCGCAGCATCACCATCGGCGTCGAGCCGGACAAGGTCACCCCACTCAAGGTCTTCGTCACGTTGCCGAAGGGTAGACTCGCCGAAGCGGAAGAGGGCTTCTCCCTCATTGCGGAGGATCCGTCCAGCCACGAACGCGATGTGTATCAGGCCAATTTCAATCTGCCGGGAGCAGCAAGACGATGAGCACGACAACGAAACAGCGCGGCCCGGAGCGCGGATTCACCGGTTGGCACATGGTGGCGGTCATGGGCCTCTTCTTCGGCACCATCATCTCCGTCAACCTCGTCATGGCTTGGAACGCCAGCCGAAGCTGGAGCGGCCTTGTCGTCGAGAACACCTACGTCGCCAGCCAGCAATTCAACGGCAAGGTGGCTGAGGGCCGCGCCTTTCAGGCAAGCGGCATCAAGGGACGACTGACGGCCGAACCCGGCGCAATCCGCTACGTCCTTACCCGCAACGGAGAACCGGACCGACAAATCGACAAGGTAATCGCCGTTCTCAAACGACCGGTTGAGGAGCATGAGGACCTTCGCGTCGAGCTCCATCCGGGGGGCGAGGGCGCTTTTGCATTGGCTGAGGAGTTGAAGCCCGGTCAATGGATCGCCGCCATTACGGCCATGTCGGGGGATGCGGTGGTTCACCGCCACACTATCCGCTTCATCGCAGAGGGAGGTGACAAATGAGCTGCTGCGCCGTTGGTGCGGCAACCATGCTTGCCGAAGGAGGGCAGGCGTCGCCCGTCTCCGAGGAACTTTGGCTTGCGAGCCGGGACCTCGGAGGCGGGTTGCGTCGGTCGGAGCTGAGCGTCCCCGATGCCTGTTGCGGTGCCTGCATCGCCACGATCGAAGGAGCGCTGCACGCCAAGCCCGAAGTCGAACGCGCCCGCGTCAATCTCTCCTCCCGTCGGGTTTCAATCGTCTGGAAGGAGGAGGTTGGCGGTCGTCGCACCGATCCCTGTGACTTCTTGCATGCCATCGCTGAGCGTGGTTATCAGACACACCTCTTTTCGCCCGGCGGGGACGAGGGCGACGACCTGCTGAAGCAGTTGATCCTCGCGGTTGCCGTTTCCGGCTTCGCCGCAACCAATATCATGCTGCTCTCCGTATCAGTCTGGTCCGGGGCGGATGCGGCCACCCGCGATCTCTTCCACTGGATCTCGGCGCTGATCGCCGGACCAGCGCTGATCTATGCTGGCCGCTTTTTCTACGAGTCGGCATGGAACGCCATTCGCCACGGCCGAACCAACATGGATGTGCCGATCGCGCTCGCCGTCAGCCTTTCCTATGGCATGTCGCTCTACGAGACGATTGGTCATGGCGAACATGCCTGGTTCGATGCATCCGTGACCTTGCTGTTCTTCCTGCTGATCGGCCGTACGCTCGATCACATGATGCGGGGCCGTGCACGAACGGCGATCAGCGGTCTCGCACGCTTGTCTCCGCGCGGGGCCACGATTGTCCATCCGGATGGCTCGCGCGAGTACCGCGCCGTCGACGAGATCAAGCCAGGCGAACGCCTGATTGTCGCGGCTGGCGAGCGTATCCCCGTCGATGGACGGGTGCTGTCCGGGACAAGCGACCTCGATCGCTCCGTGGTCAACGGCGAGAGCTCGCCGACCGTGGTCGCCACAGGGGACACGGTTCAGGCCGGCACGCTCAACCTCACCGGACCGCTCACGCTGGAGGCGACCGCCGCGTCGCGCGACTCGTTCATCGCCGAAATCATCGGATTGATGGAGGCTGCCGAAGGGGGCAGGGCGCGCTACCGACGCATAGCCGACCGCGCCGCCCGCTATTACTCGCCGGCAGTCCATCTGCTGGCGCTCCTGACCTTTGTCGGCTGGATGCTAGTGGAGGGAGATGTCCACCATGCCATGCTGATCGCAGTGGCGGTGCTCATCATCACATGCCCCTGCGCTCTTGGTCTCGCGGTTCCCGTCGTCCAGGTCGTTGCGGCCGGGCGGCTGTTCCAAGGCGGTGTCATGGTCAAGGATGGCACGGCGATGGAGCGTCTCTCTGAGATCGACACGGTGCTCCTGGATAAGACCGGCACGCTGACCATCGGCAGACCACGGCTCGTGAATGCGCACGAAATCGCAGGGGGTCGGCTCGCGATTGCGGCGGCTATCGCGGTGCATTCGCGCCATCCGATCGCAATAGCGATTCAGAATTCGGCAGGGGCAATCCCTGCGCTTGCTGGCGATATCCGGGAAATTCCCGGCGCCGGCATCGAAGTGAAGACCACGGACGGCGTCTATCGGCTCGGAAGCCGCGGCTTTGCAGTCGGCGATCCGGGCTCCGATGGCGGGCAATCGGAGGCAATCCTGTCGTTGGATTTTCGTGAGCTTGCCTGCTTCCGGTTCGAGGATCGGCCGCGCCCCGCGTCGCGCGAATCGATCGAAGCCCTTGGCCGCCTGGACATTGCGACGGGAATCCTATCCGGCGACCGGGAGTCTGTGGTCGCAGCCCTCGCCAGGAGTTTGGGGATTTCGAACTGGCATTCCGAACTCTCGCCACGCGAAAAAGTCGAGGCATGCGCCGCTGCCGCCGAGGCAGGTCACAAGGCCCTGGTAGTGGGGGACGGCATAAACGACGCGCCGGTTCTGCGTGCGGCACACGTTTCCATGGCTCCGGCGACTGCCGCCGATGTAGGGCGCCAGGCTGCCGACTTCGTCTTTATGCATGAGGCCCTTTCGGCAGTTCCCTTCGCCATCGAGACTTCGCGGCACGCCGGACGACTTATCAGGCAGAACTTCGTGCTGGCGATTGGCTACAACGTCATCGCCGTGCCGATCGCCATTCTTGGGTACGCAACTCCGCTTGTTGCCGCTGTCGCTATGTCCACCTCGTCGCTCGTGGTGGTCTTCAATGCTCTGAGACTGAAGCGCAGCCTTGCCGCCGGTAAGGCCGCGACGCCATCCACATTGATGCATTCAGACGCGGTGACCTCATGAACACCCTCATCTATCTCATTCCAATCGCACTCAGTCTCGGTGGTCTGGGGCTGGTCGCATTTCTGTGGGCGCTCAAGAGCGGACAGTACGAGGACCTCGACGGAGCCTCCTGGCGCGTACTCGACGACGGAGATGGCAAGGGTGAATCGAGCCGGCCTTTCCAGCTATTTGACCAAGATCAACTTACCGAAACCGGCATAGCGCTAGACTGATGGCAGGTTTATTGGGACATTCGCAATGAAGATGCTGCAATTGACTTCGAGCGATAGGACGACCTTCCTGAGTTCGCGCTTCTTCGGACGGCTGCCGTGCTCCACCGTCGACGCCATTATCGAGGACACGAGGCTATCCACCTACGAGGAGCACGATATCCTCTTCCACAAGGGCGACAGCATCGACGACGTGTTCTTTGTACTTTCAGGTCTGATCCGCCTCTACCGTGTTGGAAAAGACGGGCGCGAGGCCGATGTGGCGGTGTTCTCCAAAGGCGAAATGTTTGCCGAGAACGTCATGTACCTGGGGCGTGCCACCGCCAGCGCGGAGGCTGCCGAAGCATCCAACATTGCGCGCATTGACAGCGCCAAGCTTCGCCAATTCGCCGCCGCAGACCCCGATGTGGCGCAGGCTTTCATCGAGCATCTCTGCCATCGAGGCAATATAACGGAAGACCTGCTCGCACAAGATCGCCTGCTCACCGCTACGCAGCGCGTTGCAAGCTACATCCTCAGCCATTGTCCAAACGGCACCACAACAAGCTTCTCGTTCCGCTTGCCGTTCCAGAAGTACGTGCTTGCGGGGAAGCTTGGCCTGGCCCCGGAAGCCCTGTCACGCGCCTTTTCGACGCTGCGCCAGTCCGGGGTCACCGTAAAGGGTCGGATGATCGAGATTCACGACCGGCACGAGCTGGAGCGGATCTAAGCCGGAGCAGAGCACGACTGATCCGAAAATACACGCACAACGTATAATTTACTAAAGATTGAGGAGTTGACACAATACATCTCCCGGTAAGACATGGTCCGGTTCCAGAAGACTGCGGATGCTTGGTTTCGCTATCCGCGTCGCGCGAGGATGGGGAACCATGTGCCGTGCCGTCAAGCATCGACTTCAAGCCCTGGATGCGATCGGCAAAGATAGACAGAAGCCTTGATTTGTCCCCCTTGGGGGATAGATGCTCGTTGCTAGGGGCTGTTCATGACGAGGGAGCAACTTCATGGGACAGTTGACGACGCGAGAACGGGATCGAGCCGCGGCAATATTGCTCGTCCTGGCTATTGTGGGCATAGCCATGGCGGCAGCAGGCCGGTTCGACCCGCTCGGAGTACATGGCGCGATTGTCCTCTTATACAGCCTCGGCCTGCTGTATGTTATAATGTCGAGCTCGTTCGGACCTCCGCCGGATCCGTCGCGGATCTCCCGCTACTACGACGATCCCATCAAGGTCGGCGTCTGGTTCACGTTGTTTTGGGCGATCTTCGGCATGTTCGTCGGAGTCTGGGCCGCCGCGCAGCTCGCCTGGCCTAGCCTCAATTTCGATACCGCCTGGGCGAGCTTCGGGCGGATCAGGCCGGCCCACACGACCGGGGTGATTTTCGGGTTCGGCGGCAACGCCCTGATCGCAACCTCGTTCCACGTGGTTCAAAGGACCTCGCGCGCCCGGCTGGCGGACCAACTCAGCCCATGGTTCGTGCTGTTCGGCTACAATCTCTTCTGCATTCTGGCCGTGACCGGCTATTTCATGGGCGTCACGCAGTCGAAGGAATATGCCGAGGCAGAATGGTATGCCGACCTCTGGCTCGTCATCGTCTGGGTCACCTATTTCATCCTCTACATCCGGACGCTGGCGCGGCGCAGGGAGCCTCACATCTACGTCGCCAACTGGTACTACATGGCCTTCATCGTGGTCGTGGCGATCCTGCACATCATCAACAACCTGACAGTTCCGGTCTCCCTGGGGCATGCCAAGAGCTACACGATCTGGGCGGGCGTGCAGGACTCGATGGTGCAGTGGTGGTACGGGCACAATGCGGTCGCTTTCTTCCTGACGGCAGGCTTCCTGGCGATGCTCTATTACTACCTGCCGAAGCGTGCCGAGCGGCCCATCTTTTCCTATCGGCTGTCTATCCTCAGCTTTTGGGGCATAACCTTCTTCTACATGTGGGCCGGCTCGCACCACCTTCATTATACGGCCCTGCCGCATTGGGTGCAGAACCTCGGCATGACATTCTCTGTGATGCTGCTTGTTCCCTCATGGGCATCAGCCGGCAACGCGCTGCTGACCCTGAACGGCGCCTGGCACAAGGTTCGCGACGACGCGACGCTGCGCTTCATTATGATGGCCGCCTTCTTTTACGGCCTGTCGACCTTCGAGGGATCTTTCCTCGCGGTCCGTCCCGTCAATTCGCTTTCGCACTACACCGACTGGACAGTCGGCCATGTCCACGCAGGGGCCCTGGGCTGGGTGGCGTTGATCACCTACGGTTCGCTCTACACGCTCGTGCCGGCGATCTGGAAGCGCGAGAGGATGTATTCGGCAGCCCTCGTTGAGGTCCATTTCTGGCTCGCCTTCGCCGGCACCGTGATATACGTCTTCGCAATGTGGAACTCGGGCATCATTCAGGGCCTGATGTGGCGGACCTATACCGGGGAGGGGACGCTCGCCTATTCCTTCGTGGATTCCCTGGTGGCGATGTACCCCTACTACATTGCACGCGCCTTCGGCGGCCTGCTGTTCCTGATCGGAGCCGTTGTCGCCACCTACAACATCTGGATGACCGTTCGCGGCGTCCCTGTGCTGGCTGAACGGCACGACGACGTTCCGGTCGCCGCGCCATTGCCGAAAGGCGCGGCAACGGGACCGGCGGAGTAGGATCATGCGCGAACTTATCCATCGAAAGCTCGAGCGGACGGCGATCGGTTTCGTGCTGGCGATCATTCTGGCGGCCAGTGTCGGCGGCATCGTGGAGATCGCTCCGCTGTTCACAATTGACGAGACCGTCGAGGACGTCGAGGACATGCGGCTCTACACGCCGCTGGAGCTCGCCGGCCGCAACATCTATATCCGCGAGGGCTGCTATGCCTGCCACAGCCAGATGATCCGCACGCTGCGCGACGAGGTCGAGCGCTACGGCCCGTATTCGCTGGCGGTCGAATCCAAATATGATCACCCGATGCTGTGGGGGTCGAAGCGAACCGGACCGGATCTCGCCAGGGTAGGAGGCAAATATTCCGATTTCTGGCATGTAGCCCATCTCACCAACCCGCGCGACGTCGTGCCGGAGTCGAACATGCCGGCCTATGCCTGGCTGGCGCGGACACCATTGCGCCTGGATGACCTCGGTCTTCATCTGGAGGCGCAGCGAAGCGTCGGAGTGCCCTATACCGACGAAATGATCGAGAACGCCGCGCAGGACGCCTTCGGCCAGGCCATGCCCGACAGCGAGCAGGCGTCGGGCGTCACCGAACGATATGGCGAGGAGACCCAGGTCAGCGCCTTCGACGGGGTGGCAACACGGGTCACGGAAATGGATGCGCTCGTCGCCTATCTGCAGGTCCTCGGACGGCTGACAAAGGCGGCGTACCAGAACACGGCAGCGCCGGAACAGGTACCCGATCCAGCCGATTGAACGAGAAAGGGACAATTCGTCATGGACGTGACGCACGAGACACTGGTGGAGGCGGCGAAAAGCTGGGGGCTCTTCTATCTCATCGGATTCTCGATCTGCGTCATCGTCTACACGTTCTGGCCGGCTAACCGCGACCGTTTCGATCGCGCCAAGAAGGCGATTCTCGACAAGGATGATCAGCCATGGACGTAGAAGAAGTCGATCCAATCAGCGGCCGGAAGACCACCGGGCATGAGTGGAACGGCATCAAGGAGCTCGACACCCCGGTTCCGCGCGGAGTGCTGCTTTTCCTCGTCATCACTCATGTCTTCGCGCTTATCTGGTGGGTTCTGCTGCCCACGTGGCCGCTGGGCACCACCTACACCAAGGGCCTGCTTGGGATCGACGAGCGCGACGTTGTCGAGGAAAAACTAACCGCCGCGGCTGCCGCCAGAGCGACCTGGGAGAACCAAATCGATACGCTCTCCTACGACGAGATAAGGGCGGACGAACGCCTTATGGCGACGGTGCGCTCAACCGGCCATCAACTCTTCGGCGACAACTGCGCCGTTTGCCACGGCGTCGACGGAAAGGGTCGCAACAACTATCCGGATTTGACCGATGACGACTGGCTTTGGGGTGGCGGACCGGAGGATATTGAGCAGACCCTGAGGGTTGGCATCAACACCAGGCACCCTGAGAGCCGCGTCGGGCAGATGCCCTCGTTCGGTCGCGACCAGATGCTCGAACGCAATCAGGTCCGTGATGTCGCCGCCTACGTCTATTCGCTCACCAATCCCCAATACTCCACGCCGGAGAACATCGGCCGGATCGAGACGGGCAGAGAAGTGTTCCTCACCACT
The DNA here is from genome assembly GCF_059070375.1 of Sinorhizobium sp. Taxonomy (NCBI): domain Bacteria; kingdom Pseudomonadati; phylum Pseudomonadota; class Alphaproteobacteria; order Hyphomicrobiales; family Rhizobiaceae; genus Sinorhizobium; species Sinorhizobium sp. The sequence continues at coordinate 311,015 of NZ_JCACWC010000001.1, forward strand.
TGCGCCGCCTGCCACGGCGAAGACGCGAGAGGCAGTCGGGAGGTCGGCGCTCCGAACCTGACCGATGCCTATTGGATCTATGGCGGCTCGATGCAAACCATCATCGAGTCGGTCCATGGCGGACGCCAGGGCCACATGCCGACATGGGACGAGCGGCTGACACCGGCGGAGATCAAGATTCTGGCCCTCTATGTCAACGCGCTGGGCGTGGAGAAGCCGTGATGACGAAGGTTGTTGCCAGACGAAGCAGATCGACGCTGGCCTGGTGGGGCCTCGTTGCTGCGGCGATTTTCCTCGGCGCTAACGCCCACATGCTTTACGTCGCGATCGATAGCGATCCCGGATGCGTCGCCCACCTCAAGGAGACGGGGCCGACACCGGGACAGTACAGGGCCGCAAAATCATCCTGCTGACGGCATGGTGTACCCGTGGAGAGACATATGTCTGGAACTCGAAAGTTACAGCGTTGGGTAGGCGAGGTCTCAGGAATAGAGGAGACCTGGAACCCGAAATGGCAGCGCCATTTACCGGCCCAGGCGCCCTTCGAGTGGTTGGCGAAAGGTTGGCGTGACCTGATCACTTTCCCGATGCCCAGCCTGAGCTACGGGATAACCGTCTTCGTCGTTTCCTTCCTGATCATCTGGCTCCTCTTCGCGACCGGACGCGACTATTTCTTGTTCCCCGCCGTTGCAGGTTTCATGATCATCGCGCCGCTCCTCGCCACGGGCCTTTACCTGAAGAGCTCGCGCCTCGAGCGCTCCGAGCCGGTCACTCTTGGGAGCATGCTCCGCGTCAGACCGGTGGCCGGCGCCCAGGTGTTCTTCACGGGGCTTCTGCTCTGCATGCTCATGCTGCTCTGGATGCGTGCGGCCGTGCTCATCTATGCCTTGTTTTTTGGAGTTCGGCCGTTTCCGGGCCTAGGGCATGTCACGCAACTGCTTCTGACGACGCCGACCGGTTGGGCCATGCTCGCAGTCGGCATTTTCATAGGCGCGCTTTTTGCGGGCTTTTCCTTTGCTATAAGCGTGTTCTCCATCCCGATGCTTCTGGACCAGCGCATCGATGCGTTCACGGCAATGGGGATCAGCGTGGCGCTTGTCTGGAACAATCTCCGTCCGATGCTCGTCTGGGGCGCGATTGTGCTTGGACTGTTCCTGGTAAGCGTCGCCACCGGGCTGATCGGTCTGGTCGTGATCTTCCCCTTGCTCGGGCATGCAACGTGGCACGCCTACAAGGCGGTGCACTAGTCATGTCCTGCTGTTCCGGGATAGCCGTTGCAAGCGCTGGGGCCGCTCCTCGGACGAGCCCGCAGGCTGAGGAGATCCGGCTTGCGAGCCGCGATCTCGGCGACGGCCTTCGCCAAACCGTATTGGCGCTGCCCGACATGCATTGTGCCGCCTGCATCGCTGCCGTCGAAGGCGTGCTTAGGAAACTCCCCGGCGTGGAACTCGCACGAGTGAATCTGTCCTCCCGGCGCGTGACCATCAACTGGCGCGGCAATGACGACGAGAGCCCGGATTTCACCGCCGCACTTGTGAAAATCGGCTATGCCTCGCATCTGGCCTCCATTGAGGAGGACACCCAGGATCCGGTGCTTTCTTCCCTTCTAAAGGCGCTCGCGGTTGCCGGCTTCTCGGCGATGAACATCATGATTCTCTCGGTATCGGTCTGGTCCGGGGCTGATCCCGCGACGCGCCATGCTTTCCATCTGATCTCGGCCGCGCTCGCTCTGCCGGCGATCGTCTATTCCGGCAGGATTTTTTATCGCTCGGCCTGGGCGGCGCTGCGGCACGGCCGCACCAATATGGACGTTCCGATCAGCGTCGGCGTTCTCCTTGCCTTCGCCCTGAGTGTTTACGACACCCTTCACAACGCGGCTTATGCCTATTTCGACGCGAGCACGTCCTTGCTGTTCGTCCTGCTGGCAGGGCGAGCACTGGATCACCTGGTGCGGGGCAAGGCGCGTTCCGCCGTCGGAGCGCTTGCGAGGCTCGCGCCGCGGGGCGCCAATTCGATCCGGGCGGACGGCGCGATTGATTACGTCTCGCTTTCCGAGATCAAGCCTGGCATGCATCTGCTGGTCGCCGCCGGCGAGCGCGTGCCGGTCGACGGCGTTGTTGTCAAAGGCGCCTCGGAGCTTGATTGTTCGCTCGTTTCAGGGGAGAGCGAGTGGAAGCGTGCAGCGCCGGGAAGCGCATTGCAGGCGGGAGTGATGAACCTCGCCAATCCGCTGACACTGGTGGCGACCGTATCCGCCGACGGTTCTTTCCTGGCCGAGATGACCCGCATGATGGAGGCTGCCGAGAGCGGGCGCTCCAATTACCGCCGAATCGCTGATCGCGCCGCAAGCTTGTATGCGCCCGTCGTGCACGGTGTCGCCCTCCTTTCCATGTTCGCATGGCTTTACGGAACCGGAGATCTCCACAAGTCAGTCAGCATTGCCATCGCCGTGCTGATCATTACCTGCCCATGCGCCCTTGGACTTGCCGTGCCGATGGTACAGGTGGTGGCGGCACGGCGCCTCTTCGAACGCGGCATCATGGCGCGCGACGGGTCCGCATTCGAGAGACTGAACGAAATCGACACCGTACTCTTCGACAAGACCGGGACGTTGACCTTCGGCGAGATGCGTCTGGTCAATGCGGACGACATTGAGCCCCGGCTCTTGTCTCTGGCCGCGGCGATGGCGAGGGTCTCGCGGCATCCCGCCTCCGCGGCCATTGCCATGGCGGGCGCAGGACGGCACGGGTCCCCTCTGGAGTTCGAGAGTCTGGAGGAGATTCATGGCTGCGGAATCGAGGGGCGGGCAGGGAATGCGGTCTACCGTCTCGGGCGCCCGTCGTGGGCGTCGAATGCAAGGCAGGTCGACCTGGGAACGGCGTCGGTAGCCGTGCTGTCGAAGGACCGCGAAAAGATAGCGGTTTTCGCATTTGAGGACTCCATCCGTCCTGGCGCTCGAGAGCTTGTACAGACACTCCGCTCCGCCGGCTATTCACTAGCGATAGTTTCAGGAGATGCCCATCCCGCGGTTTCGTCCGTCGCCAAGCAGTTGGGCATCGAGAAGTTCTCGGCCGAGCTACTTCCGGGTGAAAAGGTGAAGGCCATCCGGTCATTGGCCGAGGCGGGCAGCAAGGTGCTGATGATCGGCGACGGCCTCAACGACGCGCCGGCTCTTTCCGCCGCACACGTGTCGATCGCCCCGTCGTCGGCGACGGACATCGGGCGAAGCGCGTCCGACTTCGTCTTCCTTGGTCACAGCCTGCTGGCTGTCCGAGAAGTCATCCAGACCGCGTCCAGGGCCGATGTGCTGATCCGCCAGAACTTCGGAATGGCAGTCGCCTACAATATCGTCAGCGTGCCCTTCGCAATCGCTGCACTGGTCACGCCGCTCGCTGCGGCGCTGGCCATGTCCTTTTCCTCGATCGTCGTCGTTGGAAACGCGCTGCGCCTCGGTGCAAAGGTTGGAAAGGGCCCGCGCTTTTTCCGGGCGACCAAACCAGTCACGGCAAAGCCATGAACTATCTTGCGGTTCTTGTACCGGTGGCATTGGCGATGGGCGCTGTCGGACTGCTGGCATTTCTCTGGTCGCTGCGTGCGGGTCAATATGAGGACCTGGAGGGGGCGGCTGAAAGAGTCCTGTTGGACGATGAGGAAGACGAGGGACCGCCGGCGGACCCGGCCAGGGACGGAACCGCCAGCACAGGCCAGCGTTCTGGACCGAAAGAAGACGATGAAGCGACGCTGCACCCCGGAGGATCCAATGCCAAACACGGATGAACACATGGACAACCGCTCCCCGGAGCAAGCTGTGGAGAGGTCAAGTTCGAAACAGAACGACATGCCGGACCGCCAGATTGATCCTTCGGAGTCCGTGACCTTGTTTGCAATTGCCCTTGGCGCGATCGGCGGTCTAGTCGGCCTCGTCGCCGGGATCACTCTCCTGTCGAATTCCGGACTCGGGGCCGCTGTCCTCAATTGTCTAATTGCAGTCCTTGCTGGTGGGTCTGCGGGGATCGTCGCCGGGGGGACGCTGGGAGCGGCGATCGGCATCACGCGCGGCATCCGGGTGCCTAGACAAGTCGGGCCTTGATCACCACGGCTATCGCGTCGCTTGAAACCGGACCTATTGCGACGCTGGTTTTATCGCTGTTGCCAAAGCGTCGGCGGTAAACGCCAATCGTTAGGGCGAATGCGGCCAGCTGATCCGCGAATAACTGCGCTTATCTCTCCGACCCCGCGTTTGTTGATCTGGAACAAGGATTGTTCCAACAGGCTCGTCTATTTGCTGCATCGAGTGCTGCGCCCGAATGGAGAATGGACGATGGCGAGACGACGAACGGGATTGAGCCGAGGGCTGGCGCTGGTCGCCGCCTGCATGCTCGTCCTGCAGTCCGTTGTCCACGCTTTTGCCGGTCAAGGACCGGTTGTCCGACAATTGGATCCCTTCGGCGATCCCCTCTGCATTACGGGGGCAAGCCACTCCGACACTGACCCTGGCGGCCGCGATCACGACAGGCTGGCCGAGTGCTGTATCCTCGGATGCGGCCTGTCCTCAGCTTTGCCTGCAGCACCTGGCGGTCTCGCGTCGGTTCCTGTAACGCCGCGGTCTTCAAGCGCTGTCCTGCCCCCATCCTGCGAGCTGTTGGTTCGCAGAAGCGACCATGATCCCGGCTGTCCCCGAGCTCCGCCGCCGACTGCCTAGATCGCGTCGAGCGTGTTTTCCCACGCCGGAAACTTCCTGGCGCCTGGACCAACGTTAGTCGAGGTGCGGGCTATCCGAACTTCGTGAACTGCGGGCTGCTGTCCAGTCCCCAACTCAACCCCTTCAGCTGTGAAGCGGACCGGCGACGCTGGTCCTCGCGAACCCCGCCGACGCGAGCCGGCATTCGATAAGGAGAGAAGTCCAATGCTAAAGAAACTGGTGCTGACCGCCCCCCTGATTGCCGTTGGTGCGGGAGCGGCGATCGCTCACACCTCGCTCGAAACGAAGGAAGCTCCGGTAGGCGCGAGCTATAAGGCCGTCTTCCGCGTGCCGCACGGCTGCGACGGGAAGCCGACCAACGCGGTGCGCGTCCAGATTCCGGAGGGCGTTATTGCCGTTAAGCCGATGCCCAAGCCCGGCTGGACCCTGGAGAAGGTAAGCGGCGCCTACGAGAAGTCCTACGACAACCACGGCACCCCGACGAAGGAGGGCGTGAAGGAGGTGCTGTGGAAGGGGGGCCATCTGGGAGACGACGAGTACGATGAGTTCGTAGTGCGCGTTTATCTGACGTCGGACCTGCCGGCGGGCAAGGTGCTCTATTTCCCGACCGTGCAGGAGTGCCCCGACGGCGCGGCTGAACGATGGATCGAGATCCCGGCAGAAGGCCAGAGCGGCGACGATCTCGAGTTTCCGGCTCCCGGTGTAAAGCTCCTCGAAAAGGCGGGCAGCCACTAAAAACAATGAGAGGCGGAGGGAAGCGTGCACTCGAGGCGCGCTTCCCTATATGGCTGACGGAGATTGGCATGATCAACCCGCGCTTGGAGGGACGCCGATGCCACGCCCCGGCTCGCATGCTGGCGCTTTCGGTGCTGGCCTGTTCCGCATGGCTCTGGCTCGCCGCAACGGCCTTCGCGCATGCATCGCTGGTCGAGACCAACCCGGCAGACAACGCCGTGCTCGCCGAGGCGCCTGCGGCGTTTTTGATGACCTTCAGCGAGGTGATCTCGCCGCTCTCCCTCAGACTGGTCGGGCCGCACGGCTCGAGCGTTAGCCTCGAACACTACGAGCTACGCGATCGAACACTGAAAATCGAACCACCATCCAGACTCGTCCGGGGCACGCATGTGCTTTCCTGGCGTGTGGTCTCCGAAGACGGACATCCGATCGGTGGTTCGGTGATCTTCACGATTGGGGCGCCGAGCGCAACGCCTCCCGCAGCCGCAGTGGGCATAGACTGGGAGGTTGGCACGGCAATATGGATGGCAAAGCTCGCCCTCTATCTCGGCCTCTTTCTAGGAATTGGCGGGTCGTTCGCGCTGTCGTGGCTTGGAAAGGGCGAGCGCTCCGGAACCGTGGCCATTCACATCATTCTCGGCGTCGGACTCGTCGGAGCGCTGCTGTCTGTCGGTTTCCAGGGTCTCGACGCGCTCGCCGTTCCTCTTCGGCGCCTCGTGCATTTGGCTACTTGGCAAGCTGGAATGAGCACTAGCTTCGGCCGGACCTCCGTCGTCGCCGTTCTTGCATCTGTGATGGCGACCTTTGCGCTGGTCGCGAAGGGCGGCTGGGGGCGCCTTCTTTCTCTGGCTGCGCTCAGCGGGACCGGTCTGGCACTTGCGCTGAGCGGCCATGCCAGCGCCGCGGAACCGCAATGGGTTATGCGCCCGATGGTCTTCCTTCACGGCGTCGGGATTGCGTTCTGGACAGGAGTGCTTACACCGCTGGGACTAGCGCTGGCACGTCGCACACCAGAGTCTGCGGGCATACTGCGCCGCTTCTCCACCACGATCCCGCTCGTTCTCGCCTTGCTGATCGTCGCTGGCATGGTGTTGGCCGTGACCCAGGTTCGCAAACCGGCAGCATTGGTTGAGACCGCCTACGGGGTGGTACTCCTCGCCAAATTGGCTTTGTTTGTTCTGCTTCTTGCTCTTGCGGTGTTTAATCGCCTGCGGCTGACGGAGCCGGCAGAGCGACGTGACGCACCGGCTGCAGGGCGCCTCGCTCGGTCGATCGCCATCGAAACCGTCGTCGCCGTCTTGATCTTCGGCGTAGCCGCAGTATGGCGGTTCACGCCCCCGCCGCGCGCATTGGAAGTTGCCGCTTCCCGACCTGCAGCCGTTCATCTCCATGCAGCGCGAGCCATGGCGAATGTGCGGCTCTCGCCAGGCCGTGTCGGTCAGGTGGCGGCATTCATCGAGGTGTTCGGCAAGGACGGGCAGGTCCTCGCGCCAAGGGAGGTGACGCTCGTCCTTTCCAATCCCGCGTCTGGCATAGAAGCGATCCGGCGGCCCGCGCAGCCCACCGGGGAGAGAAACTGGCGCGTCGATGGTCTCGTGGTGCCCTTGCCCGGCGCTTGGCATGTGCGGCTTGATCTCCTGGTCTCCGATTTCGAGCTCGTGAAGCTCGAGGGCAAGGTTGGAATCCGGCCCTGAAGATGCCCCTTGCTTAGCTTAACATCCACTGGGGGGCGAAGTCTCGAGCGGCCAGGACGCCGTGTTCGACAAGACATTCGGCAAGCCACTTTCCTGCAGGCACAAAGGCGCGCGTGCTCTCTCTCTGCGAAAGCACAATTCTGGAGCGCGACGTTGAAAGCACTGTTTGCGCAGGCGCAAAGACGTGCGGACCAAAATTCTGCAAAAGGAATGTCGAATTCAGGGACGCGAATTCGGCGCGATACCGGCTTCGGCCAGCGGGATCCAAGCACACACCTGGGAAGAAACACGGCAAAGGAAAAGCTCATGACGGAAATAAGCCTCGACAACACCGTGTCAGCGATCGCAGCAGAGCTGCCCGGAGCCGCGGAACTATTCCGGGGACATGACATCAGCTTCTGTTGCGGCGGCGACGTCCGACTCTCGGAAGCCGCCGTCAAGGCGGGTCTCGCACCGTCGGCGCTGCTTGCAGAGTTGCAAGCCCTCGAAGTGGCCGCGAGACGAGACGCACCTGAGCAGACATCGGACCTCATCGGACACATCCTGGACAGATATCACCAGACGCACCGTGCGGAGCTCGCCTGGCTCATCCCGCTCGCCCAGAAGGTGGAGCGGGTGCACGGAGACCACCCGTCGGCACCGATAGGGCTCTCCCAGGTTCTTGAGCACCTGCGGGACGACCTTGAGAGCCACATGATGAAAGAAGAGCAGGTCCTCTTCCCGATGATGCAACGCGGCGGCAGTGCGGTGATCGCCCATCCGATCATGCGGATGCGAGACGAGCACGAGGAGGAGGCGGAGCATCTCCGGACGATCGAACATGTGATCCATGGGCTCTCGCTGCCGCCAGGCGCCTGCGGCTCGTGGACCGCGCTTTATACGGGACTGCGCAAGTTCACCGACGACTTGATCGCGCACATGCATCTCGAGAACGCCGTGCTGTTTCCGCGCTTCGAAGACCAGTCCCAGGCGGCCGTTTGACTTACGAGTCGACCGATTGGGGTTCCATCTGGCGGGCGCCATACCGACCCCTGTTTTTTCTCGCGGGACTATGGGCGCTTGTCGTGCCCATGGTCTGGCTCGTCCCGCAACAACTCGCACCGGACAGGGTCGAGTGGCACAGCCGCGAACTTGTGTTCGGCATGGGGGGAGCTGCGGCAGGGGGCTATCTCCTGTCGGCCTTGCCAGCCTGGACGAAGAGGAGGGCGGTCTCGCCGGCCGCCACTATGATTGCAACCTGGCTCTGGTGCGTCGCCCGTCTTACCGGCGCGCTCTCGGACCATTTGCCCTTTATCGCTGCCGCGACCGGGGTGTCCGCCTATTTTGCGTTCCTGACTGCGATGTTGATGCATGGCATTGTTGTCTCCGGGGCGTGGGATCGGTGCTGGGCGCCGCTTGGGACGGGCGCGCTTGGCATAAATGCCTTGGTTAGCATCGGCGATGGCCCGGGTCCCAAGCCGCTGCTTTATGCCGTGCTGATCGTTTTAATAGGCGGACGCGCCGTGCCCGCTTTCACGCGATCCTGGCTGGACCGGAGAGGAAGAGGGAACCTGCTCTACACTCGGCGGAATCTTTCCCACCTGGCGATAGCGGGCACTCTCCTCGCAGCCTGTCTTCATGGCGCTTGGCCGCCCACGCTGCCAGGTCTCCTGCTGTTGTTTTCGGGCGCTGTGCTGCTGTGGCAGATGAGCGCATGGCGGAGCCTCTGGACCCGCCGCTATCCGGCCCTGTTCATCCTGCATGTTGCCTTCGCCTGGACACCGACGGCGCTCATTCTCGGCGGTCTTTCAGCTATTATACCCGACCAGGTTCCAGCAGATGACGCCCTGCACGCGCTGACGATGGGCGCGATGAGCACGATGATCGCGGCTTTGATGATGCGGCCAGCCATGGTCCGCGACGGCGAGTCCCTGATCCTCGGTCGGGCCATGGCGGTCGCGTTCTCACTCGTGTCGCTCTCGGCGCTGCTGCGGATTTCCGGCGGCTGGTTGAATGAAAACGCTTTCGACACCGTCGCTGCTGCCGCAATCTGTTGGATGGCGGGGTGGACGCTCTTCCTCGTCGCATATTTTCCGGCCATGAGCGGTCCTGTTCCTAGACCCGCGTTCAGCGCCGCACTCGGCAATAAGGTCGAGCGTGGCAACGGCATCACGGCCGCGGAAGGGGTTTCTATGTCCGCAGAGCACCAAGGTGCCGGTGCTTGAGAATGCCCCTCCGATTAGATGTATCTTGCAGGAGAGAGTCATGCAGGTTCAACGAGATCAAAATGGAGATTTCACATTCGACCCCGCTGCGCTCGCGGATCGTTTCCAGCTCTCAAGCGACGACTTGCGTCGGAACATCCGTAGGGGACTCGTCACCAGCACGGTCGAGCGCGGCGAGGGTGAAGACGCTGGCACGTGCCGCTTGCGCGTCAAAATCGGGAACCGAATATGGACCGCAATCCTGAACAGCGAGGATCGCGTGATCAGCGAAGAAATGACCTTTTATCGCGCGAGCTCGCGTACTGAGATCAAACTGGCGTCAGACGGATCTTGACCCAGACCATTCGCAGGGGAAGGCCAGCCGCGGCCAGTCTGAAGGCCGGCCCCTCGGCCCTTGGTCGAAAACCGCTTCGTCCGGTGGTACCCTCACTCGGCGAATAAATTGGGGCCGAATACTTCGTAGTGAATATGCGCTTCGGAAATGCCAAGGCTGAGCAGCTTGTCGTGCTGCATGCGCATGAACGGAACCGGTCCGCAGATGTAATAGTCGGCCTCCTCGAGGAGGATGCTGTCCTTGATCTCCTCGACGTCGACCAATCCGGGAAAATCGTAGTCATGCCCCTCGATATCCGTCGGCAGGGGCTCGTTGTAGAAGATGAACAGCTTGAATTCCGGGTAGGTGCGGGAGGCTTCCTTCAGACGGTCACGCATCGCATGCACTGCGCTGTTTCGTGCGCCATGCACGAACACGACCTTCCGCGGCGGTGTCTGGAGCGCCTTCTTCAGCATACTGACCATCGGCGTCAGACCGACCCCGCCGCTGATCAGAACGATCGGCGTCGTCGCGGTGACGTCGATGTAGAAATTCCCGTAGGGAGCGGCGAGCTTGAGTTCATCGCCGACATTGACATCATCGTGCAGCAAGGACGAGACGTAGCCGGGCGTCCCCAAGCCGCCATCTTCTCTCTTGACGGAAATGCGATAGCTGCGTCCGTTCGGAGAATCCGAAAGGCTGTATTGGCGTATCTGCTGGTACCCGAGCTTTGGCACATGCACCGCGACACTCGTGTATTGTCCAGGCTCGAAATCCGCCACCTGTCCACCGTCCGCCGGCTCCAGCACGAATGAGGTGATGACATCGCTCTCCGGGTGCTTCTCACGGACGATAAAACGACGCCAGCCGGTCCAACCACCGGAGCGTTCGTCCGAGCGCTCATAGAGCTCACTCTCCATGCCAGCCATAATATCCGCCAGATTGCCATAGGCCTGTTCCCAGGCTGAAATGATTTCATCTGTCGCGGCATCTCCCAGCACCTCCTTGATCGATGCAAGCAGATGTTCTCCGACGATGGGGTATTGTTCCGGTCGCACGCCAAGGCTGGCGTGCTTATGGGCGATATCCTTCAGCACCGCCGAAAGGCTCTCCGGATTTTCGATGTTGGCCGCATAGGCGTAGACGGCGCGTGCGAGCGCTTGCTGTTGCTCGCCCCTTTCCTGGTGCGCCATGTTGAATATGTTCTTGAGTTCCGGGTGCGCCTGAAACATCCGCTTATAGAAATGCTGGATGATCGCATGCCCGTGCTGCGCGAGCACTGGGGCCGTGGCTTTGACGATATCTTTGGTCTTCTGGGTCAGCATTTGGGGCTCTCCTTTGGCCACTGAACGGCTCTTCAAACAACCGGGGCGCTCTGACTGCGCCGGGTTCAACATACGAGTGCAGCTGTCTCGGCTGCACTGACTGTGCATCATTCCGCTGACGCTGACGCAGACCTTGAATTCTACTCAGCAATGGAGCGGAATTGCGCGGATTGAGCTTCAGATCTTGTCGTTTTCTGACCCCCGGATCTTTGGACCACCGGCGTCACGCACGGCCGCACCGCTCGTGCGCACCCGAAGTGGAGATCATTTCAACGGTCAGTTCCGAATGGTGCTCGCACGCGATGCGAACAGCCGAACTGCCCATGAGGCTGAAGGCGGTTGAGAAGGCGTCGGCAGCCGTCGCAGTCGGGGCTACGACGCTGACCCGTCGATAGAGTCTTGGCGTTGCCCCGCTCAGCGGGTCGAGAATGTGGCCGAACCGGCCGGAGCCGCCGAACCGGAAGCCGTCCGGGCTCGATGTCGCGACGGCCCTGTTGACGAGGTTCAGTACGCTGTCCGGCGTGCCGGCATCTTCTCGCGTCGCAAGTCCGACCCGCCACGGCCGGCCGTCGTGCTGCGCCCCGATGGCGCGTGTTTCGCCCATGCTGACGAGACTGTTCGCCATACCCGCATCCTTGAGCAGGCCGACGATCCGGTCGGTGATGTAGCCCTGGGCTATGCCATTGAGGGTCAGCCCCATTCCCGGTTGGGAGAATACGACGCGATCGCGGTTGAACTTGAGCTTGTCCATGCCGACGCGCGACAATGCGCGCCTCTTCGCGGCCTCCGGCGGTCCCGCAGGATCAGCGTCGTTGGCGGAAAAGTGCTCTGCATAGAGCGTCCACAGAGGCTGAACGGTGGGGTCGAAGGCACCACCAGTCGCCACCCAGAAATCATGGCTCGCCTCGAGCAGGTTCACCAGATCCGACGGCGGAGCGGCGATCGCTCCGGTTCGGTTCAGTTCGGAGAGGACGGAATCGCTCTGGTAAAGACTGAACACCCTCTCGAGGCGCGACACCTCGGCAACGACACGGTCTATGAGCCGCGCCGCGGCTGCCTGGCTCTCTAAGTTCAGGATCAGTGTCGCGGGCGCGCCCAGGGCGCGGCCTTTCCACGTCAACGCGGCCACTGCGGCTTCGGCACGTCCGCCACGATCCAGCAGCGGGAGTCCGGCGGCAGCTGCCATGATGCAGATCGCCCGGCGGCGCGTAATCGGACTAACCATGAGTTTGAGCCTCCCCATGGCTCTCGGTTTCGATTCCCGCGCCGTACTCGGAGGCCCCGGTCCCCAGTACATAGTCCTTGGGAATTTCCTCGAATCCGCTCACCCGGCCGCCATTCCTTGCAGCGAAATCCCGTGCAGCGCGTTCGCTCGAAAACGGCACCGCCTCCTCGGCCCCCATTCCGCCCCTTACCTTGCTGCCGATGACGTAGAACGCCTTTGTCGCGTCGATCCAGTTCTGCGCTCCCGGCTCCCCCCAGCTCGGCGCTGCGCCCATGTCCGATACGTAGATCGCGGCGACGTCCTTGGGTTCCTCCGGTAACATCGTGAAGGCGACGGTGTCCCGCGCCGAAGAGAACCAGATGGGTTCGGGGATGTCCTGCAGGATGATCTGGCCCTTCGGCCCCGGATGCTCGAGGACGTTCATGCCGCAGTAGCGTCCCATTGCGTCGGCCGTGAGCGCATAGGGGGAGGGCATCATCGCATCCTCCTCCTTCTGGCAGCCGGCAAGGACAAGCGTTGCGGCGAGGATGGCAGTGGCGACCGTGAACCTCATAGCTCCCTCCTTGAGAAGATCAACGTGGCGAATCCGAGCGGTGCGAGCGTCCAGAACCCGAACGCTGCAAGCAGGACGGGCGCAGAAAGGCCGGTGTGGTCGGCGACGCCTCCCAGGGCCGAAAGAGCGCGTGCCCCACCGGAACCGAGGTTGAGCAGGCGGTAGACGTCGGTCGGGTTAGCGAGCAGGAGCAGGTTGAGCAGCCCGGTCGGAATGGCCAGCCCCTGCGCGGCAACGAGGCCGCCGAGCAGCGCCATGTCGTAGATCAATACGAAGAACAGCCAGATTCCAATCGCGATGCCCCCGGCCGTCGCGCGCTCCCTGGCCATCGAGCTTATAAGATAGCCGATCGACGCAAACACGGCCCCAAGGAAGATCGAGGACGCGATCATCGACCCGAAGGCCCGCCAGCTATCCGGTCCGACAGCGCTTCCCGTCGCGACCAGCGCCGCAGCAGCCGCGCCGTAGCCGAAGAGCGTTGCGAAGGCGAGTATCGCCAGATGACCGAGGAACTTCCCGAAGACGACCTCGCGGCGTCCGATAGGATAGCTGAGGAGAAGCAGCATCGTTCCTCGCTCCATCTCGCCGACGATCGCGTCATGCGACAGCAGGAGGGCGATCAACGGCACGAGGAAGATGGTCAGGCTCGAGAGGCTGACGATGACGACATCAAGCTTGTCGACGCCCACGCTACCGGTCGGCACGCTGCCAATGAAGGACAGCGTCAGGGCAAGTGCGGTCAGTAGCAAGGTGGTTGCCAATACCCACCGGTTCCGCATGCCTTCCTGGATTTCTTTCCCGGCGAGGGTGATTATATTGCTCATTTCGTTACCCCGCCCTTGAGAAAATGCGCGTAAAGGTCATCAAGCGTCGGTTCAGTGATCGTCAAGCCGGAGAGCAGCGCAGCATCTGCGGTGATCTCATGCAGCAGCGAGATCTTGCGGTCCGAGGAGACTTCCGCCTCGACGACGCCGTGCGGGCTGCGGCACCATTTCATGCCGCCGTTCAGCCAGGCAGGCGTGGCGTCGGCCTGGGAGAGCGTCAGGCTGATTCGCGTCGGCAGCCGGGCGATGCCACGAAGCTCCGCAAGTGTTCCGTCTGCGATCTTCACGCCATTGTTGACGATGATCACGCGATCGGCGCGGCCCTCGAGTTCGGTAAGGGCATGCGACGAGAGCAGCACGGTGGTGCCCTTTGCCCGCAGTTCGGTGATCAGCTCGTAGAAGTTCCGCCGCAGGGCCGGGTCGAGTCCGCTAGTGGGTTCGTCGAGGAGCAGGATCCGTGGCGTGCCGAGCAGGGCCTGCGCCAGGCCCAGGCGTTGTCGCATGCCCTTGGAATAGGTCCGGACGGGCCGGTCGACGGCTTCCTCGGCTAGCCCGACGCGCTCGAAAAGATCGCTGGCGGCTACACAGTCCACCCGCTTCAGCCGTGCGTAGAAGCGCAGAGTCTCCCGCCCTGTCAGCGCCATGTTGAAGGAGACGCTCTCCGGGAGATAACCCAGGCGTTGCCGTACCGCGAAGTCGCCCGTCGCCGGGTTCTCTCCGAGGACACGCACCAGACCTTTTGTCGGCCGGATAAGGCCGAGCATCAGCTTGATGAGGGTGGTCTTGCCGGCGCCGTTATGCCCGACGAGCGCGACGGTTTCGGCTGCTCCCAATCCGAAAGAAATGTCCCGCACTACGGTCGAGTTTCCGTAGCACTTGCTGACGTTGACTATCTCGACTGTCCCGGTCATTGCACGACCTTCCTGTCTGCCGGCACCATCAGCGGGTGGCTGTCGACGACGCCGCCGGGCAGGATTGCCGGAAACTGCGCCTGCGCCCAGCGGATCACCTGGACGGCGGGGCTAGTGGTCAGCAGCTTTGCCTGCGGGGAAGTCCATAATACCTTGTCGATTAGATCATTCGGTCTGTAGGGGCTATCGCCAACACCGTCGCCGTTGAGGTCGAAGGCGGGGTTGTCGCTCCAGTAATTGCCCTGTCCTTCAGACGACCAATCGAGGTGGCGCGTACCAACATACTTGACCTGATTTCGATTGCTGATGAAGGAGTTGCCGCTGATCAGGTTGCCCTCCGAGCCTGCGGTGAAGTGGATGCCGATCGCGCAGCCCTCGAACACGTTGTTCCGAAAGCGGTTCTTGTTAGCATTGTAGATGAATACGCATTTTTCCGGCCCAAGTCGGCGGACTTCAACTCCTGTCTGTTTCTCGTCCTCGGCCTTCGGAACGCCGTGCTCCGAGGACCGCGCCTTCAGCCAGCGGTCCGCCGGCTGAAGGCGGCCGACGACGATGTTCCCGGTGATCCGGGAGTTGTTCGCGTAGTTCAACAGAAGTCCGTGGTCGCGATCCCCGTCCGAGCGATTGCCTTCTATCTTGAGGCGGTTGGAATACATGATCGCATAGCCGACAGCGTTGCCAGTCGAGACGTTGTCGCTGATTTCGCTGTCGTTCGTGTACATGTAATGCACTGCGAACCGCAGTTGACGAAAGCGATTGCCGCTGAAGACATTCCGCTTGCTCGTTTTGCTGAAAATACCATCGCGCCCGTAGCTGACGTCATTGTCGACGACCCGCGCGCCCGGCGCGTTCCAGACCGATATGCCGTCCCCCGCCTCGCTGATCCTGCCATCGCGCAAGCCGATGATCCGGTTGCCTAGTGCCCAGGAGTCTCGTGCACCGTGAAGATAGATGCCGACGAGATTGCCGATGATCGCGTTCTTCTCCACGCGCGCTCCGGTCGCCGTCTGTGCCACGAAGATGCCGGAGTCCATTCCAGAAAGGTCCTTGCCCGAGCCTCTGATTTCGAGGCCGCGGACGATCGACTGCGGCGCCTTCACGGTTATTACGCTGCCTTTGCCGTTGCCCATGATAAGGGCTCCGGGTTCGCCTTCGAGCGTCAGCGTTTTGCCGATTGTGACCGGTCCCTGATGTTCGCCTTGCAGCACGATGACGTCGCCGGGCGAGGCGCGGTCGAGCACAGGCTGGAGCGGCAACCCGTCGGCAGCCTTCCGAATCGTTGCGGCCGAGACGGGACAGGCGAGGATGACGGCGGCAAGCGCCGCCATCCCGAAAGCCGATATGTTCGTCCGAACCATCAGGCGCCCTGCGCCTCCACGAGCATGCGGCCCTTCATCTCCATGTGCATCGCATGGCAGAACCAGGTGCAGTAGTACCAGTAGACCCCCGGCCTGCTCGCCTTGAAGGTGACGGAAGCGGTCGCTTGCGGTGCCACCTCCATGTTGATGCCGTAGTTGACGATGCAGAATCCATGCGTGAGGTCCTCGACCTCGTCGATATTCGTCACGTAGACCGTGACCTCGTCACCCTGCTTGACGGTGAAATCTTCCAGCCCGAAGGCCGGGGCGGCGGACGTCATGTAGACGCGGACCTTGTTGCCGTCTCGGATGACTTCCGAATCGACCATCAGGTCGATGTTGTCGGCCTTAGCCTGGGCGACCGCATCGGCGAAGAATGGATCGTCCCTGTTCCAGACATGGACGGGGTTGATCTTGGAGGCATGGACGATCGTCGCGTCATGGGGTTCGGCAAAGGTCGGATTGTCGTGCACGAGTACCATCTCGTCGCCCGAAATGTCGATCAGTTGGTCGTTTTCCGGCTTGAGCGGGCCGACGTTCAGGTAACGGTCCTTGGAGAACTTGTTGAGCGAAATTAGCCATTTGCCGTCCGCTTCCTTGGTCTGCCCCATGGACGTGTGGTTGTGGCCGGGCTGGTAATGGACATCGAGCTTGTGGCGAATGGGATCGACCTTCTCGCCCGCATAGGCCCGCTTGGCGTCCTCGATGTTCCATTTGCAAATTTGGCTGTCGATGAACAATGTCGTGTAGGCGTTGCCCTTGCCGTCGTAGGCGGTATGCAAGGGACCGAGACCGAGTTCCGGCTCGGCGACAACGGTGTCGCGGGGCTGGATTTTGTCATCGAAGAGATCGTCGAACTTGCGCACGTCGAACACGGTCACGGTCGGCGAGAGCTTGCCATTCGCAACGACGTGGATGCCGTCGGGCGCCGTGTTGATGCCGTGCGGACTGTTCGGCACGGGCACGTAGCGAGTGTAGGGCGAACCCTTGCGGCCGTCCAGCACCGGCACGCCGCCGATTTCCTTGTAGTCACCCTTTGCGACTCCCTCCTCGATCCGCTTCAGGTTGAAGATGACGACCCAGTCCTGCTCGCTCGCCATCATGTCCGCCAGGGTAAAGCCCTCTTCGGAATTGTAGCAGGTGGCAAAGCAGTACTTGCCCTGGTAGTCGGCGTCGACGTTGTCGAGGTTGCCGTCGACCATTACTTGCCAGGCGACCTCCATCGTCTCACCGTCCACGGCGGTGAATATCGCCTGGTAGGAGTTCTTATCGCCCATGGTCTTGCCGTCATTCGGGACTGGCACGGCGTCCTCGCCATTGCAGAAGACGTATCCGGTCTTCGGATATTTCTGGACCCGAAGCCCGTGGACAGTGTGCTGGTTCGGAAGCTGGATGATCTTGTCGCACTTCATGACGTCGAGCCGAATGCGGCAGACGCGGGAGTTGGATTTGTCGTTGGCGTAGAGGTAGCGCCCGTCATAGGTGCCGTCGGTGAACGACGGATGCGGATGGTGAAGGTCGCCGTTCAGGTAAAGACCCCCCTGATCCTTCAGGAACTCGACCGTTTCCGGCAGCAGCCCCTCGGTCATGACCTTGCGGCTTTCGTTGGTCTGGCCCCAACCGGTGGCACTGCACCGGTTGAAGACGGGTATCCGCATCATCTCGCGCATCGAGGGTGCGCCGAGAATACGGATTTCGCCCGACTGCCCGGATGAGAAGAACACGTAGTATTCGTCGAGCTCGCCCGGCTTCACTTCGTAGCTTCCGTCGGAAGCTGCCTGCGCCTTGGCCGGGGTCGCCGTGCCGCCAGAAAGCGTCAGCGCACCGCCTGCGCTCATAGCGCCGGCCGCCGCCATAAAGGCGGTGGTGCCAAGCATCTGTCGCCTGTTCAGACGCATCTTGGTTTCTTCGTTTGACATTGTGCCTCTCCTTGGATGTTGGCTTCAGACGGGATTTTCCGGCGTCGTTTCTGTCTTTCTGATCGGGGCGCCCTTGTGGGTCACGACGGTCTTCGACGGCACTTCCCCCCGCGAAACCGGGGTCGAAAGCGCCATGAACTTTTCGCGCTTCAGCCGCACCTGGATCATGTGCGGACACCGCTGATCGTCGTGGTAAAGCTCCTGGCAATGCATGCAGTAGATGCATTCGTTGACGTTGATGGCACCCTCCGGATGGATGGACTGGACCGGGCATTCCTTGGCGCAACGTTGGCAGGGCGAGCCGCATTCCGGCCACCGTTTCAGCCACTCGAACATGCGGATCCGGCCCGGAATGGCGAGTGCAGCGCCCAGCGGGCAAAGGTAGCGGCAGTAGAACCGTTCGATGAAAAGGCCGGCGGCGAGCACGGTGAGCGCAAACATGACGAAGGGCCATTCGCGGGCGAACTTCAGGATTATCGCCGTCTTGAACGGCTCCACTTCAGAAAACATCTCGGCAAGCGCGAGAGAGTAGAGCGACAGTCCGAACAGGCCGAGGAAGAGAATGTACTTGATCGGCCAGAGACGCTCATGCAGGCCCCAGGGCACTTTCACCTGAGGCACCTTCAGCAATCGCGCGACATTATTGGTCAGTTCCTGCAGGGCGCCGAACGGACATAGCCAACCGCAGAAGGGGCCGCGCCCCCAAAACAGGAGTGCGGCGGCCACGCTGCCCCACAGAAGGAAGACCAGAGGTGCGGAGAGGAAGAACTCCCAGTGGAATCCCATCACCAGGGAGTTAAAGAATGTCAGGACGTTGACAACGGAGAGCTGGGCGTTAGCGTACCAGCCGAGCCACACCAGGGTGAAGAGCAGATAGCCGCGTCTGACCCACGCAAACAGCGCCGGCCGCTTCACCAGCCAGTCCTGGAAGAAGAAGATTAGGGTCAGGACGAGCACGGAGGCTACCGTGACCGCAACCGACAGCCGGTTCATGTCCCACATTTTCACCCAGAGGGGCTGCTCTTCCGCAATCGGGTCGGCGGGTGCGGCCTGTTCGGCGGCGCTGACCGGCGGTGCCTGTGCGGTGGCTGTCTCGACGGTTACATACGCGTCGGGGAGCGTGTAACCCAGATTATAGGGCAGAACGGTCTTTTCGCGCCCGCCGGCACTTCGTTGCACCAGCAACTGCAGCTCCCAGGGGGCGGTCAAATCAAAATCGAACTCTGCCGAAATCACAAACAGGGCGATTTCGCGCAGCCGCGGCGCCCCGACCGCCGCGAGCGCCGGCAGCCTCGTATGGTAGCGGTCGCGGAACCGCAGCCCCTGGCCCTCCTGGAGCAGTTCGATGCGGTCGAAAATACCGCCCCGAACGTAGCCCGAACCCTTGAACGAATAGGCGCCATCTCCCGCGACGATTATCGCTTCCTCGCCGGGTTTCAGCTTATGGCGCATCTGCTCGTAACGAGCATCTCCGAGCAGCGACCTTCCGATTGCCGGCACGCTAACCGGCGCGACGTAGAGATCGATGAACCGGTCGCCGGGGTTGTGGGTCTCGGGCCGGCCTGCGGCGGCTAGCTGACCGGCCTGCCGAAACGCTTCGGAAACCTCGCCGACTGTCAGCCGTAGACTTCGAACGGAGCCGTCCCCGATCAAGGTCCGCCAGTCGCTCGTATCCGTCTTGTCAAGATCAAGCTTGCGGATCTCGGTAGTGGATCCGGCCGCCGTACCAGCATCCATCCCAAGCCTGCCGCTGCGGATCAGCTTGACGGAGGATCGGACGATGCTGTCGCCCATGACGAGGACGGTTACGGTGGCACCGCTGACGATATCGACTTGCGGGGGCCGATCGGCCCCTGCCGAGACGCGCCCAAGGTCCTTGCCGATGAGGGCATTGACCGAGGCGACGACCTTCGCTTCCGGAATGCCTATTAGAACGATAGGTTCCTTATGGTCGACAAGCTTAAGCCCGCGTACGACGCCTTTCGGATCGATTCCAACTACGACATGGATGGGCTTGCCGGAATAGCCGACGGAGCTTGTGACGTCGGAATTGAGATACGCGTAACCCAGCAGGCTGTCGCCGCGGAAAACGGGTGCGATCGGCGGATCGCCGGTGACCTCGCCGAAGCGGGTTGCACCTCGAAAAATTTCCTGCGGCTGCACTTTTTGAAGGTAGTTGGAAAGTTGGCCCGCGGCCATGCTTGGACCGGCCAACAAGATGGCGATGCAGAGAGTGACGAGGCCGCGCAGAAGGCGTTTGATTTGGTTCTTTTGTATCGCTGCTTGGTACATCGGATTTCCTGGGGCCACGGAGCCACTGCATCGCGGCCATTTCGCACGGCCCGAAATGTATTTCTTTGCGCCAGATCAACTCGATTAACTTCAACTCGGTCCAGTATGTCGAAGGTCGAGAAGATCGAGCTCAATTGCGCTACTTGCGCGTGCCACCGAGAGAGCAGGACATGCCGCAAAAGAGAACCGAACCCTGGGTAATGGCGTCGATGACGGAGTTGCTGTCGTTCGCCCGAGCGATGGAGCAGGAGGCAGTCGACGGCTATGTCGCCTTGGCCGCGCGCATGCGCGCCGAAGAACGCCCCGACCTCGCCGCAGTCTTCGACGGCCTTGTGGCGGAAGAGGAGGGGCATCTCGGAAAGGTGGACCAATGGCTAGGCGAGAGAGCGCCACAACCGGTCAACCTCCCAGAACCGTTCTTCGACGACGAGGGGGCGGGCGTTGTCGCTCCGGAGCTGCTGACGTCGTACCGCGCGTTTTCCATGGCGGTGCGCAATGAGGAGCGGGCCTTTGTCTTCTGGACCTATGCGGCGGCGCATGCGCCTTCCGAGGCAATCAGGCAGGCCGCCGAGCGACTGGCAAGGGAGGAACTGGGCCATGTGGCGACACTGCGTCGCGAGCGCCGCCGCGCCTTTCACGAAATGCGCCACGCGGAAGGCGGCTCAATGAGGGACGACTTGCCGACGCTCGAAGGGCGGCTCGCCGAACTGTTGATACGCATCCCTGCGGCTGCACCCGGAGAAACTGCGGAGCGGTTGCGCGGCTTGGCGAACGAGGCGCAGGAGCGCGCGACCGCTCTAATAGCAACGTCGCCTGGCGAAACGCCTCTCTTGCGGCACGTTCCCGCGAACGTCACCGGGCGGCTGGTCCCACTCTGCGAATTCCTGCTCGATTGCTATCTCGACCTTGCGGAACACGAAAGCACCGAGGCGGCAAGAGCTCGGATGCAGTCGTTCGCCAGCGACATCATCCGCTGCCTCTATGCAGCACGGGAACTTTAGGCTGCTGCCCGGGAGGCACTGGGCCACTCCGGCGCTGAAAGCCACTAATCCATAGACGATTAGCTTTGATTTCGCCGTCCGCTGGTACATCGGCGAAGCGGAGAGGCATTACCCCAGACGCTCCGAGCTTTTTGATCGGTTTCCTCCGGTGAAGAGGAGATTGATCCGGAACAATGCGCTCCATTCTCCTTTGACTAAATGTTCAGCGATCAGCAATCATCTCCCGCTTGCATCTGTCGGAAGGGAGAAGGCGCAGCCAAAGGAGACCACTATGGGAAACGGGACCGCAGATCTGATGACCCGAACAGGCCTTAAAATTCACGTCAGGCCCGTTCGGGCCGAAGATGAGCCGATGCTTGCCGAATTCTTCACCCATGTCACCAAAGAGGACCTGAGTTTTCGTTATCTTGCTGGCCTTAACGAGGTCGGCAAGGAGCGGATCGCGGCCCTCACCAATGTCGATCACGTCCGGACGGAGAATTACCTGGCTTTCGGCGAGAGCGGCAATCCGTTGATCGCCACTGCCATGCTGGCCTGTGATCCCGCATTCGAGCGAGGGGAGGTGGCGATCAGCATTCGCTCGGACTACAAGAATCTGGGCGTTGGCTGGGAGCTCCTCGGATTTCTCTCGCGGGTCGCCGAGGCAAAGGGCGTCAAGGTGCTCGAGTCGATCGAGCGGCGCGAGAACCGTGCGGCCATCGAAATCGAGCAGCAGATGGGATTCACCACCGTGACCGATCCCGACGACCCCACGATCCTCCTCGTCCGGAAGGAACTCAGAGCTGCGTGAGACGCCGCCGCGCGTAAGCAATTTTTGTTCGGCCGGAGCATGCTTCCGGCCGGAGTGCTGACATCTCCAGTCTGGACCACGATACCGTGAATGACTGTGGTAAGTTCAAACCGCGGAAGCTGGCGTGTTCCACTTCCAGACTTACGAAGACGGCCAGCTTCCTGGGTTGTTGGTCGTCCTGCAGCGTCTTGCGGATTCCGTTGGAAGTTGAAGGCATATCAATCAGTTCCGTAACTTCCGCCTAGCTCATATCCGCTCGGCGGGTCTACTTTTGGCAGCACGGGTCGTTGGTGGCGGAACGCTTGGACCTGCAATTGGTGTGATCCGCAAGGTGAGGGTTTCCAAACAGATATGGCAGTAAGCGTCATGCCAAATCCAGGCCGGCGAGGAAACCCAGTCCCAGCTTGCTGTCGCCGCCATGAGTCCGGCCGGCTGCGGCGGCCACGAGACCGGAAATCCCAGCTATCCTTGCGTTCAGCAGAAGGTAGAGGCCTGCCGACAGGCCAACCGTGAGGCAGCCTGTTGGTGGCCAGAGATAATTATTTCGGTCGCTGCGCTCACACCGCGTTGTCGGTCCGGGCGTCGATCCGCGACGATGGACTAGGTGTTTGATTGGAGTTGCCCCCAAAAGACCGGACATGCTCAGGTTGTTTAATCGCTAACTGTCCGTCAAGTGAATTCCTGTCATCGGCATCGGTCCGGCTTAGCACATAGGAGCCGTTTCAAAGTTGATTGGTGCCTACGTCGTGCGCGACCGCAGTGCTGGCAGCTGAGAAGCCGCTCGCGAGCGCGCCCAATCGTGCTGTAGCGAGTGAGAGTGGTGCGCCGATATCTTCCGGAGCAATCCAGTGCCGGGAGCACGGTTGTTTCCGCGGTCGGCAAATGCCGCCGCATAATGGGTCTTCGCAGGTAGGATCTTCCTATGTTTGAGGCGCAGTCTCAGAGAGCTGCCGCCTGAGTAACGGAATGATCAAACCCACGTCCGCAGCAGGGACGCTCCGTTCGTCAATCGAGATTTGACGAACGGAGGGAAGCTGGCGCTTGGCTTAGGCGAGATCGGCGCCAGCCGATGCGTTGAACTCTTCTCCTGTCTTGAGCATGCTGTGCATCATGACTGCGCGCTTGCGGGCGACTGCCACCGCGGCGCGCTTAAAGCCCAACCGCTCGCGCAGCTTCAGCCCCCAGACCTTGAGGCGGCACTCGGCCCTAGCGCTAGTTCTCGTCAAGAGCACCGTTGCCGCTTCGTAGAGCACCCCCCCGCAAATGGCTGTCGCCCCCGACGGGAGGTATGGCCATCATAGTCGACTTCGCCGGATGGATATCGTTGCGTCGTTAGCCCGAGCAAGCGCCCACCGACCGCGATGTTCTGAAGTGATCCGGGGCTTCAATCGCGGCCAACGTAGGAGACAGCCGTAACAGCGCCTATGCCCGGAATCGTCATCAGACGCTTTACAGCTGACTCTGCCGCGCCCGCGGGTAAAGGTCGCATTCGAACGGGCTTGCGCCCGATGGTGTCCGCGCACTCAAGCAGGTGAGCAACCTCTCGGCTGCCTTGCCCGCGGGAACTCTGGCCATTGCCGCCGGTGATTTCAACGTAAACTGCGCGGAGTCTCCG
Source organism: Sinorhizobium sp. (assembly GCF_059070375.1). Taxonomy (NCBI): domain Bacteria; kingdom Pseudomonadati; phylum Pseudomonadota; class Alphaproteobacteria; order Hyphomicrobiales; family Rhizobiaceae; genus Sinorhizobium; species Sinorhizobium sp. The sequence continues at coordinate 334,476 of NZ_JCACWC010000001.1, forward strand.
ACAGAGGGTTTCTCGCGCTTGCTGCAGCGCGGAAACTGGTACGTGTCGCCCTTGGGACACATGGCCGAAGCCGCAGCCCCAAGGGGATGTGCGCAATCTGAACCGACGCTATACACGCTGGTATCCGAGCTGAAAGTTCAGAGACGGCCCGAAGCGGACCTCGGCGTCAGGATGCAAGGTCCGAATCGGGCGGGGAGTTGCCGTTCGGCTCGTCTGCCAGAACGAACACGTTCGCCGCAGACGTTGCCGACATAGGTCATGCGGTCCTCTTTGCTTGGGGCGTGCGGCTTAGAGACTTCTGGAGTATGCTGAAGACGCTTGCACTCCGAGTAGACGGAGAGGGAGCCATGGACATTGGTGCCTGGCTGCGCGATCAAGGGCTGGGACAGTACGAAGGAACGTTCCGCCAAAACGACATCGATCCTGAAGTACTCAGGCATCTTACGGCCGAGGACCTGATTGAGCTTGGCGTCGCTTCAGTAGGGCACCGTCGTAAACTGCTTGCCGCTATCGCCGCACTGCGTGAGGTCGCTGAACAACCGAACAGCGCAGCTGGGGTTGGCGTGACACCTGTAATCATCCCGGAGGCGGAGCGTCGTCAGCTCACCGTGATGTTCGTCGACCTTGTCGATTCGACCAGGCTTTCCTCACGACTCGATCCAGAGGAGATGGGCGAACTGCTACGGGGCTATCAGGGTGCGGTGGCGGGTGCGATCGCGCGATTCGAAGGACACGTTGCCAAGTACATGGGCGATGGCGTGCTCGCTTACTTTGGCTATCCGCGCGCTCACGAGGATGAGGCCGAGCGAGCGGTTCGAGCGGGGCTCGGGGCCATCGCTGCAGTGCGGAAGCTGCAACCACCGCATGGGGAGACGCTGGAAGCTCGCGTCGGCATCGCGACAGGCTTGGTTGTTGTCGGCGAACTGATTGGCGAAGGTGCAGCGCGTGAGGAGACGGTAATCGGCGAAACGCCCAATCTAGCGGCACGACTGCAAAGTGTCGCCGAGCCGGGAGCTGTGGTGGTAGCATCCGCTACCCGGCAGCTGATAGGCGGTCTGTTCGATCTCGTCGAACTCGGCTTCCACCCGTTGAAGGGTTTTCCTGCTTCGATACCTGCTTGGCGAGTGCTCGGTGAAAGCTCTGCGGAAAGCCGCTTTGAAGCGTTGCACGGGGCGAGCCTGACCCCGCTCGTCGGTCGCGAGCACGAGTTAGGCCTCCTGTTGAAGCGCTGGGAGGCAGTCAAAAAAGGAAAAGGCCGCGCGGTGCTGTTAGCGGGCGAGCCCGGCATCGGCAAGTCGCGCCTTGTTCGTGCCCTGCGCCGGCGTCTGGAAGGCGAGCCGCATACCACTGTAAGTCACTACTGCTCGGCATATCATCAGACCAGCCCCCTTTATCCGGTTATCCGCCTTCTGGAGCGGGCAGCTGGTTTCGCCGCGGAGGATCCCCCCGAAGTGAAACTGAGCAAGCTCGAAGCGCTGCTCACGCAATCGACCGAAGAAGTCGCGGACGCGGCTCCGCTGCTCGCGGCGTTGCTGTCGGTTCCAGCGGACTTTCGCTATCAGCCATTGGAGTTGAGCCCGCACCGGCAGAAGAAGCGAATGCTGGAGGTACTGGTCGATCAGCTCATCGGGCTCGCGGCACGTCAGCCCGTCCTGGCAGTATACGAGGACGTGCATTGGGCTGATCCGACATCGCTTGAGTTGCTGGACCTTGTTGTTGACCGCGTGCAGGACTCGCCGGTGCTGGTGCTCATCACGTTCCGCACCGAGTTTCTCCCACCGTGGACGCGCTATCCCCATGTGACCGCCTTGACGCTTGGTCGGTTGAGCCGTCGGCAAGGCGAAGAGATGGTCGACCGGCTGACCGGCCGCAGAGCTCTGCCTACCGAAGTGCTCAATCAAATCGTCGCGAAGACAGACGGCGTTCCGCTCTTCGTGGAGGAACTGACGCGCGCGATATTGGAGACCAGCTTGCTCAAAGACGAGGGCGATCACTACGCTCTCGCAAGTCCCCTGTCGACAATCGCAATTCCAGCTACGCTTCAGGAATCGTTGTTGGCCCGGCTTGACCGACTTGCGCCCGCCAGGGAGGTCGCGCAGGTGGCGGCCGCAATCGGTCGAGAATTCTCACATGAGTTGCTCGTGACCGCCGCGCCGTTGCAGACGAGCGAGGTTGAGGAAGCACTGGGCGACCTCATTGCGTCGGGATTGGTGTTCCGCAACGGGACTCCGCCGCAGGTAACCTACAGCTTCAAGCACGCGCTGGTACGCGACGCCGCCTACGCGACCCTTGTGCGCACGAAACGACAACGGTTGCACGCGGCGATAGCCACAGCGATCGAGCAGCGCTTCCCCGAAACCGTCCAGACGCAGCCCGAGCTTCTGGCCCAACACTATGCGGAGGCGGGGCGGCTAGAAACTGCCGTCAATTACTGTCTCAAGGCCGGGCAAGCAGAGATTGCGCGGTCCGCAACGGCAGAAGCGATTACCCATCTGACAAGAGGGCTCGAGTTGCTTGAAGGACTGCCAGATGATGCTGCGCGATGGCGGCCGGAACTCGAATTGCAGGTCGCTCTCAGCGTTGCGTTGATGACCGCCAAGGGTTGGGCAGCGCCAGAGGTCGGCCGGGCCAACGCGCGAGCACGCGAATTATGCGAGCGGATCGGAGATAAAGGCAGGCTCTTCCCTGTCCTCTACGGGGAGTGGGTCTTCCACGTCGTGCGCGCTGAACTGGAGGCGGGGAGGAAGGCGGGAGAGGAGCTGCTCCGACGCGCGCAGGAAGAACGGGAGGCGTCCGCTGAGACCGTCGGCAATCGCATCGCCGGAACTGATGCCTTCCTTCGCGGCGAGATCGCTACCGCGCGTGAATATCTGGAACGGTCGCTCGCCCTTTATGACCCGCAGCAACACCGCTCCCTCGCATTCCTGTTCGCCCAGGACCCTCGGGTGGCGGGACTTTCGGTCCTCTCCTGGACCCTCTTCTCTCTCGGGTATCCCGAGCAGGCCCAGGCCAGGAGCAACGAGGCATTGGCGGACGCAAGGGAACTTTCCCACCGCAACACGCTCGGTTACGCCCTGCTTTACGGCTGCATCCTGTCGCAGCTTCGCGGCGACTGGCGGGAGGCCCGAGATCGGGCGGATTCACTGATCAAGCTCGCAAGAGCGCAGGGCTCTCCGCACTTCCTCGGCGCAGGTGCAATGGTTCGAGGCTGGACGCTAGCAGAGACGGGTGAATTGCCAGCGGCCCTCACACAGGTTCGAGAAGGCTTGGCGTCGTGGCAGATGACTGGAGCGAAATTCCTGGTTCCATTCTTTTTGAGCTTGCTCGCGCGCCTCGAGACGCATGCCGGGGGAGCAAAGCGAGGATTGGATTTGCTGACCGACGCGCTGGACCGAGCGGGTGCAACGGGCGAGCGGTGGTTCGAGGCGGAATTGCATCGGCTGTCGGGCGAGCTGATGCAGCTGCTACCAGCGTTTGATCGTGCCGAAGCGGAAGCGCGACTCCGGCACGCGACCGAGATAGCGCGAGGGCAAAGCGCTGGCTTATGGGAGTTGCGCGCGGCGACAAGCCTAGCGCGACTATGGATCCTGCAGAACCGATTCGGCGACGCTCATCACCTGCTCGCGCCGCTCTGCGGCAGGTTTACGGAGGGATTCGCTACATCGGATCTGCAGTCGGTCCAACGGCTGCTTCGCGAGACAGCTCGTGTCAATGGCGCGACCAAGTCATCCGACTAGTCAGCCGAGTTGCGATGTTCTACGCCACCGCACTGACAGCACTGTCGGACGGCAAGGGTGTGGTGTGATGGAGCACCGAGTGAGTAGTCGTCCGCTTTCCGGCAACGAATTAGAGCCCTTAATGTACTATCGTCCTATCCGGGTCACAGTTCTGCTCGCTGAGCGAGCGACCTCAGGGGTCGGAGCGTGACCGCGGCCTTCAGTAGCAAGGTCCGCATTTGGCAACAGCGCCATGACGGCAGTCGGCCCTAACCGGACGTCACTGCAGCCGTCGCCGAAATCGCGCAAGGCACGCGCAGCAAACAGATAGGTGGCCGGGTGGATGCCTGACAATTACGTCCCTTCTTTCGAGCTGCGTCTCGGCTTCAACCTGTCGGGCACGAACAGCGACGGACCAACGAGAAGCCAGGCATCTAGCCAGAGCTCGCTACGGAGACGTCGCTGCCTTAGAGGAGCCCCGTTGCATTTCTCTGTTTCGCAAAGCGGCCTACGTGCCCAACGTCCACACCATACCGGCCAAGGCGCAGGCGAGCAGCGTGACGATGATCGATGCCTTGTACCGGAATATTGCGGTTGCGGCTGTGATGGTCAGAACGAGTGAAGGGAGAACAAGGGAGCTCAGTACGGGGACGTCGAGCGTGAGACCTCCGATCTTCCGCGTGATCACCTCGGCAAACAGCGTGTGCAAACCAAACCAGACCGCGAGATTAAGGATTACACCGACGATCGCGGCGGTGATCGCCGACATCGCCCCGGTTAGCGCCACATTGCTCCGCAGCCTCTCGATGAACGGTGCTCCGAGGAAGATCCAGAGGAAGCAGGGGACAAAGGTGACCCAAGTCGTCAGCACTGCCGCAAGCGTCGCCGCAGTCATCGGGTTGAGCGAGCCAGGATCGCGATAGGCGCCCATGAAGCCGACGAACTGGGTGACCATGATCAACGGCCCCGGTGTCGTCTCGGCCATGCCGAGACCGTCGAGCATCTCGCCCGGTTTCAGCCAACCATATTGCTGAACCGCTTCCTGGGCGACATAGGCAAGCACCGCATAGGCACCTCCGAAGGTCACAACCGCCATCTGGCCGAAGAACAGTCCGATCTTGGTGAAGACGTTGTCCGGCCCGAGAAAGATCAAAAGCAAGGCAAGCGGCACCAGCCACAGCGCGAGGAAAACCGCCGAGACTCGCAGCGACCAGGCCAGGTCGGGGCGCGCGTGAGCAGGGATGTCTTCTCCGAGAAGCGAGTCTTCATCCTTGAGAACTGGTCCGGTTCCCGCCTTGTGGCCGCCGCCGATCCGGAAGAGCGGCGACCCCGAGCGTCCACCGATATAGCCGATGATGCCGGCGCCCAGAATGATCAGCGGGAACGGCACCCCGAAGAAGAAGATGGTGACGAAGGCGGCCGCGGCAATGCCGATCATCAGCCGGTTTTTCAGTGCCCTGCTGCCAATCCGGAAGACGGCATGAATAACGACCGCAAGCACGGCCGCCTTCAGGCCAAAGAACAGCCCCTCGACGACAGTGACATTGCCGAAGGCCGCGTAGATGTAGCTCAGAGCAAGAATCGAAAGGAAGCCCGGAAGAACGAACAGAATGCCGGCGACGAGTCCTCCGATAGTTCTGTGCAGGAGCCAGCCAATATAGACCGCAAGCTGCTGCGCTTCCGGGCCGGGCAGCAGCATGCAGTAGTTGAGCGCGTGCAGGAAGCGGTGCTCGCCGATCCAACGCTTCTCGTCGACGAGGATACGGTGCATCACCGCGATCTGCCCGGCGGGGCCGCCGAAGCTCAAGGTCGCGATCCGCGCCCAGACGCGAAGTGCGTCGCCGAACGGTATGCCATGCCTCAATGCTTGGCGCTTTGACATAGTCGTGGCGTTCTGTGCGATGTCGGACAAGGTCATGCTCCCTTTTTGGGAGAAGGCCAGTTGTGCGTTTCGTCGGTCGCGTCCCGGCACCAGCGGTAAAACGCGTCATAGAGCAGCAGACCCGCCTCGAGCTGTTCGTTGTCGTCGGCATACATGCGCGACAGCCCAAGCGATGCGGCTAACAGGCCGGGCGCCTGCGGCGCAAGATCAAGCCGCGCCGTGTCAGCAGCCCGAACGATTGTTGCGAGCCGCAACAGCGGTTCCGTTGCCAGCCCGAATTCCTCAACCATGACATCAAAGGTGCAATGCTCGCCACGGTGGCTCCAGCGGACCGGCGCGTCGATGTCGAAAGGCGTGGCATTGAAACGCTCGGCGACCGTTTCGACCTCGGACGGCGAGACGAACAGGAACACGGCATTTGGATCAACAAAGCGGCGGATCAACCATGGGCAGGCGATGCGGTCGATCTTCGGACGCGTGCGCGTCACCCAGACGGTGCGCCCTTGCCCATCCCTCTCGGGCAAGCTGGAGGCAGGAACTGCCGGGTGTCCGGCCTTTGCCCAACTCTCGAAGCCGCCCTCGAGCACTTCGGCCGAAATGCCGGCCTGGCGGAGCCAGGCGGCTACGCCGTAGCTCAGTTTTTTGCCGCGGTGGCAGATGACGACGGCGGACCGGCCGTAAAGCTCATCCATCCAGAGCTGCACCTCACGGTAATCGCGCCGAACCGAGCCGGGGACCAGCCGAGGGTCGGCGTTGAAATCCTCGTCAATCCGCACGTCGATGAGAGCTGGGGATTTCGGGGTACCGATGAGGCGGGCGAGCTTGTCGGGGGAAATTTCAAGAAGTGACGGCATGGCGCGTCCTCCGTCTGAGCGGTTGAAAAGGACGCGATTCTTCGGCTGTCGCCTCGTGGGGTGATCGCAACCCCATGGGCTGTCTTTTCCGCTCTTTGCCCACGGCTGTCAAGCGGTGCGCCCGCACTTGTCACCGCACGAATAGCTCGTGAACGGCAACCGCGACGAGGATCATGCCGGCAACCGCCTCGACCGTCTTCGATGCCCTGGTGAGAAGCTCGTGTCAGGTGGCCAGCAGTCTCTCGAACTGCGACCGGAAGAACACCTTAACAACGCGACAGTGGAGAGCGTCAGTGCCACTCCCGTCATCATCACGATCGCAATCATGATGCCGGCCTCGGGCACACCGCGCGACATGGCGAAGGTCATGACGAACAAAGTCAGTGGACACGGGATGAGACCGGCCATCGTGACGTGGGTCACCGAGAGAGCGATCGACACCGCAAGGCCGCGCGTCATCCCTGCCGATGAACCCGTCAGATAGGTGGCCAGCCCGGGCTTGTTGTGGCCGGGCGTCAGCGCATGCACCGCGCCGAACACGATGCCGATCGGCAGGGAGGCGAGGAAGGCCGTCCAGCCGCCGCCATTCGCGAAGCTCTTGATGTGCTCGGCGAAGGCGAGATAGATGTCGCGCTGGGTGTCTACGATCGTTTGCAGCAAAGCCTTATGCCCAGTTTAGTGCGATGCCAGCTACGGCGAGATAACGTCCGATCTTGGTGAAAGCACCAACACCACAAAATGGGTCAGCCCGGCTTCGCTCGCCGGAAACCAGCGCCGATGCCTGAAACGCTCAATCCCGCGGCCGATTAGCCAGTTCACAGTTCACGACTGAGCCGAGCACGCTGCCAACGCTCGCTACGGCAATGAGCAGCCATGGCGAGTAGCCGGCAACCAGCAGGCCTGCCACTGCCGCTTCCGACTGCATCGGCAAAATCGTTGCGGCAGCAAGCGCGACCGCGCCGGTAGGCTATCGCGAGACTGTGACAGCGGCTCGGTGACAATTCACGACACAGTTTGCAGTACTTATAAAATGCCAAGCGGCATCAGGCGCCACCCATATAGATGTCCATGATCTGTCGGTCGTTGTGGACATCTCCGGGCGTGCCTTCGAAGCGCTTTTCTCCGGCGGCCAGGATATAGAGCCGGTCGGCAATCGGCATGGCCTCGCGAATGTTCTGCTCGACCATGAGAATTCCGATGCCGCGCGCGGTCAGCACCTTGATGCGCTCCAGCGTCTCGCTCACCATGGCCGGCGAAAGGCCGGCGGACGGTTCGTCGAGCAGGATGAAACGCGGTTCCGACACCAGCGCGCGCGCCAGCGCCAGCATCGCCTGTTCGCCGCCCGAAAGAGCTCCGGCCGTGGTCTTGCGCCGCCGCGCCAGCGATGGATATTGGTCGACCAGAGCCTCGATGCGCCTGTCCACGAGCTTCCGGTCGGCAATGGCGTAGCCGCCCATGCGCAGATTTTCCATCACCGTCAGCCGTGGAAACACGCCGCCGCCCTGCGGCATCAGCACCAGGCCCTGGCGCACGACTTCATGGACCGGCAAATTGCTGATCGTTTCGCCGCCAAGCCCGATTGTGCCGCCCCATACCGGCAGCGCGCCGGCAATCGCTTTCAGCAAGGTCGACTTGCCGCAGCCATTGGGGCCGAAGATGCAGGTGATCTTACCGGCTTCCGCGACAAGGGAGACGCCATGGACGATCTCCTGCTTGCCGTAGCCCGCAACGACGCTGTCTGCGACCAACGTGTTCATGTCGGACGCCCTAGATAGGTCTGCATGACTTCGGAATTTTGCACGACGTCCTCGAATGCGCCGCTAGTCACCACCCGCCCGGAATCCATGACGATGATGCGATCGCAGACATTGCGCACCATTTCCATGTCATGCTCGATGACGAAGAAGCTTGTTCCCTGCTCGCGCAGCCTGGCGATCGCTTCCAAGATGATCTTGCGGATGCTTGGGTGGACGCCGGCCGTCACCTCGTCGAGCAGGATGAGGGACGCCTGGCGCATGATCACGCGGCCGAATTCGAGCAGCTTTTGCTGACCGCCGGACAAGTCGGACGCGCGGTTGTTGGCGACCTGTTCGAGATGCAGCAGCGCCAGCGTCTCGTCCGCCCGCTGTTGCGCGCCACGCCAATGACCCTCGGCAGCCGCTGCCAGGAGGTTCTCGCTGACTGTCATGTTCTCGAACAACGCCGGGATCTGAAAGGTGCGCGCGAGGCCGAGGCGGGCGATCGTATAGGCCTTTTTGCCGCCGATCTCATGGCCGTCGAACAGGATCTGCCCCCGATCGGGCGTCTCCATGCCGGCCACGAGGTTGAACAGGGTCGATTTGCCCGAGCCGTTGGGGCCGATGAGGCCGGCGATCTCACCGCGTCCGACCTCCAGGTCGACGCCGGCGGCTGCCTGGATGCCGCCGAAATGCTTGTGCACGTCGCGCACGAAGAGGATGGCCTGGTCGCTTGGCGCTTGCGGTTGCGCGGTCATGCTCACGAGCGTCCTCCTTGGCGGGAGCCGAGCAGGCGTCCGAGCACCGTGTCGAGCACGCTGCCTGATTTCCCACTTCGCCGCGCAAACAGGCCGGCGATGCCATTGGGCAGCAACAGCACCACCAGGATGATGGCGGCACCGAGAATAGCGATATAGAAGGCGGTATCGCCGTAGTACATCCAGACAAGCCGGTTGACGAAGAACAGCGCGACGCCGCCGATGGCCGGCCCCCACAGGCTGCCGAGCCCGCCGAGCAGGACCATGACGACCATCTGGTCGGTGATGTCGCCGCCGAACACGCTCTTTGGATTGATGAAGGTCACCCAGTAGGCGAAAATACTGCCGAAGACGGAGGCGACGACGGCGCTGAGCACGAAGGCCTGCAACTTGACCAGCGAGGTGTTGATGCCCATGGCTTCGGCCGCCGGTTCGTGATCCCGTAAGGCCTTGACCTTCAAGCCGAAGCGGGAGCGCTCAAACAGCAACCAGGTGAGGAAATAGGTTAGGACGGCGGCCGCGAACATAGCGAAATAGAAGAAGCGCTCGTTGAGGAAGGGAGGCAGGCCGATACCGCCGGTTCCGCCGGTGAAATCGACGACGGTGGCGAACTGCATGAGCACTTCGGCGAAGGCCCAGGTGGCGATGGCGAAATAAGCGCCGCGCAGCCGCAATGTCGGCGCGCCGATGACGACCGCGAACAGGGCTGTGACGATCATGCCGATGGGAATGGTGGGGAGGAACGGCACAGGGAAATCCGCCCCCATCAGGATGGCGGTTGCGTAGGCGCCGATGCCGAAGAAGGCCGAATGGCCAAAATTGATGTAGCCGGCATAGCCGCCTAGCATGTTCCAGGAACAGGCGAGCCCCGCCCACATCAGCGCGCCGGTGGCGATGCGCAGCCAGTAATTGTTCACCAGCACCGGCAGCAACGCCAGCACGACGAGGATGACGACGAGGAGAAGCAGGCCGACCCAACGCTTTTTCATGGTCTGGGCCATCTTACAGTCCGCGCCGGAGGATGCCGCGCGGGGAAACCAGCAGGACAAGGAAGAGCGTTGCGAAGATCGCGAGATGCGAATAGCTGGATCCGCCATAAGTCGCGACAAAGGCTTCGATGACGCCCAGAAGCAGGGCCGCCACAAGCGCGCCGCCCACCGAGCCCAGCCCTGCCAGCACGGCGACGAAGAAGGCGAACAGCGTATAGCGCAGGCCGATCTCCGGATTGACCGAATAGATGGCTCCCATCAGAACGCCCGATATCGCCGTGATCCCCGTGTAGAGCCCGTAAACATTGGCGCTGAGACGCCGGATGTTCACCCCCATCAAGGCGGCGTTCTGGCGGTTTTCGGCCGTCGCCCGGATCGCCAGCCCGTAGCGCGTGCGAAAGAGAAAGAAAAACAGCCCGCCGGCGATGAGCACCGCGAACGCCGCCGCCGCCACCCGGATCAGGGGCACCGTGACCGGACCGATCATGGTGCTGTGACCGCTGAGCGCCGTCGGTACGCTATGCGTATTGAAACCCCAGACGGTCAGCATTCCGCCGCGCAGCAAGGTGAAGATGCCGAAGGTCAGCGCGAGCGCCATCAGTTCGGGACGCGCCGTGCGGCTGTTTCGAACATTGTAGATCATCGGTCCCATGAGATAGCCGATCGCGCCGAACAGGACGAAGGCCATCGGCATGGCGAGGAAGCCGTCTATGCCGAGAAAGGCCGCCATGTAGTAGGCGAAGTAGCCGCCGAGCACGACCCACGCGCCGACCGCAAAGTCGATGACATGGAGCACGCCGAAGGTCAGTTGGAAGGCGATCGAAAACGTGGCGATGACGCCGCCTATCAGCAGGCCGTTGAGCAGGGTTTGAAGAAAAAGATCCAATGGCAAACCTGTCCGTCAGTCCAAGAGGTCGGCAACATGCTTTTGGCGCGAGTGCGAATTGACGCCTGCAGTATAAAGCCCAATCTGGCCTTTGGAAGAGCCGGCCGTCATCATGCTGCCCGCTGGCATAGCATGTGAGGGGGCGACGGCGGATAGCGCCTCCGCCCGCCTCAAATCGCGATTATTTCCAGCCTGGCAACGGGTAGATGAACTCGGCCGCGGCCGCTTCCTTCGGGCCGACAGCGACGGTCTTTCCATCCTGGATCTGGATCACGACTGGCACCGGCTGGATGTTGTCGTGGTAGTGGTCACCTTCCTTCTCGAACTTGATCGGTCCGTAGAAAGTCGTGATGTCGGTGTCGGCGATGGCGTCCTTGAGGGCGACGCGGTCCTCGGGGGTGAGCGAAGGCTTCTTGCCCAGTCGCTTGGCGGCATCGGCGAAGACGAGGCCGCTGGCCGAGCAGGCGGCTTCCGTGTAGTCGGGCTCATGGCCGAACTTTGCCTGGGCCCGCGCGACATAGTCCTGTGCGGTGCCGAACAGGTCGTCCTTGTAGGGCACCGTAGGCAGCCATACGGCGACGCCGGAGGTGCCGTTCGCATCGGCGCCGAGCGCTTTGGCGAAGGCCGGATTGGTCACGCCGTAATGCATGATTAGGGCTTTTGGCCGATAATTCAGCGATTTCGACGTCTTGATCACATTTATTAGCGGCTCTTCATGCCCGCCCACCGCGACGATGTCAGGGTTGAGGGCGGCAATCTTGGACATTACGGGGGTGAGATCGCCGGAAGCCGGAACGAGCTCGTAGGCGACGACTTCGAGACCCGCTTCCTTGGCGCCGCGCTGGAAGCCTTCGCCGGTCTCCTTCGAAAAGGGTTCGTTGACCCCGATCACCGCGATCGTCTTCGCCTTCGGGTTTGACAGCGCCACCAGCACGCCCAGCGACTGGCCGGATGTCGTGTCGACGGAAGGGATGATGCCGAAATTGAATTCCGGCTTGGCCAACCAGACATTGGGCGACTCGGCCGAACCGGAAATCATCGGAACCTGGTATTTTTGGCAGATCGGCTGAACGGCGATTGTCGAGCCACTGGTGTAGGGGCCGAGCAGGAAATCGACCTCGTTCTGCACGATCAGCCGTTCGGCGGCGTCGGCGCCGGTGGCCGGATTGCTCTGGTCGTCGCCATAGAACATCTCGACCATGAAACGCTCACCGCCGACCTCGACACCGCCCTTCTCGTTGGCGGCCTCGGCCCAGAGCTCGTATCCGTTCTTGGTCAAATTGCCGCCCGAAATATTCTCGCCCGACAGAGACGTGATGACGCCCGCCTTGAAAGTCGGCGCCTGGGCGCGCGCGGTCCGCACGAACGGCATGGCAATCGTGCCGCTGGCAAGCGCCAGGGCGCTGCCGCCGAGAAATGTGCGTCGAGAAAAGCTTACGTCTTTCTTTGGCATGATGTTCCTCCCTGCATTCGTTCCTCAAGTTGCAGGATAGGTCCGCACACTACACAAATCTACCGGAAACGCTCACTGCAGCTCTATGGAAATCCCTATTTGCAGCGCATCACAGCACTTCGTGCTGGTCGCCCCTATGGCGACCCGCGCGACAGAAGCCATGTTGGTCCTCCCTTTCCAATGCCGTCGAATCGCATTCCGTTGACGTTGGCGTAACATTACGCTCATGCACCAAGTTGACCAAGAATTCGGCATTCTCTTTTCTGAGATCGCGCCTGCGAATTTGAGACAATGCCCCGCGGAAGCGCCAAATCCCGTCGTATGCCCCAAGGCGAAACGCCTTTGGGATTAGCTCCCAGGGGCCGAGATCTGACTTCGAGCGCCCCCTGCCTCTGCTGAGGGACCGCTATTGGGCGAAGGAGACCTGGACGTCTCCGATGGATGGGAGAGCGACCGCCGAGAAGCGGGGTGCGACGGCTGCGATGCGCCGAAATTCCTCGTCGCGGTGACCCGCATCTCCCTTGCCTTTGTGAAAGCGCTATACCGCCAAGGATCAGGGCGATACCGGTTGTGGAGCGAAGGCAACCAACGCCTGGAAAACAGTCGGACTGCGGGACATGAGAGGCGCAGGCAAGGCATGCTGACGTTCGTGACGCTCACCTAGCCGCGGCGCGAACGTCGCGCCGGAAATCCGAAAGCGGCATGCCGGCGATCTGCCGGAAAGCCTTGTTGAAGGCGCTCGCCGACCCGTCGCGACCGGAGCTGCAGCAAGTCCCCGCTGCAGCTCTATTTGTGTCAGGCCATCTCTCGATCGGAGGAGCGGGGCTGCCGTGAGACGGCAGCGCCCCGGGAGGGGCTGGGGCGATGCCAAAAGATATCGATCCTGTCCATGCGGTAGACAGGATCGACATTTCGAGGAAGCGTCGGCGCTCTTGCGAGTGGCGACGGCAGTTTAACTCGGCGTATCCTGGTTGGTTCCGAAGGCGCTGCTGAATTAATGAGACAAGAACCGCAGCACCCCGAAGCTATAAGGGTGCTGCCTTGCAGTTCTGGAGAACGTCACCTTTTCTTCACTAGCAGCCCGCCTTGCTCGGCGGTGCCTTCTAACCACAAATGTCGCGGATGGTTCCGAAGAAAAAGAGAGGAGGGTGGCTGTTGCTTTAAATTAAAATCCATGCACAGGCGAATAGTGCACTCACAATAAGAAGAATTACGATGCCAGTGAGATCGAGCGGGTGCATTTCATTCTTCTCTTTGTCGAATATGTCGTCTCCTCGGCAGGTCAACGCCACAGCTCACTCAATGTTTCATCTGGCCCTGATCCATTCTTGGTTGTCGATCATGCATTGTAGGTCCTCCGGCAACATGCCCTGCCATTCGCACTTCAGGACAGCTTCGTAGTATTCCTCGGCTTCAAGAGCCGCTGCCCCTTGCGGAGTCGGCCTGACCGTTAGGACGTTTGCATTTGCTCGCGTTCTTTGCCCAATGCCAGCACTTGAACAGTTCCACCCTCCCATGTGGTACCAGTGGATGTGTGCGAATTTCCGTTCGCCATCGAAGCCTGTAAAGTGCTTCGGGTGATCTGGCCAAGTCTGCCGCCATTTGTTCTAGGTCTGCCTTCGGTGATGGACATCGGTTCGATCGGTCGGAACTGACTTCGTCAGGTTCGCTTGATCGCGAACGCCACGGCACGGAGGAAGCTTCCGGACCGATGCGCTTACGAAGTCGCTGGTGTCCTGCTGGATGTCCGTCGCTGATTTGCTCGGGCAGTTCCGTGCTAACGGCTCCCCGTGGTGCGGATGTTGTAGGGTTCTACTTTCTTGCGCAGCCCCTCGGACAGGGCGCGCGGGCGAATCTCGTGGGCGCAACAAGTAGTCGCACCAGGGTCGACCGCATGGCCGTATACGGATGCCCTAGATGTTGACGTTGACCATCCAGTCACACTCGTCGATCATCGTCGACGCGCTAACGGCAACAGGCCAGCGCTGTTGAGTATTACGTCAATTCGGCGAAATTTTACGTAATTAAATCAAACGGCTGCGCGGCGTTACCACAATGCGCCGGCAGCCTCCATTCGCCTATTAGGGCTAAGCCAAAGCCACAATCAGGAGACATCCATGAACCAGAATGTCTGCAGCGGCGCTTGATCGCGCTCGGCTATCCGAACTCAGCCGGCGGATCGATGAACTGCGTCAGGAAGTCGGCTCTGTCTACGGCACGCGCGACGTGATCGCCGATCTGAAGAGTGAGGTGAGGACGTTACGGCAGCGGTTCTTCGAGGTTCGACTTGAAGTGCGGGGTGCGCAAGAGTGACTCAGCGCAGCGGCGCGCAGATGAGGCGCCGATAGGCCTCCTCAGATCTCGACGAATTCTGGCTCCACGTACCTGCCCGGAAGACGAGCCGTAAAGCCGATGTAAGGCACCGGCGTGCGAGTGTATGTGGTGAACGACCATGTTCCCGGTTTTAGTTCAATATCGAATCCACAATGCGCAGCGCGCTTGATCGCAGCATTGAAGGTGTGCATAGCCTCGGTCAGTTGGCGCTCCGCCTCCTGCTCTTCGGCGGTCTTCGGGAACAGATAAATCTCGGCCATGGGCTCGGTTCCTTGTAAGTTTTCGGGGTGCGCACTTGATGCGGCTTCCGCTGAGAGTACAATACCTGACAGCGACGTTCGAAGCGGTTCCCTTAGATGGAACAGGGCAAATGCGCCGCAGCTGTGTGATGATGAACGTCGCGATTAGGGGCTGCAGAGATCACCCTCTGCAGCTCTCTTCATGTCAATCCATCTCTCGATCGTGAAGAGCGGCTTTCGTGCGACGGCAGCGCCACGGGAGGATCTTGGGGCGCTGCCAGAATGTCGATCCAGTCCATGCGGTAAATATGATCGACGCCGGAGGAGTGCCGACGATAATTAACTCGTCGTGATCTGGTTGGTTCCTGAAGAGTAGCCTTCGCGGTCCTCAGACCGACAGAGCGTGCAGCAACTCGTTGGCATAAGACTTCAGTCCTATTCCAGACCGGTTTTACGCGCCTATTTCACTGGAATGTCCAAGAGAGGCTCGACGATAATAGTTCTTTTGTTGGTCGTCGTCATGCTCGTAATCGCGATCTATGGCTTTCTGGGGATTCAACAGCTGATCTAACGGATCTTGGCCCCAACAAAAAGCAGCGCTCCCGAAAAAGTAAAAGGAGCGCTGCAGTTGTCCGACATGTGCGATTGTCCGCAAGTCGAAATTCTAGACGAGAACACCCTTCTGATCTAGGAACACCTTTCAAACAGCGCATTGGCGGGAATGTTCCGGATCAATGTTCCTTTTTAAGGTTGGCCATTTCAGGCCGGCTCCGGTAGCGGCTGCTGGGGAAGGGGACTGCCGCCTCCACCGCCACCATCGTCATCTGGCCACCAGCCTTGCCAGTCGTCACCGAGCGCTTCCTTCGCCTGACTACCGTCGAAAAGGGGCGATGAGCATCTGCACGAGTTCGTGCTCCGAAATGCCGCTCTCGTCGGGAAGGTATGCGGCAATGTCTTTCTGACAATCCCAGATCAGCTGTTTCATCTTCAGTGCGTCGGCCATTGGTCGTCTCCTCGGAAGGTCAACGTCTTCAAAGTAAAATCCATGCACAGGCGGAATATCGCCGACCCTGAGTGTGTCCTATGCACAGGGGCAACAACAGTGGAGTTTTCGCTATGAAAACACATCTCTTGATGACCTCCGCGGCAGTCGTGCTGATTTTCTCCGGCAGCGCTGCCCAAGCGGATGATCACCTCTTTCAGGCGCAGCAGAACGGGCTGAAATCAGGCAGTACGGCGTCTTCGAACACACACGCTTTCACGGCCAATGGGGCCGGCCATAGCGGTGCCCTTGCACCAGGCCAGGGAAGTCCGTTCACGGGAGAAGAAACTAAAACGCCGGCCACTGAAACGGGTCCGGCCAACCAGCACGCCAATGTAAAGAGCCGAATTTAGAACATTTGGTACCCGCGCTTATACGAGTGCCCGCGCCAGATGCGGTCGCGGGCACTTCCTAACAGGTGGGGGACCTGAATGCCGAATTGCTCGGCATCATGATAATTCCTCGGCGAGCGCGTTTGTTCCCGCGTGCACCAGGCTCAAAGTAACAATGGCTCCGACGGGCTTTCGACCGGAAGAAGTGTCATGCGTTCAGCTGGATATGGCCTTTGTAGCGTTCTGGCGTCCTTCCAATCGGCCGTGAGCCATAGCTCGATTTCCTCCGGCTCGGTCAGGATGACAGGCATCGCCTTCGGATGGATCGGTTTGACGACTGAGTTTGCCTCACAGGTGAGAAAGGCGAACAGCTCGTGCTCGCCGACGCGCGGGTTCTTCACCGAGCCGCGGGCGCCCTTCCATGGCGTCCAGATGCCGGCGAAGAAGGCGAGGGGCTGCTTGTCATCGATCGCGAACCAGCGAGCCGTCTTCTTCGGCTTCGTGTCTTCATATTCGCAGAACGCGTTCCAGGGTACGAGGCAACGGTTCTTGACGCCTGTCCAGCCGCGCCAATGGGGAGAATCCAGGTTGCGAATGTTGGTGACGCCGTAATCCGGCTTGCCATTGGTGACCGTCGGCGGGGACGGCATGCCCCAGGTCAGGTTGATCAGTTCGCGCTCGCCCTCGGCGTTGTTGCGGATCACCGGCCCTGGCTTGTGGGGAAACACCTCCGTCGTCGGGTTCGCTCGGTTCGTCATGTCGCTCTGCGGCCGTGCCGTGTGCCAGAGTTCATCAAACTCGACTTCTATCCGGTACCGATTGCACATGCCTCCCTCTCATCCATCGCGGTGTGCCCTGCCGATCCGGAAGCCGTTGCCCTCGGTGTTCCCGCACCTGGTGCATTTGAGGATCGGCCGCAGCTGGTCGAGCGTGATTTCGTGACCATACTTGCCAGCGAGGCCCCAGCGGTCAACCCACTGGTTATGATCGCACTTGGAGCAGCGCGCGCCGAGCAGTTGATCATCCGCGAGATCTGCCAGGCGCAGATGACCAATGCCGAGATCCGGATCGATGACGCCCTTCTCAGGGATCAAGTCTATCCCGCGTCGGTGGCGCATGCCTCACCTCCTAGCGCCGAGGCTCCCTTATCAAGATGGCGTTTCCGTCACGATTTTCGCACTTCCCGCAACGCATTTTCGGTGCGAGCCGAAGAACGCTCTGCCTCTTGCCAAAGCGTACTGTCAGCGACCGCCGGTCAACCCGGGCAACGTGGCCGCAGCGCCGGCACTTGCAAAGAACGTCGCACCATTCGGGAAGGTTCGCGAAAGTATCTCTTCAGGAACGCCGGCTGGGGCCGCATCACCAGCCGGTTCCTTCGAGAGACGGGCGGCTCTCCCGATGGCATGTCATATGTGAGCCTGCAGCGATCGCGTTGGATGTTGCCGCTCTTGGGGCAACCCAGCGCCTTTGAGAATTCGGAGAGCAGCCCCGGCATGCTCCGGTCGCCGATCCGATCGAAAAGCTGTCGCGCGTCGTATTGCTTCTTTACCCCACACTCGCATTTGATGCGGATCTTCGTCCAGGCCAGAAACTCCGAAAGCCACCAGGCTCCGCCTCTAGGCATGCTTCAACTTCCACTCGGGCTGATGCTCGGCGCAGAACCACTGAGGCTCCTCTTTTCCGAAAGAAAAGCCGAAGCTGCCCCACTTCTTGCAGCCGGGATGCTCGCAATAGTGGACGTAGACGCTGGAATCCTTTTGGCGAACTGCCCCTTGCTCATCGCTCATGGTTGCTCTGCCTCGTTTCCGCCGATGCAAGCGGGTCTCCAGCCCCGTGTGTAGCCGATGCTCATGGCGATCTCCGCAAGCGCGAGCTGTTCGCGTAGGTGTTTGCAGTCGGCCAGCAGGGTGCGGATGGTCGCCTCAGCGTCACCGTCGTGCCATGCCAAGGCTGCGGCAACGTCGTCGATTTCCTGATCGGTTTGATTAATTCCGCATGCGTTCTTCGCGGGGAGCATAGTTCCTCCTTCCCGTGCAAGCACGGGCATCTGCCTCAGCATTTTCAAGATGACGGCCGCATCGCCGATGAATGTTCTTATTATGTTCTGTACGCCGAAAGAGTCAATTCGGCTTTTTGCAGGCCTGTGCGTTAATGGCTTATGGCCAGAGCATCCTCAAAGAAGCCTCGCGATCTCCCTCCGGCAGATCCTATGCCAGCGCGTGTTGATCCTTGTCTTGCAACGCTCGTCGACAGGCCACCGAAGGGGCCGGACTGGGCCTACGAGGTGAAATGGGACGGCTACAGGCTGGCCGTTCATATCGAACCCGGTCGGGTGAGGGTGCTCACGCGCGGCGGCTATGACTGGACAGAGCGCTTCCCCTCGATCGTCGATGACGCTCGGCGACTCGCCGTGCAAACCGCCATCCTCGATGGCGAGGCGGTCGTTCTCGATGAGCATGGCCGATCCGATTTCGGCATGCTGCAGCGGGCCCTGGGTCGGTTGCCATCCGCAATCGAGGCCGGCGCGATCGTATTCCTCTCCTTCGATCTTCTCTATCTCGACGGCCGCGATCTTCGCCGGCTGCCGTTGCGGGAGCGCCGGCGATTGCTCGAGCCCCTCGTCGCCGGCAGGGAAGGGGCGATCCGGCTATCCGAGGAGGTCCAGGCGGACGGCGACGAGTTCTTTCACGCCGCCTGCGCGCACGGCCTTGAAGGCATCATCGCCAAGCACGTTGAGAAGCCCTACCGCAGCGGCCGCGGCGAATGGTGGCAGAAGATCACCTGCAAGCGGCGCGACAGCTTCGTGATCGTTGGCTACGAGCCGTCCACCGTGCCGGGCCATCTCGGTCGGATGCTGTTGGCGGCGCGCAAAGATGACGAGCTCGTCTATGTCGGTGGCTGCGGTACCGGCTGGTCAAACCAGCTTTCACGAGAGCTGCGGAAGCTGCTCGAGGGGATGGCGACAAAAGCGCCGGCCGTGACCTTGAGAAGGAAAGGCGCCGTCTTTGTCGAGCCTGTTCTCGTTGCCGAGGTCGAATATCGCGCCTGGACGGATGACGGGAACCTACGGCACGCCTCGTTCAAGGGGATCAGGGAGAAGGCGGATGATGCAGGGGTGTTTCTAATAACGTGACGCGAATGGCCTAGTGCCCGTGGGGCAACGCATTCCCCCTCGTCTCGCTGCCCTCGTCCAACTCTCGGAACGGCAGAAAACCATACTGCTCCAGCCATTCGCGCATGATCAGGCGGATCATCTCTTGTCGCGTCATCTCAAGCTCTTCGCAGGCGGTAGCGAGCGCCAGCTCAACGTCATTGTCAAAGGTCATCTTCGACCTCCCCAACGCAGTACAACCAAGAGGATTTAGGGTCTCACAACGCGGGTTGCAGTCAAGGATTAGAGGTGCCGCCCAAAGGGGGTACTGCTCTAGCGCAATGCGATATTTGCGCTCCAACAGCAAATTGGCCGCTGCGGTTCTCCGCTCTCCTATAGAGAACTATATATATCCAGCGGCACCCTGTAGTGGCAAACTTTACGCGTCTCATCGATAAGTAGGGGAGAGGCTTTCATGCCCGAAATGCCAAACGAAGTGCCGTCGAAGAGCGACGATGATCGGCGGGAATTTCTAAAAAATTGCGGTCGTTTCGCTATTGTGACACCTCCGACCGTAACGATGCTGCTTTCAACCAGCCTGACGTCAAATGCAATCGCCAAGTCTGGCGGCGGGGGCGGCGGCGGGAAAGTTAAAGGCAACAACGGCTGGGGCAACGGCCCAGATCCAACGAACCCGGGCAGCTCCCATGGCGGTGGCGTTTCACAGGGCGGTCCCGGCGCGGGCAATTCGCAAAGCGGCACCAAGACCGGCGGAGCTCGTTAGTCCAGTCAGCCTAGCTGATCGAAGAAGAACGTTGCTGCTCAAGCTCGCGCTTCGCCATCAACGCTACGCCCTCGATCAGCATCCGTGATGTTGCGGAGCGCTCAGTATCTGCACGGCGTTTCTGCAGTTCCTCGACCTTCTTCATTTCTGAGGTGAGGTCATCACGGAAGGCGTCGATCCAAGCAGAACCTTCATCTCCTTTCGCTGCGGCGACTTCGACTATCAAGCGCTGGAGCATCATGAAGGTGGCTTGGACCGTGGCGCGCATTTCCGAGTCTGTCATTCCGGTCTCCTGTTGTGGGATTGCTCTCAAGCAAAAATACAACCTGAAGTCCAGTAAAAATGCTGTCATGACCGTGTGCGGTGGCCGAGAACGGCAAATGCAAAACCGAGTCACCCAGTCCCGAAATAACTCCCGAACTGATCTTCTGGACATGCCGCAAAGCGTTGTCTATCAGGGCTTGCAGCAAATTAGCCCTCTCTCCTGGGGGGCAAAAGCTCGTGTTTAGAACACGTCGCTCTGACCAATTCCGGGCGGCAAGGTTCGGCACGCTTCGTTCAAGGGGGTACGGGAGGACAATGCGACGGTGTTCGAGCTGTCGTCGCTCAATTCCTAAACCGACCCCTAGCTGCGATGTCGCAGGGAGCGCTAGGCGAGATCCTCCGCGTGACGAACCGCCAGATTGAACAGTATGAGGTGGGACCCGCGCGCGTCAGCGCACGCCGGCTGCTCCTAATAGCAGATGCGTTGCAAGTGCCCGCCACCTATTTTTTAAACGACAGACCAAATGAACTCTACGAGAAGAGTCATCCGGGCCCGTCAGCACTCAATAGAAACCTCTTCAAGCTCCAGCCCGCCAACAAAATGTACGGTGGCATAGCGAGCGAATAGTGCCCGCAGTTCAGTTCCAGAACACTTGGGCTGGCTCCGGCGTCCTTCAGCCTTTGAAGGAAGCGTCTCGATAGATCGGGAAGCACCACCTGATCCCTCGTGGCAATCACGATGTGAAGCTGGAGATCGGGCCGCGCTAGACTCTGCGCATAATTCTCCAGGTTCAGCGGAGCCCAAGCCGTTCGCAGATCAGGGAGCCCAATCACAGGCTCAAGGCTCTTCTGTATCGAGCGGGTCGCGCGTCCCGACCAAACCATGTCAGCGAGACTACCCGCCGTCAAAAACAAAGAGGCCTTTGACACGGCTGGCTCATGCGCCGCGATCAATCCCGCAACCCAGGATCCAGAGACTCATGCCGAGAACCGAAACCTCTCGGTACCCCCGGCTCTTCAGCCAGAGAATAAGCTTTCGCCCATCCAATACCGCCTGCCTCACAGACTGGATCGTTCGACCGAGGTTGGAGCTGAGCATGTAATCAGCGTAGAGCGAGCCGGGGCGGCTGCGCTCGAAGTGATAAGGCATCGTAATCTCGACCACAGTGATTCCGCGCTGCGAGAAGAACTTCGCGATCTGACGATTTCGTCTGCTGGCATTCCAATGATGGAAAATCACCAAGGCCCGATCATGCGAGCCGCTTTCGGTAATTTTTGCCCAAACGACGTTGTTCTCTTCGACGTCGGTTGAAATGTCCGAAGGAAACGTGAGCCACTCGTCGCGCCTCTCAAAGATCTGATCTCGTCCGACCGGGCCATCATAAAAGCTCGGATCGGAGAGGGCCTGGCCCGCAAGGGCACAAAACTCGTCGATAGTGTCTGTTCTCGGCCCGCCCGGGAAGGCGCGGCCGGCGTCGAGGACGCAGGCCGTTACCTTCTTCGCTGCTTCGCCGCGCTGCGCCCGTCGCTCGTCCCAACGATCAAGCCATTCATGAAACACTCTGGTTGGCTCCTATCTCGCTCTCGCGCCATCGCCCGAACTCCGGATCAAAGAGGCCGTATGTCGCGAGCAGCACGCAAACGCTCAGGAGGATCGAGAAGCCGTCGAAAGCGTCGATCAAAAGGTAGCTCCTAAAGAGCAGGCCCACCACGGCAGACATTCTCCAAAGAGGCAGGCGAAACCGCTTTGCGGCGCCGTGATGCTCATAAAGGGCTGAAGCCAAATCGTGGGCCATCCAGGCCAGGATATCTTCGCCGGTCGAGGCGAGGTAGGCGCTTTGTACCTTCATGCATATTGCGACAAGAACACCGAGGACGGTGCACCGAAAGATCCCCCGCATGACCCTGAGACCGATTTCGCCACTCTCGCGCCGATGTTCTGCCGGCCGCGTCGCTGCTGCCTCTTCGATCTTCCATAGATCGTGGATGATCGTATGGAGCAGAATGAGGCCTGCGAAAAAAAGATAGAAGCAGAGGCACATGTAGAGATGTGCGAGCGCCGTAAACCCGATCTCTGCCGGAACAGATATGAGGTCAGGTTGCACAATTGCAATCGTGCCCCAACTCGTCGCATAGTCATCTCCGCCTTCTAGTAGCGGGATCAAACACACGCCGATCCATTGAAACAGACCTGCGAACAGCACGCAGATCAAGAAGACCGCCCAACAGGTGTAAGAATACGCTTCAACATTGCGCGTCCACGCATTGTCGCTCTCCAGCCGGCCGCCCTGCGTTAAGAGCTTCAGCCGCGCATCGTGTTTCCAAAACACCAGCAACTCGATCACGATCGCGAAGAACAGCGGCAAGAGCACCATGAAGAGGAACGTCCAGTTCGGAGCCCAGAGAAAGCCGACTTCCTTCACGACACCATCAGGCCGGCCATAGGTGGCGCTGTGGATCCCCAGGATAGCGCCGCCGGCACTGATCAGCTGTACAAATCTTGCAAGGCTGTCTTTCGGCAACCGCTGGGCGATCACGCGGGGGTACTGAGAGGATCACTCTCAGTCCCGCCCGGAAATGCAAACATCTGCGAACCTTAGTAAAGGTATTTCCTCTGGCGCTGAGCTCACCGAAAGTCACATGCGGAGCGGGAAGTCCGTGGGTTCAGCGAGTTCCCATCAGACGAGATCGGCACGCGTTGGAGATGCTGTCGAAAATGAAAACGACTATTAGAATCAAAAGCACCATGTAGGCGACATTCTCCCAGTCCGAGTTGGTGCGCATTGCCTCCCATAGTTTCAACCCAATCCCACCTGCACCCACTGCTCCAATGATTGTTGCCGAGCGCGTGTTAGATTCCCAAAAGTACAAGGATTGGCTGGCGAATACCGGGAGCACCTGCGGAAGCACGCCGAAACGCTGCACGGCTAATGCCGGCGCCCCCACGGACTTAACGCCTTCCCGCTGCTTCTCGTCGATGTTCTCGAGTGCCTCGGAATAAAGTTTACCGAAGGTCCCGGTGTCAGTGAAGAAGATGGCCGAGATCCCCGCGAGCGGGCCAGGGCCGAACGCTCGAGTGAAGAACAGCGCCCATATGAGCATATCCACGGAACGAAGGAAGTCGAAGAACCGCTTCGTCATCTGGTTCAGCAGACCGCTCCGGGTGATGTTGCGGGCGGCGAGGAAGCACAGCGGAAATGCCAGAAGCGAGGCAAACAGCGTACCCACGAAGGCCATCACAACCGTCTGGAGAAGCTTCGTCCACACGTCCAGGTGCTGCCATTCGGCATTGTACAGGAAGTTGCTCCACGCAAGCGAGAGGTTCGACCGTGAGGGGTCTATCCTTTCACCGCTCGTTACCAACGCCAGAACCTCGCGCGCGCCCTTGCCGAAGAACGGGGAATTAGTGTCGAAGATGAAGTTCGCCCATCCGAAGAAGCGCCTGCGGATGCTGACTTCGTCGCCATCGATTTCGGCCCAGCCTTTGGTGCCGAACGAGAGGGTGATTTTCTCGCCCGGCCTCTTTTGAACCGCCCAGCTGGGCAAGGTGCCTTCCGGGGTAGTCGTGCCGTGGCCATCGACCGCAGCGATGAGCGTCTCGCCGGCGTGGCCGACACGCACCTGCTTGTTGGCGACCATAATGTTCGTGCCACCGCCGAGGGAAATGGCGGCGCGGATGACCACTTCCTCCGAAAGGGAACCAGAAGGTTGCGCTGGCTCCGCAATTGAGGCAGCCCCCTCGTCCTTGACAGCGGGCGCGACCATGAAGCTGATAGACGACGACGTTTTTGGCTGCCTGATTTGCGCTTCTGAGCGCGGCGCGGCCCGTTGAACAGCCTCGTGTTGAAGCTCGACCCATGACGGGGATGGGTTTGCGCCCAGTGGCGAAAACCGTCCATAATTGATCGTCATGGTGCCGTCCGGCTCGACCTCGAGTTCAGGCCTGACCTCGTACGAAACCCAGTCTGCGAGATAGCTGCCGGCGATTGACCAATTGGCGCCGCGCAGAACGTCGCCGATCGAGAACATCCACCAACACGAGATCAGATAAAGCGCCGCGGCTGACCAGATCACGAGAATACGAAGGCGCTTGCCGCTCGATTTCTCCAGAACATCCTTATGGCGCTCGGCGATTGCTTCCATGTCCTGCGGATGCATTTTGTTCATCGAAGAGTCCTCAGGAGACGGTGTTGAAGGCCTGCTCGCCGACCAGGCGGCGTCGCAGCCATGCGGAAAACTGGTCGACGGCAAAGATTGTCGTAAAGAGCAGCAGGACGATTGCGAGTGTCTTGGCTTCGTGGCCCTGTCCGATCGACAGGCGGAGAAGCTCGCCGATTCCTCCGCCGCCGACGGCTCCGATGATCGTTGATGCGCGAACGTTGATTTCGAGCCGGAGCAGGAAGTAGCTCATGAAGTTCGGCATGACTTGAGGAACGAAACCGAACCAAACACGTTCGATCCAGTTGGCCCCGGCGGCACGCAGCCCTTCCTCCGGCTTCATGTCAGCGTTCTCGACCACCTCGAAGAACATCTTTCCCAGAGCGCCAACGGTGTGAACCGACACGGCTATAATGGCGGGGACGGGGCCGAGCGAAAGGATTGCGAGAAAGAAGCCCGCAATGACCACTTCCGGGAATGCGCGGAGCACCTCCATGAAACGGCGCACCGGCCAGCGGATCCAGCGGTTCGGCATCACGTTCTTCGCTGCAAGGAAACTCAGCACGAAACCGAACGCGAGCCCGATCATAGTCGACAGAACGGCGATGTTGATCGTCTCAAGCATCTTGTGAAAATACTCGGGTATGTAGAGATTTTCCGTCAGATAGAGGCGGCCGTCGGGGTAGTTGAACTTAAAGCTGCCGTCGTCGTAGGGCGATGGCAGGTCGAACAGCGCTCGCACGATCTCCATCGCGTCCCGTGGAAGCAGGTCCTCGATGAAGTCGAAGAAAAAAGGCAGGCGATCGAAGAACTTGCCCGCGTTCGTCTCGTTGGCGAACCAGAGCGATGCGGACAGAGCGACGAAAAGAAGCGCCAGCCCGAGCACGGTGTAGATGCGACGCCGGGCGTTAAGTTCCTGCCAGTGGCGCTCGACGAGCCTACCGCTCTCGCCGAGTGAAACATTGCTGATCGAGGAAGCCATGGAAGCTCCGAACTGGAGGCCTGGGATGTCGGGGGGATGCACCAGCCGGAGCGAGGTCGCTCCAGGCTGGCTTGGAACGGCTTGTGATTAGCCGCCGATGGTTGCCTTGCGGGCGTCGATGATCGGCTTGTAGAACTCCTCGTTGACTTCGGTGTAGCCGGTGAAGTCACCGCCCTGAATGGCGGAGAAGCATGCCGGGTCCGTCTTCGGCAGGTCGACCATGAACTGCTTGAACTTGGCCTTCACGTCGTCGCTGAGCGACGTGCGGACGACGATTGGGCCGTTCGGGATGAGCGGTGAGCGCCACAGCTCGACGAGATCGTCCATGTCCAGGATGCCCTTGTCGACCATCTTGCGCAGGTTGCCCGAGCTGTAGCCGTCCTTGAACTCGCCGACGCCAGAACCCCACGTCGTGCCAGCGGCGAAGGTGCCCTTTACGACTTCGAGGACGAGGTTCTCGTGACCGCCTCCGAAACCGGTTTCGCTGAAATATTCCTTGACCGGACCGCCGATGGATTCCGGCAAAGTGACGAGCGGGACAAGGTAGCCAGACGCGGAATCAGGGTCGGCAAAGCCGAGCTTCTTCCCTTTCATGTCCTCGAGCTTCGTCATCCCCGAATCCTTGCGGGCAACCATGATCGAATGATAACCAGTAGAGCCGTCGGTCTGGACGGTCGTCAGGATCGGCTCAACCGCATCCGCCTTGGCGAGGTAGACTTTTGCGTATGCGGAAGCGCCAAGTTCGGCATAGTCGAGCGTGCCGCCCAGCAGGCCCTGAACGACACCGTCGTAATCGGCGGCCGGGAAGAAGGAGACTTTTTCAACGCCGATCGCAGCCGGAAGCTTTTCGGTCAGGCACTGGAAGTTGCGCAGGCGGTCGGCTTCGTTCTCGCCGCCGAGAATCCCGACGCGGAATTCCTTGAGGTCTTCGGCAGCGGCGTGGCCGACGAGGGCGAGGAGGGCGACAGCGCCAAAAAGAGCATTCTTCAGCATGAAATTCTCCCGTTCTCCGGCCGCGCCGGATGATGTTCAGGTCTACGAATTGCCCTTCACGCGGGCGGTCGATCCGGCGGGCGTCAGACGCCGGCCAATGCCAGTGCTTTCGAGCTGGCGGATTTCATCGGACTGCCATGATGTGACGCGGCGGCCGCGCCATCTATGCTCGTCGAGGTCATGGTCTCGTCGATCTCACTGCCATCGGCAGCCGAACCGTAGATCGTACGGACTGCCGCGCTGGTCAGATCGTCCGGCCGTCCGTCAAATACGACTTTCCCCGCGGCCATGCCGATGATGCGTTCGCAGTAGCTGCGTGCGGTGTCGAGCGTGTGCAGGTTGGTGATAACGGTGATGCCCTCGCGTTCGTTGATGTCGCGCAGAGCGTCCATCACGATCTTTGCATTAAGCGGGTCGAGCGAGGCGATCGGCTCGTCGGCGAGCAGCATCTTCGGCTGCTGCATCAGCGCGCGGGCGATCGCGACGCGCTGCTGCTGTCCTCCCGAGAGGGTGCCGGCAGGCTGCAGCGCGGTTTGCTCGATCCCAAGGCGCTCCAAGGCCGAGATCGCCATGATCCGCTCTTCACGAGTGAACACGTTGAGAATGCTGAGAGCCGTGGATCGATGATTGAGCCGCCCGAGAAGGACGTTCGTCAGGACGTCGAGGCGCGGCACGAGGTTGAATTGCTGAAAGATCATGGCGCAATCACGCTGCCAGGAACGCAGCGCTGATCCCCGCAATGCCGAGACCTTCTGCCCTGCAAAATCAATGGTGCCCTCGCTTGGATCGACGAGGCGGTTGATCATACGGAGCAGGGTCGATTTGCCTGCGCCCGATCGGCCGATGACGCCGATCATCTGCCCCTGCGGGATTGTTATGTCGACGGAGTTGACCGCCGCGTGCTTGCCGAAACGGCGTGTCACGGATTTGAGTGTGAGCATCCTTGTCCCCATCATGCCTGACGTGGACGGCTCTCTAGGCTGTGCGCATGACCGCGCAATGTCAGTTTTGTGTAATTTTCGTTAAACCGAATATTCACAGCAACTGCGCGCTGAGGTCGAGTGAGTGCACTTCAACGATGCGTTCAGAAGCGCCCGAGCTCGATCTCGTACCGCTGTCCAGTTCTATCTCCACGACGTCTGTATCGGCAGCGGAATGTCTTGTTGAGGTAAGTGGCGATATCTGATCTCGAGCAGCGCCTCACTGCCGAGTCGATGCGATTGGCTGAATATTCTCCCTTATCGCTTCTCGCCAATCGATCGTCGTCGGGCGATCCGGATCGGTCGTCTTGACCTTGCTGTGGCTGCCGTCTTTGCGTTAGCGACTGGCAGGGCTTTGCCGCCCGCTCGCCTTATGATGCGGCCTTGAGAAGCAGTTCCCAGGGCATTCTCCAACGGGGCGAGAAAACTCTTCCAGTACGCACAGGAAGCGCGATCGCAGGTTACGATTGCGATCACACAGGCGGCGATTGATTTACCAAACAGCTGATAGCGGCCGGCGCGTCTCATTGAAAATTACCGGCAGGAGAGCTCGCGCTCGCCATTTCCTCCGGGCCCGGTGAGCGATTCCAAGGCTGCAAAGGCCCCAAAAACTGCAGGGTCTCGTATGTGAAACAAATCTGTCACAAAACTGTTATGCCCAGGGGCTAAAGGGGTGGCGACGCCGAAGCGTCAATCCGAATTCCAGGGAGAAAATCCATGAAGAAGTATCTAGGAAGCTGCGCGCTCGTCGCGATCATGCTGAGCACCTCTGGCGTCGCTGTCGCTCGCGATCAGATCAAGATTGTTGGCTCCTCGACTGTGTTCCCCTATACGCAGGCGGTTGCTGAAGAGTTTGCCAATAAAACTGGAACAACTGCACCGGTCGTTGAATCCACGGGCACCGGGGGTGGTTTCAAGGCCTTCTGCGGCGGCGTGGGCGAAGGCTTCGCTGACATCACCGGCGCTTCGCGCGCAATCAAGGATTCAGAGGTGAAGCTCTGCGCAAACAATGGCGTCGACGACATCACCGAAGCAATGATCGGCTATGACGGTCTTTCGATCGCGATTTCGCGTGCGAACGAGGCCGACTGGAACCTGACCGAAGAACAGATCTTCAAGGCGCTCGCCGCGGAACTGCCGGACGGCAAGGGCGGTTTCGTCGCGAACCCGAACAAGAAGTGGTCGGATATCGACGCCTCGCTTCCGGATGCCAACATCGTCGCCTTTGGACCGCCGCCGACCTCCGGCACGCGTGATGCCTTTGTCGAGCTGGTCATGCACGACGGCTGCAAGAACCTTCCCGGCATGGCCGACCTCAAGAAGGCTGACGAGGACAAGTGGACCGAAGTCTGCTCGCGCATGCGTCAGGACGGCCCCTTCGTGGAAGCTGGCGAAAACGACAACCTCATCGTTCAGCGTCTCGAGTCGGACCCGAACGCCGTCGGTATCTTCGGCTACTCGTTCCTCTACGAGAACTCCGACAAGCTGAAGGACGTCAAAATCAACGGCGTCGAAGTGACATTCGACACGATCGCCGACGGTTCGTATCCGGTAGCCCGCCCGCTGTTCGTCTACATCAAGAACGCACACCGCGACGTTATTCCGGGCATGAAGGAGTTCCTGGAAGAGTTCGTTTCCGACAGCGCGCTGGGCCCGGACGGCTACCTCGCCGAACGCGGCCTGACCCCGCTTGCCGATGACAAGCGCATGGAAGTCCAGAAGGCTGTGTCCGAGGCGAAGAAGCTCGGTTCGTAACTTCAGGCATTGGGGCTGGCTGCCGCATATGGTAGGCAGCCCCGTCTTTTGTTCTGGGGGCTATAATGTCCGGATATTTGTTGGCTGCATTGGCGCTCGCCGCGCTTGTCATGACTTTCGTCGGCTCTGCGCGTGCTAGAGCGACGCAGAACGGAGCTTCTGAAAAGACGCATTCCCGACCGATCTACCACGGCCTGAATGCGGCGATCTGGACCGGGGTACCGGCCTTCATTTTTCTGCTGTTGTGGCTCGCAGGGCAGAACAGCGTGATCGACCAGCTCGTTATCGCCAGCTTTCCGGGCTC
The DNA here is from genome assembly GCF_059070375.1 of Sinorhizobium sp. NCBI lineage: Bacteria > Pseudomonadati > Pseudomonadota > Alphaproteobacteria > Hyphomicrobiales > Rhizobiaceae > Sinorhizobium > Sinorhizobium sp. The sequence continues at coordinate 364,008 of NZ_JCACWC010000001.1, forward strand.
GGAGAGCCTCGATGGGACCGCCCGCTCGCTTGTGATGAGCGAAGTGCGGCAGGTCGCGGCAGGAAACGTCTTCAAGGAGCCGACCCCTCAGATCCAGGCCGCTGTCGAGCATTTGAAATCGCTTCAGCATCTCTCCTCGATTGCTATGGTGGCCGTCGTGGCGGCCGCGATGGCGATCGGCGCGTTCCTAGGCTATCGGGTGATCGGCAATCGTTTCCGGGCGCGCCACAGTGTGGAGCGCTCTGTCACCTATTTCATGATGTTCTCATCGCTGGTCGCCATCGTTACAACGCTAGGCATCATCGCTTCGCTTGTCTTCGAAGCCATGCAATTCTTTTCCAAGGTGCCTATTACTGAGTTCCTGTTCGGAATGCGCTGGGAGCCTCAGATTGCAATTCGTGCCGACCAGGTGGCAGGGCAGGGCGCGTTCGGTGTCATCCCTGTGCTCTGGGGCACCTTCGTGATCGCGCTGATCTCGATGATCGTGGCGGTCCCCACCGGCATCCTCTCTGCGATCTATCTCACGGAGTACTCGGACAGGCGGTTCCGCGCGGTCGTCAAGCCACTGCTCGAAATCCTCGCCGGCGTTCCGACCGTAGTCTACGGCTTCTTCGCAGTACTCACGGTCGCCCCGGCAGTTCGGAGTCTTGGACTTAGCCTTGGCATCGTGTCTTCGCCAAACAGCGCGCTCGCTGCCGGAGCAGTGATGGGCGTCATGATCATCCCCTTCATTTCCTCGCTTTCCGACGACGCTCTGGCCTCTGTGCCGAGGGCCATGCGGGACGGTTCGTTTGCCCTTGGCGCTACCAAGGGCGAAACCATCCGGAAGGTGCTGCTTCCGGCGGCGCTGCCCGGCATCGTCGGCGGCGTTCTGCTCGCGCTCAGCCGGGCGGTCGGCGAGACGATGATCGTCGTCATGGCGGCGGGCCTGATAGCGAAAATGACCCTCAACCCGTTCGATGCGGTAACGACGGTAACTGTGCAGATCGTCACGCTTCTCATCGGCGACTCCGAGTTCGATAACCCGAAGACGCTGGCTGCGTTCGCGCTGGGTCTGATCCTTTTCATCGTGACCCTGATCTTGAATCTCATCGCGTTGCACACCGTGCGGAAGTACCGGGAGAAATATTGATGTCCAGCGCCGCATTTACAGAGGTCATGCCGAAATCAGGCGTCGACTGGCACTCTGAGGAGATGAAGGCACGTCGCAAAGCCCGGTACGCGGCCGACAGACGGCTCCAGATCTACGGTATCGTCGCGATCACCTTCGCACTGGGCTTTCTGGCAATCCTGGTCGGTTCCCTAACCTTCACCGGGCACAAGGCGTTCACCCAGACCGTCGCGACTGTTGAAATCGACCTGTCACAGGCAAAGATTGACCCAGCGAACATCGGCGACGCCGACTGGCGCGGCATCGTCCGCGGGGCGCTCCGCAAGCAGATGCCGGGGCTCTCGCGAAGCGACGAACGAAAGTTCTTCGAGTTGTTCACCTCCTCGGGCCAGTTCCTGGTGCGCGACGCCGTCGTCGCCGATCCGAGCCGGCTGAACGGAGTGAGCCGCTTCGCCATTCCGATGGCCGACCCGGTCGATCAGCTTGCGAAGGGCGAAATCAGCAGGGACGTGCCCGAAAGCCAACGCCGGATCAACGACAAACAGATCGGCATGTACGACCAGCTTGTCGAGAAGGGCGTCATCTCAACGCCGTTTAACTGGGGTCTTTTCTTCAACGCAGACAGCCGTTTCCCTGAGCTCGCCGGCCTGGCCGGAGCGATCTCGGGCTCCTTCTGGTCGCTGCTGGTATGCTTCGCGATCAGCTTCCCCATCGGAATCGCCGCCGCGATCTACCTGGAGGAGTTCGCGCCGAAGAACAGGGTGACCGACCTCATCGAAGTGAACATCAACAACCTGGCCGCCGTGCCCTCAGTGGTGTTCGGTCTTCTCGGTTTGGCCGTGTTCTTGGGCTGGATGGGCCTGCCGCGTTCGGCGCCGCTGGTCGGCGGTCTCGTCCTCGCCCTGATGACTCTGCCGACCCTCATCATCGTCACCCGGGTGTCGCTGAAGTCCGTTCCGTCGTCCATCCGCGAAGCGGCGCTCGGGATCGGCGCCTCGAAACACGAGGCAATCTTCCACCATATCCTGCCGCTCGCCATGCCCACCGTGATGACCGGGAGCATCATCTCGTTGGCACGCGCTCTCGGGGAAACAGCGCCGCTGCTTTTGATCGGCATGAACGCCTTCATCACCAGCCCGCCCGACGGCGTGTTTGCCGCCTCGACCGCGCTGCCCACGCAGATCTACATCTGGGCCGACAGCCCGGAGCGCGGATTTGTGTCCCGGACTTCCGCTGCGATCCTCGTCTTGCTGGCATTTCTCGTGCTGATGAACGGTATCGCGATATTCCTCAGACAGCGCTTCGAGCGCCGGTGGTAGGAGAGATAGAGATGAACATCATGTCGGAAGCAGCAGTCGAAAAGGCGTTGGAACAGAAGATGAGTGACGCACAGTTCAAGATGGTCGGAAAGGACGTGTCCGTCTATTACGGCGAAAAGCGCGCCCTGTTCGACGTGAACCTCAATGTCCGCAAGAACACGGTCACGGCGCTGATCGGACCTTCGGGCTGCGGCAAGTCGACCTTCCTGCGCACCTTGAACCGTATGAATGACACGATCGAGAACTGCCGCGTAACCGGCCAAATCACACTTGACCAGGCCGATGTCTACGATCCGTCAATCGATGTCGTCGAGCTGCGAGCGCGCGTCGGCATGGTATTCCAGAAGCCGAACCCGTTCCCAAAGTCCATCTATGAGAATATCGCCTACGGGCCTCGCATTCACGGACTTGCGCGCTCCAAGGCCGATTTCGACGAGGTAGTCGAGAACAGTTTGCAGAAGGCCGGCCTGTGGAACGAAGTGAAGGATCGGCTGCAAGAGCCGGGCACCGGACTTTCTGGCGGCCAGCAGCAGCGCCTCTGCATCGCCCGTGCCATCGCCGTCGGCCCGGAGGTGATCCTGATGGACGAGCCGTGCTCGGCACTAGACCCGATCGCAACCGCCAAGGTCGAGGAACTCATCCACGAATTGCGCGCGAACTTCACGATCGTCATCGTCACGCATTCAATGCAGCAGGCCGCACGCGTCTCGCAGCGCACCGCCATGTTCCATCTCGGCAATCTCGTCGAGGAGAACGATACCGACAAGATGTTCACCAATCCGGATGATCAGCGCACCCAGGACTACATCATGGGCCGCTTCGGCTGACCGACCGACCATCCGAACAGAGCATCTCCTTCGAGGAATCGAACATGACCCACGCACACATCATGACAGCCTTCGACGAGGAGCTGAAATACCTCTCTCGCCGCATCTCGGAAATGGGCGGTCTCGCCGAGCAGATGGTCGCCGAATCGGTCCGCGCTCTGGTGAACTCCGATCTCGCGCTGGCCCAGAAGGTCATCTCCGACGACGTGATACTTGACGATGCCGAGCGCCAGATCGGCGAGAAGGCGATCGTCACCATCGCCAAGCGGCAGCCGATGGCCTCTGATCTGCGCGAAATCATGGGGTCGATCCGTATCGCCGCCGACCTGGAGCGGGTCGGCGATCTCGGTAAGAACAACGCTAAACGTGTGATCGCTGTTGCCGGCTCCGGCATCCCGCGCAAACTCGCGCGCGGGCTCGAGCATCTCGCCGAGCTGGCTTTGGTGCAGCTCAAGGAAGTTCTCGACGTCTACGCCTCGCGCTCGCCGGAAAAGGCAAACAGCATCCGCGAGCGGGATGAGGAGATCGACGCGATCTACACGTCGCTGTTCCGTGAACTGCTCACTTACATGATGGAAGACCCGCGCAACATTACGCCCTGCACGCATCTTCTGTTCTGTGCCAAGAACATTGAGCGCATTGGTGATCATGCAACGAACATCGCCGAGACGATCTACTACATGACCACCGGTTCGCAGCTCGAGGGCGAACGCCCGAAGGACGATACGACGACTTCGGTGGGAGCCTCAGGAGCGTAGTGCTTCCAGGCCCGGCGAGATCGAGCATCACGGAGTTTTGGCTGAATGCTACCAAGAATCGCTGTTGTTGAAGACGAGGAAGCGCTGAGCATCCTCTTGCGCTACAATCTCGAAGCGGAGGGATTCGACGTCGACACCATACTTCGCGGCGACGAAGCGGAAATCCGGCTTCAGGAGCGTTTGCCTGATCTCCTCATCCTCGATTGGATGCTGCCAGGTGTTTCGGGGATCGAGCTTTGCCGCAGATTGCGCCAGAGACCGGAAACGGAGCGTCTGCCGATCATCATGCTGACGGCGCGCGGCGAAGAGAGCGAACGTGTGCGGGGACTGTCCACCGGCGCTGACGACTATGTCGTGAAGCCATTCTCGACTCCGGAATTAATGGCCCGCGTCAAGGCGATGCTGCGGCGCGCGAAGCCTGAGGTTCTGTCGTCGGTATTGAAGACGGGAGACATCGAACTCGACCGCGAGACTCATCGCGTCCATCGGCGCAGTCGCGAGGTCCGGCTAGGGCCCACCGAATTCCGCCTTCTGGAGTTCTTCATGGTTTCGCCGGGGCGCGTCTTTTCGAGAGCGCAACTTTTGGATGGCGTATGGGGGCACGACATCTATGTTGACGAGCGCACCGTCGATGTTCATGTGGGCCGTCTTCGAAAGGCCCTGAATTTTTCCAATATGCCAGATGTAATCCGGACAGTGCGGGGGGCTGGGTACTCGCTGGAAGCACAATAAGGGAGTGATCACTGAATGGGAGCGCGAATTGTTATCGTCGAGGATGACGAGCCGCTGCGTCTGATACTGGAACAGAACCTCCGCAAAGAAGGCCTGACAGTCGAGGGACTTTCGCGGGGCGACGAAGCCGAAGCCCGGATCGAAAAATCGCTTCCCGACATCCTGGTGCTTGACTGGACCTTGCCCGGCATTTCCGGCATTGACCTCTGCCGCCGCTTGAGGAGCCGCCCCGAAGCAATCTCGCTTCCGATCGTACTCTTGACCGACCTTGCGGACGAGGACGAGCGTATCGCCGGGCTCGCAGCGGGGGCAGATGACTGCCTCGTCAAGCCGTTCTCCACCATGGAGTTCGTCGTCCGGGTGAAGAACCTGCTTCGCCGCACCAACCCCGCCGTACTTGGCCACATGATCAAGGTCGGCGACCTGACGCTCGACCGGGCGTCGCATCGGGTCCACCGCCAGCAGCGCGAGGTGAGGCTCGGGCCGACAGAATTCAAGCTCCTGGAATTTCTCATGCGGTCTCCTGGAAAGGTGTATTCTCGGTCAGAGCTGCGTGCGTCACTCTGGGGGGACGACGCGACTGTCGATGAGCGGGTGATTGACGTTCATATAGGACGCCTTAGGAAGGGCATCGGGTTCGGCAAGGCTGACAATGTCATCCGCACAGTCCGTGGCGCCGGCTATGCACTGAGCGACTATTAGAGTGGCCGAAGATGCCGAAACGCTGCTATGGGCGAATTGCGGACCCCGCCCGCGCCGAAGCGATCGGCCCAACTCCCTGCCTTCGGAGCGACCAGGCCCCCGAATAGCAGCGACAGCAGACCGAATAGCGTCCCGTGGGATGGAAAAGTCCCGCGCCATTGCTGGCGCGAGAATGCTGAACGAATAGTAGAGCGTGCCGTAGCCGATGATTTGAGTCAGGGCGAGGCGCCCAGATCACACTCGCAGGCGCACGTTTTTCGCTTATTTGGCCGGTTCCATCTCGCGTGTCATCCCCGTCCCGCAGCCGCACCCGGCTTTGCCTTCCGACTTCACGCTCGCATCCAGCACGCAGCAGGCGTCAATCTCTGCGGAAGCAGGGCCTCCGCAGCAAGCCGTCTTCTCTTTGCTGCCGGGGAGGGTGACAGTGCACACCCCGGTTTCGGGTAGCACGAGTTGGACCTGCCGCGCAGCCACGTGATCGCCCGCAAGTTCCGCGACGACAGAGCGTACCTGCTCGTAGCCCGTGGCCATGAGGAACGTCGGTGCGCGACCATACGACTTCGAACCGACGATAAAGAAGTCGCGTTCGGGATGGGCAAGCTCCTCGACTCCATGAGGGGGCACAGTGCCGCAGGAGTGGAGGTTAGGATCGATCATCGGCGCAAGTCGGCGCGGTGACTCCACGACCACATCGACGTCGATGCGCAGTTCGTTCAACATACTGAGGTCCGGACGAAAGCCTGTTGCAACGATGATGCGGTTCACACTCAGGGTTTCGGGTTGGCCGCTCACCAATGCCTCGACGTCGAGGCTTTCACCTCTCGACCCGATGGATTCGACGGAAAAGGGTGCCAACAGCTTCAGGCGACCGCTTTCGATCGCGTCCTTGGCCGCCAGTCCGAGCGCCCCGCGGCCCGGCAGTTGGTCGTTTAGGCCGCCTCCGAGCAGTTTGTCGATCTTGTTGCGCCTTAGCGCCCACAGGACGGAGGTCTTCGGGTGTTCCTTCTGAAGCTCAAGCAGCGACAAAACCGCATTTATTGCGGAGTGCCCGCTTCCGACCACCAATACGTTGCTGTCAGCATACAGCCTGCGTTCCCGCCCCAACACGTCCGGGATGCCGTAGCAGATCCGATCGCCCGCCAGGGATTCGCCTAGGACGGGCAACCCGTCCACGCCTATAGGATTCGGCCGGAGCCAAGTTCCGGAAGCGTCTAGTACCGCTCGCGCCGTAAGACGCCTTTCCGTGCCCGTTTCATCACGGTAGCGGATGATGAAAGGTGCCCGTTCGCGACCGTCGTTGGCCACCTTGTCGAGGCCGAGGCGGGTGATGGAATGCACCGTCGTTCCGTACTTTATGTGCCGCGCCACCAGGCGCGCTAGCGGGATCAGATATTGCTGGACGATTTCCGATCCGGTCGGAAGGGTATCGGGGTCGGGCTGGATCCAGCCGCTTTCTTCGAGCAGGTGCAAAGCAGCTTTGTCGAGGACGTATCGCCATGGCGAAAACACGCGAACATGGCCCCACGCGACAAGCGAGGAGCCAGGCCCCTTTCCGCGCTCAAATACGACCGGCTGCAACCCACGTTCGAGAAGATGGGCGGCTGCAGCGAGTCCGACGGGCCCCGCGCCGATCACTACGACTGGAAGTTCAGAATAGTGGTACATAAGCGCATCCTTCCATATTTCTAGTTTTTTCGAAATTACGGCGTAAAAAAAGGGATCAGGCCTCCGCAACATCCCTGTGTTCCCGGCACGCTCCGTCGGCACAGCATTCGTCAGCGAGGTAGCCGATCAGCGAATTCATCGTCTTGTAGTTGGCTCGACAGATGAGCGTCGTCCCGTTTCGTTCCTGGGTCACCAGCTCGGCGTCGATCAGCTTGCGGCAATGGTGCGAAAGCGTGCTCGCGGGAATGTCCAGCTTCTGCTGCAGTCCACCGACGGGGAGGCCATCAACGCCTGCACGCACCAGCGCCCGATAAATGCGCAAACGCGTCGGATTGCCAAGAGATTCGAGTTGTGATGCTGCTATTTCCACGTTCATGGAAACATTAATAGCTAAGCGAATCCACGGATGTCAATGAGTATTTCGATGATTTTGGAAGTATGCGTATCAGCGGTTAGTGGGAGACCACTCATTCCGTCTAAAATGGTTCGTATCGCAACCGCATACCTTCGCGTACTTCGCTGACTTCAGATGGAAGAACGGCGATTCCATCGGCGCGTGCCAGCGAGGACAGGCTTCCGGACGACCCCCTTCCAAGAATGTTTAGAACAGGTATGTCATGGTCATCGCGACCCACTACTGAGACGGGAACGAACTCCGTGCGGCCCTGCCGCTTGCAATAGGCGAACCCCGAGGTGGCGGGGAACCACAGAGGTTCGAACCAATCCAAGCCTGCAGTCGCCCGGATCGCGGGCATGGCAATCTGCCTCAGGGCGATGGCCGCCGCCATCGGATTTCCCGGCAGACCGATGAACATCGCCGCGCCTAGACGGCCGATAGTGACAGGTTTTCCTGGCCGCATCGCGACCTTGAGCACACACAGGGAAGCGCCGCAGGCAACAAGCGTCGCCCGCACAAAGTCCGCGCCACCATGGGACATGCCTCCTGTAGAGATCACGACATCATGAGTCAGCGAGAGTTCGAACAGAGCCGCGCTGAGTTCGTCAAGGCGGTCCCTGACCGTTCCGGCGTCACTGACCTCGATCCACGGCAGGCTCATCATCGATCGAGCCAGATATCTATTGGAGTCGTAGATCTGACCGTTATCGAGGGGTTCTCCCAGCTGCCTGAGCTCGGTTCCGTTGGTTACGAGCGCCACCCGGATTCGTCGCAGAACATCGACTCTGGCCATTCCAAGTGCAGCCAGCATGGCGGCCACATGAGTGCTTATCATAGCGCCACAATCCACGGCTCTTGATCCAGCCGCCAGATCCTCGCCCGCCACCCGGATGTTTTCGCCGGCTCGCGGGCGGTAGGTTGTTACCACCGAATTGCCCGAGCGCAGGCACCGTTCGGCAATGACAACCGCATCATAACCAGAAGGAACAGACGCCCCGGTGTAGATCGCCATAGCAGTGCCGGGTTTTGCCGCCACGCCCATTGTGTTGTCTCCGGCAACGAGACTGCGCACGACAGAAAGCGTCCACGGCCCAGCGCCGGTGAAATCGGCGCTCCGCACCGCATAGCCATCCATCGCCGAGTGGTCGAACCTCGGAAGGTCGTATCCCGCGAACACTGGTCGGGCGAGAATTCGACCCGAGGCGGAAAGGAGATCCACGCTTTCGCTCTCGGTCACAGGAATGGCCGAGCCGACTGCGGTACGCACGGCCTCTTCGACTGACATTTGGTGTTTTGCCGTCGCGCCGCAGTCCGCCGCAGGCGAGCCCCACCTTTGCAGGTCGATGTTCATGTTGCGTCCTGGTTACTCCCGGGCGTTCATGGGCAACGGGGTCGTCCACCCAATGTATGTTTCGTCATTGGGACGAGAACGTCTTCAGGTAAGCGATGACGTTGGCGATCTCATCGGGCTTCTTCAGGCCGGGGAACGCCATCTTCGTGCCCTTGATATAAGCCTTCGGGTTGGCGAGATACTCGGATAGATGGGCGTCGTCCCAGTTCCAGCCTTCCTCCGCCTTGGCCTTGAAGGCGGAGGAGTAGTTGAACCCGTCGACGGCTCCGACCTTCCGGCCAATGATGCCGTTCAGTTCAGGACCTACCTTGTTTTTTGCTCCAGGCCCGACAGCATGGCAGGCGGCGCACTTCTTGAAAACGGCGGCACCCGCTTCGGCGTCGCCGTCGGCGAGCGCAGGGGATGCAAGGAGAAGACAGAGTGATGCGATTGCGAGAGATTTCTGCATTTCGGTTTCCGTATTGCTCAGGAGGGGGAGGGCGGTCCGGCCGCCCTCCAGCGAAGATCAGGCCGAGCGGTATTCCTTCGGCTTGAAGGACAGGTGGGCGACGTTCTTCGGCGCGTCCGAGATCTTGCGGATGTCACCCCATGTCTGCTTGTAGTTGGGAATTATCAGCTCGTTGGTCCCGGCATTCACGACGTTGCCCTGAACGCCTGTCGGGTATCCAAAAAGCATGAACGTCTCGCCACGCCGTGCGCTCGGGGTTGGATAGGCCATGGCCTGGGTCGCGCCCGCGTCATTGTAGACTTCGACCAGATCCCCCTGCTTGATGCCTTCCTCCGCCATGTCTTCCGGGTTCATCTCGATGAATGGATAGGGCCACCGGTCCATGACGAACTCGTTCTGCTGGTCGAGATAGGCCGACTGCCAGACCGTGTTGGCGCGTCCGTTGTTGATGAGGTACTTGTGCTTGTCCTTCTGCGCCTGCTTGCCTGGCGCCTGCAGACCCCGCCAGACGGCGTCCTTGAAGATCGCCTTGCCGTCTTCGGTGTTGAACTTGCCGTCGGCGTAAAGGCGTTTGGTGCCGATGATGCGCTCCGCGCCTCCGGCGGCAACGGGAGCGGCCGCTGCGTTCGCATCCGTCTGCTGGACCGGCTCCTTGCCCCGGGCACCTTCGATGGCCGGGCCGCCGACGACCATCCCTGGCTGCGCGCCAGTGGTAGTTCCGCCCTGCGAGCTGCCCGCGGCCACGGGTTCATCCCCTACACCAACCGCCGGCTCCTGGAACCCGTTGTTGCCCATCGCGCGGAGACGGGCATATGTCACGTACTCGCCGCCTTTTTCGTGTTGATGGTACCCGTCCATGAAGGCGTCTTCTTCGGTCTTCCAGTCGAAGCCTTTGAACTTGTCGGCAGCGGCCGCGTCGCCCATCTCGCGGAGCACGCGCTCCATGTTGTTGGCAATCCGCGCGGCGATGATGCAATCGGGCATGGCTTGGCCGGGCGGGTCCATGTACCGCTCGGTCAGGCGCATGCGGCGCTCGCCGTTCATCGACGTAAGGTTCATCTCGCCCGAAGTGGCCGCGGGCAGGATCACGTGGCATGCCTGGCCGATTTTGGTGGGAATAATGTCTACGTTCACGGCGAACAGGCCGCCTTGGTTGATCCCATCGACGATCGCCCGGACCATTGCCTCGCGGTCTCCATAGGGGGCGGCACTCATCGCATCCTTCACTATGTCGGTGCGCTTCTTGTACACCCTCTTGAACTCGTGAGCGTTCAGGGTCGTTTTGTAGTGATCGCATCCCCAGATGTGATGCACACCGCCCTGGCCGGAGATCAGAAGCTGATCCACATAGGCCGCAGGCTTGCCGACGTGCGCGTCAGAAGGACGGGAGTAGCCTTCCTGATGGCCGCCGAGGCGGACGCATCCCCCACCTGGACGGCCGATGTTCCCGGTTGCGAGCGCGATGTTCACCAGAGCCGCGTTCGTGCGGTAATTGTCGTTGCCCCAGATCAGGCCCTTCTCGTAAGGGAGCATCGTGCGGCGGCGCTTGCCGTCGGCCTTCGGCTCGGCGATCCACTGTGCCGCCTTTTCGATGTCCGCTACTGAGACGCCGCAGATCTCGGAGGCCTGCTGCAACGTCATCTTGTTCGCTTTGACGGCCGCGTCGAATCCGCTTGTGCTGGCGTCGATGAACGCCTTGTCGATCCAGCCCTTCTCGACGATGTGCGTGAAGATCGCGTTGAACAGAGCAAGGTCAGTGCCAGAGTTGATCGCGAGATGCAGGACGTTTTCCGGGCCCGCCTCGGCTTCGGCTGCGTTGATGGTCACGGTGCGTCGTGGATCGACGAACACGATGCGTGCTGGCGGATGCTCCTCACCTGGAAGCTGCTCGTTCTTCTTGTCCGCAGTCGATCCCCGCAGGTTTGGGACCCAGTGGTTGAGGAAGTAGTTCGTCTGTGTCTCAAGGGGATTAGCACCGACGCAGAAGATCGTGTCCGCCAGTTCGGCATCCTCGTAACAGTTGTTAAGTTCGCCGACGCCCATGTCCCGGGTGGCGTGGACTTCGGAGTTGTAGGCAGGGCGGTTGTGGATACGGATATTCTTGACTTTCATCGCCTCGAAATAGAGCTTGCCCGTACCCCAGGTGTTCTCGTAGCCACCGCCCGCGCCGCCATGGTCGTAGGCCGAGACGTAGAGGGCATCCTCGCCCTTTTCCTTGACTATTGTCGCCGTTACGCGTGCCACTAGATCCAATGCGTCGTCCCAACTCGTCGGCTGCATCTGTCCGTATCTCCATACGAGGGGATCGGTCAGGCGCTGCTGCTGTGTATTGCGGGCCTCGGAGTAGCTCATCTCGGCCATACGCGCGCCGCGGACGGAGCCAAGGCCCGAATTGACCACGCATTCGTGGTCCGGCTTGATGACGATATGAACGTCCTGCCCATCTTGCTTGACGATGTTGTACATCGATGGCGAGTACCAGGCGTCGGTCTCCGCCTCTTGCTGCTTCGAGAGGTCGACGGCGAAGGCGTTGCGGTCGGGTTCGGTTCCGCCCTGCTTGTTCGCGGGCCATGTATAGGCGTGATAGCCGCAGCCAACGATGCAGAAGTGACAGGTGACGTTGTGATGCTTTGCATCTGCGGGAATGATCGGCAGACGGTCGATGTTACGTTTGTAGGCCATTGCCATCTCCCTCAGAGCACGTTGGACAGGCGGCCGTAGAGCAGTTCATCTACCCCCTCGGCAAAGATGTCGCCGTTGTCGGCGACACGCAGGACGTACTGCGGTAGGTTCTGGGTCGATTGTCCCCAGACCTGCTGTCCGCCTTTTTCGGGATCGAACACTGAATAGTGTCCGGGGCAGTTGAAGGTCCTCTGGTCCGCGGAATAGCTCAGAGGAAAGCCCTTGTGCGGACAGATGGTCGAGAAACCGACGATATCGCCGTCAGGTCCGACGCCGCCTTCCACCCGTGTACCGAGCTTCAGCAGGACGCCTGCCGCGTTTTCGTCTGGATAGGTGACATCGAGCGGCTCGTTCAGCGCGAGTTCCGAGACGTTGGCCAAGCGGTTCGACGGATAATCCACTCTGGCGGACGGCACGGCCGCCTGCGCCTGCGGCACTCCTGCTCCGGCGGCGGCAACCGTCGCGCTTGCGGCGGCAAGCGCGCTACCCCGCAGGAACTGCCTCCGGCCAATATCGACCATGTTTCGACAGCGTGACATTCAAGCCTCCCTTTTTCGGATGTTCACGTCATGAATTCGATTGCAAGTGACGTGCCATCCGGCGAAAGGCCCAAAATCTCGCGGTCCCCGCCGCCCTTTGCTGGGTCAGCAGCCGTGTGTCGTCCGGAAATCCGGACATATCGGTGCGCCGAGGTTCAGTTTTCCGAACGGGCGCCGCCTTCGATTCCGAAGCGCGTCATCTTTTCCCAGAGCGTCGTCCTGGAGACGCCAAGCTGCCGCGCCGCCTGTAATATCTGGCCGTTCGTCATGCTCAGCGCCTTCAGGATCTGCCTGCGCTCCGCGGCGTCGCGCGCCGCAGAGAGCGTTTCAACGGGGGAGGCGGCTAGGCTGGACCGCCTTTCCGGGAAGAGGTCGACCGGCATCAGCAGCGTGTTTTCGGAAAGCGCGGCCGCCCTCTCGAGACGATTTCGGAGCTCACGGGCGTTGCCCGGCCATGCGTGTTCCAGCATGGCATCCTCTGCCAGCGCGCTGATGCCGCGCACGGGCGTCTCGCGCGACTCGGTAATCTCGTCCAAGAAACGCCCGGCCAGCCAGAGGATGTCCTCGGGCCGGTCACGCAGCGGCATTAGCGTGAGCGGCAGGGCGGAGAGCCGGAAGTAAAGGTCTTGGCGAAAACCAGTGCCGCGCTCGCCCTCGACCTCTTGGTGGGTGGCGCAAACTATGCGCGCCTTGAAGGGGATTGGCTTCTCACTTCCGAGACGGTGCAAGTGGCCGTCTTCGATCAGCCGCAGCAGCTTTGCCTGCAGGGGGAGGGGCATGTCGCCGATCTCGTCCAGAAAGAGGACTCCGTCGCCAGCCCGCTCTGCATAGCCACGATGAAGCTGATGCGCCCCGGTAAATGACCCCTTCTCATGACCGAACAGTTCGCTCTCCAGCAGTTCCGACGGGATCGCAGCGCAGTTCACGGCCATGAACGGCGACGCCGCCCGCGGAGAAATCTGGTGGAGATACCGTGCACAGATCTCCTTACCCGTTCCAGTTTCGCCCTGGATGAGGACGGGCAGCGTGTGCGCCGCATACCGTCCGAGCACCATCTCCACGTTCCGCATGAAAGGAGAGATGCCCAGTTCCGCGTCGACGGGAGCACCGGGGGCGAATCTCAGGCTCGTAGCGATGCGGTCAAGCAAACCGGCCATGTCGAAGGGCTTGGTGATGAAGTCTACGGCACCGCTTCGCATGAGGCGGACCGCCTGATCGATGTCACCAAAGCCCGACATGAAGAGGAACGGTGTCGAGGCTTCGCGGGAGCTCTGACGGAAGACGTCTTCGCCACTCATATCTGGCAAGCGGATATCGCAGACCACCAGATCGAATTCACCCGCCCGACTGGAGAGTTCGCGCAAAGCCTGCTCTCCTCGCGTCCACCACTGTACCTTGTACCCTTCGAGCGAGAGGCGCTGCACGAGTGACTCGCCCATAATGGGATCGTCCTCGAGCAGCCCAATCCGTCCCGTGTCACGCTGCATGGCCAACCTCCAACATACTATCCAGCGGCAATTGCAGCTCGATCAACGCTCCGGTACCGCCGTTTTGACCTATCCTGATCAGTCCTCTAGCCTCGTCCACCATCTTCCTGACCATCCACAATCCGAGACCGCCCGTGCGGTTCGCCGGACCGGGATCAGCCGACGTGAGCACGTCGAGGGCGGGTTTCTGCAATCCAGGTCCGGAGTCTCCGACAGTGAGCACAAGTACGTTCGCCTCGTGGTCGATCCGCGTCTGCACGGTGACGTTTCCCCCGTCGCCGGAAGCGGCGCTAGCATTCAGAACGAGATTGAGAAGTGCCTGCCTGACCGCGACGCCGGAAAGTGCGGCCAGCGAGGCCAACTCGGGACATCGGCCCCAGACGAGCGTCTGCCGCCGCCGAGCAATTTCGGGACCCACCAGCAGACGCACGTCATTGAGGTCGTCCAAGGTCAGCGGCCGGCCCGTGCGGTCGGCTCTGTACGTAGCCAAGGCGGCGCGCACAACATCCCGGATTCCTACGAGGCCGCGCTCGAGCAGGGCTAGGCTGCTTTCCCTGACGCTTCCGTCCGTCCCATGGCTCTTCAGCGTGTCGATGCAGTTGAAGAGTCCACCTAGTGGGTTATTGATCTCATGAGCCATGCTGGAGGCAAGCCTACCGAGACTCGCGAGCTTCTCCTCCTCCGCAAGCTTAATGGTGAGCGTCCTCCGTTCCGCCTCGGCTTCTACGAGCGCGTTGAACCCGTGAAACAGGTCGGCGAATTCACCCTCTCGCCTCGGGAACTCTTCCAACGCGATGGGACGCGGAGCAGCGTTGGCACCGGACCGCATGTGGTCGGCCAAAGTCTTCACGGGCTGCACCATGCGCCTGGTGAGTGCGTATCCGACACTTGCGAACACGATAGCAAGCGCTGCGTTCGTGGCCAGCAACGTGTTCAACACCTGGCGGCGTTCGGCTACCAGGTGGGAGATGTCGAAGGATGCATGGACCGCTCCGACTGTCTTGCCCTGATAGACAAGCGCTCGTTTACCGAAACCGGTGTGCTTGCCCCAGTCGATCTGCACGCCATTGCTCGACGGGGGACGATCCGCGTATTGCTCGGGCAGCTCGGCCAAGGGAGCGACCGATCTAGGATTGCTTGAGGCAAGCACCCTTCCGTCGCGCCCCGTCACGATCGTCTCCAGCGGCGAAAGGGCGCGGTAGACGGAGCGCGTCCTGTCGAGGATGTCGTAGGTTTCCCAGACGTCGTCCCGGAGAACCGGGGGAATGAGTGCGGTCGAAAGCCCATCCAGATAGGTGCCCACCACCCCCGACAGGTGCTGCTCCTGGGTTTCGTGAAGCCTGCTCAGCACGCGTTCCGAAATTATGATGCTGATGACGACCATGAGGGTTGCGACCAGCGCCGGAACCCGGAAGATCAGGGGAATTCGCTGCAACTGCCGGAGAAGTCTCATCCTAGCCTCCGAACGAGATCGATGTTGGCGGCTATGCTGTCGAAGGTAGAAGGGGGCGCATCCACGAAGCCATCTAGTTGCAGCCGTTGCAGCACCGAGCGGCCGACCGGATCCGACGCGATGTCGAGAAAGGCAGACCGCAGGCTTTCCAGGACTGCCGTTCCCTTGAGCTTCGCCGGCGCTGCGATAGGAGGGAAGCCGTGCCAGGAAGACTTGACGAGGACCTTCGTTCGCGCGACCAGTTCCGGCTCTATGTTCCGCATCACCTCCCAGACATAGCCGTCGACGCTTCCGGAGTTCGCCAGCCCGGAAGCAACCGCCCTGATTACGTTGCGATGGCCGTAGGTGAAGAATGTTCGGCGGAAGAAGGACGACTCGTTCAGATGCCGCTCGGCGAGATAAGCCTTCGTAACCAAATATCCGGAGTTCGAGTCGGGATCCGAGAAGGCATGGATGTCGCCCCTGCAATCCTCGAGCGACGTAGCTCCGCGCTCTTCACCGACGATCAGATAGGACTGGTAGAGCGGCCGGCCCCGCCAGAGCGGCGTCGCCACAAGGGTCAGTTCGTCGCGGAATTTACGGAAGGGATAACCGCAGATCCAAGCGGCCTCCAAGCTTCCCGCCACCAGGAGCGCAGTCACCTCCTGGTACGTCCGCTGGGTCACGAGTTGCACGTCGCGGCCGGTCTTTCGTGACAAAAACGTCTGAAGCTCGTCCAGCACATCCAGGTCGTTCGACAGAAACACCGGCGTCAGGCCGAACCGCAGAACATCGGTTCCGCGTCCACCTTCCGCTGATTCGCCAAGCACATGCGTTGCCGTCAATGATAGCGCGCCGCCGAGAAGCATACGCCTGGTCAAAGGCCAAGCGCACCTACCGGACTTGCGAGGGGGCTTGTTGCTGCCTTCGGCCATCCTTCCTCCTCCGGTGTCGACGCACAGTACCCTTCCGCCTCCAACGGAAGTCATCCGCCGACGAGGCTACCTCCTTCGTCGCAGTTCACAAATAGTTAGCACCGGGACTTGCCGCTGTCTACATTTCCAGTATTCTCGACATATGGAACAAGAAAACGCCATGCCGGACCGAGTTAAAGGGGTACGACCATCCTGCGGTGAGAAAACTGCGCGAGCACGCGATCTGGTCCGAAGGAGGAACAGATGAACTGGCTTCCGAAAGGAATGCGTCGGAGGAGGGATCTCGGCCCGAGGCGAGGTGAAGAGGGAGGCGTGATCGTCGGCGCGGCTGGTCTGATCGCTCTTATGGCAGCGGTTACTCTGGGTATCTGGGCCGTTGACGATCTCGACGTGGGTGCGCAGGCGGGCGCGGTGGTGTTCCTGACGGCGTGGTCCGCATTCGCACTGTACGCTGCCAACCCTCCTGGCGCCAAGGATGTGCGGCTGCTGCCCTCCATCCACACCTGCATCAAGCTTGCACCGGCGACGGTCGCAGCCTGCGGAGTGTTGTGGCTCGCTGCCGGGGGATGGGAATAGGATCGTGTGGCGACATCGCTCGACAGCAATGCTCTCGGCGGCCTGCAGCTCTTACCTCATGGTACGGAGCTTCTGCCGCCGCGCGTCGGGGAAGACTTAATTGGAATCATTGACGCTCTTATGTGTCATCTGAATGTAATTCGGTGACGCTACATGGCCCTCTCGAAGTGTCCAAATTTGATGGAGAGGCGCCATGAGCGATATCGACAAGACGAAGCTGTCCTGGGACGAATGGGACGAACTTCACAATCCGCCACCGGCCGAGACCGATTTCGATCGAGTTGTCGATTCGGCCATTTCACGCCGCGGGTTCATCGGCGGCGTACTGGCGTTCGGCTCTGCCGCCGCTGCGATGGGCACGCTCGGCAACCTGATGAGCTCTACCTCGGCGCAAGCGCAGGAAGCCGCGTCCCGCTTCCCCTTCAAGCCGGTCCCGATCGCGACGGACGGCACGGTTCACGTACCGGAAGGCTATTCATGGAAGCCGCTCGTCAAATGGGGCCAACCGCTCTTCTCGAACGTGCCGGATGTTGATGCGGTCAACGGCGTCAGCATTGCGCATTCCGACAAGGTCTTCGGTGAGAATACAGACGGGATGGAACTCTTCGTCGTCGGCGGCCGTCAGGTCATTGTCGTCAATCACGAATACGTGAACACAGAGATCAACCTGCCGAACAACGAAAAGGGTATGCCAAAGAGCGCCGACGACGTGAAAATCCTGCAGAACATGCAGGGCGTCACCGTCATGGAAGTGGCGGAAAGCGATACGGGCTGGGAAGTCGTACTCGATAGCCCGCTAAACCGCCGAATCCATCACAATTCACCGATGAAGCTCTCCGGCCCGGCCGCCGGTTCCGACCTCGTCAAGACCGCCGCCGATCCGAACGGTGTCGACTGTCTCGGGACCTTTAACAATTGCGGCGCCGGCAGGACGCCTTGGGGCACGTATCTCACCTGCGAAGAGAACTTTAACGGCTATTTCGGTACGGCGGACACGAATTTCACGCTCCCGGACGATTACAAGCGCTATGGGATCGCGGCCGAGACGCGCTATGCCTATGAGAAATTCGACGAGCGCTTCGACGTGGCGAAGAACCCCAACGAGCCGCGCCGCGCCGGATATGTCGTCGAAATCGATCCTTCCGACCCCAACTCCACTCCGATCAAGCGCACCGCGCTGGGCCGCATAAAGCACGAGAACGCCGCTGTGGTTGTCGCCCGCGACGGTCGCGTCGTGGTCTACATGGGAGACGACGAGCGCGGCGAATTCCTTTACAAGTATGTCTCGAACGGCATCTATGTTCCGGGCGGCGACACCTCCAGGCTGCTCGATGAAGGCACACTCCACGTCGCTAAGTTCTCCGACGACGGTACTGGCGAGTGGCTGGCGCTGACGCCGGAAACGACCGGTATGAAGATAGACGAGATTTGCGTCTTCACCCGCAAGGCCGCCTCCAAGGTTGGCGCGACCACCATGGACCGCCCAGAATGGGTTGCCATCAATCCGGTCGCTATCGAAGCCTATTGCGCGCTGACGAATAACAGCCGCCGTGGGGAAGTGAAGGACGGCAAGCTGCAGACCAATGCCGGTGGCGACGAGATGAGCGTGAACGCCACCAACCCACGCGAGAAGAACGAGTACGGCCAGATCGTTCGCTGGTATCCCGAAAACGAGGATCACGCAAACGGCAAGTTCAAATGGGACCTCTTCTGCATGGCCGGCAACCCCGACGTGCATAAGGATACCTACGCCGGCTCATCCAACATCAACTCCGGCAACATGTTCAATTCTCCCGACGGCATGATCTTCGACTCAACGGGGCTTCTCTGCATCCAGACCGACGGTGAGGACACCAACGAAGGTGATTTCGCGGGCCAGGGCAACAACCAGATGCTGGCCGGTGATCCGGCAACCGGCCGCATTGAACGTTTTCTCACTGGCCCGAAGGGCGCGGAAGTCACCGGGCTGACCTGGTCAGCCGACAAACGCACCATGTTCGTCGGCATCCAACATCCAGACGCTCCCTTCCCGGACGGAGCAGGCAAGCTCCCACGCTCGACCGTCGTTGCCATCAAGCGCGAAGGCAACGCGGTTATCGGCTAACCGGATGAGACGACTAATCGGTTGAGGCGCCGGGTTCGGCGCCTCTTGATGAACGCGGATGCCATAGCATTCGACCATTATGAGCAGAAGAACCAGAGTGCGCGGCGTTTGCGACGCGTGGAGGGGCGGGGGACGCTACGTTCGACCACATGATTGTGAAAGCAGAAGACGGGGGCCAACGCCTGCGCCGTCATACTCCTATTGGAAGCTGCCGCTATAGCCGATATCGAAGTTCATTATCGGCTTTCGTTTTCGACAGGCAAAAAGCGATGGAACACCGCGATCTGCTCTCGGGACTGGGAAATGCGGGTGAAGTCTTTGCGGCCTTTCTGAAACTCGGGCTAACCTCATTTGGTGGTCCGATCGCGCATCTCGGCTATTTTCGCGATGAGCTGGTCGTGAGCCGGCGCTGGCTCGATGATAAAGGCTATGCAGACCTCGTAGCACTGTGTCAGTTCCTCCCCGGCCCGGCGTCGAGCCAGGTCGGCTTTGCCCTTGGGCTGCTCCGTGGTGGCCCGCTAGGGGCCGCGGCCGCATGGACCGCATTCACGCTTCCTTCGGCGCTCTTGCTGGTACTGTTTGCGCTGGGGGCGGCCGCCTTCGGCGGGCCGATCGGCTCCGGCATCATCCATGGGCTGAAGGTGGTCGCCGTCGCCATCGTCGCGCAGGCCGTCTTGGGTATGGCCAAAAACCTCTGCCCTGATAAGGAACGCGCCAGTATTGCGCTCGCAGCGGTTCTGATTGTGATCCTCGCTTCCGGCTCGATCGGTCAGGTCGCAGCTATCGTCTTTGGGGGGCTTGCCGGATTGTGGCTTTGCCGGTCCAAGAGCGATGCAATCACGGGTCATGTCAGCTTTCCCGTGTCACGTGCTGGGGGTGCAATCGCCCTCACGCTATTCTTTGTTCTGCTTTTGGGTCTGCCCATCATCGTGGCAGCAACTTCGTTGCAGGGCTTGGCGGTTTTCGCTTCCTTCTTCCGCGCCGGATCGCTCGTCTTCGGCGGCGGCCACGTTGTGCTGCCACTGCTGGAAGCCGAGGTCATCCAGCCCGGTTGGGTGACCGCCGATCAGTTCTTGGCGGGTTACGGCGCTGCGCAGGCCGTGCCCGGCCCACTCTTCACCTTCGCAGCCT
The DNA here is from genome assembly GCF_059070375.1 of Sinorhizobium sp. NCBI lineage: Bacteria > Pseudomonadati > Pseudomonadota > Alphaproteobacteria > Hyphomicrobiales > Rhizobiaceae > Sinorhizobium > Sinorhizobium sp. The sequence goes on from NZ_JCACWC010000001.1 coordinate 384,204, forward strand.
ATCTCGGCGCAGTGCTTGCCCCCGAACCCAATGGGCTTTTCGGCGCAACCATTGCCCTGATCGCCGTCTTTCTGCCAGGCTTTCTGTTGCTGATCGGCGTCCTTCCGTTTTGGGACGCGTTTCGCGCGCGGCCGACCGCGCAGGCGCTGATGCGCGGCGCAAATGCAGCCGTCGTTGGGATCCTTGGTGCCGCTCTTTACCAGCCGGTCTGGACGAGCGCGATCGTCGGCCCGTACGAATTTGCGCTGGCGCTGACCTGCTTCGTTCTCCTCATAGTCTGGAAATGCCCGCCGTGGATCGTCGTTCTTGTTTCCGCGATGGGCGGTGTGCTCATCGGGCTCGCCTAACTGGTGATGATCCGGCATGCTGGATTCCTGCCGCAGCTGGCTTTTTCGCCCGCGCATAGGCCGTTACCCCTGTGGCTGCACTTAAGTTCCATAATATGCGTTATCTGATTTTACAATTTGTAGTTGTATGTTCTATTTTCAAGCGATGAAAACAATGGCTTGCCTCGCGGTTCTGCCGACGGCACCAGCCCCAGTTCCGGCTGGACTGTTCGCAACCGACATATCCTCTTTCGATAAGGGCCACTGACAGGCCGCGCCGCGCCGGCTCTACCAAGACTCGAGCAGGTATCACAACGCGATCCTGCACACCGCCCTTCGCCATGAACGACTAGCTGCGGAGGCGAGCCACATGAGGACCCACGATTGACGAGAAAATTCGAGGCTGCCCGGCGGCGCGGGCCGATAGCAGGGCTCCATGCACAATGGCCATCATGATTTGGGCCTCCTGCTCCGGCGAAGCGTCTAGTCGAAACGAGCCTTGCTTTTCCCCATCCCTTAGAACCGATGCCAGCCACTCCATCAGGTTCTGAAAGTGACGCCGAACCAGCCCGGCAACCTCGTCCGGGAGCATCTGCATCTCGCTCGCCAACATTGCGCAGACACAGAAGGGCTGCGAGGCGTCGAGGACGCACTTCTGCCAGTAATCGAGATAGGCTTCGAGTTGGTTGGCGGGGTCCGCGACATTGTTTCGAAGCGAGTTCAGCCCGTCTTTGGCACGACCTACATAGCGTTCGACTAGGACGGCGACGAGCGCCGCCTTGGTTGGGAAATGGTGGTGGATGCTGGCCTTCCGAATCCCGATCGCGTCGGAAATGTCCGCATAGCTGAATCCGTTGTATCCCCCGACGACGACAAGAGACTGCGCGACATCGAGGATTTTTTCCGAGGTACTGAGCTCCATGTTCGGTATCTACCTTCTGGTAGGATGATCGTCAATTACATCGCGACTTCGTGAATTGACCGTGCACGGGCCTACCAAGTAGTAGGTAGATCGTTCGATCTCAAGGAGCATCCAATGCATCACCAAACTAAACCGCAGTCGACGTGGCTGCGCTCCTACTACTATGCCCGTGCTGGCTTCTCGATCTTCTGGGTGATCGCGGCCACTTCGGCAGCAAGCTTGTCCCCTGTCGCCTCCTTGCTTCTCGTCATCTACCCCGCATGGGATGCGCTCGCGAACCTCGTCGACGCCAGAGCCCACGGCGGCCTCGCCGCCAACAGGTCACAGATGCTCAACGTCTTTGCCAGTTCAGTCATGGCGATCATCGTTCTCTTTGCCGTGATGAAAGACACGTACGCTGTTCTGGCAGCCTTCGGCATCTGGGCGATCCTGTCCGGACTTCTTCAGCTCTACACCGGCATCCGGCGCTGGCGGTCAGTTGGAGCGCAGTGGGCGATGATCCTGAGCGGCGCGCAGTCAATGCTGGCAGGCGGCTTCATGATCAAGCAGTCGCTCGGTTCCATGCCGCCGACCATTCTTGACGTCGCTCCTTATGCCGCTTTCGGCGCCTTCTACTTCCTGGTCTCGGCAATAGCGCTGACTGTTGCGGCCTATCGTGGGCGGAGGAACCCAGCCTGAGAAGGTGATGAGGCTGCGGAGGAACGGCGTCCCTCCCCGCCTCGCCCATGTAGTCGGCGGCGCATAGATCATCAGTTTCGTCGTAATGTTGTTCCCGTGTCTTGAGGATCCACCGATTACTCGGGATCAGCGTCGATGCATGCGATGAGGCCGTCGGGGCCGGTGGGACATTGAGCCGACCGATCTCGGGGCGGAAATCTCCGGTGAAATCGACGCGGGCACGGATCCCGGCCGCCTTCAATTCTTCAAGCGAAAGAAGCTTAGTGGCGGTGCGGGACCCGACGAAGAACCGGTCCATGTAGTCACGAACGCCTGCGTGGCCCTCGAACCGCTCCCGGGTCGACGGATCGTCGATGACGGCGTCGTGAGCGAACAGGTGCAGTGCCGCCTGGGCGTCGAAAGAATTGGTAGCGCGGATTAGCGGCTCGACCACATGTCTATAAGGCTGGTTGGTGGTCATGCCTTACCTCCGTGCTGCCAGCTCCTGTAGACGAACTCAAGCGTGTATCCGTCGGGGTCGGTGACCGGGGCCGCGTAGTAGCGAGGATCTGGAGCTGAGAGCCCGGAGGGTGAAGCTCATGCACTCCCGCTGCCATCGCAGCAGAATGGGCGGCGCCCTGCAGCGCGACAAACAGGGTGAGACGTGATCTCATCCAGATTATCGCTTTATAGCGCCACCATCGCCTCGAAATTGGCAACGAATCCTACCTGCACGGCGCGGGCGACGCGGCGCCGTCTTGAAGCCACAAGAACATCCAGCCGTCCGCGCCGAAGCCGTTGAGGTCGGGGTGCCCTGGCGTCCGTCCCTGCCGTCGCAGTCGAGGCGCTGGCTCGTGAAGAACAGCTCCCTTGAGTCCTTGCAGGCATCCGGCCATCAGTGACCGGAATGTCCCGTGGGCGTTGAAAACGGACGTAAAAAGCACTTGCACAGATTGAACGAAGGACAGGTAACCTGCAACGCTTGTGAATACGCAGGCGCGCAGGTGCGCTCCAAGGTGATCGGGAGGTGCTGCCCATCACATACGTTCCGCCGCCGCGGTCAAGCCTGCAGCGTCGCGTATTCCGGACTGATAGGCACCGATCAGCCTCGCTGCGAGTATTGCAGCCTCCTCGGAATTCAGTGGCAATGCCCGCAATTGCAGTTCGCGACGGAAAATGCCCTCGATCAACTTGAGCTCGTCAGGCCCTAGTGGATCAAGGGTGCATACTCGTTGGTGTCTCATTAGCTCTCCTCCCGGGCCTCGCGATCGCCTCGGTGCCGGGGGAAAGTCTACGCGTCTTGGTGTACATGGCGAGTCAATACTGCGCCTCAAGGACAAAGGGTCTGGAACCGTACAATCACCGCGGAATTGGAGAAGACTGTCCTTCCGAACCATGCTGGCTTGCACATAGTCGATGGGCAGCCGGCATGCTAGAGTCATGTAACACCGATCCGCAATCCTTGGCAGAAAGCGGCCGACAGAGCCGCGGTGCTCCGGCTCCCAATGAGGGGAAGGCAATGGCGATTCCACCCCAAGCTTCGGTTAACAACCAGTTGCTGGACCTGCTTCCGGAGGTTGACTATAACCAGGTTGCGCCTGACCTCGACTATGTCAAAGTGGCTAGAGGCGCTCTGATCGCTACAGCCGGCGCCCCCATAGACCATGTTTATTATCTCACGTCCGGGATTGGCTCCCTGGTCGCCTCGACGCCTGAGGGTAACAAAGCGGAGGCGGGTATCTTCGGAAGTGAAGGTTACATTCCGACTTCTGCTGCGATGGGTGTAGAGCTCAGCGTCCACGACATCATCATGCAGATCGAAGGAGACGGCTACCGGATGGAGTTCAGCGCATTCCGGAAGTGGATGGATCTTAACCGGAATTTCGCCCGAGTGATGATCCGATGCATTGAGGCCTTCTCGATTCAGCTTACCTACACTGCGGTTTCGAACGCGTTGCACGGGGTGGACGAGAGATTGGCCAGATGGCTTCTGATGTGTCACGACCGTGTACCAGGCGACGAGATTCCGCTGACGCACGAGTTCATTTCGCTGATGCTTGCGGTTCGCCGTCCAAGCGTCACAACGTCGCTCCACGTCCTTGAAGGCTACGGTTTTATTCGCTCGAACAGGGGCAACATCATTATCCGGAACAGGCAGGCCCTCGAAGAGTTCGCCCGGGACGCCTATGGCAAGCCGGAGGCGGAATACCATCGACTTATGACTGCGCTCTTCTGAACCCGCAAAAATACGCATCCAGCCCGCCCTGGTACAAACAATGCTGCCGTCGCGGGCCGCAGGGTGTCGAGAAAAAGGCGAAGTCCTTCTCGGCGATCAGCTTGGCGGTGGCCCCGTCCATGAGGAAGCCGTGTTCGATGCACTTCACACCAGCAGCGATAGCCTTCCGGATCGCATCCGGAGTGAGAGCGTGCGCGGCGACATAGGTGCCCCAATTCTCGGCAATTTCCACGGCGGCCCGCAATTCTGGCTCGGTAAAGGTGGTGACGTCGAGCGGGCTGAAGGGTGAAGACACCCGCCGCCCGCCGTAGTTTGATCAGAACGACCCCTTGCATGGACTGCTCGCGGACGTGCAAACGCACCTCGTCGGGGCCGTCCACGACCATGGCACCCCCGCTCGTCTCCATCGGGGTGAGCAGGCCGCCGGTGCTCCTTCGCAGGTCGGTGAGCTGGCGGAAATCGCCACGTCATTATCAAAAACCCTTCTGCCACTTAAGATTTCACCGGCGCCGCCTAAAGACAACCAGAAATAGAACACCGACGCATGATGGGCCCCACTAAGCTGAACTTCGTCCGGTAGCGTACGGCAACCAGAGACGACCTACACTCGTTTTACGGACAACTCGACGAATAGGGAATTTCGCCAGCTATTCGGCTGACGAACCCGTCGGCTCAACTGCCAACAGAAGGCGTCCTTTGAGCTGCGCCAGGGAGGTTCAGATGCAAGTGACGGATGCTTGGGAAGAGTGGTGGCGAGGGCTTGGACATGTTGCCCGATGCAACCGCGACATGGCACGGACACGCGAAGCATTTGATGCTGGGTATGCGGCCGGCCGTCTCACACATCGACGAGCCGCTGATGGCGCAGCCGAAATTGCGCGAGGCACGCGTCCGGGGGCGCAAAGACACGAGACCTGGAGAGCTACAAGAGCAGCGCGGGAGAGCACCTAGCTGCCAGACGGAGGTTTCGCCACGGCCGTCCCTAGATGCCTGTCGTTGAGCAACTTAGAGATTGCCACCACCAACTGTGCCATAGCGAACGGCTTCCCGAGATGATGCTATTGGGGACGCCTTTCGACGCCCAATCGGGAGCGCTGTCTCCACTCACGTAGACGACCGGCATTTCGGGATCGACCTCTCGGCTGAAACGCGCGACATCCCAGCCATCGGGAGCCTGCTGAAACTGCATGTCGGTGATGACCCCTTGTGTGGTGGTCGATGCATTGCTCAAGATTTTCAATGCCTTGTTGCCACTCTCTACAGCAAGACAGCAAATCCGCCTCGACAAGCGTCTGTTCGAAATCGAGCAGAAGCAGCCCCTCGTCCTCTACCAGTAAAATCGCGACCGCTTCCATAGTGCCCCCGTCGCGCCATGCGGCCGTAGGTCTCAAACGCAGTGACGGGCCACCAGTTCCCCAGACTTCCAACCCCCGCTCGGGTAAACGCCTTTCTCCGCCCTTCTACGGAGGTGTCGAGGTCATAACGGATGTGCCCGGACGCGGCAAAACCAAAACCTGCCGCTTCTGGGGCCTATACGTATGGAAGTGCGGGTAAGAGGATTATATCGAATCTACTTATCGACGAGCACCGCTGACCAGCGAAATGGAATGGGCGGCAGCAATTACGAGCGGGGGTAAACCGCTCTTCCGCTTCCTCTGACGTGTACCGGTTGCGCGGGACGCCGATATTGATCGCGCCAAAGGCTGCGCCGCTTGCATCGAGGATGGGGGCCGCCACTGAAAGATCGCCGTGGCAATACTCCTCGAAGGCGGTGGCGTAGCCTTGCGCCTTCGACTTCGTGAGCTTGGCGCTGAGCGCGTCGAGATGCCAGTGGTGTGCAGCGTGAACGGGTGCAGGTTGGATTTGGAGAGGATCGTATGCGCCTCCGCCGACGGCAGGCACGACAGGATCGCGATTTTCGGCGCCGTACAATAAGCCAGCAGGCGCGTCCCGATAATCACGTCATTGTCGAGGACGTGGCGGCTCATGAAGCGTGACACGAAGACGATATCTGTGTCGTCACGAACCGCTAGATTGACGGTCTCCTCAGTCGTCTTACTGAGATGCATGAGGTAGGGCCGCGTTCGACCAGGCTGCTGCTGGCCCGGCTGTAGTGATAGCCGAAATCGAGCGCCTTGACGGAGCTTGGTTTCACCGTTCTTGCTTAGATAGCCGAGCTTTTGCAGGGTGTGGGTGAAGCGCGGGAGGCGCTCATGTCGAGCCCCGTCTCCTCGGCGATCTGCGACAGGCTGAGATTGGCGCGCGTTTCGTCGAAGGCTCTCAGTACGCGGAAGGCAAGCGAAACACCAATGTCCATCAATGATGTTTCGGACGATCAAGGATTATGAAATGAGGCACGTTATAGCCTTCACCCGAGCCGGGCCAGCCTTCGCGCAGCCATGCGAAACAGTGTTACCTCTTCTCGATCAGGGACACGAATTCAGCGAGCTCGACTGAATCCCGCCCGCTCCAGCGCGTCCTGCATATCAGGCGACAGCAGGGCGGCAAGGAATGCCTGAACTGCCACCCGCTCCTTCCGGTCTGTAACTAGCGCGAAATCAAAGTGCTCTTGCGTCAGCGGTATGAAACCCAAGCCAGCGGCGCGCGCGACCGGCCCGATCGTGACGCCCCAGTCGGCGCGTTTCTGTACGACGGCGGCGGCGACTGCATTGTGTGAGCGAGGCTGGTTCCAGTAGCCATCGGGGCGCGTCTGGCCGAGCAATTGGTCGATCAGGATGCGCGTACCGGCACCCTGGTTTCGATTGACCATCATGCATTCTGGATCAGCCAGAGCAGCCTCCACCGCCTCCGGCGCATTGCGGCCTTCGAAGCGCGCGTCACCGCGGCGGAACACGATGCCTTGTATGCGCCGCCAGCCCGGCACGAGCTCGATACCCTCGCTAAGGAACGGCGTGTTGTAGACTTGTGTCTGAGGGTCGAAAAGATGGATCGGCGCAAGGTCGCACTCACAGCGTTTAGCGGCTGCAAGACCGCCCAGGCTTCCGACGGCCAACGATCGCACCGAAATCCCTTGGCGCGCGATCTTGCCCACGACAAGATCAAGGCCTGTGCAGTGACTGCCGATCACAACGAGGTCGGGCACCCTGACCTGCGGCGTGAACAGCGTCACCGGCACTTGTGCGCCCGCTGGCAGATGGTCGGCGAAGGCGTCAATGCGGATAAAGCCATCAGCCTGGGCGAAGGCGGTAATCGCTCCCGAGCCCTTGCCGGTCGCATAGGCCATCAGTCCGTCCCGCCCCTGCACCAGCGAGACCATGACAAACTCGGTGCGCCCCAGTTCGGACGGAACGCGGAAGGGAAGCTGCGCACTCGTCTGCGCATCAACGCGCGGCGGCAGCCCCGCCATGCGCCGCAGGATGGGCACCACCATATCGTGGAAGGTGAACATGGCCGAGGTCGGGAATCCTGGCAAGATGATAACCGGCTTGCCGCCGCATACCGCCAAACAGAGCGGCTTTCCAGGCTTAAGCGCAACACCATGAGCAATGATGCCCGGTTTTCCGAGGCGGCCAATAATACGGTAGCTGACATCTCCCGCACCCTTGGAAGTACCTCCAGATAAAATCAGAACGTCATGGGAGGCGAGCGCCTCACGCATTGCGGTCTCGAGCCTGGCTTCGTCGTCTGGAAACGCGCCCAAAAAATGGGCCTCGCCCCCGTTTTCGGTGACCGCCGCACTAACGATCGGCCCATTGGCGTCGTAAATGCCGGCCGGCTGCAGCGGTTCGCCCGGTTGCACGAGCTCATCACCCGTGGACAGAACAGCAACGCGGAGTTTGCGGGCCACCGTTACCTGCGGCGTTCCGCAGGCTGCGAGTATCCCGATCTCACGCGCGCCGATCACCGACCCAGCCCGCAACACGACCTCTCCTCGCGCCATGTCCGATCCGGCGGTGGAGACGAACTGCCCCGGCGAGACAGCACGCCGCACTTCGATGGCCCCACCCCCGGCTGGCTGAGTATATTCCACCATGACGATCGCGTCCGCACCGCGTGGCAGAGGCCCCCCCGTGGCGATGGCTGTGGCGGTCCCGGGCAATACCGCAAGTTGCGGGACGCTGCCGCAGGCAATCGTTTCCCTGTTCAGCATCAATCGAACAGGCTGTAGGTCAGAGGCGGCAACCAGATCTGCTGCCCGTACCGCAAACCCATCGACATTGGAACGGTCGAAAGGTGGAATGTCGACCTGCGCCGCGACGTCTTCTGCAAGAGCCAGCCCGAGCGCCTCGGCTAAACTCCATTTTTCAGTCGGCACCGACCAGGGAAACAGCGCTGCTTCGAAACGGGCCAGGGCCTCCTCACGTGACAATATCGTCAGAAATTGCTTCTGGTCGGCGTTTTGCGGGATCGAAGAAGGAGACTTCATCATGATGGCTGCTCAGTTCAAATTGCGAAGAGGCATAGCTGTGACGGACGTGCCGACGTCATATCCCTCGCTATCACCCGGCACTGCCAGCCAGGCATCGGCAAGCCGCATGGCCTCCAGTGAAAAATCGCCAACGGCAAGCGGCGTCCACATGGCCTGCTCTCTGCCGAGCAGGACAATCTCACTGAGCCCGACCTTCGACGCAATCTTTCGCGAGAGCGGCAAGGTTGTACCAATCCGCTTCGAGCGGCCTGATAAACGGTCCAGGATCGGCTGGACCAATGCAAGAAAGCCGGCAAAGACATGGTCAGGCGCCCCGGCCAAAGCGACCAGCGGCGTACTGCCAAGTCGGCCGATCGCCGTAGTATCGCCAGGCCGCATGGCGATACGATGCGCAATCAACCCGTTGGAAAGCGTCAGGGCCTCGGCAGTCGCATCAAGGCGGCCAGCACCAGTGCCTCCGACCAGGAGAAGCAAATCGCAAACCTCGCCGGCAAGAGCGGCTGCGATCGAAGCTGCATCACGGTGCGCGGTCTCTATCGCGGCGATCGTCGCATTCGAGGTCATCACACATTCGGCAACGAGGCGCGTCGAGAAAGTCTCATGGTTTACGGAAGCGACATCGATCACACGCACGCGCGGGCTGCGTACGGGAATCTGGCTCAACCCTGCTTTGCGAGCGATCAGCAGGTCCGCGGCGCCGACTATCCCGCCTTCGAGAACCGGGGGTCGATGTGCGGTCATGTCCTCCCCCACCCGGCGCACGCCCTGACCGGGAGCAGCCTCGCCGACGGCAAAAACGATTGGGCTGCTGCAATCGATCAGATCGGCTTGCAACACACAGTCCGATCCAGTCGGCATGACGTCGCCCACTTCCACCCGGACCGGGGCCGTCGAAAGCGCCAGAGGTGAGTAGGCGGACGCTCCCACGAGGTCGAGTGAACAACACGCCCAGCCATCAATTGTCGCAATGTCTCGCAACGGCAGTGCCGGCAAGGCAGCCGGCATCGCCGCGGCGACACGACCAAGCGCCCGGTCAAGCGGCTCCGACCGGGGAGCGATAGGCATCAAACCACTGAGAAGCGCCGCAAGCGCCACTTCCAGGCTTATCAGGGCGCTCGTCGGAGGATGCACTGTCATCATCGCCCGATAATGGGACAGATGCGGGCACCTTGGCAACAGACCTCAGATGCGCTGTCCGCTCGCATTTGGAAAGAAGAGTTGCTGGCCATCGATCTTGTACTCACCGATCGCCTTCTGGCCCTCAGGCGCAAGCAACCAGTCGATGAATATCTGGCCCAGCTCCGCCTTGACATCGGGGTGTTTTTCCGGGTTCACCAGCATGACGCCATACTGGTTGAACAGCCGCTTGTCGCCCTCGACGGAAATGGCAAGATCACCGCGGTTCCTGAACGACAGCCAAGTGCCGCGATCGGAAAGGACGTAGGCATTCATGGCAGATGCGGTGTTGAGCGCCGCTCCCATCCCCTGTCCGATGTCCTTGTACCACCGGCCCTTTGCAACCTCGATATCGACGCCCGCGTCCTTCCATAGCCTGAGTTCCATAAAATGGGTGCCCGACCGGTCACCGCGTGAGACAAATGGCGCTTTTTTTGCTTCGATCGAAACTAGGGCGGCCGCGATATCCGTCATTCCACTGACGCTGGCGGGATCACTTTTCGGGCCAATCAACACAAAATCATTGTACATCACGTCGGAACGCTTCACTCCGAAGCCCTCCCGAATGAACTTCTCTTCCTGTGCCTCGGCGTGAACGAGGACCACGTCGGCATCGCCACGGCGTCCGGTGTCGAGTGCCTGGCCGGTGCCCTGCGCCACGACCTTGACATCGATCCCAGTCTCTCTCTCGAACAGCGGAAGAATATAATCGAACAGGCCCGTGTCCTGGGTAGAAGTCGTCGATGCAACGACGATCGACCGCGTTTGGGCCTGGGCCGGCGTCACGCCGGCCAGGATCAGAAGCATTCCCACAGAGAACAATCGGCGGGTCGGCATTTTCAATCTCCGTTCTGTCGATCAAAGGACGAGATCGCCGCGTATAAAGGCCGCAGCCTGCGGCGTGGCTGGACGATCGAAAAAATCCCTGGCATTGGCATGCTCGAAGAGACGGCCATGGGCCAGGAACACGACATCTCCGGCAAGTCTGCGCACCTGGCCCAGATCGTGTGAAGCCATGATGATCTTGGTGCCCGAATGGGCCGTCGCAAGGATGATTTCCTCCACAAAGCGCGTTGCCGCCGGATCAAGACTTGCGGTCGGTTCATCGAGCAGGAGAATTTCCGGCTGGCGCGCCAGAGCGCGCGCAAGCGCCAGTCTTTGCTGTTCACCGCCCGACAAACGGCGCGCAGGCCTCGAAGCCAGCGCACTCAGGTCAACGCTGTCGAGCAATTCCTCGGTGCGCTGGGCACGCAGGCCGCGCGGGCAACCGGCGTGAGCAAGTCCATACGCAACATTCGCGGCAACCGAGCGCCGCAACATCACGGGCTTCTGAAACAGGATCGCTCGGCGTTCGGGGCCGGCATCGATCCGGCCACCCCAGCTCACGACCCCCCGCGACGGGCCAAGCAAGCCCATGCACAGCCGCAACAGCGAGGTCTTGCCCGCCCCATTGGGGCCAAGAACAAACGTCGGCGCTCCCAGCCCGATCGTCAGGCTTATTCGGTCGAGTATGGTCGTCGCACCGGCGCTCAGCGACACGTCATCGAAGATAAGGGGAAGATTGCTTGCAGCAGCGCGCATTTCTAACCGGCCCTTTCCACGGCCCATACCCGCACGCCCCAGGCAGTGGCATTTACCAGCAGAATGAGGAGAATAAGGATGATGCCAAGCCCGATCGCAAGGGCAATATTTCCCTTTGAGGTTTCCAGAGCAATCGTGGTGGTCATAGTCCGAGTGAAGCCATCTATATTGCCGCCGACGATCATCACCGTGCCGACTTCGGCCGCGGCCCTGCCGAAGCCTGCAAGCAAGACGGTAACGAGGCTGAAGCGGCTGTCCCACAAAAGTGTCGCAACCCTGCTGGCCCAGCCGACCCCCATGGCGCCCAACTCCTCGCGATATTCGAGCCAAAGATCCTCAACTGTCTGGCGCGTCAGCGCGGCAATGATGGGCAGCACCAGAAATGCCTGCGCGATAACCATGGCGGTCGGCGTAAAGAGGAGACCGAGTTCTCCCAGCGGCCCCGACCGCGATAGCAGCAGGTAGACGCTCAAACCGACGACAACCGGCGGCAAGCCCATGAAACCGTTCAACACCACGACCATTGCCGTGCGGCCCGGGAAGCGGGTCAGCGCGAGAAGGGCACCAAGCGGGAAACCGATAATCCCCGCAGCCACGACAGCCGCCAGGCTGACGGCCAGCGACAGCCCGACGATCGCAAATAGGGTGGCATCTCCGGATGCGATAAGCTGCCATGCAGTGAGTGTTTCCGACATGAGGCATCTTCCCTTGTCGCAATTTCCGGCTTTTTTTTCCTGGATGTCAAATTATTGAACAATCGCGCAAATATGCATAAAAATGCAGGATGATCCTGCTGACCACATCCGAGGCTGCTGACTATCTTCGCTTGGGAGAGCGTAAGATTTACGAGTTGATTTCGAAGGAGCGAATCCCGTGCAGCAAGGTGGCAGGCAAATGGCTATTTCCACAGCACGAACTCGACCGCTGGGTCCTTTCGGGGCTCGTGCAGCCGACGGGAATGATATCGCTCGAACTGCCACCTATCGTGGGGGGGAGCCAGGATGACCTGCTGGAATGGAGCCTGCGTCAGTCAGGCTCGGGGCTTGCCACATTGGCGGAAGGCACTGAAGACGGTGTCGCGCGTCTGCTGCGCGGAGAGGTCGCGGCCGCTGCGATCCATTTCCATGGCACGGTAGCCGATGCAAATGTCGATGCGGTAGCCGCCATGCCACGGCTAAGCGATGCGGTGCTGGTCGGCTTCGTCCGCCGCGAGCAAGGCCTATTGCTGGAGCCGGGCAATCCCAAATCGCTGAACGGTCTCAATGACGTCCTGACGAGTGGTGCGAGGATGGCCGTTCGTCAACGCGGTGCCGGAGCGGATATGCTGCTTGCTCAGTTGCTGGCGGATTTAGGTGCGAAACACAGCGACCTCAATCGACTGGAGCCGCCCTGCCTGACCGGTCCCGATCTTGCATCCGCCGTGCGGAGCGGCCAGGCGGATTGCGGCATTGCCACACGCGCCGCCGCTCGCACCGCTGGCCTGGAATTCCTGCCGCTGCTGTGGGAAAATTTCGACCTGCTCATGCGTCAGCGAACCTATTTTCAGCCCTCCTTCCAGGCGCTGTTAGGTTTCTTGCCGCGAAAGGTTTTTACCGACCGCGCCGTCGAGCTTACCGGGTATGATACAAGCCCGGCCGGCCGGATCCGGTTCTTCAAGTAGAGCGCTTACGCGTTCTTGAGAGAAGGGACAAAGGATGCTCGAACACCTTGACTGAGCATCGGAACCGTTAAAATGCGTGCAACTTTCGGTCGAAAGGGCAAAGCAGCATCCGCTGGCTCATCCCAGATCGATCTCGCCTTCCACCACATGATTCAGGCCGGCGGCCTCCGACGTGATGACGGCCTTGACGATCAGCTTCCCTTGTCCTTTCAGACCTTTTTGCTCCACTGCCTTCTCTATCGCCTGTTGCGAGGTCACCCCGACCTGCTTGAGGAACTTGCGCATGGAGACGTTGAAGGGGTCGGTTTCCATATTCGTGATCATATGATTGCCTCGAACAGAGTGAACAGTAAGGTCGATCCGGCACTTTCCGTTCCTGGAACGGAGACCATCGCCAATCGAGCATGAATCCGTTTGAGGTGCAATGAAGGCGATGCTCGCTATACGCTGCCTGGTGGCAGCCGCTTCCTTCCTCTTCGGCGCGACTGCGCATGGGGCGGAACTGCGCGGCCATGGAGGCCCGGTGCGTTCAATCGCCATAGCCCCTGACGGACAGACAGCGATCACCGGCAGTTTCGATACCAAGGCGATTATCTGGTCGCTTGAAACGGGCGAGGCGCAGCAGGTGCTGCTGTTTCACGAAAGTCAGGTCGATGCCGTCGCTGCTTTGCCGCGGGGGCGTTACGCCAGCGCCGGGGCCGACGGCCGTATCGCAATCTGGGAGGCCGGACGCAGCACGCCGGTATCCGTGTTGCATGGCCATGAGGGGCCGGTTGTCGCACTGGCAGTCGCGCCCGATGGCTCTACGCTCGCTTCTGCCTCCTGGGATACGAGCGTGCGTCTGTGGCCGCTTTCCGGCGCTGCGCCGCGCATCCTCAAAGGCCACCATGGCAATGTTAACGCGGTCACCTTTCTGTCCGACGGAACGCTTGCAAGTGCGGGCTATGACGCAGCCATCATACTATGGCCGTCGGGACATGACGCTGCGCCGATGCGAATATCCATGCCGGGGCCACTCAACGCCCTCGTGAGGATGCCGGGCGACCGCCTGCTTGCAGCAGGCGCAGACGGGACATTGCGCCAGCTCGACCGAAGCGGCGCGATTGTGGCCGAGGTCAGGGTGTCCTCCGGCCCCCTGATCGCACTAGCGGCTACGGCTGATGAGAAATACATCGCCGCCTCGGCCATCAGGGAGGGCATCGTGTTGCTCGACTCCCGCACCCTGAAGCCGGTTCACACCCTCGGCAGTGCCGGCGTTGCGCCGGTGTGGGCCCTTGCCTTTCCACGCCGTGCCCGGACGCTGCTGGCCGGCGGTGCGGACAACATAATAAGCGAATGGGATGTTGAAACCGGCAGGCGGCTTGGAACCTCAGCCGCGATCCAGGCCGATCTCATGAGCGAATATGCCGGCAATCCGGACGCCGAAGTCTTCCGTGCCTGCATCGCCTGCCATACGCTCGGCCCGGAGGACGGCAATCGCGCCGGACCGACGCTGCACGGCATCTTCGGCCGCAGGATCGCGTCGCTTGCCGGCTATCCCTACTCCCCCGCTTTCCGGCGGATGGATATCGTCTGGACGCCGGAAACGGTGTCGAAGCTCTTCGAACTGGGGCCAAGCATATATACGCCAGGGACCAAGATGCCGGAGCAGACGATCAACGATCCCGAGGATCGTGCAGCGCTGATCCGCTTTTTGCAGGCTGAGACCCGCCGCGACTAAACTCAACCGATTTGTCTGTCGTTGCGTCGCGCTCCCGCAAGTAATCCTCCGTCGTCCGTGGAGCGGGACGGCCCGACGCTTCGTAAGGATCGAACCCTTCATTCATGACGGATTCGACACGACAGTTATCGCACATCCGCACGACATCGAGGCGTCGGGCATTCTCGCCGGAAAACATCCAGTGCTTGCCCTCCAGCTTGTCAACGATGCGTTCGACGGTACTTTTCGTTCCGAATGGCGTGTCGCATCGAATGCAATGGAACGGCTCTTCCTGTTTGATCACCCGGCGGGGCCCATTCCAGGCCTGGAAATCCAGTTGCGGTACCAACGCGATTGCCTTTTCTGGACAAGTCGCGGCACAGAGCCCGCACTGCACGCAGGCGCTCTCGGCAAAATACAAAGCTGGCCGCTCTTCACTGTCGGAGAGCGCGCCCGTCGGACAGGCCGATACGCATGACAGGCACAGCGTACAGGCATCGACATTGACGTCGAGCCCGCCAAATGGCGCGGCCGCTGGCAATGCCGTGCGCTCTACCGGCGTCGGAGCGGCCTCATACAAGCCGATCACCGAGCTTTTCAGCAAGCTGCGCTTGCCTCCGACCGGCAGGAATGTCACCGGCTTTCGCGCATCCGCTTGCGGCACCATCCGCCCGAGAACCGTTTGCAGATCATCGGGGTCGTCCGCTTCGATCACGCCGCAGAGATCGGCTCCATAACCCAGCGATTGTCCAAGAAGATTGGCGATGGTGACGTTTCTGGCTAGGCCGGTCAGTTCATGTTTCCCCCTCGCCGAAGAAAGGGCCCTGATCGCCACCGCTCCCCAGGCGGCCGGTGCAGTCCACGCCTCGACCCCCAGCTGCGTTATCTCATTCACACCGACCGGCAGCACATTCGCGGGCAGTCCCTGCCCGAAACGCGCCAGCGCATCGATAAGCGGCTCTCCATGACCTTCATCGTGAAACAGCACGATCGGATCGCTGCCGCCTACCCTGTGATAGGTGAGCAGGAGCGTGCGCAGGCGTCGAAGCAGGGCCGCCGCATCCGGGAAAGCATAGGCGGCGGCACCGGTCGGACAGGCGGCCGCGCAACTGCCGCAGCCGGCGCAGATATCAGCGTCGATCGCGACATGGTCGCCAGCGGGTGCAATCGCACCCGTAGGACAAAGGTTGATGCAGCGCGTGCATCCGGTGATGCGCGAACGCGAATGGGCGCAAAGATCGGCGGAAAAATTGATGTAGCGAGGCTTTTCGAATTCCCCCACAAGGCCGGCTGCCTTGGCGATCGCGGCAGCAAGGCCCGCGCGGTCGGCTGGATCTGCTCTCAGATAACCTGCCCGCAATTCATGGGCAGGAAACAGGGGAGCGCCGCCGGAAAGGTCAAGAACTATATCGGCATTCGATAGTGCGCCATCCCGCGGCGCGCCAAAACGCAGACGCTTGCGCGACGATGGCGATGGGATCGCGAAATCGTCGATCGTCAGTTCAAACGCGCCGAGATGACCGCGCGCGTTGCGGATCGTGCCCTGCACAACGGGGAAATCCCAGACGCGATGGGGCGTAACATCGTCCGGCCGCGTCAAAAGAACCGTGACGTTCATCTCGTCGGCAAGCTGCCGTCCAGCCTCGATCGCCGCTTCGTTCCGGCCATAGACGAGCACCACGCCGTTGCTCGCGAGCGTAACGCTGGTCGGCGAAGTGACCGTTTCCGCCGCCATCGCCACGAGTGCCGCGGCTTTCGGCCCGGCGGATGCCCCTTGTGCCGACCAGCCTGACGTCTCGCGGATGTTGACGAAAGCGAGTTCGCCCGCAAAGCCGCGGTCCTGCGCGACTTCACGGAAAAGCCGTTCCTGCTGTGTGCAGGCTATCGTGATGTCGTCGCCTCCATTCAATGCGTTGCGGACGCGGTCGAGTTCGGCGCCGCAGAGTTGATTTCCAGATTGGATTTGGTCGCTTGAGCATCCACGGGCGACACTCTGGCCAAAGTCCGGCATGCTGCGTTCACAGGAACAAACAAAGACGGTGCGTGGTCTGTCTGGGATCATGCTCTTCTCCCCCCGCATCACGGCACCGCCCAACAACGGTGGCGCCTCCACTTCGGATGCATTATAAAGACATTAGGCTCGCCGTCATCAGAAATGGGACCGGCATCATGTTTCAGCACGCTTCGGTGATGGACCACGCCATCGAACTGCCCCCGCCCTACAACCTCGTCATGATGCGCGAGACCGGCGACGCTTTTGCACACGCTCGCGCCATTGCCGCCGAATGGGGAGCAGGGACGCTGGTTTGGGCACGACGTGACGATCTGGCAGAGTTCGCCGTCGTGCTGGAACCGGAAATGCCGCTCGTGCATGCACGCCTGGCCATCTATGCTGGGATGAACGCACTGGCCGATGCGCTTGCCACACATGCGCCCCCGTCACGACCCATCACCTTCGACTGGCCAGACGCGATCCGTGTCGACGGGGTCTTGGTCGGCGGCGGACAACTGAGCTGGCCGGCGGGAACCGGCGAGACCGAGACGCCGGGCTGGCTTATCTTCTCGACAATGATCCGCACCACGATCGTGCGCGTCCACGAACCGGGTCTGCGGCCGCTGTTCGGCGCACTGGACGAAGTGGGTTTCGAAGCCGTCAATACCGGCGAGATCATCGCCAGCTTTTCACGTCACCTGATGGTCGGCTTGGACGAATGGCACGACACCGGCTTTGCGCGGTTGGCCAGGCGATGGCTGGACCGCGTGTCGCCCGGAGGCCACAATGGACGGATCGCCGACAACGGGGATCTGCTGGTTCAGGCCGAACCCGGCCAGACTTCCCTTACGAGGCGGAGCCTGGCGCAGGCGCTTGCATCCTGTTCCTGGCTCGATCCCGCAACGGGAATGCCATGGCTTTGAACCTGCCGCGCACCATTCGCCTCGATCCGTCCGATACGTTCGTCTATTCGCGCGCCGCCGAGCCCGGCGAATGGGCAGTATCGGGCACATTCCTTTTCTTCGGCATCGACCCCGAAACCCTCGCCGGCAAGAAACGCCAGGCTTTTCGAGCCGGCTTCCTGGGCATCGAGAGTTTTGGCTGGTCCACCCTCGTTGTCGTGACGGAGGTGAAGGCGGAAGAACGCGCTGCGGCCGTTGAACGCCTGGCCGAACAGTTGGTCGCGCATTGCGGCGCCCCCGATCTTGAAACAGCGCGGCCGGCCGCCGAAGAAGAAATCGCGTTTGCGCAATCGCTTTGCGATCACCCGCCAAACACCATACTTGCCCTCCACCGCGCCAGCGAGCAGACTGGGATCCGGGAGGCGTTCCGTACCCTTCACCCGAAGGTGGGTCGACTGGATATGGCAACGGCCTTCAACGCTATAGAGATTGACGAGGAAAACGACCGGATGGAAGAGCTCGATATCCGGACGTTGGCGGGAAGGCACACGTGAAGGATTTCTGGGTATCTTCGGGTCACCATCTCCTCGATCGGGACGAGGCAGACCGGCTTATAGTGACCGACGCGTTCCTCAAGGCTTATCTCGCTCGCCCCGAACTGCTTCCGCCGGAAGGGGCGTGTGAGGTAGAATTGCGTCTGCACCATGAGCTTCTGATGCATCATCCGCGCCGTCCGGTCACTCTGGACGAGATCGCCGTCATGGGCGACCCGGATGCCCGCGAAAACTGGGCGTTCATGATCTCCTTCCGCGACCGGCTTCTTGCCACGCCCTCGCTTGAGGCCGCTTATCTGCAACTGGCGCTCGGTTCGGCAGCCGACACGCCTCCGCTGTTCATGAACCAGCTCGCGCAGGTCGTGCTGCGCAATGCGCTCGACGGCGAGACCGAGCCCGCGGTGTTGCGCGCCGCCGAGCTGTTCTATCGCCCACAGCGGGTAAGCTTCCATGAAGGAGCGCTGCTGCTTGCCGACGCGGAAACAATAGAAGTTCACGAGCAGAACCGCCACACCTCACCGCTCTTGAGCATGCTCGGCGGGCCAGCCGTCACCGAACTCGAAATCCTGGACGAGACGAACGCCGATAGCTATTTTGACAGGAGCGATGCCTTTGACATGGTGCTCCGTCTAGGTGGCGCCCACAGCCCCGCGCGTCGCGGCCTTGCCGACGCAATGGAAGCCTGGATCCGCCATCTGGTCGCCGTCACGGTAACGATCGAACCGGTCGAGCGGATCGAAGACGACAACTGGGCATGGTTCGTCGGCCTTGACGCCGAGGCGACACGCATCGGTAATGCACTGTGGCGAGGCGAGGACCTCGACGCCGAAACGGCGGAGCGTATCGTTGCGTTGTTCCGCCTCCGCTTTTCCGACATTGGCGAGGTCAGGCCCCAAGTGGGTGCTCAACCGATCTGGCTGATCATGGCGATGACGCCCGATCGAATGATCCGCATGAAGCCGCAAAATCTTATTGCCGGTCTGCCGTTGTGCGCTACGGCGCAAGCGACCTAGGAGCGCAGTCATGGTGCGGGAAACGGAAAAAGTCGGTGTGATCGTGGAGAGGCGAGACCTGGATAGCCCATGGGCGGATCATTCCTGGGTGCCGGTCGCCGCGCTCGCGGGCGCACCGGTCGCGACACCATGGACGGTGCTCGAACAGACGACGAGGCTTACGCGCTATTATGCAGGGACATCCGACATTGAATTTTTCGGAACGGATACGGCGATGTACCGGGAGAACCTGCGTTCACAGCGGCCTAGCCTTTGGATCGCCCTCCGACTCACGGATTTAGCTCCGGGAATCGTAGTCCATCTGGTTACAGCGGATCCGGCTGAGGCCGAATCTCTGACGGAAACCAACACAGACATCATCGAAGCCGTTTCCATGCCGATTGAAATACAGGAGCGCCTTGCCGCATTCGTGGAAGCTCATCATGTCGAGCGTGCGTTCGTCAAACGCAAGCGTGATCGGACAGATCCCGAAGCCATGGCAAGTCGGATTCATGGTGGCTCACAAAGCAGGACGACAAGGGATGAGTGACGGCAGCGACAATCATCTTGCCCGCTGGTCGCGCCGCAAGCTGGCCTCACGGCGAGAGCATAAGCCGGCGGCCCCTGAATTGGACCAGGCATCGGGCGAGGTCGCCGAGAATAACGATCCGGTGGCCTCCTGTCCTGAGCGCAACCTGCCAGAGGCGAAAGCAGCGGAGCTTGAGGGTGTTGGCGTGGTCGAGCCCCTCCCGCACCTCGAAGACCTGACTGCCGAAAGTGACGTTGCGGCTTTCTTGAAGAAAGGCGTTCCGTTGGCGCTGAAGCATGCGGCGTTACGCAAGGCATGGTCACTGGACCCCGGAATCCGCGACTTCGTCGGCCCTTCGGAATATGCCTGGGACTTCAACAAACCAGGCTCGATGGGGGGGTTTGGTCCGCTCGACGCAAAGGAAACCGTCGTGGGCTTCCTGTCGAAAGCGGCGCGTGCCGTTGACACCCTTACGAAACCGGAGGCCGTTCCGTCACATGAACAACGCGGCGATGCCGTGCCGGATGCGGCCCTTCCTGTCGAGGATCCAGAGAATTTAGCGACGGAAAAGCCAGCCACCGACGAGCCGCCGGCGATAGAGCCACCAGCTCTCGAGGCGTCAACCAATGTGAGCGCATCGGTTGAATTCAAATCTCACACGCATTCGCCGGACAAGATGAGTCCTTCTCAGCTTCCCGAGGCTTACTCTAGGCCCCGACATGGCGGAGCGATGCCACGCTGATCTGGTATTTGCCGGGATCTTATGTGGTAACCCGTCAAGGTCAGGCTGTTGCATTCGTTCGGTATCGGGTTACTATGAGAAACCCCCATTCAGGCAGCACGGTCAAGGTATGATGAACCCCGACTTGCTTTCAGATCAGGCCTGGGAACAGCCAGATGGAGCGGATGCTTCAATCTTCGGTGCAGGAACAGCTGTTCTCGATGACATCGACCAGGCCCGGGCGGACGAATAC
This sequence comes from Sinorhizobium sp., assembly GCF_059070375.1. Classification (NCBI taxonomy): domain Bacteria; kingdom Pseudomonadati; phylum Pseudomonadota; class Alphaproteobacteria; order Hyphomicrobiales; family Rhizobiaceae; genus Sinorhizobium; species Sinorhizobium sp. The sequence goes on from NZ_JCACWC010000001.1 coordinate 404,795, forward strand.
GCACTCCTCGCTTCACTATTGATCACCCCGCCGGACAGGGAATCGCTCGCCAGGCTTTCATGCTTGCAGGACAACAGCGATGCACCGCTCGGGCGTGCCCACATCGCACTTGCTCAAGCGGCAGCATCGTATTCGCACGATGCGATCTGTCGCGAATATTCCGAGCTGTTCATTGGCGTGGGACGCGGCGAACTCCTTCCCTACGCATCCTATTATCTCACCGGCTTCCTCAACGAACGCCCGCTTGCGCGCCTGCGGGCAGACATGGCCCGTTTCGGTATCGAGCGCGCCGAGGGCAATTGCGAACCCGAGGATCATCTGGCCAGCATATGCGAGATGATGAGCGGCTTTGCCTGCAATCACTTTGCCGTCTCCCACGACGAGGAGCAGGATTTCTTCAAACGCCACGTCGAGCCGTGGGCCGGGCGTTTCTTCAGCGACCTGGAACACGCTAAGGCCGCCAAATTCTACCGGTCGGTCGGCACGGTCGGTCGGCTTTTCATCGAGATCGACAGCGAAGCCTTCGCCATGGCGGCACGGCAAAACGCATAGGCGCATGCCCGGGCGCCAAGCCCACTAAGGAGGAGGATGCCAAGATGCAAGACGAGCGACAAACGGCATTGGGCCGGCGCTACTTCCTTAAGGCATTCGGCGGCGCAACGACGACCGTCGTCGCGGCCGCGGCGCTCTGTCCCACCGATGCTGAGGCCTACGACCCGGGCGAAGAGGAGATGCGGGGCCGCTACCGCGAAACGGACCACGTCAAGGCCTACTATCGCGTCAATCGCTATCCTGAGCAGAAGTGAGGGTGCCATGCTGACGAAGCGCAAGGATCGGCAGGCAAGCCGCACGCATCTGCAAACCCTGACCGGCGGCATGGCAGCGGCCCCCTTGGACCGGCGGACATTCCTCCGGCGCTCCGGCCTTGTCGCCGGCGGCCTGGCGGCACTCGGTTCGTTCCAACTCGGCACAGTCAAAAAGGCCGCCGCGATCAGCCCCCCCCAACCGGGCGTGCCGATTGAACTCAAAAAGAGCATCTGTACCCACTGTTCTGTCGGGTGCACCGTAACTGCGGAGGTCCAGAACGGCGTGTGGACGGGGCAGGAACCCTCCTGGGACAGCCCCTTCAATCGCGGCTCGCATTGCGCCAAAGGCGCCAGCGTACGTGAACTCGTGCACAGCGACCGTCGTCTGAAGTACCCGATGAAGCTCGTCGATGGCCAATGGGAGCGTACCACCTGGGAGGATGCGATCAACGGCATCGGCGACAAGCTTCTCGAGATCCGCGAGAAGTCGGGGCCGGAATCCACCTATTGGATGGGGTCGGCGAAATTCTCCAACGAAGGCACCTATCTCTTCCGCAAGCTCGCCGCTCTGTGGGGAACCAACAATCAGGATCACCAGGCCCGTATCTGTCATTCGACGACGGTTGCCGGCGTAGCCAACACCTGGGGCTACGGCGCCATGACCAACTCGTACAACGACATCAGAAATTCCAAGACGATGCTCGTTCTTGGCGGCAATCCGGCCGAGGCGCATCCGGTCGCGATGCAACATCTGCTTGAGGGAAAGGAACTCAACAACGCCAATTTCATCGTCATGGACCCGCGCTTCACGCGCACGGCTGCCCATGCCACCGAATACGTCCGCTTCAGGTCCGGCACCGACATTGCGCTGATCTGGGGCATGCTTTGGCATATTTTCGAGAATGGCTGGGAGGACAAGGAATTTATCGCGCAACGCGTCTACGGGATGGATGAGGTTCGAAAGGAGGTCGCCAAGTACACCCCGGACGAGGTGGAAACGATCACCGGCGTGCCCGGCGAGCAGTTGAAGCGCATCGCCGAGACGTTCGCGACCCAGAAGCCATCGACGATCATCTGGTGCATGGGCCAGACGCACCACACTGTTGGAACCGCCAATACGCGGGCGAGCTGCATCCTGTGTCTCGCTACCGGCAACATCGGCAAGCCGGGCACCGGCGCAAATATCTTCCGCGGCCACGACAACGTTCAAGGCGCGACGGATATCGGGCTCGACGTGGTCACCCTGCCCTTCTACTACGGTCTGACGGAAGGGGCCTGGAAGCATTGGGGGCGGGTGTGGGAGATCCCCTATGACGACCTGTTGGGCCAGTTCTCTTCCAAGGAACTGATGGAAACACCGGGCATTCCGCTGACCCGATGGTTCGATTCGGTTTCACTGCCAAAGGAAGACGTCGAGCAACCCGACACCATGCGGTCGATGTTCGTACAGGGCCACGCCAGCAACAGCATCACGCGCATACCCGAGTCGATGAAGGGGCTTGCCGGACTTGAGCTGCTTGTCGTGGCCGATCCTCACCCTACAACTTGGGCCTCGCTCGCGGTCCAGGCGGGGCGCAAGGACAACACCTATCTCCTGCCGGTTTGCACGCAGTTCGAAACCTCGGGATCGCGGGTCGCCTCCAACCGCGCGCTCCAGTGGGGCGAGCAGATCGTCCCCCCAAGCTTCGAGCAGAAGGACGATTATCAGGTCCTGTACCTGCTCTCACAGAAGCTTGGCCTCGCCGAATGGATGTTCAAGAACATCGCCGTCGAAGGTGATCGGCCGGTACCCGAGGACGTGCTGCGTGAAATGAACCGCGGCGGCTGGTCGACCGGCTATTGTGGCCAGTCGCCCGAGCGGCTCAAGGCGCATATGCGCAACCAGCACAAATTCGATCTGCTTACCCTGCGCGCGCCGAAGGACGACCCGGAGGTCGGCGGCGATTACTACGGTCTGCCCTGGCCATGCTGGGGAAAACCGGAACTCCGTCACCCGGGAACTGCAAACCTCTACAGCACCGGCCTGCATGTCATGGACGGGGGCAGCCCATTCCGCGCCCGCTTTGGCGTGGAACGCAACGGCGAAACGCTTCTTGCCGAGGGTTCTTACACGGAAGGTTCCGAACTCACCGACGGCTATCCGGAGTTCACCATGGCCGTGCTCCAGAAACTTGGCTGGGATCGGGATCTCACCCCGGAAGAACTAGCCATCATCCAGACGATCGGGGATGATATGGGCGACATCGGCAAGGTGTCGTGGTCGACCGACCTGTCTGGCGGCATCCAGCGCGTGGCGCTCAGCCATGGCTGCCACCCCTACGGGAATGGCAAGGCCAGGGCGCTTGCCTGGAATTTGCCGGATCCGGTGCCGATCCACCGCGAGCCGATCTATACGCCCAGGGTGGATCTTGTAGCCAAGTATCCGACCTATCCAGACGCCAAGCAGTTCCGCCTGCCCAATATCGGCTTCAGTGTGCAGAAGGCGGCTGTGGACAATGGCACCGCGAAATCGTTCCCGATCATTCTGACGACCGGACGCCTCGTCGAATACGAGGGTGGCGGTGAGGAAACCCGCTCGAACCGGTGGCTTGCCGAGTTGCAGCAGGACATGTTTGTCGAGATCAACGTCGACGATGCAGCCGAGCGCGGCATCAGTGACGGAGGTTGGGTCTGGGTCAACGGAGCGGAGAACGACGTGAAGGCAAAGGTAAAGGCTCTGGTCACCGAGCGTGTCGGCAAGGGTGTCGCATTCATGCCCTTCCACTTCGGCGGCTGGTTCCGGGGCGAGGACTTGCGAGCCAATTATCCCGAAGGGACCGACCCTTACGTTCTCGGCGAAAGCGCCAACAGTATCACCACCTACGGCTACGATCCCGTAACGGGGATGCAGGAGCCGAAGGTTACGCTTTGCCAGATCGTTGCGGTGTAGCGGAGGAACGAAGATGGCACGGATGAAATTCCTTTGTGACGCCGAACGTTGTATCGAGTGCAATGCCTGCGTTACCGCCTGCAAGAACGAGCACGACGTTCCGTGGGGTATCAATCGGCGGCGTGTCGTCACCATCAATGACGGCAAGCCGGGCGAACGCTCCGTCTCGATGGCCTGCATGCACTGTACGGACGCACCCTGCGCGGCAGTTTGTCCCGTTGACTGTTTTTACACCACTGCGGATGCCGTGGTGCTGCATTCCAAGGACCTGTGCATCGGCTGCGGCTACTGTTTCTACGCCTGTCCGTTCGGCGCGCCGCAATATCCACGCGTCGGCAATTTCGGCTCACGCGGCAAGATGGACAAATGCACGTTTTGTGCGGCAGGACCGGAGGCCGACTCGACGGAGGTCGAGTATGCGAAATATGGAGCCAACCGGCTGGCCGAAGGCAAGCTGCCACTCTGTGCGGAGATGTGCTCGACGAAATCGCTGCTGGCTGGCGACGGAGTGATCATTGCCGCGATCTACAAGGAGCGTGTGACGCAGAGAGGCTATGGCTCGGGCGCATGGGGCTGGCATACCGCCTATCGGGAGACAGTGGACGTCTAGGGCATCCTGCAGCCGATAAAGTGATCTGAATGCAGATAAGATGATCTGGAACCTAAGGATAGAGCGCCATGCATCATCCTTTCACGCTCAGGAAGGACGCTTCAGCGCTTCGGTCGAACATCGGAATAGCCGGAAACGGGTTCCGTTTCGGTACGATGGTCCGGAAAAATCGAGATAGCGGGTGCTGCTTGGCGTCGCAGCGAAATTGGGAGGACGGAGCAAATGCGGATCTGGAGCCTTTATCGACTGGTCTCGGCGGCGGTTGCGGCATTCATACTGGCTTTCGTCCTATGGATGGCGCCCGCCGGGGCGCAGGAGCGCGCACCGGTTAACAACCCCGGTGCGCAAGGGGTGAGCGAGCAGCAGCTTCTTGATGAGCTCGGCAAGATCCAGGGTCGGGTCACGATACCCGACCGCAAGGCCACAACGCTGCAACAACCTCAAGGTCGCGACTATCAGACCTTCGAGCGGACTGCTCTACCCTGGGTTGGCGCGTTCATCATTATCGGCACGCTGCTCTCGATAGCGCTGTTTTATCTCATCCGGGGCCGTATTCGGACACAGGCAGGCGAATCAGGTCAAAAAATTCTCCGGTTCAACGCGCTGGAACGCCTGCTCCATTGGACAACCGCAACGGCCTTCATCGTCCTCGCGATCACCGGTTTGAACTTGATCTTCGGAAAGCGCCTGTTGATGCCGCTGATCGGGCCGGAGGCGTTCTCGACCTGGTCGATCTGGGCCAAGTACGCGCATCATTTCGTATCCTGGGCGTTCATGCTCGGCGTCGTATTGATGTTGTTGACGTGGATCCGACACAATCTCCCGGACCGCTACGACGCAAAATGGCTTAAGTCCGCCGGCGGATTCTTCGACCGGTCGAACCAAACGCATGTACCGGCGGGACGTTTCAACACCGGGCAGAAACTCATCTTCTGGTCTGTCGTGGTGGGGGGGACTGCGTTGTCGGTCTCAGGCGTGTTCATGCTGTTTCCGTTCTCCTTCACTGACGTCAACGGCATGCAGATGGCCCAATATGTCCATGCCATCGTGGGCCTCATCATGATCGCGGTGATCATTGGGCATATCTATATCGGCACGCTCGGTATGGAAGGTGCCTATCAGGCAATGGGCTCTGGTTCGGTGGACCTGAACTGGGCCAAGGAACATCACAGCGCCTGGGTGGAAGAGCAGCAAGGCAAGACCGGTGCCCGGACACCGCCGCATACTGCCGCTGAGCCGGCGGAATAGACCAGCCATATTCGCACCCGAACGGCGATCTGCGTATCGCGCGTCGTGGCAGAGTTGCGCCACCTGTGCCGCGAAATACTCTGGCAGAACCTAATGCAAAGCAGTTCTGCATTGCTGAAAGGCGAGGCAATCCGAGGACGAAAGGGCCAAATTTTGAGACCGGCTCGGATGTTCGATCAGAGGGTGATCAGAGGGTTTGAATGTCACCTGAGCAAAAGACGCTCGGAGCCTCCTATGAAGGTTTCTCCTCGTTGTCCGCAGAAACGCTGCCGGGTTCGCCCGACCAGTTCTTTCCGACGAGATTGTGACCTGGATCCCCAACCCGGGCGCCCTCGGTCCTGTAGACCTCCCAAGCAGGCTCTGCCGGCTGTACGTTCGTAAAATAATAGCCGGTACCAAACGCGATCGCTCCTACAACGACTACTCCCGTCACGATTATCCCCATTCCGGACTCCTTCGCTTCCGTTGCCACTCGATGTAGCCGCGACCAGGTGCCAACGGGCTATTCGTCTCGGCACAATTCCGGCATCTTATCGTTCTCCTACGGGCCGCTAGTCCCGGAGGGATTTTGAGCTGCGCCTGAATTCTGCTGATACCGGATATCCAATGCTGCCAATGCAATCAGCGGCGGTGGCATGGCAACGCCGGCAACTCTCATTTTCCGGGCCGTCTTTTGGCATTCCGCGATATCGTTCGCGTCGGCGAGTTGCTGGGCCGCTTCCATGCTCAGCACGGATTCCTTGGGCGTGCTCATCACATCGGCCGGCGGGAGCGGCGCTGCCCGTGACTCTTTCTGCGGTGCGTTTGCAACCGATCCGGCATTCGCCTGATCCTTGCCCGGCTCAGGTGCATCGGTTGCGACGCCGTCCTGTCCGGTAACGGCCTGCGCCGAATTACTCCCGCCGCCCCCCGAGGGGTCTTTGCCGGTGGTGGCCGTGCCAGCCAAACCGGCCGAGCCTTGCTGGCTCGAGGCGGGCTGCGGAGGCTTTGCCTGCTGAGCGGCCGTCACGGCAGTTTTCTTCGCATCGGCAGCTTGAGGTGCGTCTGGAGGGGGAGCCTTCATGAAGCCAAGAATCTCCTGGCACAGGTTGGCCGGACCGCCTGGTGGCGAGGCAGCCGCCTCTATTGGCGAGGCAGATTGGGGAGATAGAGGCGCCGGTGGCGTCGCAGTCTGCGCCAGGCAAGTCGAAGTTGAGAGTGCGAACGCTCCCGCGAGAATGATTTCTCTCATCGCCAGCTCCTTGTCTTGTTGATCAGGCAGCGACTATGGAAATTCCTGTTTAACATGCGGGATCATCGCTTAACTTGCAAGTTCAACGGTAACCGTTGGCACCGATTTTAGGTTCCATCGTTGGCACTCCGAGCCCTTGCGGTAGCGTTGTCCTCGTCCGTTTTGATGGACTACAATCCAAAAGAGCAGTAGGGAAGGAAACGAACGGGATCGCCCGGTGCGACCCGGCGGGCGCCATCGGCAAGTTCGACAAGTCCGGTGGCCCAGGAAAGCCCGCTGACCCGCCCCGAACCTTCCGACCGGAAAACCTCAGCGTGACCTTCCGGCGTCAATCGCGCCCGCAGATACTCGCGCCGGCCTGCGTGCTTGTTCTTTTCGAAAGCGGCCGGAACCGTGAAACTCATTGGCTCCTCCCATCCCTCGCCGGCCAACACGGAGACGGCCGGGCGGCCGAATATTAGAGCGCAGATGAAGGCCGCGACCGGATTTCCCGGCAGGCCGAACACCGGAACACCACTCCACAAGCCAAGCGCCAACGGCCGGCCCGGCTTGACGGCGATACGCCAGCTTTGCATCACACCGGCCTCCTGTAACAGCGCCGAGACATGATCCTCGTCTCCCGCCGAGGCCCCGCCGGAGGTGAAGATTACATCTGCCTCTGTTGCCCCTCGGTCAAGCCGGGCGGCCAGTGCTGCTCGGTCATCGCCGACATGACCAAGGTCTACAGGCACATGGTCCCAGCGCCGAACCATTGCCAGAAGCATCGGCCGATTGGCGTCATAGATGCGGCCGACTTCCAGAAGGGCTCCGCCAGCATCCGCGGCGATCTCGTCACCGGTGGACAGCACACCCAAGCGCAGCGGACGGAAAACCGAAACCCTTGTCGCGCCAACGGCAGACAGCAGCGCCAGATCTGGCGGGCGCAGGCGATGCCCCGCCGGCAATGCGACATCGCCGGCGATCACGTCCTCGCCGGCCTTACGGGTATTTGCTCGGATCTTGATCGGACCGTGGAAGGCTATGCGGTGGCCATCGGTGGCGGTATCCTCCTCCAGAACCACCGTGTCGACCCCTACGGGAAGAATTGCTCCGGTCAGGATGCGGACCGCCATTCCCTCCGGCACAGGGCCTAAAAATGGCACACCCGCCGCCGCACGGCCTTCGATCAGCGGCAGCGTCTGGAGTCCCTCGCCGGTAGCCGCATGAGCAAAACCGTATCCATCGACGGCTGAGTTGGCGGCGGGCGGATTGGAGCGACGTGCAACTGCATGGTGCGCCAAAACGCGGCCGAGCGCATCAGAAACGTCGAGTTCCTGGATATCCACAACAGGAGACAGGTTTGCCCGTAGCAGGCCGAGCGCAGTATCCACAGGGGTCCAATCGACGCCCGGCGGCAGGGCAAAACAATCGTTCTTCAAGCGTGGCGGCGTAAGCGGAGGAGGCGTCATCGACATCAGCAAGCCCAATGAAAAACGAAACCGACGGCGCCGATCTTTCGTGTGCTGGTACAGTCGACCGCGTCGTAGAAGGTCATGCCAAATCTCCGTGCAGAATCGCATTGGCGCGCACCATGTCCTGCGGCGTGTTGACATTGAAAAACGGATCGAACGGCGCCGACGCAAACAGCGCAGTCGCGGTGCCATGCCGTTCGGCCCAAAGCATGATCTTGCGAAGCCCGCCTGAAAGTTCGGCGTGGAGGTCCTCGCGCAAACCGACAGGCCACAAACCGAAGGTGGGATGGTGGCGCAGCGATCCCGCCTCATCCGGAGAGGCGGCCAGCGCTATTGGAACCTTCTTCTGTGCCGCCGCGTCGCTGAGCCTGGCCACTAGGTCACGGGGGAGGAAAGGCGTATCGGCCGCCGCAGTCACGATCGCATCCGCGCCCTCTTCGGCCGCCCACTCGAGGCCCGCGAGAACACCCGCCAGGGGCCCAAGATAATCCGGCAGCGTATCGGCAAGCACAGGAAGCCCGAAATCTGAAAAGCGAGCTGGATCCCCATTGGCGTTGATCGCAAGCTCCGCGCATTGCGGCGCAAGCCGTGCATGTACATGACCGAGCAGCGTTACATCGCCGAGCCGCAGCAAGCCCTTGTCGCCGCCACCCATACGAGTGGAACGGCCTCCGGCCAGTATGACACCCATAATTTTAGTCAATTAGTGCGCCTTTGCGGCGGTGATGTTTCTCATCCTCAGGTACGGTATCGGGATCAGCATCCCAGATCAGCCTCTCCTCTCCCGTTAGACAGACGAAGCGTTTACCACGCATGCGTCCAATCAGTGTCAGCCCTACCTGGCGCGCAATCTCCACGCCCCAGGCCGTGAAGCCTGAGCGCGACGCGAGCACCGGAATCCCCATCATGGCGGTCTTGATAACCATTTCGGACGTAAGCCGTCCGGTGGTGTAGAGAATCTTGTCTTCAGCTCCCACTTTCTCGAAGAGCATCCAGCCGGCGATCTTGTCGACCGCGTTGTGACGACCGACATCTTCCATATAGACCAGCGGTCGGTCCTCCTTGCACAGCACCGTTCCATGGATCGCGCCAGCTTTAAGATACAGGCTCGGCGTAGTGTTGATCGTGCGGGCCAGCGTGTAGAGCCACGACGTCCGCATTGGCGCGGCCGGCAAGGTCAGCCCCACCAGGCCCTCCATCATATCGCCAAACACCGTACCTACAGCACAGCCACTCGTGCGGGTCTTCTTCTTGACCTTTTCTTCGTACGTCGTGCGGCTCTCGGTCCGGACGACAACCACGTCAAGTTCCTCATCATATTCAACATCGGTAACCGTTTCTGCAGGATCTAGCATCCCCTGATTACGCAGGAACCCGAGCGCGAGGTATTCCGGGTAGTCGCCGATCGTCATGGCCGTGACGATCTCCTGCGAGTTGAGGAAGATGGTGAGGGGCCGCTCCTCGATAACCGAAAGTTCGAGCTTTTCGCCAAGATGATCCACGCCCATGACAGATCGCGTCAGCCGTGGATTCTCTGTGTTCGGTCCTATGATGTAGTCAGCCGCCATTGGTCACCATCAAAAGAGGGTTGCCGTTATGGGTCTGTAAATAAAGTGCAGTAGCAGGTGATGTCCGTCAAGCAGCCGACGACATCTCGCCTGCCGGTGCGACGCCGGGGCCAAGCGTTCAATGAACAGTTTTCGTCCGGTTTCAGCATGATCTCGGTGACGCTCGGATCATCCAATGCAACGCAGAGCTGATCGCCAAGCGCTTCTTGAAGCTTGCGCACGAGTCGAGGATGGGATCGAAGCTTTGTCGCGGATGTCTCCTTTAAGCTGCTTCATTACGGTGGCCAGCGATTTCAGCGCGATAGTTGGCGGGCCGGAGCTTCTTGAATGTGCTGGTGTCGGCGAGGACCCAAGAGCAGGAAGTAGGCGGGCGACTCTATATTCCTTGTCAGCCGGTGAGACTCGTACATTAACAATTGTAGAATAAGTAATTGATTTTGCCTAGTAATAATGCAGCGAAAACGCAACAAAGAATGGCCCAATCAACCGATTCCGGCCCGGACGGTGCTGAAAGAAATCTCGATGGTAACGCTGTTCGGCATTATGCGAAAAGCCCTAGCAGGACACGCCCGATCCGGATGCGCCGTCTTCAACTGCAAGGGTCTTAGTTGATGGTGAACACCTTTGCTCGGGGTTATCGACAGCCCCCATTCGGGCGACGCGCCGCTTTAACTCCGGAATTCTTCGTATGGAATCGTGTCAAAGCCGCTCAGTAAACGCTTTGATACAACTGCATAAAATCCTGAAACAGGGCAGATACGTCAGGTTCGTAGATCCCGCTCCGCACTGATTGTCGTCAATCGACACAGACAAGGAGAGGCCACATGACTGCTATCGACACATTGTCCCGCCGGAATCATATTGCTGACCGCGCCATCGCGCTTGCTATTGGGTCCATGATGCTGCTGCCGGTCACAGCCCTGCGAGAGGTAAGCGCCGCTGACACCACCTTAGTCAGTTCCAAGAACCAGCAGGCGGATGAAAGCATTCGCCCGTTTGAAATTCATGTCCCGCAGTCTCAGCTCGACGATCTTCGCAAGCGGATCGCGAACACGCGTTGGCCGGATAAGGAGACTGTCGGCGATATCTCCCAGGGCATCCAGCTCCAACGTGTTCAGGAACTGATTCGCTACTGGGGAAGCGAGTATGATTGGCGTAAGGCCGAGCAGGAACTGAATGCCCTGCCGGAATTCATTACCACGATTGACGGGGTCGATATCCAGTTCATCCACGTCCGGTCGCGTCACCCAAACGCCCTCCCCGTCATTTTAACGCACGGCTGGCCGGGATCGCAGTTCGAGTTCATCAAGACGATTGGTCCACTTACCGATCCAACCGCCTACGGTGGTCGCGCGGAAGATGCGTTCGACGTCGTGATCCCGTCGATTCCCGGTCATGGATTCTCCGGCAAGCCTACCGAACTCGGATGGGGACCGGAGCGGGTCGCGAAAGCTTGGGACGTGCTCATGAAACGTCTGGGATATTCGACCTATGTTTCCCAAGGTGGCGACCACGGTTCGGTGATCTCTGATGCGCTGGCGCGGCAAGCTCCGAAGGGCTTGCTCGGCATTCACCTCAACATGCCCGCGACTGTTCCAGGGGAGCTGATGAGGGGCATCAATGCAGGCGATCCGGCACCGGTGAGCTTATCGCAGCCCGAAAGGGAAGCCTATAGGTCGCTTAGCACGTTCTTCGGCAGGAACGCCGCCTATGGCGCAATGATGGTGACCCGCCCGCAGACCATCGGCTACTCGCTAGCGGACTCGCCATCCGGTCTAGCGGCGTGGATCTATGAGAAATTCGTTCAATGGAGCGACAGCAACGGCGTGCCTGAAAATGTCCTCTCCCGGGACGAGATGCTCAACGACATCACCCTCTATTGGCTGACGAACGTCGGTGCGTCGTCGTCGCGCTTCTACTGGGAGAACAACAACAACAACTTCAGCTCCGACGCCCAGAAGACCAAAGACATCAAGGTGCCCGTGGCAATCACGGTGTTCCCGAAGGAAATCTACAAGGCACCGGAAAGCTGGAGCAAGCAGGCATACCCATCTCTGGTCTACTACAACCAGGTCGAAAAGGGTGGCCATTTCGCTGCCTGGGAACAGCCGCAGCTGTTTGCCGAGGAATTGCGGGCCGCATTTAAGTCGATGCGTTAGACTCCAATTCCACATCGGTGCGGCTTCCTTCCGGAAGCCGCACCTTCGCTTTGCGGGCTTCGTCCTGCCCTTCAGCGATGATGCCCATAGCGTATGCTATGGCTCATCCCCGCGCTTCTCGCCGGCTCCGGCATCGCCGCGGGGATCGAGTTGCGAGCGTCCGCGCCCCTCCTGCGGCGACGCTCTCCATATGAAATTTGTAAGCAGATGTACGGCTGCGTTCTCGCGACAAACTTCGTTACACCGCCGCGCGTTTCGAACATATCGCGGATACACCCGAAAGCTCTTATTCGCGGGTCACTTCAAGCGAAAGGAGATCACATGTCCCGCTACACGCATATCCTCGCGGCCCTGGCAGCGAGTGCTCTGGCCCTTGCTGGGCCGGCTTTTGCCGGTCAGAAGCCCACTGTCGTACTCGTGCATGGTGCGTTCGCAGAATCGAACAGCTGGAACGGTGTCGTGCGGGAGCTGGAAAAAGACGGCTATCCTGTCGTAGGGGCCGCCAATCCGCTCAGAAGCGTCAAGGGCGATGCTGATTATGTTTCGGCCATTCTCTCCGGGATCAAGGGGCCGATTGTTCTTGTCGGCCATTCCTACGGCGGCAGCGTCATCTCCAGCGCCGCGAACGGTCATGAGAACGTCAAGGCTCTGGTCTTCGTCGCGGCGTTTGCGCCGGAAGCGGGAGAAACGGCCATCGATCTCACCGGAAAGTTCCCCGGCAGTACCCTGGGCCCTACCCTCGCCCCGCCGGTCACCCTGCCGGATGGTGGTCATGATCTGTACATCGACCAGAACAAGTTTCACGATCAGTTCGCCGCAGACGTTCCGCTCGTTGAAGCCAAGCTCATGGCAGCGGGGCAACGCCCTGTCGCCGAAGCCGCGTTGAAGGAGCCGGCTGGCGCGCCTGCCTGGAAGAAAATCCCGTCGTGGTTTGTTTACGGCGACGCTGACAAGAACATTCCGCCCGCCGCGATGTCTTGGATGGCTGAGCGCGCAAAGTCCAAAGAGACCGTCGTCGTCAAGGGCGCTTCGCACGTCCTCATGGTTTCCCATCCGGGAGCCGTCTCCCAACTTATCGAGAAGGCCGCAGCGTCGGCCGAGAAGTAGTCGCAAAGCTCCCGACGGCATTATCGCGCGTCGGGAGAATACACCCACCATCTTAGTCCGGTTCATCAAAATGGTCAGCCGGCGCCCGCCCTACGCCCTGGTAGTAGGGAAGCTAGCGGCGCAGGCAGGAAAGACGCGCCTTGCCGAAGCAGCAGTGGCTTCGAAGTCGTCGCGGATCGTGCCGCAGACCACCGGAAACGGCACTTCTGGCAAGGGACGGGCGACTCTCCGACCGATTGATTGAAGCTCAACGCGGCGGCCGCAGCATCGGGACGAGCGTCGGCGACGAACCGGCCTGGATCGCGCCGAGCGGTTCGAAGCCGTAGCGTCGATAGAACGGAATGTTGCGCGGGTTCGAGGATTCCAAATAGGCTGGCGCGTGATCGCGATCGCACCGTGCGAGTGCGTACGCCATCAAGGCGTCGCCGTGACCTTCGCCTTGATGCGCCGGATCGACGCCGATCAGGGGCAGGTACCAATGGGGTTCGGTCGGGTGGTACGTGGCCATCTGCTCGAATATGGCCGTGGTTTCGGGGGCAAGAGAGCGCGCAACCGTGCTCTCGAGCACCGCACCAAGCCCCTCCTCGTGGGAATGCACCCCGGGCGATAGCCACAGCGCCGCCCCGGCGCAGCCGTCGGTGCAAAAGGCGGTTCCGTTAGCGAATGCGCTGCTCCCGAACGCCCGGATCATTCGCGGCATGGCCGCAAGGTACTGGTGTGCATGCGGCCAGGTCCATCTCGCCATGGGATCCGCTGCAAACGCCAGCATGACCGTTTCGATCGCCAGATCTTCCTCGGCCGCGGCCATAACTCTCACTGTTGGCGATTTCACACTGCCCTCCTGACGCAGGTGGTCCGACGAGACGCCCGTTCTCAGCTACGCATCGTAACCCGGATGGCGTGGAAGCGATACCGGTTGCTGCCGGCTCAGCGGTTCCGAATTCGCTTCGGTCCATTCTGGCCACAAACGACAGTCGGCTTTGACGGAACAATGACCAGAAGCGGCTGTTAGGGGGACAAAGCTGGAGCGGAGGTAGTTGTGATCCACCATGTCTCGGTAGGGACGAATGATGTCGGGCGTTCGAAGCGCTTTACGATGCCTACTCCGCAAAGCAGCCGCCAACGGAGGCGCCCATGCCGACCCTTCCCTACGCAATTCTCGAAGCCCCCTCTACGCTAGGCCTCGCGACTGACGGTGTGGAGCACTTGCCCGACCAGCTCTTGAGCCTCGGTCTCGCGGAGCGCATTCAAGCGCGCCGCGCCGAGCGGCTGACGGTGCTTCCGAAGGACCCAACGCCTGATCCGGAGACCGGCACCCTGAATGCCAGTGCAATTGCCGCGTGGTCGCCCAAGCTCGCCGACGCGGTGGAAGCGGTGCTTGACGCGGGCGAATTTCCGGTCGTACTCGGCGGCGATTGCACGATCGTGCTGGGCTCGATGCTCGCGTTTCGACGGCGCGGCAGCTACGGCCTGTTCTTCATCGACGGCAACGCCGATTTTTTCCAGCCCGAGGCGGAGCCCAATGGTGAGGGCGCCTCAATGGACCTTGCCCTGGTCACCGGCTACGGCCCGTCGAAACTGGCTGACATTGAAGGTCGCGGTCCTCTGGTCCCTCCCAAAAACGCTGTCGCGTTCGCGTATCGCGATCACAAGGACCAGGAGGAGTACGGAAGCCAACCGCTTCCCAAAGAGCTCAAGGCGATCGACCTCCCCGCCGTGCGCGCGATGGGCGTCGAGGCCGCCGCCCGCGAAGCGGTTCACCACCTGACGCGAGAGGAGCTGGATGGCTTCTTCATCCACCTCGACGCCGATTGCCTCGACGATGTCGTCATGCCGGCTGTCGATTTCCGCATGCCCGGCGGGTTGTCGTGGGACGAGCTGGGGACCGCGCTTCGGGTTGCCTTGGCGAGCGGCAAGGCAGTCGGCATCGAGATTACCATCTACAATCCGCGCCTTGATGAAGACGGCAGCGCCGGACGCGGCCTGGCCGACGTACTGGCCGCAGCGCTCGGAACAGCAGCACCCTCGGTTGCCCAGGGGCGGCCGTTCGATAAATTTACCCTGTAGGAGACTTTCGCAACCGGCCCTATTGCAGACCAGCGCCATCCGGACGATGAGTGGCTCGGTTTCGCCCGAAGCAGACCGCCCCCGAGGGTCGAACTTCGGCTGTCCGCACAACTCATGCCAGCAGCAGTCCGCCGTCCACATGCATGACCTGCCCTGTGATATGGCGTGCTCCGGGTGACAGAAGGAAGGCGACCAATTCGGCCACGTCGATCGGCTCCCCGAGCCGGCCGTTCGGTGTAACCGCACGTGCGCTTTCCATCGCTGCTGATGTCGTGGCGGCATGGCCGCCGCTGTCCTTGCGCGTGAAGCCGGGTGCCACGCAGTTTACCGTCACACCTTCAGGCGCGAGCTGGGCGGCAAGCGATTTGGCCAGAGCCTCCAGCGCAGCCTTGGCGGCACCGGATGCGGGAAAATGCATGCCGTTCGTCCCGAAGCCGTGGGCGACGAACGAACTGACGGCGACCACTCGTCCCTGCGTGGATGTTCTCAGGTCCGGCAGAGCGGCGTCGACCAGCCGGAAAAAGGCCATCGGCATCATGTCGAACGCTGTCTGCAGGTCTTCGTCCGTCAGCTGACCGAACGACGATCGCTGCGCGCGGCCGGCATTCGAAACGATCTGGTCGAGCCCGCCGAAGGCTGCACGCGCCGCCCGTACGAGATGTCCGGGAACGGTCGGATCGGACAGGTCTCCGAGGTCCGTGACAACCTCGGCACCTTTTGCGCTCACCTCCTCCGCGACCGTCCTCAGTCCCTCCGCATTGGCGCCCGTGTGCAGGAAAAGCCGCATGCCGGGCGTCGCGATGCGCCGCGCGATTGCGGCGCCGATTCCGCTGCCAGCACCGGTAATGAGAATTCTTGGTGCGTCTGTCATGGCATCCTCATGAAAATGCGCGCAAAAGCAGAACAAGAGCTGAAGCCGCCGACACGATGAGGACGATGGCCTTCACATGCCCTCGGTCGACGAGCCGTCGTCCCCAGCCCGACAGCAGAAAGCCGAGAAAGGCGAAGGGGAGCATGGTCGCGGCAAGAAGGAGATCGGCGAGGGCGAAACTGCCGACGACGAAAAGGGCTCCGATCGAGATGATGCCGCCGACGACGAAGAAGGCGTTCAGGGTCGCACGCATGCGTGCGCCGCCGGCATTTTGATAAACCATGGCCATGGGCGGAGCCCCGATCGAGGTCAGGGTGCCCATGAAACCGGAAAGAACCCCGGCGAGGAAGAGCGAACTGCGCGTCGTTTCGATCCTCAGCCCCGCAAGGCTGAGCGCCACCGCGAAGAGCACGCCGAAGCCGAAGACGGCCGCAAAGGCATCCGGGCTTAGCAATTGCAGGCAGAACGCGGCCGCCCCTGCCGCCAGCAGGCGCCCTGTCAGGGAGAAGGCCAGATCCTGCCGGTTGACGTCGCTCCATTCCCGAACCGTACCACCGGCACTCACGGCTATGGCCATAGCCAGCATCGGTCCAGGCACGAAGGCGGGATCGATGATGGCGAGCATCGGCGCTGCGAGCATGTTGAATCCGAAACCGGTGGAACCCTGAACCGCACCGGCAAGGATGAGCGCGACAGCCGCGGCTATCCCCTGGGGGCTGAGCAACAATTCCATCATGAGTGCCGATTCCAGCAGGCGGCAAAATGATCGTCGGTCTTGCGCAGGAGCTGCGGAGCCTCTTCGCGGCACCGGTCCGTCGCAAGCGAGCAGCGCGGATGGAAGCGGCAGCCGGTCGGCGGATTGGCGATATCGACGGACTCGCCCGCAGGCACGATGCGTCGCCGCGCGCGCTGGAGCTTCGGATTGGCGACCGGAACCGCAGACAGCAATGCCTCTGTATAGGGATGGATCGGCCGCTCGTAAATGGCGTCGCGCGGCGCGACCTCGACGATCCTCCCCGCATACATGATCGCCACCCGATGAGAGATGTGCCGCACGATAGCGAGGTCGTGGGCAATGAAGAGATAGGATATTCCCAGATCGCGCTGCAGGTCCTGCATGAGGTTGATGACCTGAGCCCGCACCGAGACGTCGAGGGCGGAGACAGGCTCGTCAGCCACGATGAGCGCGGGCTTCAGCGCCAGGGCTCTGGCAATGCCGATCCGCTGGCGCTGTCCGCCGGAAAAGCTGTGCGGATAGCGGTCCGCGGCATCGCTGGGCAGTCCCACGCGCTCCAGCAATTCGGCAACAGCGGCACGCGCTTCCTCTGCGGAACCCGCGAGGCCGTGGACGATAAGCGGTTCGGCGACGATGCTCGAGACCTTCATGCGCGGATTGAGCGACGTATAGGGGTCCTGCAGGACGATCTGCATGCGCGCCCGCAGGCGTCGCAGCGGCTCGCCGCCGAGATGGGTAATGTCCTCGCCGCCGAAGACGATCCTGCCTTGCGCAGCGGGAATGCGGCGGAGCACCGCGCGGCCGACGGTCGTCTTGCCGGAGCCGGACTCGCCGACAAGACCGAGCGTTTCACCCGGCGCCAGGTCGAAGCTCACATCACTGACGGCATTGACGCTCCGGCGTTTGCGGAAAAGTCCGCCGGACGAGAGTTCGTAATCGATGGCGAGGCCGGAAACCGACAGCACTGGGGCGACCGTCATACTGCCTCCCTCCATGCCTGTTCGCCGGCCTTGCGGCAGGCCACTGTGCCCGCACCCATCGCACGGAGAACTTGAGGCACCCGGCAACCCTCGTCGCCGATCGGACAGCGAGGCAGGAAAGCGCAGCCGGAAGGCGGCTGCAACAGCCCCGGCGGAGCTCCGTCTATCGCCGTCAGCCGTTCCTCGTCGTCATCGAGGCCTGGGGTCGAGCGGATCAGACCCTGCGTATAGGGATGCGATGGATTCTCGAAAATGGCATCCACCGGACCGGTTTCGACGATCTGCCCCGCATACATGACGGCGACGCGGTGACAGAGGCCTGCGACGATGCCGAGATCGTGGGTGATCAGAACGATCGCCAGCCGCATCTTCTCCTGCAACTCCGCCAGAAGCTCCAGAATCTGGGCCTGGATCGTCACGTCCAGGGCCGTTGTCGGCTCGTCGGCGATTAGAAGCTTGGGCTCGCAAGCAATGCCCATGGCAATCATGACGCGCTGTCGCATGCCGCCGGAAAACTCGTGCGGATACTGATCGAGCCTCCGCTCCGCCCCGGAGATACCGACCGCCGAAAGCAGTTCCGCCGCCCGTTGCCGCGCCGCCCGCCTGCTGAATCCCATGTGAACCTCTATCACCTCGGCGATTTGCGCCCCCACGGTCATCAGCGGATTGAGCGACGTCATCGGGTTCTGAAAGATCATCGTGATCTCCCTGCCCCAGATATCGCGTGCAGCGTCGGCGACATCGAACCCGGCGAGCGGCTTTCCCTCCCAGAGGATCTCACCGTCCGAGATGCGCCCCGGCACGTCGATCAGGCCCATTACCGCCTGTGCCGTCACGCTCTTGCCGGACCCGGATTCGCCGACGATGCCGAGCGTTTCGCCCGGTGCGACGGTCAGGGATACCCCGCGCAGGGCCTGGACGGTGCCGGCGCGCGTATCGAAACAGACATGCAGGTTGTCGATCTCGAGCAGAGGCATGGTCATGCATCCACCGTCCGTCGCCCGCGCCGCCGCCTGGCCGCCTCGGCGCGCGCAAAGCGTTTCTCCCGCTCCTCGGGGTCGGTCGTTACCCGCAGCCAGTTGGCGAAGAGATTGATGGACAGCACCGTGACGACGATCGCAAGGCCCGGAAAGGTCACGAGCCACCACGCGATGAACAGGTAGTCCCGTCCCGAGGCGACGTCGAGCCCCCATGACGTCGCCGGAGGCTGAACGCCGAAGCCGAGAAACGACACCGCTGCTTCCGCCAGCACGATATTGGTGAACTCCAGGATCGCCAGCGTCAGCAGCGGCGAGACGATGTTCGGCAGGATATGCCTGAAGATGACCCGTGCAGGACGACAGCCGATCACTTCGGCTGCTTCGACGTAAGGGGTCTGACGGGTCGACGAGACGATGCCACGCACGAGCCGGGCATAGACCATCCAGTTCGTCACCGACAGGACCGCAACAAGCGTCCAGACGCCGGGCCCCAGAACCGCGACGACGAGGAGGATGAGAAGGATGCCGGGGAAGCTGACCTGAATGTCGACCAGACGCATCAAGATCGAGTCCATGCGCCCTCCCATGAAGCCTGCCCAAAGGCCGATGACCGTCCCCAGTGTCGCCGCCAGAAGGCAGGTGACGGCGCCGATCGTCAGCGTCGCCCTCGCGCCCCAGATGATGCGGGACAGGACGTCGCGGCCGAGATTGTCGGTTCCGAGCAAGTGTTCCCAGGTGCCGCGCTCCATCCAGGCCGGCGGCTTCAGCCGTGCCATGATCGACTGCGCGGCCGGATCGTAAGGTGCGATAAGCGGAGCGAACAGGGCCAGGAAAACGATGAGCAGGATGAAGGCAAGCCCGATGGCAGCGGCCTTGTCGTGCCAGAGTTCCGATATGCCCGCGCGCGGCACGCGCGTGCTGACAGGAGTGGATGAAGCGGCGGAAGCAGGAGCGGCCATCAGTTCAATTCCATTCTCGGATCCACCGCCTTCGACAGGATGTCGAGCACGATCCCGATCAAGACGATCAGGAAAGCGATGACGAAGACGATGGCCTGCATCAGAAACAGGTCGCCCCGTTGGATCGCCTGCACGGCCGTCAGGCCAAGCCCCGGCCACGCGAACACCGTTTCGACTACAACCGTATAGCCGGAAAGAGTGGCGATCAGTTCCCATCCGGAGATAGAGAGAAAGGGAACCAGGATGTTGCGTAAGGTATGGACGCGCAGAATGCGCGTTAGTCCGAGGCCCTTTGCCCTTGCCGTCTTGACATAGGGCTTGTTGAGTTCGTCGATCATTGACGCGCGCACCATCATCGTGAAGCGCGCAAGCGGCGTCAGTGCGAGCGTAAGGGCCGGAAGAACAAGGTGCGCGGCCGTGCCCATGCCGGAGGTCGGCAGCCATCTCAGCGTCACCGCAAAGATCATGATGGCGACGAGACCAAGCCAGAATTGCGGCATCGCGAGCCCGAGAAGACCGACCGACATGGTCAGCCGATCGACCAGTCCGCCCGGACGCAGAGCCGAAACGGCGCCCATCGGTATCGAAAGCATGACGGCGGCTCCAAGACCCGCCGCGATCAACAGCAGCGTGTTAGGCAAGCGCTCGAACACGACTTCAATCGCAGGACGCCGCTGCCAGAGGCTGTTTCCGAAGTCCAGAGTGGCGATGTCTGCGACGAAACGCAGGAACTGCGTGGCGATCGGCTGGTCCAGGCCGATCTGCTGGGCAAAGGCAGCCCTTTGCGCCTCCGTCGAGCTCAGCGGAAGCATCAGCGCAACCGGATCGCCCACCAGCCGGGTCACGACGAAGACGGTCGCTGTCACCCCGAAGACGACGAGCACCCCCTGGAACAGGCGGCGGAGGATGAATTCCAGCATATGAGACATTCCTGTTGTCGGGGCGACTCTTGCCGCAGAAATGGTCCGCGGCAAGGGTCAAGCCACCTGCGGGCGACGTTATTCGGTGACCTTCATCTCGCTCACCATCAACTTCGCGTCGACACGCGGCTGCCATTCCATGCGTTCCGACATTCCGTAGATGTCCTGGAGATTGAACAGCGGCACCGTGTAGTTCAGGTCGTGCCCCTTTTTCTGGATATCGTCATACAGCGCCTTGCGTTTTGCGGTATCCGTTTCGACGCGTGCCGCTTCGATCATGGTGGCCATCTCGGCATCCGAGTTCGATGCCGCTGCACCGTCCTTGTGGTAGATGAAGGACATTTCCCGGTCGGCATCGAGCAGTTCGTTGGAATTGGCGATGAAGATCGCGTCGGGACGCGGCCCGTCGCCCATCAGGCTGTCGAGATATTGCGAGAATTCCTGGATGTCGGTCGTGACGTTCAGCCCGGTCTCGGCCCAGTAACCCGCGACCGCCTCGATCTGCTCACGGTCCTTCAGCCAGCGGCCGGATTCGCCGACGACCACGAGGGGTTTGCCCTCGGCCCCTGCCTCCTTGATCAGAGCCCGCGCCTTCTCGATGTCATAAGGATAGTGCTCCAGCTTCTCGTTGAAGCCGAAGGCGGCCGGATTGATGTGCGACCCCTTGGCGATCGTCGCATAGCCCATGAAAAGGCCCTCGACCATGGCCTTGCGGTCGATTGCGAGGTTGAGCGCCTCGCGCACCTTCGGGTCCTTTGTAACTTCATTGTCCGTACCCAGGACGAAGACGGACGTCTCGAGGCCGGGAACGGCAGCGAACTTCGGCACATTCGTCGTGAACTCCGGCAGGAGGTTTGTGATCACGTCGAATTCGCCGGAAAGCAGGCCGGAAAGGCGTGTGCCCGGCTCCGTCACGAAGCGGTAGGTGACGTCGTCGATCCCAGGTTCCCCGCCCCAGTAGTCCGCGTTTGCGACGAGCTTCAGGTCCGTCCCGCGGTTCCAGCTGTCGAACTTGTACGGACCGGTTCCGACCGGCGCACCGGCAAGATCGCCGTCCTTGGCATAGCCAGGCGCGATCATCTTCATCCAGTACATGCGCGAAGGGAGGATCGGATCCGGACCTGTGGTCATGAGGTTGACTGTCAGGTCATCGACCTTTTCGGCCGCCTTGATCGTACCGAAATACGCCATCTGCTCGGAATTGTTGGCAGGATCGATGACCCGCGAGACGGATGCAACCACGGCATCGGCATTGAAAGGTTCGCCATTGTGGAACTTGACGCCGTCCCGCAATTTGAACTGCCAGGTCGTGGCGTCGATCTGCTTCGGAGGCTGCGCGGCCAGACCCGGCACGAGTTCGCCGGTTGGCGTCCTTGCCATCAGCGTCTCATAGATGTTGTCGTTGACCTGGCGCTCGCCGCCGTCATCCCTAAGCTGCGGATCGAGCGTCGAAGGCTCCGACCCGATGGCGATGGTGATGGATTGTGCCCATGCTGGCGAACAGGCAAGCGTGGACGCGAGTAACATCAGGGCACCCGCAGACAGTCTCTGTATCTTCCTCATTCACGTTCCCCTATTTTTTGTTTCAGGTCTCAATGGCTTCAGCCGGCAGTTTCCTTTCCCGGATCCCGGTGTCGCCGCTCATGCGGGCTTTTGCGAGCGACGACAGGGGTACGGGCCGCAACGGCCAACGGCAAGCGCCCATTTCGGCAAAGCTTGCCGGAGCGGCTGCGGGGCGCAGTTCGGACATCAGTGAAAGCGTCCATTCTGTGCAGAAGCGTCCCTGGCAGGCACCCATGCCGAACCGTCCGTTGAGGCGCAATTCTCGTGCCGAAACAGCGTCCGGCCCTGACATTTGCGCCTTCAGATGGCCGATTGTCCGGTTCTCGCAACGACAGATCACCGTTTCGTCCGGACAATCGCCAAGGATCGGCGCATCGTGGACGGGCGCGAAAAGGCGGGAGAGGCTGGTCTGCACGGAGCGCAGCCGTCGAATCCCGCTCCGGCCACTGCGCGGAGCGCGCCCTGCCAGCCGGGCCGCAGCCTCGCGGCCCGCTTTGGCTCCATCCGCCTCGGCGGCGTGCGCGCCGAGCACTTCACGAACGTCTCCGGCCCTAAGGATGACGAGGCCTGCCGCCGCATCATTGGTCGGCAGGCCGAAATCGTTCGGACGCAGCCCGTCATGGAGACCGATGCGGTCTACCTCGATCCGCTCCTCCCGCCCATTTGACGCGATGAGGCATGCGGTGAGCATATCGCCGGATCGGGTGATCTCAGTCAGACGCGTGCCGCGGCGCCACACGACGCGGCGGAGCAGGACAGGCACCATCAAGGCAGCCATGTCCGCAAGGATGGACGGATGAGCCAGCAGACGGACAGCAGCCAGGGGCCGCGAAGCAGGATCTCCCTCCTCGATGACGGCCACCGGCGGATTGCCGGCTGCCGTCATTTGTGCGGCCAAAGCGAGCAGCAGCGGGCCGCTTCCCGCAAGCAGGATGCGTCCCTCCGGCACGCGGCCCTCCTTCAGCATCACCTGGAGACCGCCTGCTGCAGCGACGCCAGGCAAATGCCAGCCCGGACGCGGTCTTACCCGCTCCACGGCCCCGCAGCTTAAAATCAAGGCGCGCGGCCGGCATACTTCGACCTTGCCGGCTGTCCGGTCTTCGATCAGCACGGCGCCTGTGCTGTCGATGCCGACGAATGCCCGGCGGGTCCGAACATCCACGCTCGAGGCGGAGAGCTCCGCAGACAGGGCCTGCCAGCGGCCCCTAAGCGACGGTAAGACGGCAATGGGGGCCACGCCTTCGGCCGGCTGGCGATGGATGGCGCCGCCGAGCGCATGTCTCTGCTCGCAAAGCATCACCGAGAGCCCCGATTTCGCAGCTTCGATCGCCGCCGAAACGCCGGCCGGTCCCCCGCCGACGACCATGACGTCAGCCTCTCGCATCGTCATCCTCCAGCGCCATTACGACCATACCGTCATAAACCGGTTCGAGGCAGGCCTCGGTTGCGCGCCCATCCACGCGGACGAGGCAACACTGACAGGCACCGATGCCGCAGAAATACCGGGTTTGTGACCCGGCGGGATCCTTTCCGAATCCATGAATGTTCGAGCCGGCAAGGGCGGCTGCAATGCTTTCGCCTGCTCGGAACGGCACCTCGGCGCCCCGCCAGAAGAAAATCCCGACGGTGGTCATGCCGCGATGCTCCTACCGGCGAACCGCCCCGGATCGAACGGCGAAACATCGACCTCCGGCTCCTCCCCCCGAACAAGACCCGCAACGATCCGGCCGGTCAGCGGCCCAAGACAGATACCGTCTCCTTCAAACCCGGCTGCGACGAAGAGATTGTCGACGCCCGGCATCCTGCCGACCATCGGCAGGCCGTCGCATATGGCAGTGCGGATGCCGGCAAAGCACCGAAGGATGCGCAAGCGCCCTAGCGCGGGCACCATGTCCCCGGCGGAGGCCGCCAGGTGAGCAACCGCTTCGATATCATTTTCAGGGATGGTGCGGCCCTCCTCCCGTGTCGAGCCGATCAGGAACTGGCCGGTATCGAGCGGATCGATGACGACGCCGTATCCCCGGGCATCCACCTGCGTGCCCTGGTGCTTCTTGCTGAGGAGATAGCTGCAGGAGAGAAGCGAACCCGGCAGGCCGGCATTGAGAGCGGGTGCCCGCTCGGTCACCAGTTGCTGCCCCCTGCGTGGACGCGACACATCGGGAAGTCCTATGAGCTTGCCCGCGCCGCCACCTGCGGCGACGACCACCGCCGAGGCTTCGATCACCGCTTCCCCGACACGAACGCCGCTGACCCGGTCGGATCGTCCGTCGTATTCCAGCGCCGCAACGGGGGAATTGCGCTCCACCTTCAACCCTGCGGCGGAAATCAGACGCGAGACTATGCTGTAGCCGATGGCGTGCCCCTCGTCTTCGACTTCCAGCACTGCCACCGTTTTTCGGGAGAGCAGGGCCAATCTATCTGTAACCATATCCCGGGTGAGCCAACGCACCGGCGCACCGACCTCGGCGAGAGCTTTCGAGTGGTCGGAAAGGACCTCGGCTTCCGCGTCGCTCGTCGCAACGAGGAAGGTGGGCCGCCTGTGGAACAGGCCCTGGAACAATCCCTCCTCCGCGAGTTCGCGATAAACCGCCGCTCCGGCCCGGGCCATGGTCATCATCGGGCCCGCGCGTTTGCTCGCCACCGACACGGCACCATCCGCCGCGCCGGTCGCCCCGCTGGCCGGCGTCGAAGCGTCGAGCAGCCGAACGGGCGTACCCGCGAGTGCGAGAAACGACGCGGTCGAGGCGCCGACAATGCCCGCCCCGATAACGATGACTGGTGGTGAAAAATGCTGCTCGCGCACCTGATCCGAACGCCTTGCAAGGAGGTTTCGGGACAGATCGTAGCGCGCCCGGCAAAACCGCGTCGATAAAAGAACAAGGGCACGAGTTATGAAAAAACTTACAACTCGCCGGCTCTGCGCCTTGCGGCCCTGCCCCTGCTCACCGTAACGTCCTCGGCGCGAATGCCCACGAGCCGCAGGAACCGCCACTTGCCCAGCATCAGCCTCTCACTCGTCCAGACCTTCTACCAGCTCGGACGGACCGGCTCCTATTCCGCCGCGGCCAGGGAACTCAATCTCAGCCATCCATCAGTGGCGAACCATATCCGGCGGCTGGAACACCTCCTCGGCGAGCGGCTGGTCGTCGCCGAGCGCGGGGCACGGCGTGTGGGACTGACACCTCGGGGACTTGCGCTTTACGAACTGATCCGTCCGGAATTCGACATCATGCTGACGCGTCTGACGCGACTGATGGAGAGCCAGCGTCCGGTGCTGCGGATCGGCATGCCGCAGGGAATCTTCCATGATCTCTTTCCCCGGGTCGTCCGGAATTTCCATGAAAGCCGCCCTGACGTGGAGCTTGTCGTATACGAGCGCGACACTGCCCTGTCGGATCTCGTCCGCCAAGGCAGCCTCGACATATTCATTGCGGAGCGGCACTTTGGCGACTCCGTCGTTATCCAGCAGTTGATCGGCCGTTACAGCCTTTCGCTCGTCTATCCCCGAACCTGGGGACCCGCTCCCGCCGAGGGCGGCATTCCCGAATGGGCCTGCGGTCGTCCTTTCGTTTCGCATGAACCGGGACAGATAATAAGGGACATCGCCACCGGTTTCCTCAGCAGCAAGGGTGCGGTTGTCGAGCCGCTGATCTCGGTGTCGTCAAGCGTCAGCATCAGGCGCTACGTCAGCGAAGGCCTCGGCTTTTCCATCTTGCCAACCTGGTCCGTCGGACCGGACGATGACACGATAACCCGGGTGGAGCTGCTGAGCCTCACGCCTGTTCCCATCTATTTCGGGACGGCGCACTTCCTGAAGGACAACGAGACTGTCCGGACCTTCTTCAGCCACTGCCAGGTCGAGCTCTCCGGTAGATCTTGATTGGCCATGCTCGCATCAAAGCGCCTTTTCAAGTTCCGGCAGGACTTCGAAGAGGTCGGCGACGAGGCCGTAGTCGGCGACCTGGAAGATCGGCGCTTCCTCGTCCTTATTGATGGCGACGATCACCTTGCTGTCCTTCATCCCTGCGAGGTGCTGGATCGCACCGGAAATGCCGCAGGCGATGTAGAGGTCGGGGGCGACCACCTTGCCGGTCTGGCCGACCTGCCAGTCGTTCGGCGCATAGCCGGCATCGGCGGCGGCGCGCGAGGGCCGACCGCGGCGCCGAGCTTGTCGGCAACCGGGAGGATGACTTCTTTGAACTTCTCCGAGGAGCCGAGCGCACGGCCGCCGGAGATGATGATCTTCGCCGAGGTCAGTTCCGGCCGGTCGGCGCACGACAGCGCATCGGAAAAATGGCGAGCCTTGATCTCACCCAAAGTCGCTCTGAACGGGGCGCCGAAAGTCTCCTCTTCCCTGTGTCTTCCTGCTATTATGGAGATGAGGCGATGGCCCCCTGTGAGCGACAACCGCAAGCTAGCCGCGATCCTGGCGGCGGACGTGGTCGGCTACAGCCGCCTCGCTGGCGCGGATGAAGACCGTACTTTGGCTAGGTTGCGGGCGCTGCGCAGCGATCTGATTGATCCGACCATCGCCGTCCACAACGGACGCGTGATCAAGCGCACAGGCGATGGGGCGCTGGTCGAGTTCCGCAGTGTAGTAGACGCCGTGCGCTGCGCCATCGAGGTGCAGAACAGCATGCTCGAACGCACTGCCGGCGTGCCGCAGGACCGCCGCATCGAGTTTCGGATCGGTATTCATCTGGGCGACGTGGTCGAGGAAAGCGACGGCGACCTGATGGGCGACGGCGTCAACATCGCCTCGCGCCTTGAGGGCGTCGCTGCCCAAGGGGGCATCTGCCTGTCCGAGGATGCTTATCGCCAGGTCAAGACCAGACTCGACCTTTCGGTCAGCGATCTCGGCAACACCCAGCTCAAGAACATCGCAGAGCTGATCCGGGTCTATTCGCTCCAAGTCGGAAACGGGACTCACGCGAAGGCAGGGGCTCCCAATTTCTGGAAGCTTTGCCTCCGACAGCGCCGCCGCCGAAGTCGTCGATCGCCGTGCTGCCCTTCGTCAACATGAGCGGTGATGCCGAGCAGGAGTATTTCGCCCACGGAATCTCCGAAGATATCATCACAGCTCTCTCAAAGCTGTCGCAGCTGTTCGTGATCGCTCGCAATTCGTCCTTCACCTTCAAGGGTAGGAACGTGAACGTTCAGGAGGTGGGCCGGAAGCTCAGCGTGCACTATGTGCTGGAGGGCAGCGTCCGCAAATCCGGCAACAGGGTAAGGATCACCGCACAGCTTATCGAGCGACCACCGGCGGACATTCGACAAGGCCTTGATATCATGGTTCGCGAGTTATATATTCCGACGCATCGGAAGATTTAATATGGAGGCTCACATGCCCGCAGTTGCGGAAATGCTGAAGGCGAGCGAGGCCGCCGTTGTCTCACGCGTGAGCCTACGCGACATCAATCGCGTCATCGATGAGCACATCCTGCCAGACGCCTTCGTTTCGCTCGACAATGGCCGCCACGTCCTGGCGGGGGCCTGTTCACTCATCGCCTTCTATTTTGAGAGCGCGCGCCGCCTCACGTCGGAGGAGCGACTGTTTGCCATCCGCACCGCAGAGGCCCGACTGACAAAAGCGCGCACACTCCCCTGGGCGGCCCTGTTGCGCGAGGACTGGACCGTTCACCACGAGTTTCTGACGATCGATCTTATGCCCTTTATGAGAGGTGCGAGCGAACGGCTGGACGACCTTGCCGCAGCGCGAGAGATCGTGACAGCCTCACCCGACGTACTTGGCGGTACGCCTGTCATCCGCGGCACCCGCATTCCGGTCTACGATGTTGCCGCATCCGTAGCGGCTGGTCATGCGGTTGAGCGCATCCTGGAAACCTGGCCTAGCCTGGACGCGGAGAAGATAAAGCTCGCGTCTATCTACGCGGAAGCGAACCCCTTGCGCGGCCGGCCCCGCGTCTCCGGCGACATTCCCGAAGGCTCAGTCATCATCACAGATCGTCGCGTCCCCCGTCGTAGGAAGACGGGATGAAGTTTCTGATCGATGAGTGCCTCAGTCCGCAACTGGCAAAAATGGCAATCGAAAAGGGCCACGGCGAAACAAGCCACATCGTCTGGATGAAAAAGGGCGGCTTGGAGGACTGGGAGCTCAAACCAATCATTCTCGAAGGCGACTGGACGTTTGTCACGAAGAACTCGGTCGATTTCCGGGGACCAAAAGACAAGCCGGGCACCAAGGGACAATATGCCGACGTCGCCATCCATGCCGGGCTGATCTGCCTTAACGGCCCACCCGGCATGGACCTCGACTGTTCGAGCAGGCATTGATCGAGCTCGACAATGACGATGACCTTATCAATCGGGTGTTGGAGATTTCTCTCGAAGACGAAGAGCTGCGCGTGCTTCGCTACGGTCTGCCGAAAGAATAGCCAAAGGGGCCCGCGGGGCAGCATGGCCGAGGAAGCTAGGTCACCAAAGCTACTATTTACCCACTTGGCGTTTCAGCGATCCCGTGGACTGTCATCTGAGCCTCAAAGTCGGCGCTCTTGAGAGGGAACAATCATC
Organism: Sinorhizobium sp.; assembly: GCF_059070375.1. Lineage (NCBI taxonomy): Bacteria > Pseudomonadati > Pseudomonadota > Alphaproteobacteria > Hyphomicrobiales > Rhizobiaceae > Sinorhizobium > Sinorhizobium sp. Next base: position 433,511 of record NZ_JCACWC010000001.1, read on the forward strand.
GCGACCGAGCTTGATCGATCGGTTTGCTATCCCTAGAAACTCTCTGGTGGGGCCTGTAGCTCAATGGTTCGAGCCGTCGGCTCAAAACCGATTGGTTGCAGGTTCGAGTTCTGCCGGGCCCACCATACCACCATACTGATCGCCAACGGCCATCGCTTACCAGGCGATCAGCGCATCGGGTTCGCTGGGGATCGTTACTTCCCGCACAATGCGGCCGTCCGCATCCACCACGCACACACTTGAGTATTCCAGTGACGTCGGCATACTGCTTCATGGTCGTCTCTCCGTGCTGCTTTGGAGCAGGCCACTGCTGACTCCGCGACACCATCGTTGTGAGGGACGACCACCGCGCCTCAAACCTGGCGGGCCGGGTTCCGCCCGTTACACCATCTTTTGAGCACAGATCGAAAATACCAGCCGTCGGTTCGCCGCCGAGTGTTACGTGCTGGCGCGCGACGCGGATAACTCGCCGCACAGGTTCCGCCCCAGGTGATGCGACGCCTAAGGCCTTTCCTCTGTGTTAGCAGTTCTACCCGCACCTAGTGGAGCTTACGTTGCGCCACGGGTCGATGGAAATGCTGGGGCCTCCTATCGGCGTCGTCCTATACGAGAGTGCCAATCGACGCATTTCTCAACCGTTTTCCGACCGCACCAAAGCAGAGAAATTTCGAAGAGCCGGAAGGAACATGGACTTCGAGGCTCTACATCCTGATTGCCGGGGATCGCAAACTGTTCGTGAAGTTTAAATACGCTGGTTCGCCCAATAGGAATGGGCCAATGGTACCGAGCTCGATGGCCGAGAGATAGAATACACATCATTGGTGGTATGTGACAATCACGGCATCGGTCCGGCTGCGATGAGGTCATAGGGCAAGCGGACGGGTCCGTCCCGGGCTGTGCCGAGCTCCTCACGGTGTGGTCAACGGCCTGGATTTTTTTATCCCGCGCCGATGGGCCTGCCGATCTTTCTGTGCCGCGCCCACGCCGCCCTTTCCTTTACACTCAACCATATTTACACTTTCACCGAAAGGCACGTCGTCCAAAGGAGCCGGGCCATGTCCATCATAATTGGCATACTGATCACGGTCCTTGTCATCGCGCTGGTGCTTTACCTCGTGCAAAAACTTCCGATTGACTCGACGATGAGGCAGATGGCTCAGATCGTCGTTGTAGTCGTCGGCCTAGTTTCGTTGCTCAGCTATCTGGACGTATTCTGAAGTGCGCGGGGTACTCCCCTCAGCCGACGGCGCCGGCCGACACTTGAAATCGGAATGGAACATTTGGATCCGACCTCTGCGCAGGCAACAACAGGGAAGCGTCAGCCGGGGTTGAAATTCGCGAAAAGGTCCAATTGTCAAACTGCTGAGCCGCTCCCTAGTGCCGTATTAGAGCAGCTCATTCCGGTCCTTGGTCGCTTTTGCCCGCCCCCCCGTGCCATTCGTGTCATTGCCACGCCTGCCTTGAGTTTCGCCGCGCGGCGATTTGTCGATTGCGCCGCCTTCATTATCCCATTCTTGAAGCGAATCCCTCATCCGCGCCGCGGCCTGAGGATCTGGGATGTCTACGTCGAAACCCGCCAAGGATGCTTCGCTGATGATGGCATCCATGAGGTCTGTATCTGAAATATCCAAATCAGGAAAAACTCGCCGGACTGCGCCAAGAGCTTCCGTGGTCGCAAATGGCCGGGCTTCTTTCTGACATGCGCTCAGAAACACGCTGATCGCCGCGCGGACCTCAGGCGATATCTTGCGGGAGTTCTTTCTCATCATCACCTCCCGGTGCATGAGGGCTCTCAATCTAAACGTTGCCTACGTCTCAATGTCCTAGTTCCTCGCGAACGCTACCGCCGTCTGTGATCTTGCCGACCTTCGGACAGAGATTGAAGTTGGGCGGAGCGGCGGATGGGAGCCTTCTGGCAGTCAAACCAGCGAATCAACGGAGTCAATTGCATTCAACCTCCCCCTACGTCAGCCGAAAACAAGTTGCCGCGGACCGCCGGTAATTGCTATGGGCTCAGACCGTGGATCCGCTTACGGGGGAGAAATTTGATGGCCACGCGAATGAACGTTTGACAAGAATCCTAACGGTCATCCTGTTTGGATGGACCAACGCCTTGAATATGCAGCAAGGCTCGATAGTTGAATGCCGAGCCGCAAGACACTACTTCGCGAACTCACGATACAGCTCGACCGTCGGTGCGTGCGTATCGATCGTGTCGGCGACCTTGGTTGCCCTCACGAGCCGACTCAGAAAGGTTCAGGCAGCGCGAAGTAGCAGCAAATGTAGTTGCGCGGCTGGCATTTCCGCCTCGACAAGTTATGTACTTTAACGCATGCTGATTGATAGATTCAACCAGCGTGGTTGGTGCGAAGATGCGGTTGACCGTCCTGTCATGCGTGTTAGCCACAACCGTTTCGATTTCCTACGCAACCGATTTGTCGGAAGACTTTCGCGCTGGCAAACTCGATGAAAGGTGGTGTACTTGCCAGATCGCTCAAAATCGGCCTGTCACCTTCGATTCTGACCCGCAAGAGGTCGGCGACAAGCACGCCCAGATTACAGTTGATCCATCGATCACTGACAACAACTGCGAAGAAAGCGAAGAGATAGAATGTGGCGTCCCCAATGGGGGCAAAATCCCAAACGGGTCAGCCTTCAAACGCGACGACGATTTCCCGGATGACCTGGGACCATCCTTCATCGAGGGGCTGTCGGATCACACCATCCTCAAGTCCGACACCTCGGTAGTTCAACGCCAAGAACTGCGTCTCACCAATGATCTGGAACACGACAGTGCAGCGACGCATGAATATGCAATTACATTCCGCACTACTAAACCCGAATCCTCCACCAGGACGCGCTGGATTACGGCTCAATGGAAACAGGAGCCCCTCCCCTCATATGGCGACGGCTGGAGCCCGAGTCCATTCCTCGCGCAGCGGTATGATGGCGGGATTCTCAATCTCACTGTTCAGGATGAGAACTGCAGGTGTCTAATTGCATCCGCCAAGGCTCCTAATCAAACTTTCAAATGGGAGGAAGGCGCTCTGTCACAATGCAAGCTGACCTATCCGACGAAGGACGAGGGTGAAGCGTGCACCAGCGCGCTCGTCGCGAATTATGGCTCCAACCCGTGGCTGGATCCGCCCACATCCGGGTGGACGGAAATGCGCTACCTCATCAAGGCCGGGAGAGATGAGCGCGACTTCATTGAAGTTCATCAGGACGGTCGTTTCATCGTGCGAATATCCGGGAAGATCGGATATTTGCCGGCGCCGGGCACGACGATTAAGACGAAGTTCAAGATGGGGCACTACCGGAACTACACGCCCAGTACAGACGTCCTTGAGGTCGATTCGGTAAGGGTGTCGCCCAAATGAGAGGGCCTAGCGTCCACCATTTGGCAAATCCGCTTGCTGCGTGGGTGACCCTACTCCTATTCGCGACTTTTGTAAGTGGATTTGGCTCTGCAGTCGCCACCGAGAACGACATAATACATCGTCCAAAGTCTCGTTTCGCCTTCGTGCGAGGAGCAGAAATTGAAGGGGTCACATTTGACTGCGACGTCACGCCATCCAGACGATGTGATCTGAACACATTTGTGCAGTACGCACGCGTCTGCGCACTGCTCGTCGTGAGAAAAAACGCGCTGCACCTCGAATATTTCAGTCCCGATGCGGGCTTCTGCCCCGAGCGGGGCGCCAGCAATGAACCGACCCGACGCTACGGCATCGCTTCCGTAACGAAATCGTTCACCTCAACCTTGCTGGGGCATGCAATCGCGACACGCTATGGCGCAAGGTCGCGCGAAGATTTCGAGCATATCCTGAAGAAACCGGTAGGCAGGTTTGTTGCAAGGTTAGATGTCCCACCCGCCAGTGCATACGTCGACGTCCCCCTTCACGACGTCCTGCGTATGCGCTCCCGAGTCCGCTGGAATGAGTTGGGTTGGTACGGACTTTTCTCCGACGCAAATCAGTTCAGCCTCGACGTGCGAAACCTGAGGATGAATATTCGGGACTTTGCGAGGCGATATCGAGTGCGCGATGAGAACCGCGAAGACAGCTTCAATTATTCTGCCCTGGATTCCGCAATTGCGGCCGCAGTTGCGGAACGCATGGTAACTCCATCCTCCCTCACCGATTTCCTCGAAGAAGGCATCTGGTCCGCTATCGGCGCACAAGGCGACGCGTCGTGGGGTGTTGACCGGGACGGCACTGCGATAGGGTCGTGTTGCTTCAAAGCGGAAGCCGCTGACCTCGCACGGTTCGGTGTCTTTGTTCTGAATAAAGGAAGGGTGGGCCGGCGCCAGATCATCCCGGAGGCGTGGTTCGAGGTAGCAACCAGAAGAAACACCGGCGACCTGATCGACCCGAGAAATAGCTATCAAAATGCCGGCTGCCCTCTGGAATACCGGTACTTTTGGTGGTTCCGACGTGGGCACTCTGATTTCACTGCGATCGGTCGGGACGGCCAATTCATCCACGTCTACCCGGACAGTGGGACCGTCATCGTCCAGATCAGCGATTGGAACGCATGGAGCAATGGATCCGCGAGGGAGTGTCTAACCTTCCAGGCTCACGACGCTTTGGTGCGCGCCGCCGTGAAGGCGCAGGAAGGCGCTCACACCGTATCTTCTGCGCCGAAATAGTTATCGTTCAACTCAAGCGCAAATTTGGGAAAGGGCATCCGCATGTCTCAAATGCCCAGGAAAGCCAAAAGAGCTCCGAACAAGCCGACAACCGCTACCGCGAAGACCAAGGCCCCAAAGACGAATGTACCTTCCTTCACTCCTGCTGGAACGGTGGGCTCGTGGGAGGACGATCCTGAAACGGCCATGGGTCTGACGGTGCCTACGCCGGATCTTTCCAAGCTTCCCCTTGCGTTCTCGTTCCCAGCGGGGGGGCCGCCACCTGCGATCTACGCGCACGGGACGTCTGAGTTCCGTTATTGGGCCACCGCGGCCGCGTTGAGGCGAGGCGCCGACTATTGGGCGCAGCGGGTACCGCTGACGCAATGGCACGGGGGGCCGAGCCTCAACGTCCTGCTCGACAACGGATTCGACCTCGACGCCAACTACGATCGGGCTGCGTTGAACTTCTTCCACGGTCCGGGTGTGACAGGAACGGTATTCACCTGCGAAAGTCCCGACGTAAGCTGTCACGAGGTGGGACACGCCGTGCTTGACGCGTTCATGCCCGAGCTATGGGGCGTCGCCAGCCAGGAGATCGCAGCCTTTCATGAGTCCTTCGGCGACATCAGCGCCTTGATGTCGGCCATCCAGATTCCGTCGCTGCGGACCGCGGTCCTCGCCGTCAGTGGCGGAAACCTCTACACGACGTCGCGTCTCTCAAGGCTCGCGGAGCAGCTCGGAAGCGCCCTTCGCGCGCAGGATCCTGACCTGGCCGAAGCGGACTGCCTGCGAAGTGCGGTCAACTCGTTCAACTATCAGGACCCGATGACGCTCCCAAGTGCAGCACCCATGTCTCAGCTCTCGTCGAAGCCGCACTCTTTCTCGCGCATTTTCACGGGCGCCTTCTTCGAGATTCTCGGCGTTTCGCTCGCCACGAAGGCGGCCAACCCAGGCGCCCCGACTGAGGCGGAGCTGCTTGCCGTCGCCGACGACCTCGCCGGATTTCTCGTTCAAGGTGTGAAGTGGTCGTCGCCAATCGTCACCAACTGCTACGCCCATGTCGCCGCTAACATGGTGATCGCGGCCCAGGTGGACCCGACCTATTCGTCGATCGCCAAGGGCGTGTTCGTGGGGAGAAGCATCCTTTCCCTGCAATCCGCGTCCTCGCTCCCAATGATGGCGAACGTCAAGTTGCTCACCGCGGCGGCGAATTCGGCTACGGCCGAGCGAGAGCCGCTGCCGATGGTCGGGCTGCCGGCGTCCCAATATGGCATCGACGGCGTGCTCTTGGTGGAGGCCGCAGCGGAGCCGCGCGATTTTACCGTGACGTCCGCCGGCTTCAATGCCGAGCCAATCCCCCCCCCGAGCGGAACTGCGGCGGCCAAGGCCTTCGTCGACGACCTCTTCATGCGTGGCCAGATCGACTACGGCGCAGTAGTCGACCCGGAACGCCGACTGGTGCGCAACCACAAGACCAAGACTCACGCACTCGTCAAGGTCAACGGGGGCGCGCGCCTTGAGCGCCGACTTTTCAACTGCGGCCTCTGCGCGCGCGGCGTGACCACTAGAAGGGAACGACTGGGTGACGCAGAAGGAAAGCGTGCCAGACCAAACCCTCGTCGTGCCCAATAACGAGACATCCAAGGCATTCCTAAAGGTCCCGTCGAGCAAGGGAAGCGGTACCGTCCACGCCGGCCGAGAGTTTCTGCTCGCCAGGACCGATGAAGGTCTGCCCATCGTCAGGTGGTCAGTCAGCGGCAGTTCGAGCACACCGTACCCCGACTTGCATCCTCTATCTTTGCGGCGGATCAGACGAAAGCAACTCAAGTGACTGCTTGGCTCTCGCCTCCCATGCCTTGGCCCCCTGTTCGCGTGCGAAAGAGATCGCCTCCTCAAACGAACTCTTGGCCTCAGCCGACCGATCCGTCTGCCTAAGCAGTTCTCCTCGTAGACGAAGCAGCTCAGGCATGTAGTAGTGCTCACCGGTACGCCTTGCGAGCTTCAAGCCCTGATCGAGGGTCGCTGACGCCTCGTCAGTCCGTCCCATTCGAAGGTAGCTGTCGGCGAGCACGCCCAGATAGCATGTCTTATCGACCTCCTGCTCGCCCATGTTGTCGCATATGTGCTGCATCTGCGCGATGCCGGAGGCGTCTTGCTGACTTGCCGCCTTGGCCCACCCGGAAAAGAACGACGCGAAGTTGAGCCAGAGCTGGAATCCGTTGCGTGTCGCGAGCGGCACGAGCTCGTCCACCAGCCTCTGGAGCGTCGCTACGTCCTGACGAAGAGACATCAGTATGCAGCCGTTACCCAGACACGCAGCGAGGCGGTAGTCCGTTTGTCCGCGGGTCTCCATTTCAGCCGCGTGGAACAACTCCACGGCCGCATCTGCCTCCCCAAGTATTTGCAGCGTCCACGAGAGATAGAGCATGGACATGCTTGGAAAGTCGCTTCCTACCTCATCGGCGTGCTCGCGGTGCTCAAGGGCCTCCAGCAACACCTCCCGCGCCTCCGGAAACCTGCCGCGCGCGAAAGCGCACATGCCTCCGAACTGCAGTCCGAGCACGAGGGCCTTAATGTTGCCATCCCTGCGGCCAATCTCCTTGAGCTGGTTACTCGCCCATTCCGCGTCCGAGAACCGGGCGGAGTTGAACGAAGTTCCGAACAGGCCGTCCAGGGCCCGGATCGCCGCCTCCGGATCTCCGGTCGCCTCGCTGAGCCGCATGACGTTCCGGTACGCGTCGCTGCCGTCCCCGGTCATGTATCCGTATGCCGCGTAGAGGACGTCGCCCCTTTCGAGTTCGAGGGTCAGCTCTCTACTGTCGCGCGTCGTCGAACGCGGTATTCTACGGACACATTCGATCCCTTTGGCGAACATGTTCGCAGCCTCGACCTTCGCCCACGTTGCCCCAAGCTTCCTGCCCGCCCTGAGCCAATAGTCGGCGGCGCGCTCGAACTGCGTCGCCTCGTCATAGTGCTGGGCAAGGATCTCGGGATGCTCCACGACCGTCCTCGGCTGAACGACCTCGATAGCCTTGGCGACGAGCGCATGAAGCTCCCGCCGCCTGTCACGAAGCAGCGCCCCGCGGGCGGCCTCCTGCAGCAGACTGTGAGCAAAGGAGTAGCGGGGCCAGTTGCTGAAGGGCTGCGGCGCGACGAGGCCGACGGCAACAAGACGATCTATCTGCGGCCGCAGCACCTCGCTCGAGAGACCGACGACATGGGCGAGCGTCTTCAGGTCGAATTCCCGGCCGATCACAGCGGCCGTCTGCGCGACCGTCTTAACGGCGCCGAGCTTATCGAGACGGGACATGAGCGCGGACTGGAGGGAGACGGGGACGTCGACGTCGCTCTCGGCCGTCGGCCCGAACCGACCGGGCGTATTGGGAGCAAGCATGAGGGCCGATCGGGCGAGTTCCTCAAGATAGAGGGGAACGCCTTCGGCCTTGCTAAGGAGCATTGAGAGGACGCCGGAAGACAGATGGCCCCCTTCGACGACGTTCTGGACGAACTCGCCAGCCTCCTCGCGGGAGAACCGCTCAAGGGCAAGATGCACCGTGACGGCGGTGTCGAACGCCGCCTTCGTCTGCCTCTCGCGCGAGGTCACCAGGAGGAGCACCGGAGACTGCGCGACGTCGTGCGCGAGCGTCTGGAGGAGCTTGCCGGAGGACGGGTCGATCCATTGCTCGTCCTCCACGAAGAGCATCACGGGTCCAGCGCTCGCAAATTGCCGGAGCCAGTCCGAAAACACTTGGCTGATCGCGACCTCCTGCTGGAACGAGGCAAGCCTGGACGGCTCGTAGTCGGGTTCGACCGCCAGGAGCCGTGTGAAGATCGGATACGAGACCGACAAGGGAACGGTGCTCGCCGACAGAGCGACCCGCAGCCTTTCAGACGGCAACGGCGCGTCCTCGGTAATGCCAGCCTCCTGCTTGAGCAGCCTCAGGAACGGATAAAGTGCGCTGTTGGAAAAGGCGGGGGCGCACTGCGCAACAAGCGCCTTCGCTTCGGGAAAGCTCCTCCCAAGCTCGAAGAGCAGCCGCGATTTCCCTATCCCCGGCTCGCCGCTTATCAACGCAACGCGTCCATGGCAGTCGGCTCGCACGGCGTCCCAGAGGGCCTCGATCGCCTGCAGCTCGCTCCTCCTCCCCACCAGCGGCGTCGACCGGAGTTCGCCCGCAAAGCGGTATTTCCTTGCGATCGGCTTGAGGGGGCGCCGGATGTGGATGGGACTGCTGAAGCCCTTCAGCGTCTTGCCGCCGACGTCGGCGTACTCGAAGGCGCCCGACGTCGCCTGGAACGTGTTCTCGTCGACGTAGATGCTGTTCGGTTCGGCTATAGCCTGAAGTCGGTGGGCGAGATTCGGGACATGGCCGAACGCCACCGTCGAAATCCCTGCAGGCGCGCCCTCGATGTCGCCGACGACGACTAGGCCGCTCGCGACCCCAATCCTCACCCCCAGGCGCGAACTGTCCGGCGTTTCTATCTGTGGCATCGCTGCTACGATGTCGAACGCCAAGTGCATCGCGCGCTCGGCGTCGTTCTCCTCCGCCGCCGGAAAGCCGAACAGGACCTGCAGCGCGTCGCCGACATAATTCGCGACGAAGCCCCCGTGCGACCTTGCAAGCGCGCTGCATCGCGAGAGGAATGTCTGCGTGAGCTGGCTGACGTCCTCGGGGTCGAGCCTGGAGGCGTACTCGGTCGAACCGACCATGTCGCCAACCAGGATCGTTAACTGCCGGCGTTCGACTGGAGTGCGACCACCCGCGCGGGGCTCCGCCGACCTGCCGAGCGCAGCGATTGCTGCAAGCAGCTTGCGGCGGGGGCCCATGGGGACGCCCAGTTCGCGCAGATCCTGATCGGAAAGCAGCGCGAGCGTGTCGAAATCGATCTGCGCGTCGACGAATTTGTCCGCCAAATGCCCCAATCCGATCTCGGCCAGCCATTGCGTGACGTCGTTCATCGCCGGATCCGCCCAGTAGACAGGCAACTCAACTTGCGTGTTTCTTCGGTTCAAGCTACTCTTCAAGCTGAGGTCATTCAACAACTTGAGTTTAATCTAGACGTGGTCGCATGGTGGCCACGTATATTGCAGTGCTGCGAGAACGTCTGGTGCGGTCCGTTGGTAGTGCATGGCATGGAATAGCGTAGGGACGGGCCGGACCCTCGGTGGGCAGCACAGAGGGGGTCAACTTGAGAGCGTATAAGATTTTCACGGCTTTGGCCGTATTCTCCTTGCTTGCGGTCTCGCCGGCAGTCGCGGCCAATGAATGCCCCGGGTCAAACAATATGCCTTGGAGGGAATACCGCGGCGGGTCATTAACCGCGCCCACGCCGGAGGAACGGCGAGACGTGATTGACCTGCTCTCCCAATATGCGTGGACGATGGACAACCGCGACTTCGACGGGCTGGCGGCTTTGTTCGTGAATGCGGGACAGTACTACCACTGCGACCCGGGCAATCCGAATTCCGTGCTTGCCATTTCGGCAGGATCGCTGGCCAAGCAATTCCAGACGATGTTCGCGCCCCTCGCTGCAACGAACTCCAGTGCTACGCGCCAGCTTAGCAGCATCCTGATTGGTAAGACGCAAGAGGGCAACTTCGAGGTTGCTTTATCGGTCCAAGTGAGCATTCAAACGATCGGGGTCAGCGCGGTACAGCTCGACTACACGGCCAAGTTATACGCAACGATCACACGGGATGGCGAATTGTTGAAGTTCGTTGTCCTCAAGGTCGCCCCCAATCAGTCCGGGATCCAGGCCAGCGCGCGCTGACAATCCGCGCGAGACGAAAAATGGGGAATGAAACGTGGGGCGCTTCGTCCATCTCGCCGCGGCAATTGCTGTCGCGCTTTCTCTGCCCATACAATCGGAGATCCCTACTCTGCGGGACCTGCACGCCGAACCTTATGAGAAATTGGAGGCCTTTGCAGACGCTGCCCCAAAAGCCGCAACCGCCGGCACCCGGACGGTGTCGCCATACGACCTTCTTCTTCAATGGAACGGCGACGTGTTGTGGGGTCCGGCAATTACGAGCACCAATCCGGTGACGAAATTCGGCGACGAGGCCAGGTCGGTATTCGGCCCCATGCCGGATGGGGTCTGCACGGGGCCGAATTCGCGACCCGTCGGTCTCGAGGTCGACGGAAACGTCGTAAGGCTGGAACCAAATCTCTCCAAGGCAGCCACTCCGCTCGAATTTGCACACCGTGACGTCGAAGGCCGACTGGTGAAGTGGACGACTGCCGTCGACCGCTGCGACAAGCCTTCGCTCGCAGGGGGCGTGACTTTCTGCGGAATGAACTCGCGGGTGGGCCGGGTCACGCGTGACCATGTACAGTGGCTGTTCCTCTGCCGGAAATCGTCCGAAAGCCTGGAAATCGCGGCGGAGCCCTACTGGACGGAGACAGATCCGCGGTTCTCCCGGTACAGCGCAATCGGATTCAACAACGTCACGGGTGAAATCGCATTCCTCGACGGCCGGAAGGACCGCTCCGTGTTCGACTGGAGGGAGCGCTTCCCGCCGCCCGGCGGAGCATCCTACGGCGACTCCGCCGGGCGGCGCGCTGCGGAGGAGCTTTACGACGGCGGCGCCGTGGTCGACTGCGTACTCTGTCACGACAACAAGAAGCCCACAGTCATCGATCCGCACATGCAACAGGCGAGAGTCGGCTATTTCGAGAGCAGACACGATCCGCGCGCCGTGTTCAGCATGGGCAACTTCCTTCCGGGCCGTATCGCGAGAGCGGACGCGCCGTTCCGCGTGATCGGTTCGGCATATTCGGCCGCCCACGCCAGCACCCTGCTTGACGGTAGGTCCTTCTTGATCGAAGGCCATCCATGCTCGAGCTGCCACAGCCTGACTACGCTGGAGTCGGGACGTCGCTTCGCCGCCGATGCCACTGGGAAGGCGCCCGTCATCCCGAACCCGACGGTGATGCAGAACGCGGCCCTCTTCGCGCAAAAGGAAGCCCTCATGCTCGTCCAGAACCATAGGACCGACTGGGCCTCCGCCACTGGAGCAGGCAAGATCAGTCCGTGGATGACACCGGGGCATGGGGGGAGCTTATGGAAAGGTGTGCGCGTACTCAATGACGACGACTGGCTGCGTCTCAGCCGATGCGCATGGGGCGTCGGCGGACGCGAATGTGGATACAGGCCGCTGTTCACGCAGTGCCCACCCCCAGGCGGAGGCGTCGACACCTTCGTGCCAAGGAACTTTTCGGCCGACGTACATCCTAACCCCACCGCCACGAAGGGCACGCAAAAGCTCTTACGCCTTTCCTGGAAGTACCTGAACGGCTACGGCCGCGTGCCGACCCGCGACGACGTGCGCTTCAACGTGGCATTCAAGACAACCGACGTGCCGCTGGCCGGCGCACCACTGACGCGGCACGAGTATCCAACGATTGACGAGGCGAAGGGAACGGGCGTCGTCGCAGCGGCAGGAGGCGTCGGCCGCTCCGGATCGGCGACGCTCCTGCAGGACGTTTCCTTCGCGGGACATAAAAAATGGACAGACCCCGTACCGTCCAGCATGGCTCGTTTGTATTCTCTGGATGTTCCGGCGGCATGCGGGAAGCGCTACCTTTTCAGGATCCTGCCTAAGCGGTTCTGCTTCGACCATTCGGGTGTCCGGTTCAGTGAAGCAGAATACTTACTCTACAAGGACATCGATTGCGACAAATAGAGCAGGCATCCTTTCGCACAGCCCGACGGTCTCCTGCCTCGCCCATATTTCGCTCGCGCATGAGGAACAATCTGCGCGAGACCATGCCGGAAGTCTTCGCAAGACGGATAAGTGTGAGCGGCACGCATGAGGTCACCTAATTCGCGGTTGTGGAGACGCCTCCGATCTCGGCTCTGGAACGTTCGAGAACAATATAGACCGGACTAGCAACCGATACCCGGGCGAACTAAGTACAACCGGCGGCCGCTCTAAACCTGAAAAATGCTGGGCCATGCGGTGAGACTCCGCGTTAATCGCGGTAACCCTACGCTGAGTGCGCGGTGAGGGCAGCGGCGACTTTTCTCTAAAGGCAAACCCGCGTAGGGGTATGCCTATGCCGCTCCAGATTGCGGAGACGATGGCTCAGCAGGGAGATGAGGACTATAGCCACCATCGCGGTACTCGGTTTTTGGGGGCTATGTCGTCGTTTCTACTGGATCAAAGCACCGGCACGAGACAAGATATTATGATCGGCCTTTTTTGTGGCCGCCGCGTTCGGAGCGTTGATGGAAGAGCACTCGGTATCATCCAGACGGGTCTACTTGCAGCTTACGTCTACGACGCGAAGCCGCTGCCGATCCTCAGGCGCGGCCCACGGCGGCACCTGGTACATCAGCCACGACACCTGTTTCGTCTTGAAGCCTGGCCGACCGGGGCTCAGACGCCCGCCGCGATCAGAGCTTTGATGTGCCGCAGGTCCGAACCACAACATCCGCCGACGACGCGCAGTCCGGGGAGCCGCTCTGCCATTTCAGCGTAAAGCGCGCCGAACTCCTGCGGGTCACCGTCATCGAGCTCGGTGGCTTCGTCCAATTCGGCATGGCTGCGGCGCGAGGCGTTTGGGCGGATCATGCCAATCCGGTTGAGCCAGCGCGATGGCAGCTGTTGGCCAAAATGCTCGGGATGGGCGCAGTTAATCCCGTAATAACGAGCGTAGCCGCCAGTCGCGGCTTCGACCTCGCTGAGCGCGGAATCGAGGTCCTGCCCGGTCGGCAACCGCCCGTCGGTCTCGACCGTGAATGAGAGTGCGAAAGGCAGGCCAAGATCGCGCGCCCGGTTGACCATGCCGATGGCCTCGCCTGGATGGGTGATGGTGAAGGCCGACGCGATTTCCACACCCTCCTCGGCAAAGGTCTCCAGCTGGGCGCTGTGCAGGCGGGCCGCTTCGGTCGGGGTCAGAAGCTGCTCGGGTGCATAGCCATCGCCTGCCGGCCCGAGCACCCCCTCAATCAGGATATGGTCACGCCAGGGATGGGCGCTCCGCAGGTCGCGGGCGAAGGCGACGGCGCGCCGGTTGACGTCCCGGATCCCTGCCTCGTCGAGCCCGAGCTTCGGCCCCCAGCCGCCATTGGCGCGCCAGGTCGGCGTGCCCATCACAAAGCCGCGCCCCGCGATCTGGGCCAAGTCGAAATACGAAACCGCGTAGCACCGCAGCATCTCGCGCCCCTCTGGGCTATCGAGCAGGACGAAGGAGGCGAACAGCGGCATTTCGGCGCCTTCATGGAAGATCAGGTCTGTCTCCATGCCCCCGTCGCTGATGAAGGGATCTTGCGACGAAAGCAGGCGATCAAGTATACCCATGATATCCTCCCCCAAAGAATCTATTGTAGCAAATACCGGCGGCACGGTCGAACTTGGTAGCGAGGCGCGACCGGCGTACTCCACGCCGCCGCCGACCGGGCGTCAGAGTTATCACCGACCCAGATGCGCATCCGCGCGACGTCGGTGCTGGTGACCGTTTCCTGATTGGCAACGATCACCAAGACAGACTGGATTGCCGAGCAGTGGCTCGCGCATCATGCAAATTCAACCCGCTCCAGTAACCTGGCACTCATATTGCGAAGCGTGCTGGCGGGAGTTGACCGCACTACATCGCCTCGGTTTGAGCGTTTAAAGATCGGCCGCTCCCTGTCGAACATGGAAGGATGACCGTTGGTCCCGGCGGATCTCAATTGGCTTATCGGTTGTGCGCCGCGCTCGACAATGCCGCTGCGTTCGCAAGCCACTGCACAGCTTTAAATAGTAGGACAGAGGAGGAACTATGAAGATCCTGGTCGCGGTTAAACGGGTCGTCGACTACAACGTCAAGATCCGGGTCAAAGCGGATGGAACGCGCGTCGAGCTTGCCAATGTGAAGATGTCGATGAACCCGTTCGACGAGATCTCGGTCGAAGAGGCGCTGCGGCTGAAGGAGCCGGCAAGGCGTCAACGGTTCGATTTCATCCAGTCTCGCGTAGCGAGCGGGCTAATGTTGCGAACGTCCCACAGCTGTTCATTAGCCGCTTCGGGTTACTACAAGTTACACCCTGCACTGCAACTGCTCGTCATGAGAACTCAAGGATGCGCTTGACCAAATCGAATCCGCGACCTATTAGGAAATGAACGTTTCCAAATAGGTCGATCAGATGAGTTTCGAAAGCATCTCTCCTCGCCCCGTCGGGCGGCCGCGCGAATTCGACATGCACCAGGCTCTGGATGCGGCGATCCGCATATTTTCCGAGAAGGGCTATCACGGGACCTCGATCGCCGAGCTCAAGGCGGAAATGGGACTGACCGCCGGCAGCATATACAAGGCGTTTCGTGACAAGCGTGACGTCTTCGTCGCCGCCTACGACCGCTATAAGCAAATCCGGGCCGATCTTCTGGATGAGGCGCTGTCCTCAGCCTCCACCGGTCGCGAAAAGATCGCCCGCGTCGTCGGTTTCTATGCCATCTCCGCCTGCGGCGAAACCGGCAGGCGTGGGTGCCTGGCCATTGGCGCTGCCGTGGAACTGGTTCTGTCGGACGCCGAGATCGCCGAAAAGGTGGCCGGACACAATCGCCATCTCGTCTCCCGGCTCGAAGGTTTCATCCGCGAAGGCCACCAAGACGGTTCAATCCGCCAGAACGTCGATCCTGCGGGGACCGCGCTTGCGCTGTTTTCCTATCTTCAGGGCGTCCGCATCGCCGGCAAAACCGGAGAGCTGGAAAACCAGATGCTCGCTTCCGCCGAAGCCGTCCTGCGCATTCTCGACTGATTGAACCGTCCGCCTCCTGCCTCCCAAGGAACTCTTCAATGACAGCTCCCGTATCCATCGCCCAGACTCAGCATCCGGCCGGGCTTTCTCCCGGCATGACATTTCTGATGGCCGCCGCCTGCGGCCTGATTGCCGCCAACCTTTACTATACCCAGCCACTCGCCGGCCCGATCGCACTCGACATCGGCCTGCCGGCAGAGGCGACCGGCCTGATCGTTACCCTGACCCAGATCGGCTATGGCATCGGATTGCTGCTGCTCGTGCCGCTGGGCGATCTCCTGGAAAATCGTCGGCTAATCGTGACGATGATCGGACTGGTCACACTTGCCCTGATCGCGGCCGGTCTCTCGACCACACCCGGGCCTTTCCTCACAGCTTCGCTTGCCATCGGTCTAGGCTCCGTCGCAGTCCAGATGATCGTACCCTTCGCTGCCAACCTTGCTCCGGATGCGGCTCGGGGCCGCGTCGTCGGCAATGTCATGAGCGGGCTGATGGTCGGGATCATGATGGCGCGGCCGATTTCCGGGCTGATCGCCGGCCTCAGCTCCTGGCATGCCGTCTTCTATGTTTCGGCCGTCGTCATGGTCGGGCTGGGCGGCCTGCTGTGGTTGCAGCTGCCGACCCGCCGACCGGCGGCCCGGATGACTTACGGCCAGCTCATCAAATCGATGGGCAAGCTCCTCGCGACGCAGCCGGTCCTGCAGCGCCGCGCCGCCTATCAGGCCTGTCAGTTCGCTGCGTTCAGCCTCTTCTGGACCGTCACGCCGCTTTATCTTGCCGGCCCGCGCTTCGGGCTTGGTCATAACGGCATTGCGCTTTTCGCCCTGGCCGGTGTCGCGGGCGCAATTGCTTCCCCCATCGCCGGGCGCCTCGCGGATAAGGGCTTGATCCGGCCGGCGACGGCATTCGGCCTTGTCGGTGTAGGAGCCGCTTTCCTGATGACGCAGGCCGCTACCGAAGGATCCACTACCGCGCTCACGCTTCTGACGCTGGCGGCGATCCTGCTCGACTTCGGCGTGACCATGACCTTGGTGACCGGGCAGCGCTCGATCTACGAACTCGGCGCGGAGTTGCGCAGCCGGCTCAACGGCCTGTTCATGGCCATATTCTTCACTGGCGGCGCCGTCGGCTCTGCCCTGGGCGCCTGGGCATTTGCCTCTGGCGGGTGGTGGCTCGCCTCCATGATCGGCCTTGCGCTACCCGCTACGGCGTTCGCCATCTTCCTGACCGAGAAAATCGATCAGGAAAGAGCCCTGAAGCACTGATCGAATTCAGATTTACGGCCACGCCCCGCGCGTCAAGCGCGAACGGCGTGGCCGGATGACGACCGATCTACTCCTCCACCGGTCCGTAGAGACCGAGCCGGTCGAGCAGCGCCCGCTGACGATCGACACTTTCGACGAGCAGGCCGGTATAGCGATCGATGATCCGGCCGCGGTGATCCGGGTCGGCAACGGCGGCGAGCGCGCCCAGGATTGCCGCAGCCCTTTCCGACGTCTGCCGCAGTTCCACCAGGAGTTCCGCCTTGCCACCGACCTCGGTGACCAGCCGCTTCGTTACGCGGCCGATGCCGGCGGGCGTGCGGCTGCCGGCCGCTACGTAGCCCTCGGGCAGATCCCCCTTGAGATTGGTGACCGACTTGAAGCGGATGACATCGAAGATCTGGTCTACCGCCTGTTTCGCGCCGGTCACGCGCGAAGGATGATCCGTGTCGGCTGCCGCGTGAGGGAGGAGTTCCAGCCGGCCCTTATGGCGTTCCTCGAGCGTCAGGTAAGGCAGCATCGGGCCGCTGAGTTTGCCGGTTGCGACGTCCTTGAAGAGGTCGGCATCGATCGCCGCATGCGCGATCTTGCCTGTCGACAGCGCCTCGTCAAGCGCGGCGGTATCGACCACCTCGCCCCGGTCGTAGTTGACCAGCACGGCGCCATCCTTCATCGCGCCGAGCACCTTCTGGTCGACGGTTCCGGCGTTGGAATAGTGACCGGTCACCGGATCCAGGCGTCCGAGACCGATATGGACGGAGAGCACGTCGGCGCCGGTTGCCGCGGCTACGGCACTTTCGGCATATTCGAAGCCCTCCGTCTCGATCCAGTGCTTGTGGTGGTGGCGGGCGTAGATCGCGACATGCATACCGAAGGCCTTGGCGAGCTTGGCGACTTCACGGCCGATATTGCCGTAGCCGAGAATGGCGATCCTGCGGCCCTCGAGCTTGGCGGTCGGGAAGTCCTTGAGCTGACGGCCGGTATCGAAGTCGCCCTCTGCGACCATCCGGTGCAGCCTGTCGACCGGCAGGTCTGGAACGACCTTCAGTATCGCCTTCATCGCCATCTGGGCGGTCGCGCGGCTGTTTATGCCCGGCGTGTTCATCAGCGGCGCCTGGCCCCCCTCGCCATTGCCGCCGCCCCAGGAGGCCGAGCCCATGTTGCCGGTGCCGGCGCCGATGCGCACGCCGCCGAGCGGGAATACGGAAGCTTTCGGAATGAAGGTCGCCGCCGCAATCAGCGCGTCGTACTGGCCCTTGTCGGTCTGCGGCAGAATTTCCGCCTCGGTGCTCAGATCCGGCTGGTAGAAGAAGTGGACGCGGCCTTTCTCCAGGGCAGACCGGTCGCCGATCGGCCCCAGGTGGAACACGCCGCCCTTTTCCTCGATATATGCCTTCACCTCGCCGTGATCCGGCCGGCCATCGGCACCGAAGCGCAGTCCGACCAGGTCGGCGATCAGCACGGTGTAGGCACGGTCGGGATCATCCTTGCGGACGGCCTGGCCGGCTTTGGCAGGGGCTTCGAACGTGACGCCCTTCTTCGCCAGTTCCTCTTCGAGGACGACGATCTTGGCGCGCAGATAGGCGTATTGCAGGTTCTCCAGCAGTGCGACGACGTCGTCTGGCTCGCGGATGCCGCCGACCCAGGCGCGATAGTCCCCGGGTGTGCCGGGGAAGGCATTGACATAGCGGGCCGCGTCGAGGCCGGGCTCGTATTCGCCATTCGGATGGGTGATGCCCTCATAGCCGAGCAGCTGCTTCGAACGTGCAATGATGCGGGCGTGGATGTCTGTATCTGTGATGTCTTCGTCGACCACCTTCAGGAGCGTCACTGCCGCACCGCGACGCTCTGGATCGGCAACGGTCAGCTTCAGGAGCGGATGCGTCTCCACCCACTCGTCGATCACCTTGCGATTGGCGGCGGAGCGCCGGTTGAGCTCGACCACGGAGCCGACGCGCGCCTCGGACTGCAAGAGACCGAAGGTGGTCTCGGCGAACGCGAGCGCGCTGTAGGTATTTATGACGCCGCCGAGCATGCGGTCTTCGGCGGCATCGTAGAACGGGCCGGCGTCGACAGAGCGCTTGGCCGAAAATGGCTGCCTCGGGTCGACCGGCGGCGCGATCTTCAGCTGGCGCGGGATAGCCCAGGCAGGGTCTTGCTGGTTCTTCTCGATCAACGTCAGGGCATGCGGCGTGAAGGAGGCGACGAAATAACCCGAGACCCCGCCGATCGCCTTCTGGAAGGGCATGAACAGGCAGCACTTCGCCATCACGGCGCTCACCAGTTCCGGTTCCCACGGCATGGCGCCGAGCATCGAGGTGGCATCGAAAACCGCATGCCGGTTGGCCGGATCACCGTCGATCCACTTCAACAGTTCGCAGATCTCGCCGCTGGTATAGGCATTGGCGCCGGTCGTCTCGTGGCCGACGCCGACGAAGATCGACACGCCGAGGGCGGAGAGCTCTTCTGCCGTCGGAATCA
The DNA here is from genome assembly GCF_059070375.1 of Sinorhizobium sp. NCBI lineage: Bacteria > Pseudomonadati > Pseudomonadota > Alphaproteobacteria > Hyphomicrobiales > Rhizobiaceae > Sinorhizobium > Sinorhizobium sp. The sequence goes on from NZ_JCACWC010000001.1 coordinate 452,630, forward strand.
CGCCTTCGGAGGCTGCGAAATGAATTCGGCTCTCGCAGCCCTTCTCGGCGAATCGCTGCATTTCGACGAGTTGGGTCGCCCAGGACTGGCGGAAGAAGCCCGCGGCTCTCGAAGGATCGCTCTCTGGCCGCGGCGTATCGACATAGACGCGTTGGGAGGCGTCGTTGGCGTTCATCAGGTGCTGGACGCAGACAGTGAAGCCGCTGTGGCCGCCGCCGAGACCCACTGCCATACGGTTCGTCTTCGGAAAACCGAAATAGCGATGGATCGCCCGCATCATGTCGGTCAAAATCTTGTCGGCCGGATAGCCGCGATGCATGCTGCGGGAGATTTCCGCCGTGGTAAAGCCGCCGATATCATTGCCGCTGTCGTCGAACTTGCGATAGGTCTTCTCGATCCAGGCGTCGAAGGCGATCCGCCGCAAGCGGCTGTCCACCTCATCGGTGGTCGCGTCAGTGATCGGGCCGACGCCGAAGAAAGGATTGGACGGCAGCTTCGGCGCGCCATTCCTCGTCAGTTCGAGTGCCTTCAATCGCTGTTCCTGCATCTGCGCGCTGTTCGTCATGATCTGCCATCCGTTGTCGAGGCCTGAGGATGCGCGATAGTGGATCGAATGGAGCATAAACAAGACCTCATCTGCGCCGATCAGCACGCGGAATGCGTCATGCCCGTGCTCGCGAGGACTCCGTACTGTTATTCGTAGGCTGCGGTGATGGCTCGAGCCGCGGCCGCGATGACGGCAGCACGTTCGGCCTGACCGGCGCGAGACTCTGCAACGAACGCGGCCACGGCAATGCGCCTCCCGTCTGGCGCCGTCAGAATACCGACATCATTGGTCACACCATTGATGCCCCCACGGGTTTGGCTCGTGCCTGTCTTGTGCCCGATACCCCATTCTGGAGGGATGCCCGCGCGCAGGCGATCGGGAAAGGTGGTCGTTTGGCTCATGACCGTCAAAAGGAATTCCGTCGAGCCCGCAGTCAGGAGGCTGCCTGACGCAAGGCTGTACAGGAAAGCAGCCATGCCGCGGGGCGTCGCGGTGTCGCGCGGGTCCTTGATGTGGGCCTCGAAGGCGGTTTGGCGGGCTTCCGCGGGGACTTCCCTGCGCGCCTGCTCCAGCCTCTGCGGAAAGACGAACTCTGGCTGCCACATCAACCCATCGGTCTCAGTTTGAAGCTCGCGCTCGGTTCGGTCGATTCTGACGCCCGTCAGTCCCGCCTTGTCGAGGAAGGCCTGTATCGCCTTCGGCCCACCCAGGCGGGCGATCAACACGTCCGTAGCCGCACTGTCACTCGCGACCACCGCCCGGCGCACAAGATCCCGAACACTCGTCTCAAAGGAGCCATGCCTGGCGACGATATCGGCGATGGGCTGGATGTTTACGCTCAGGTCTTCGCGCCTGATGGTGATTTGGTCGTCCAACCGGATACGCTGCTCGTCGACCGCCCGCATGACGGCTGCAGCGACGACCAATTTCATGACACTCTGCAGAGAGAAGCGTTGAGCGCCGTTCACACAAACAGGCGACTTAGGCTGGTCCTGCACGCAAATGCCGACGCGGCCGGGATGCGCGTCGGCGAGTGTCTCGAGCTCCAGACGAAAACGGTCCGGTTGAGTGATCTCGCCTGCGAATATTCGAGAAGAAAAGAGGTTTATGAGAATTGCGACCGCAGCGGTCATATAGATGTTTCTTGGCATGCTCTCACCAATCAAAGGATGTGCTTCGAGCAAGTTGTTGCCATAGGACGCAAACTGAGCCAAATGATAGAATCTCAGCGTAACCTGAATGAGATTCAATTTATGAACTGGTGCAAGGTCGACCTTAACCTCTTGAAGGTGCTGGCGGTCATGTTGGAAGAGCGGAGCGTTGCCCGCTGCGCCGATCGTCTTTTTGTCTCTCCCTCTGCAGTCAGCCACGCACTCGCCCGGCTGAGAACAATGTTCTCGGATCCTCTCTTTGTACGCAGCGGCGGGGCGATGTTGCCTACAATTCGCGCGCAGAGCCTGGAACGCTCGCTTTCGCTCCTGAGTACGGTTTTGAACGCCGAGCTCGAAAAGACGCGAGGGAGCCAATGCACCACGGCGTTCCATCCGGCCGAGTCGGTGAGAGATGTTAAGATCGTTTCACCCGGGGCATTGGAGCTTACGCTGGTGCCGGCCGTTATAGCCATATTGCACGAGCAAGCTCCCAACTGGACACTGACAGTGGAGCCGTTTGAACGGCGCAGCTATGAATCAGATCTCGCGACCGGTCGCGTCGACTTCGTGTTTTCCATCGGTGGAACCACGCCTGTCGGAGCATTGGTGGACGGAATCACCTTGTGGGAGGACGAACTCGTTGTCCTCGCCGGTCCGCGTTCGGATCTCTACGATTGTGCCGATCGAATTTCGACCGAGCTTTTTCTAGCCCATCGGCACGTTTATCCGCTTCCGTGGCCAATTTCCCAGAACTACCTTGATGTGGAGTTGGCGCGGCGCGGGCAGCACCGCAACATTGCCGTCTCGCTACCGAGCTATGCCGCACTTGGCCATCTGCTGGAAACCACCGACCTGGTTTCGTCGCTGCCGGACCGTTCCGCCCGCGCGCTGATGCGCAGCCATCCGGATCTAAAACTGCTTCGCCTTGAACCAGCGCGACGATCGGAGCTCTCGCTCCTCTGGGGGATCGCGGCTGCTCAAGAACCGGCGATCGCGTGGATACGGGACATCATTCAACGTGCCGCGGGCGAGCTAGAGAGCTTCCCGGACAAACGCGTTGCCGGTGACCGGCGCCCCAGCCGGCCGACCGTCGCTTAGGCCTATTCGATAGGCCTGTCGTTTCATCGGGTTTGCATCCGAGGCAGCGCATTCGTTGAAGACCCAACGAGGGCCGAAGCGTCTTCCGCGGTTGCACTCAAAGGCGAGATCTCGAAAAGAGTGGCAGCGCCGCACCCTCCGTCGACGCAGCCACTTCTGTGCAGGAACTCCGTCTGCATTCTGCAGGAGCTATTGCTGTCCGCCGCCCGAGGGAGCTGGCGTCGCCGTGCCGCCTGAAGGCGCCGATGTTTCTCCACCAGACGGTGCCTGAGGCGCTTCGACGTTCGGCACGTTCACGTCGACATCGGTATTCCCGCCGCCTCCGCCGCCGTTGAACAGGTCGCCGCCGAACAGGAACAAGGCTCCGACGATCAGCAGAACCACGATCACTGCGACGGCCCAACCAGCACCGTTGCCTCCGGTATTCACAACTGTTGGTCCTCTATCAGCCATGTTGTTTCTCCTTGTCGTACTTTCCTTCATCGAAACCATCACAAAAGATTTAAGTTCCCTGAAGCTAGGTAAAAGAAGAAGACGGTGACAACAGTTCCGACAAGGAATCGGTGATCGCGTTCGCCTCGGAGCCAGCATTCGGATGGCGCAGGTTTGTCGCGAGATATCTACTTAAAGACACCTTCACAGGTGCATTGAGTCAGTAATGTCTCCGAGAAACCAGTGTGATCCTCATATATCGACGGGAAATGGCAGTAGTATATATCGGACCTTAGTCCCATGGACCCTGACAAAAGTCTTACGGCAGTTGCCGAAAATTTTACCCGACACATATCCCGATGAACGCCATGGCGGATCTCGTCACCTGCTATTGCGTTTGAGGCTCCGGAACTAGTCATGTCGTCCTTGAAGGCAGTTCCGGGGCCTCATAGTCCCCTAAGGAGGCGACAATGGCCGGCAGACTGCCGAGAAAAGCTTCCTAAACGCAGCTCAGCGGCTCGGCATGGCACACCGTAATTGCCACTCTGCCTTCCACCCCCCACGCTTTCACCAGCTCTATCAACCCGGCTGCGTTGGGTCAGGTTTTCTGCAGCGAGATCGGCTGCTTCACCGTTGCCAGATCAGGGCCGCGGACGACCCGATACCGCGCTTCAATGAGGTTATAGATGCCGAAAGCAGCAATACCGGCAGCCACGGCGATGTACAGGATCGAGCCGAACGGCAGTTGTCGAAGCCACTCCAGGGCATCGCTCATGCTGCCAGCCTGTTCCGGGTCAACCCGGAATCCGGCATACGCGAACAGGATGCCGATAATCACGAAGACAGCGCCACGCGCGACGAGGCCGTAAATGCAGATTGAGGTAAGGACGCGGTTCCGGTCGGGAATGCGGACATATCGCTCGAACTTTCGTGTGAGGCCTTTGTACGCGGTGACGACCCCACCGACGATGAAGCCGATCCCGACCGCGATCGCCAGGTACGAGCCGAACGGCTTCGACATAATCCATTCCGCCAGCCCTTTCTCGCCAGATTCCTGGTTTCCACCCGCAAGAAATAGTGCATGTCCGAGGGAGTAGCCGGCCAGCCCAAGGTATACTACGGCGCTGCCGAACAATGCACTGCGCACAGTGAGACCCTTGCGATCGGATCCGTGGTCGTCACTATCCGCAAGGGACTGGGCCAGTCTCCAGGCGACGAACCCGAGCAGGCCGAGCCCGATCAATCCGACCCAGATCCGGCCGAAGGGCTGTCCGAGCAGCGTCAAGAGCGCTGACTTCATTTCGGGCCGACCGCCTGTCACTCCGGAGAAAAGAGCGAGTCCGGCAACGAGAAGGAACACTACACCACGGGCCGTGTAGCCTGCTTTCGCAAGTAGGCCGAAACGAAATCTTGAGGGCATCGTGCTCTCCGGGCTCCAATTTATTTCGTCTACTAACGCACGACCTGCCGGAAGGTTGTCGCGGTTCGACCCAAGCTCTCGGCCGGCACAGACAAGCACCCGTTACAAGATGCTTTCGATGCCCGGGCCTTGCCCGAACAGCCGCTTGTCTTGTGAATTCTAAGGGTGTTGCCGTGCGGCACTCCCCACTCTCTGTTCCTTGCCATCAATGGCTGAGACATGCCATCAAGTGTGAGACGCAAGCGGCCGCGAAGACCTTTGCAGCTCAACAGACATTGCAAGGCGCGCAAGAGAGGTACGCTCGGGCGCACTTTCGTCAGGCAGGCCCACACACTTCAGGAGAACTCATGTTTGACCATGTCAAATTCGGCGTCAGCGACTACGCAGCGAGCAAAGCGTTCTTCATCAAGGCACTCGAACCACTCGGCGTGGCCGTAGTCTCGGAGGAACTGCCGACGTACGGTGTCGAGCTTAGCCCAAAGGGCAAGGCTTCATTGTGCCTGTACCAAACCGAGGAGAAGCCAGCGCATCTCCACCTGGCGTTCACAGCCGAGAATCGCCAGCAGGTCGAAGCTTTCTATCGCGCGGCTCTTGAGGCGGGTGGCAAAGACAATGGTGCCCCTGGTCTGCGCCCGAACTACCACGCGAACTACTATGCAGCTTTCGTCATTGGTCCGGACGGGCACAATATCGAAGTCGTTTGCCACGAATCTGAGGCCTAATCCTGCCACCGAGAGGCATCGGCAAGGCTTCGCCTACCTGCGGCCGCCCGCATACCAAACATTGAGCATCGGTTTCCGGCCCGCAAAGCCGATACGCTGGATGAATGCCCTGACTCGGTTAGACCCTCGGTCAAACTCTCGAGTGAGGCCCAAAGTAAAAGCTCTTGAACAGATCCGAACCGCAGGCCCGCTCATTGTGCAACTCCTTGCTTTGGCAGGCATCAATGCACCTCAGCGACGGCGTCTAGGGCAAGCTTTGCCGCGCTTGAGCGATACCGCCTCCACCAATGTTCGTGCCGCGTTGTGGCCGCCGCTCGACAGGCGCCGTCTAGTGATGGCCAAGAACCACAGCGAGACGTCAACGGCGGGCGTTCAAGGCCCAAGCGCGCTCCTTTGGACGGACTTCGAGGCGAACTTCGATCCAACCCCGTAACCCACTGTTACATTCACCGGGAAGGAGGCTGCCTCAAAGCCAAAAGACTGACTGAAGGCGGCGCACCAAAAGTCCGGCGGAAATCATTGCTGAAATGCGCTTGATCCGAGAAGCCCGCGGTGTGGGCGGCCGTCGTAAAGTTGCTGCCGCTCACGATCTCACTTATGGCCACACGCATCCGGTTCCAAGCGCGGTAGCGACGGAAAGGCACACCCACCTCTCGGGTGAATACGCGCTGAAACTGTGACGGTGACAGGCCTAGGCTCTTTGCGAGCGGCGGTACCGAGGTGAGTTCGTCCGAGTGCGTTCGCAGGTAATCAATAGCCGCTGCTATGCGCGTGTCTCTGCTTCTCGAGGCCCGCCGTGCGGAAAAGCCGAGCAAGTCCTCCAGAGCCAAGCCGGCCCATCTGGCGGCGGCCCTATCCTCCCACAGCTCGCGCATGACGGAAACCTCGCCACTGCGCCCCATGAGAACTCCGTCCACTTCCCAACTGTCGCCGGACAGCGGCACAAGTGCTTCGGTGCCGCCTTGCTTTGGTTCGATGTAAAATACCGCCAGTGGATAGCCGCCGAGATCAAGCTCGTGAAGCACACCAGCGGGAATGACCGCCGTACGGCACGAGTGCCAGTGGCCCCCATGGATTCGCAGCCAGAATTCGCTGTAGATTCCAGCCAGGAAGACGGGAGCGCCATGCTGGTGGAGCTTGTTGTACTCGAGAGGACCGACAAAGAACGTATGCACTTCATCCACGTGCCAAAAGGGGCGGGGGATGCCGTCCGGAGCAGCACGTTCATACAAGCTATCCGGTGCCGACATAGCTAACCTCCCAATACTTGAGACCACCTAACCTCATCCCGATCGCGGGACTGCAGTGTAGGTGAACCTCGCAGAAATGGAACGACCTGTGCTGAAGCGTTCCGCAGTCAGATCGGCTGCGGCGAACGCGGCTCACTGCTTCGAGCGCAGTGGGAGCGCTCCAGCAGAGATCAGTACCCACGTGGAGGATACCGCATGATGCTTCTACCCCACCTATCTCGACGACAGGTTCTGACCTCCGCCGCTTCGTTGATAGCAGCTCCGGCCATAACCGGCCTGTGCGGGTCGGCGGCACAAGGTGCTGGCATGCCACTCGGTCCGTCTATGCCAACGCACTACCGTTTCAAGCTGGGAAGATTTGAAGTGACCAATATCCTCGATGCCGGCCCCGTGCTCGATGGACCGTGGCCGATCGTCGGGCAAGATCGCCCGCAGACCGAGGTCGAAGAGTTGATGCGGCAAAGCCTGCTTCCCGAAAGGAAATTTCGGCCGGGCTTTACCCCCACAATCGTGAACACGGGCAAAGAGCTCGTGCTCTTCGATACCGGCAACGGCGAAAACGGTTTCGTCCCGCGGCCCAATGGCGGCTGGCTAGCAAACCTGTTGGGCCCGGCCGGCTTTACGCCGGAGCAGATCGACGTCGTGGTCCTGACCCATGGCCATGCTGATCATATCGGCGGCCTTATCGAGGGTGGAAGACCACTATTCCCGAACGCGCGATATGCGATCGGGGATGCGGAGTTCGATTTCTGGTCGGCCGAGGACCGTCTCGCGGCTTCTCCCAGCGACAACGAGTATGTGTCGGCAAAGCTCTTCGCCAGCAATGTCATTCCCTTGGCCGAACGTACAAGCTTTATCAAACCGGGTGGCGACGTAGTTCCCGGCATTCGTGCGGTTGAGGCCTATGGGCATACACCTGGCCACCTTGCGTTTCACATCGAAAGCGAGGGCAAACAACTGCTCGTCTGGGGCGATTGCGCGCATCACGAGGTAGCATCGCTTGCGCATCCCGAGTGGCACGCTTTTTTCGACATGGATAAGGCCAAAGGCGCGGAGACCCGGCGGCACATCTATGACATGGTTGCAACCGATCGGCTTCCAGTCGCCGGATACCATACGTCATTCCCCTCGCTCGGGTTCGTTGAGCGGAAGGATAGAGGTTATCGTTGGCTGCCGATTTCCTATCAGTTCAGTTTATAGGCCCCATTGCAACAATGTCAGAGTGTGACCTGATTGTCTCGCATCAAGCCTACGGCCGGGAGCCATTCCCTGATCCGTGCAGTGAGGGCTACGATGCGGCGGATTGGCCGTCCAAGGGCAGCCGACAATGCCTCGGCGGCTTCTTATATGGCGCCCGCCGGATACCGATTCTTCTGTATCGCGCAGCGTTCTCACAATTTTTCGTACTATAACTGGTAGTCACGCGCGCTGCGAGTCGCTCATCCCACAGTGTGCATGCATTTCTGCAGCGAAGGCGTTTTCGGCCGCCCCGGTCGAGGCCGCACCGACGTACGAACTGACGTGTCGAGCTAAACCTATCGCTACATAGACGGGCTTAGCGCCGTCTTTTTCGTTCGGTGTGCGCCCAGGGATACCCTCGCCCCACCCTCAATACCTCCACTTAGGAGCGCGCTTTGCGTTGTGAAGCAACTCGCGAGCCGTGGCAAACCGGCCGAAGAGGCGGGTCAAGCGCCGTTTTTCTTCCTCGCACAAGTTTTGCCGTCGGCAAAACTCCGGCACTGACAACATTTTGGTTGCAGCCTCTGTTATTGCGGCTTGCGGCTGAAGCTCCATAGAAATCCTCCATCCCATGACGCGAGCACACTACCAAAGGCTAATTTAGCTACAAATAAACTAAGACATGTGCTGAGATTTTTTATCTGCAGTCGGGTTTCAGGCATAATACAACGGCAGTCGCTCAGTCCCAGCATTCGCATAACGCCAAAGGCCGCGATAGGGGCCGGGCCGTCCCGGTAAAATAGATAGAAGCGGGCTTTAAGCTTGGTCGCAACACACCTGCCTCTAGCCCTTCAGGCGGCTGGCCGCTTTATCGGCAGCGTCGCGGTCGTTGCCGTGCTGTTTGATGATGCGGCGTGCATCCGCTGCAGCGATGCCGTGCTTTCGCGCGAAGTAGTCGACCTCGTATTTCTGGGTGCCCGATACCAGTCGGCGGTCAGCTGCCGTCTTAGTCTTGTCGTCCGCCATCTAAGGCCTCCTTCCGTTCACTAACCAACAACGCAGACGGGAATCGCAGGTTCCGCGCCTCCTGCCATCACGACCACTAGGCTTCAACCCGAACACACGATAGGGAGCTGGCGCCATGACATTTGCACGCGTGTAAACAGGAGAGTTGGAGTAGGTGCCGCGGTCGGTTTCAGCGTTTCAGCGGGCAGTCTTCGTCGAACAGCAGCTCGCAATGCGGGTCGAGCTTTCGGCTGCCCTGGTTCTGCTATCTGTTTTCTCGGTACGGGTTGGCCTCGTTTTGGCCGCTATCCGGGATCCGCGCATCGCAAAAGTTGCCGTTGGAAGCACTGCGTTATGAAAAATGGATGCGACCAGCAATCCGCACTCCGGCACTCACAAATGGACGGCTTTGGGTGGTATTACTATGTGGTGCCCTTGGCGAACTGAGTGGAGACAATGTGCCGCTGGAAGAGCACGAAAAGGATAACGACTGGCACGATCGAGATGAACGCACCTGCCAAGACGAGTCCCCAATCACCCTGCACACCCCCGAACGAACGACGTAGACTGAGAAGCCCGACTTGGACCGTCAGCGCTTCGGGCGGGCTGGTGATGAGGACGAGGGGCCAAAAGAAGTCGTTCCAGGCGCCTTGAAACGCGAGAATCGCGTTGACCAACAAGGCCGGTTTGGCGTTTGGCAGAACGATCTTGCAGAACACTTGAAAACGGCTGGCACCGTCGACAATTGCAGCTTCCTCTATCTCTCTTGGAAACCCCTCGAAAAACTGTTTCATCAAGAGGACGTTGGCTGAGGCGACGAAAACGACAATCACGCTCCAGGGCGTGTTCAGAAGCGACAGGTCCCTCAAAATCAGATAGTTCGACACAAAGGTCACTTGCGCAGGGATCGTCATTGAGAAGAGTGCTGCAGCGAACAGTAAGCGGCTGCCCCTGAACTTGAGCCGCGCGAGCGCATACCCCGCAAGGCTAGCGATGACGAGCGTCAGGACCAGGCGCCCAGTTGCGATCGCAAGACTATTGCCCAGCCAGCTTCCAAGCAGGCTCTTCCCAGTCTGCAGGTTAGCCGTCTCGTTTATCACCCTCCGGTAGTTGTTGAAGATCAACCCGAGAGCGCCTGGTGTGATGTTGTCCCAGCTCAATAAGCGTCCTCGACGCTCGGATCGGGATGGCGAAATCGGACTGTCGATAAGCGTTTGAGAGGTCGGAGCGGTAAGATTGAGGGGCGTACGTTCGATCCGGGGGCCATTCTGGCGGTCGGCGCGGTAGGTGATCTCATAGACGAATGTCCGCGTCTGCCAAGTCTGCCGAAATCCCCTCTCGTCACGAGCCTGCATCGTTGCCGCACTGGAGCTTCTCAATACAATTGACGCATAATCCGCCGCATAATGCCGCATGAGCGCAGCGGCGATGCCCGATCCCGGGCGGCGGCGAGGAATCTCGGCTCTGGGTTCAACAATCGTAGCATCGGCGGGTGCCGCGTACGTCACGCTGAAATCAACTTTTGCGCCAGGAGCAAGTCCTCCCCACAAAGCGTCACCCGCACCCTCCTGCCCCAAGCGAGCGGCGGCGACCCATGCGGCCGGATTGAGCTGATCGAAATAGATGCGGAACGGTCTCTCGAGTGGATCGACTTTCAAGCTCGCTATAAAGGCAAGAGCGAATGTCCCCACCATGATGGTCGCGACGGCAAGAAAGGCCAGATATAACCAGGCGCTCGCCGCAAGCTGCCGCCGGCGAAGCGCGCCAGCCGGTAAACGGCGGCGCGAGGGAGGGACTTTAGCAGCCGGCGTGCTCGCCATCATTCGCCCTTTTCCTTCACGCCGAGCGATTTTTGTACGTACACGGCTGTGATTGTAAGGATGCCAAGGACGAGGGCCGCAGCACTTGCCATACCGATTCTCGAAGAGGCGCCTGCGGGAAAGGCGTTCTCATAAACGTAGTAGGCAAGCGTTACTCGACTTGCTAGGGGAGCCCCATCTCCTAAAATCGCAACCTGGTCAAACATTTGTAGGGTACCAATGACGCCCATCGTCACGACGGCAAAGGTTACCGGCCTGAGCGCCGGCACGGTTATGTGGCGAAATCGCTGGAAAGCGTTGGCTCCGTCGACCTCAGCCGCATCGTATAAGCTGCTCGGGATCGACTGCAGGCCTGCCAGGAACAACAGCATCAGCGTCGGGACCGTCGTAAAAACGTTCATTAACGCCACGGACCACAGCGTGACCGGCATGAAAAGGAAGTGGCGCTGCGTATTTAGCCAGGAAATAGGCCGATTGTTGTCAAAAACAGACAGCAATCCCGCGAGGGCACAGGAAACAGCAAACGCCAGCGCGCCGACGGCGGCGACGAGCAGAAAGAATGGATCGAAGATCGATACACCCTCGTAGCTGCGTCGCGCGTTGAGAACCAGCGCGCCGTGCAGAGCAGCCATGCCCACGAGGAACAAAAGGATGTGCTGGCGATAGGCAAGCATGACGCTGACGATTGCGGTCATGAAGCCATTTCTCTGGAAGAGCCACAGGAAGATAAGCGTCATGGCCGCACTGGACATGATCGATGGCAGGTAAAACACCGTCCGAACGAGTCCCCTGGCCCGGACGGCATGGTTCACAAGGACCGCCAGAGCAAGTGCGAGCACGGTCTGGGTCGTTGTTACGATGAGCGAGAAGCCGATAGTGTTGCGCAAGGCGAGGAGGAAAAGTTCGTCGGAGACCAGTGCAGTGTAATTGGACATTCCAACAAAGCTTGGAGCCTCGAACAAGTCGAAATCGGTAAAGCTGTAGTAAGCTGTCCGCACAATCGCGTAGATGAAAAACAGCATTATCGAGATTGTAAAGGGCAATACGAAGAGCCAGCCGCTCTTCTCTTCTGACCTTGCTCGTGACATGCATGCTCCTCCCGCAGGCGCCTCGCGCGTTCTCTAACCGTGGCAAGCCCGAGAGAACCTTACTTGGCGAGCATCCGATCAAAGGCGTTTTGTGCCGATGGCAAAGCTGTATTCGCATCCTCCTCCCCGAGGATGACAGAATTGAGCGCAGCATTGATAGGCTGCATCCATCTCCCTCCGACGTCCCCGAAAAAATACGGTGTAACGTGATCGTCTGAGAGGCCTTCAAGGACCACTCGGCTTGCGATCTGTTCAGGCTCGCCGCCCCGCAGCCAGGGGTTGTCAGTCAGACTAGTCCGGCTCGGGAGGGCCAGCCCCTGCTCCAAAACCCATTGCTGAGCCTCCTCGGTGGTTAGGAGCTCGGCAACTTTTGCAGCAGCCTTACTGACCTTCGAGGCCGCGTTGACGGTCCAACCGACGGAGAAGACGATATTGCCTCGTTTGCCGCTTTCAGGGTCTTTCGGCATCCGGACAGTGCCGAGATTTATGTTTGGAGCACTATCGCGCAACGCGCTGAGTATCCAAGCACCCTCTATCGCTACGGCAGCCCGCTCGGACGCCAAGCAACCGCCAGTCCAGCTGTGTCCCGCGTCGGCGGCCATAACGGCGGCCCCAGACTTCACGAGGCCGGTATAGAAATCGAAAGCCCGACGAAAGCGCTCATCCAGGACGGTTTTTCCCCGAGTATCAAAGGGGGACCAGCCTGTCGATAATGCAAAGGCGCCGAACCGGGCATATTCCGGAACAACACAGAGACCATCGACCTCCGGAAGCGACTTGTGCACGGCCACCAATTTCTCTTGCAGCGTCGTCCACGTGTCGTCGTTGCTCGGATAATCGACGCCCGCGTCATCGAAGATGTCCTTGTTGAAATGTATGGCCAGCGTATTGAAGTCCTTGGGGATCGAGTAGAGCTTCCCATCGTAGGTGAGAGCCGTGAGGAGATTGGCTGCAAAACCAGAAACGTCGCTTGTTACCGGTGCGGCTTGACCGGCGCTGAATACTGACCGCGCCCAAAAGGTATCGACGTAAAAAAGGTCTGGAGCGGTGCCCGCCGACAAGCCGTTAATGATGAATTGCGAATAGTCGCCATCAACAGGTTCGTACTTTACCCTGATACCCTCTTTCGCGAGCTTTTCGGCAACAACGTTCGTCAATAGCCCGTTGACAATGGCGACCTCGGACCCACCCCAGCCGGATATCCGCACAGTCTCCTCAGCAGATGCCGGCAAACAGAGCATGGTCGCTGCGACGAGAGCTCCAGGACGGAACAGCATATCGGTCCTCCCTCCGAACAAAAGGCCACGTAACAGAGCGGCAGGTACGGGACAAAGGCGTCCTGCTTTTTCAGCAGGTAGATAGCTTCATATGTGGAAACGTCGAGCGGCGGTCCCTTACTTGCAATATCGCGGAGCCTATCCGAGTATATTCGCTGCGCGGCCGCAACGCCGAGATCGAGGCGAACGCCATCGTCGGCGCCCTTCTCCAAAACTACAACGAGAGTTCCCGATGACCTGCTTCAGCCGGACCGCAGCTGCAAGACCAGCCGGTCCCGCAGCGACGATCACGACGTCGAATTCCATTCTCTCGCGCTCGGGGGGTTCAGCCTACACCGTGCCGTTACATCGCCTTTTCGAGTTCCGGCAGGACGTCGAAGAGATCGGCGACGAGGCCGTAGTCGGCGACCTGGAAGATCGGCGCTTCCTCGTCCTTGTTGATGGCGACGATCACCTTGCTGTCCTTCATGCCGGCGAGGTGCTGGATCGCGCCGGAAATGCCGCAGGCGATGTAGAGGTCGGGGGCGACCACCTTGCCGGTCTGGCCGACCTGCCAGTCGTTCGGCGCATAGCCGGCATCGACGGCGGCGCGTGAGGCGCCGACGGCGGCCCCGAGCTTGTCGGCAACCGGGAGGATGACTTCCTTGAACTTCTCCGAGGAGCCGAGCGCCCGGCCGCCGGAGATGATGATCTTCGCCGAGGTCAGTTCCGGCCGGTCGGAGGACGACAGCGCATCGGAAACATGGGCGGAAAGGCCGGGATTTGCCGCGGCGGCAACCGTCTCGACCGGGGCCGAGCCGCCTTCTTGAGCAGCGGCAAAGGAGGCGGTGCGCACGGTGATCACCTTCTTCGGCTCGCTCGTCTGCACCGTCTGGATGGCGTTGCCGGCATAGATCGGCCGTTTGAAGGTATCGGGCGCGACGACCTCGATGATCTCCGAAACCTGGGCGACGTCGAGAAGGGCTGCGACCCGTGGCATGACGTTCTTGCCGACCGAGGTGGCGGCGGCAACGACGGTGTCGTAATTGCCGGCGAGCGAAACGATCAGCGCGGCCAGCGGCTCGGCGAGATTGTTGGCGAGCGAGGCGTCCTCGGCGACCAGCACCTTGGCGACGCCCGAAAGCTTGGAGGCTTGCTCGGCAATCCCTTTGACGTTCTGACCGGCAACCAGCACATGCACGTCGGTTCCAGTCCCACTGGCGATGTTCGTTGCCGCCGTCAGCGCCTTCGCCGTCTGGTCGGAAAGGTGGCTGTTGTCGTGGTCAGCCAGAAGCAGAATGGCCATGGTAGAATTCTCCCTTTCGATCGAGCTCAACGATCCGTTCCGGATCGGAGCTCATGAGTCTGAAGTGGTTCATGCGTTTGTCCGGCAGCCGGTGTCCGCTTTCGGACGCATGAACTTAAAGCACGCCGGCTTCGGTCTTGAGCTTCTCGACGAGCTCGGCGACCGTCTTCACCTTGACGCCGGCCTTGCGGCCGGACGGCTCTTCGGTCTTCAAGACTTTCAGCCGCGGCGCCGTGTCGACGCCGAAATCGGCCGGGCTCTTCTTGTCGAGCGGCTTCTTCTTCGCCTTCATGATGTTCGGCAGCGAGGCATAGCGCGGCTCATTGAGGCGCAGATCGGTGGTGACGACCGCCGGCAGCTTCAGTTCGACCGTCTGCAGGCCGCCGTCGACCTCGCGGGTGACGTTGATCTTGCCGTCGCCGATCTCGACCTTGGAGGCAAAGGTGCCCTGGGCCCAGCCGAGCAAGGCCGACAGCATCTGACCGGTCTGGTTGGAATCGTCGTCGATCGCCTGCTTGCCGACGATGATCAGCCCCGGCTGTTCGGCCTCGGCGACTTGCCTGACGATCTTGGCCACAGCGAGCGGCTCGACCTGGTCTTCGGTCTCGACCAGGATCGCCCGGTCGGCGCCCATGGCGAGCGCGGTCCTGAGCGTCTCTTCCGCCTTGGCCGGGCCGATCGACACGACCACCACTTCACTCGCCTTGCCGGCTTCCTTCAGCCGCAGCGCCTCTTCGACCGAGATCTCGTCGAAGGGGTTCATCGACATCTTCACATTGGCAAGCTCGACGCCCGTTCCATCCGCTTTGACCCGGATCTTGACGTTGTAGTCGACGACCCGTTTCACCGTCACAAGTATTTTCATGGATTCCTACTCTCTGTCAGCAACAGTTGCGGAAACGCTCGACCATCACGTCCAGCACCTCGCCGGGATCGCGCTTCCACCAGTCGTTCGCGGAAAAGATTTCGACCTCGCAAGGGCCGCGATAGCCGGCGCCTTCAACGAATGAACGGATCGTCTTGAGATCGGCGACGCCGTCGCCCATCATGCCGCGGTCGAGAAGCACGTCATTGGTTTCGGCGAGCCAGTCGCAGAGATGATAGCCATATATTCGCTCGGCGCCGGCACGGTTCAACTGCCGTTCAAGCTCCGTGTCCCACCAGACATGGTAGACATCCACGGCTATGCCGACATTCGGGGCAGCTATGCGATCGCAAAGGTCCACGGCATCGCGAAGCGTCGTGAGGCAGGAGCGGTTGCCGGCGTAGACGGGATTGAGCGGCTCCAGAGCCAGTTTCACGCCGCTTGCCTGTGCGCAGGGAGCGGCTTCGGCAACGCGGTCCGCAACGATCTTCAGGCTTTCGGCAATCCCTTTGGTTCCCGGATGCACGCCTCCGACGACGATCGTTAAGACCTGAGCCCCCAAGCCTGCGGCCATGTCGATCGACTTCTTGAAGTCGTCGATGACGCTTTCGACATCCGTCGCCTGGGTGCCTACCAGAAAGGGCGTCCGGCACAGACCCGCCACGGCCAGCCCGGCGGAACGAACCCGTTCGCCAATCTCCACGGCGCGTGCGCCGATCTCGCGCCGCCAGAACACGATGCTCCCGAAGCCGCGCTCGGCACAGGCATCGATGACCTGTTCGCTAGTCCAGCCCGCACCGCGACCCTCGAGGTTGTGGCCGAGGCTCGCCGTGTTCAGTGCAAGGGCCGAGTGATCCGAAGAGAAGTCCCTCATCTCACACCCCGTAGACTGCGAGGAGACGCTTCATGCGGGTGACGGCCACTTCCGGATCGCGAAGGAGACCGCATTGATCCGCTAGGCGGAAAACCTCGGTGAAATAGGGAAGCGGCCGCATCGCCTGCGCGCCATTCAGCATCACGAAGTGGTCCTGGAAGCCGTTCAGCCAGGCCAGGAAGACCACGCCCGTCTTGTAGTATTGGGTCGGCTCCCGGAAGATCAGCCGCGCCAGCGGCACTGTCGGATCCAATGTCGCGCGGAACGCGGCAACGTCGCCTTCGCCAAGTCTCTGCACCGCAAAAGCTGCAGCCGGCGCGAGCGGATCGAAGATGCCGAGAAGTGCGTGGGAAAAACCCTGCTCGTCGCCTTCGATGAGTTCCGGGTAGTTGAAATCGTCTCCGGTGTACATCTTGACGTCCGCCGGCAGCAGCCGGCGCATCGCTATTTCTTTGTCCTTGTCGAGCAGGGAAATCTTTATGCCGTCAACCTTGCGGACGTTCGCTTCGATGACGGCCAATGCCGTCTGCATCGCGGGTTCGAATGTCTCGCCACCCCAATACCCGGCAAGCTGCGGGTCGAACATGTCTCCTAGCCAGTGCAGGATGACCGGGTGATCACAGGCATCGAGCACGTCGGAATAGACCGTGATGTAATCGTCCGGCCCCCTGGCCGCCCGAACCAGCGCCCTCGATGCCATGAGGATGATCCGCCCGCCCAGCTTCTGCACCGCTTCGACCTGATCGAGATAGGCACGTCTCACGTCGTCGATGCTGTGGGACCTGGAAAGGTCCAGGTGATCGGTCCCGCAGCCGTTTGCAATCAGCGCGTTCGGCAGCTCGGCCTTTGTGCGGCGAATGAGTTCCAGGGCGCCCGCCCAGTCCAGGCCCATGCCGCGCTGGGCCGTGTCCATGGCCTCGGCGATCCCGAGCCCCAGCCCCGCAAGATAGCGGCGGAACTCCAGCGTCTTCGGCCAGTCGACGGTTGCCCGTCCTGAGGGCTCGTTGGCGGTGAACGGGTCTGCCACGACGTGCGCGGCGGAATAGACGACACGAGCAGGATCGGAACCGAGGGCCGCGCCTGCTATCGCTTTGCCTGAAAGGCTGTACTCAGCCAGTCTGCCTTCGGTGTCGGGAAGAGCAATTTTCATTGGAGACCTCAAAATCGCGGAACGAGCATGCCGGCATCTGCCGAGATCGTCTGTCCTGTCGTGTAAGGGAGCCTGCCGGAGGCGAGCGAGGCGATCACGGCCCCGACCTCCTCGGGCTCTCCGACGCGCGGAAAAAGCGTCAGCCCCTGCTCCGCGCGCTCGCGATAGGAGTCGATCACCGGAGCGGTCATTTCGGTGGCGATCAGACCGGGCTGGACGTCATAAACAGCGACGTTTTCCCGCCCGAGACGGACCGCAAGCGCCTTGGAAACCATCGACGCGGCCGCCTTGGAGGCGCAATATTCCGAGCGCTGAACGGCGACCGCCACGGAATTCGACGAAGTGACGTTGACGATCGAGTGGAAAAGCGGGCTTCGCTCCCGAGCCAGAAGTCGGCGCGCGAAAGCCTGGCTCAGAAAGAACATCGCCTTGGCATTCACCCTGAGGCAACGGTCCCAGCTCTCTTCCGTCACCTCGAGAAGGTCGCCGCGCTTCAGCACGCCCACCCCCGCATTGTTGACGAGCGTCGTGAGCGGGCCGAGCTCCGCCTCGATCTTCGTAAGCGCGGCTTCGTGAGCAGCCAAGTCTGCGACGTCGAAGGCAGTCGCGATCACCCGTGCGCCGTGGCTGGAGACGCGTGCGGCAGCGGCCGCCAATTCGTCGTCGGCCGACAGCCCGTTGATTGCGACGGAGAACCCTTCCCGCGCCAGGGCTTCCGCAGCGGCAAGGCCGATACCGCGGGACGAGCCCGTCACCAGTGCCACGGGTTTCGCGGTCGAAGCAATCACGCCCTTGCCCCCTTCTTCAGAAGTTCACGCGCAATGATCATCCGCTGGATCTGGTTCGTGCCTTCGTAGATCTGCGTGATCTTTGCGTCGCGATAGAGCCGCTCGACCTCGAAGCCGCGGATATACCCCGATCCGCCGAAAACCTGCACCGCGTCGGCGGTGCGCTGAACGGCCATGTCTCCGGCGAAACATTTGGCGATGGAGCAGGCCTTCGTCGCGTCAAGGCCCCGGTCGATCTTGGAGGCGGCCGAATGGACAAGAAGACGCGCGGCCTCAATGTCCTTTGCCATGTCGGCGAGCAGCCATTGCACGCCCTGGAAATCGGAAATGGCCTTGCCGAATTGCTTGCGTGTACCGGCATAGTCTACCGCCGCCTCCAGCCCCGCCTGCGCGATGCCGACGGCGAGCGCGGCGATGCCCACGCGGCCTTTGTCGAGAACGGACATCATCATGTGAAACCCGCGCCCCTCCTGACCCAGCAAAGCACCACCGGGCAGGCGCACATCGGTGAAGGTCAACGCTCCCACCTGGCTGGCTCTCTGGCCCATCTTGTGCTCTTTCGGACCTCTCTCGACCCCTGCGGAATTGAGATCCACGATAAAGATCGACATGCCGCGGTTGCCGGCCTCCTTGTCGGTCCTCGCCAGCACGAACCCGACATCGGCAACGGGCGCGTTGTGGATCCAGATTTTGCCGCCGTTCAGCATCCAGCCGTCGCCGTCGCGTTCCGCCGTCGTCCGGATGCCCGATACGTCGGTTCCCGCCTCAGGTTCGGTGATGCAATAGGCGACCTTGACGCGCATGTTCAGGACGTCGGGGAGCATGCGTTGCTGATCATCGGTCCCGTGACGGACGAGCAGCGTGGATATCAGCTCTACCAGGCCGCACTGGTCGGCAACCGACGCATAACCGCGGCTGAGTTCCTCCATCACGACCGCATAGGTCAGCGTGTCGAAACCCGGTCCGCCGAGGGGTTCGGGAACGCCGATACCGAATAGTCCGAGCTTCGCCATTTCCCCGTAGAGCTCTGCGGGGAAACGTTCCTCGCGGTCGAGCGACTCCGCCATCGGTCGGATCACTTCATCGGCAAATGCGCGCGCCATGTCGCGTACCTGCTCCTGTATTTCCGTTAGATACATGGACTTATCCCGATTTCAGTAACTATCCAGTTACATACATCGGGATGCGGCAGTCGGTCAAGCCGGAAAATCGCCGATCGCATCACGACGAGGCTTGCGCGCTGGCCCTAGCCGCGCATATTATGCACCATCTGGTTACTTACATGAGGAGGTTTGTGCATGCACCCGGGAGAGAAACGGAAGTTCGGCCGCGTGGACCTAGACGTCACCGCGTTCGGGTTCGGGACAGCGCCGCTCGGAAACATTTTCCGTGAGATCGATGAAGAGGCGTCGCAGTCCATGTTCCAGCTCGCCTGGGACGCGGGCGTCCGCTTCTTCGATACCGCGCCCATGTACGGGCATGGCCTGGCCGAGCTTCGCACCGGCCATGGCCTGCGCTGGAAGGACAGGGACGAATACGTGCTTTCATCGAAAGTCGGCCGGCTGCTGACGCCCGCCAAGCGATCGACGATCGACTTTGCCCCATGGGTGAACGCGGCGCCCTTCAGCATGCGCTTCGACTACAGCTATGACGGCACGATGCGTTCCTTCGAGGACAGCCTGCAGAGGCTGGGCCTGGAACGAAAGGACATCTGCTTCATTCACGACATCGACGTTTTCACGCGGGGAAGCGAACAGCCCGAAGTCTTCGGGCAGGCCATGGACGGGGCCTGGCGAGCGCTCGATAAACTCCGGTCGGAAGGCCTGGTCAAGGCGATCGGGGTCGGTGTCAACGAATGGGAGGTGTGCCACGAGGCGTTGAGGCAGCGGGATTTCGACTGCTTCCTACTTGCCGGGCGCTATACGCTTCTCGAACAGGACGCACTCGAGGAATTCCTGCCTCTTTGTGAAGAGCGAGGCGCAGCCGTGGTCGTCGGCGGAGGCTTCAACTCAGGAATTCTGGCGACGGGGGCAAGGGAGGGAGCGAAATACAATTACGCACCGGCGCCGAAGGCCATATTGGAAAAGGTGGCGCGGATCGAGGCGGTGTGCAGGACACATGACGTGCCCCTTGGGGCAGCCGCACTCCAATTCGTGGTCGCGCACCCCGCCGTTCCCTCCTTCATGGCCGGCACACGGACGATCGAACAACTGCGCCAGAACCTTTCCTGGTTCAGCCACCCGATTCCCGCTGGGTTCTGGGCGGAACTCAAGTCCAAGGGGCTCCTGCGCGAGGATGCTCCGACGCCCGTATGAAGCGATTCAAGTGAGCGGGCCCTTTCCGACCGTCATCCTCGGGCTTTGACGCCGAGGATGACGTTTGGAGAGGCTGCGCGCATGCACTGGCTCGGAAGAGGGTAGCCGCCTTTCACCCTACCAGAATCGCCCTGAAGTCATTCACATTGGTGCCTGTGGGCCCAGGCACGAACAGATCTTCGAGGCAATTGAAGGCAGTCCAGGCGTCGTTGCCCGAAAGCAATGCGACCGGATCTCTGCCGAGTGCGCGCAAGCGCGTCGCGCTGCTTCCGTCTGCAAATGCTCCCGCATTGTTCTCCGAACCGTCGATACCGTCGCTATCTGCCGCAAGTGACGCGAAGGGCAGGCCTTCGGCTGCGATCGCGAGCGAAAGAAGGAATTCGGTATTGCGCCCTCCCCTTCCATGCCCGCGAAGCGTCACCGTCGTTTCACCGCCCGAAAGCAGAACCACGGGACGTTCGAAGGGGCGGTTGCGCAAGGCCACTTCGCGCGCGATTGCGGCGTGGACTTTGCCGACGTCGCGCGCCTCCCCTTCGATCGCGTCCGACAGGATGATGGCAGGCATTCCCCGTGCTTCGGCCCGAGCCGCGGCAGCCTCCAACGAAAGCCGCGCCGAGGCGATAACCTGAGCCTCGTGGCCCGCAAAGACGGGATCGTTCGGCGACGGGGCCGTCCCGTTCTCGCCCTTCAGCCAATCGACGAGCCTCTCGGGCAGTTCGATTCGCCAGGCATCCACCATTGCGCGGGCCGTAGCGCGGTCCGTCGCGTCGGGAACCGTGGGTCCCGACGCGACCTGTGCCGGGTCATCGCCCGGGACGTCGGAAACGATGAAGCTCACTACTTTCGCCGGGTGGCAGGCGGCGGCGAGCCGCCCTCCCTTTATGCCTGAGACCTGCTTGCGGATTGCGTTCATCACGGATATCGGTGCGCCGCTTGCGAGCAGCGCCCGATTCAGGGCGATTTCATCTTCGAGAGCGAGTTCTTCGGGCGGGCAAGGCAGCAGGGCCGAGCCTCCTCCACAGAAAAGAGCAACGACGAGGTCATCCGCCGTCAGCCCGCGCACAGCTTCGAAGAGCGCGCGCGAGGCGACAAGTCCGTTTCGGTCGGGAACCGGATGGGCCGCCTCGATCACCCTTATCCGATGGCAGGGAACGGCATAGCCGTAGCGGGTGACGACGACGCCTTCGAGCGGGCCGCCCCAAAGGCTCTCGAATGCCGCCGCCAGTTGGGCCGCGCCCTTGCCCGCCCCAACCACAACGGTGCGCCCACGCGGCGGCTCCGGCAATCGGGTGCGAAGCGCAAGCTTCGGGTCTGCCGCCCGCACGGCCGCGTCGAACAATTCCGAAAGAAAGTCCCGATCGTCAGGTGACATGAAAACCCCAGCTCATGAGCCGAACCGCGCCGGCCGCCTCTCGCGGAAGGCCGACAGGCCTTCCTGCAGGTCGTCGGACGCCGCGGCCACGGCACCCGCCAAGGCTTCGACGACCCGCTCGTTTTCTTCTTTCTCCGCTGCGTTGATGAGCATTTTCGTGAGTTCGGTCGCGCGCGCCGATCGCTTCATTACGCCTGCCGCTGCGCTTTCCGCGGCGGCGCGCCCCTCGCCCGTTGCGACCACCTGATCCACCAACCCAAGGGCGAGCGCCTCCTCAGCGTTATAGACATGCCCGAAGAGCGCCATGCGCCGCACGAGCTGCGGACCGAACCTTCGCACCGCGCGTTGCGTGCCCGACCAGCCGGGAATTATTCCGAGCCCCGTCTCCGGCTGGCCTATCCTGACATGTGCCTCGGCGATCCGGAGATCGGCGCAGGCGGCGAGCTCGAGCCCACCCCCTAATGTGTGCCCGTTCAACACCGCGATCAGCGGAACCGCGAGCCGGGCCAGAGCATCGAAGGCCGCATGGCCGTCACGCACCCAATGGCGGCCGAAGGACTCGGGCGAAGCATTGCTCCAGGCATCGATGTCACCTCCGGCGCAAAACGAACGCTCCCCCTCACCGGTCAGTATCGCCACCTTCGCCGCGGAGCGCTCGATTTCGCGACAGGCCGGGACGATTGCATCGACCATCTCGCCGTTAAGCGCATTCAGCTTGTCCGGCCGGCTAATCGTCAGCCAGGCGACACCTTCCTCGATCTTCAGTCGAACCGGCTCGCTCACAGGTCTAACCCCATTGCGGTTGAAAGAAACAGGGCTTTGTCCATTTCCTTGAGCCCGTCGGCTACCCGCAGGGGCGTCGCTGCCTGATCGAGAACGTCCCTCCTCAAGTCCAAACCGGGGGCAACCTCGCTGACAACGAGCCCATCGGGCTCGAGCTTCATCACGCAGCGTTCGGTGACATAGGTGACATCCTGCCCTTGCATGCGTGCACGCCGCCCGGAAAAACTGACCTGATCGACTTTCGGGACGATCTTCGCAACTCGTCCTTCCTTGTCGATGACGAGCCGCCCGTCCTCGACATGCATTTTCGCGCCCGCGTTGAAATTGCCCGAGAAAACGATCTTCCTTGCGCGCGCGGTGATGTCGACGAAGCCGCCTGCGCCGGCCGTGCGGTGGGGTGTCGCTGCGAGACGGCTGACATTCACCGAACCTTCGGCGTCGATTTCAAGAAATGACAGCAAAGAGCAATCGAACCCGCCCGCCTGGAAATAACAGAACTGATGCGGCGAGGCGACGAAAGCCTCGGCGTTCGACGCACAGCCGAATTTGAAATCGAGCAGCGGCACGCCGCCCACCGCGCCCTGCTCGATCACCCAGGTGATCTTGCCGTGATGCCCTTCTTCGATCAGCACGCGCGGGACGTTTGCCGAAATACCGAACCCGATATTGACCGCCCAGCCGGCCTTGAGTTCCTGCGCCACCCGGCGGGCGATCACCTTGCCGGGGTCCAGCGCCGGCGTGCGGAACGTATGAAGCGGGCGGAACAGTTCCCCGGATATCGCGGGATCGTAAGCGGTCGCAGTCGTCTGCAATTGATCGGGCGCTTCGACGATGACATCGACGAGTATCCCCGGAACGCGCACGTCGTGAGGACGCATCGTTCCCTCGGCCGCGACCCTTTTCACCTGGGCTATGACGATCCCACCCGAATTGCGCGCCGCAAGCGCCATCTCCATCGCGCCGAGCGTCGCACCTTCGTGCTCGAAGGTCAGGTTGCCTCTCTCGTCGGAGGTCGTCGCGCGGATGATCGCGACATCGGGCTGAATGGGCGGAAAATGCAGCCAGTCGTCGTCGGCAAAGCGCACGCGCCTGACGATCGGCTCGGCCCGCGCTGCGGCGTTCATGGCGCAGCCTTCCTGCTCGGGATCGACGAAGGTGTCGATGCCGACCTTGGTCAGCACACCGGGGCGTTTCGCGGCACCTTCCCTCAGCATGTCGAAGACGATGCCGGAGGGCACGTTCCAAGCCGCCACCTCTTCCTTCAAAATCATCTGCCAGATGAGCGGCGGTTCGGCACTGCTCGGACCGGAAGGATACGAACCGCCGATGATCTTCTTCAGCATGCCTGGCCTGGCGATGTGATCGACCCCCTTCGTCCCGAAGAAATCTCCGGCGGCGATGGGGTGAACCGACGTCAGTGCGCGCGGATGTCCCTCCGACTCGAACCGCTCTCCGAGTGCCCTCAAAACCTCATCGGGACAACATAGGCCGGACGACGAATTGACCGCCAGCACCGCCCCATCTTTGACCAGCCCGGCGGCCTCGTGTGCGGTCATCATTTTTGCCATGCCAGGGCTCCTTTTCTTGTTGCGTAAGTAACTAACCAGTTATAGCTTAAGCATGACAAGCCGCGGAGGCAAGAGGCATTTCCTCAGCTCCTCATTTTACTGGGCCAATCAATGGGAGGACCGATGAGCGTTTATTTCGAGAAGAGTTATCAGAGAGGTTTCGGCACCTACCCACTGAAGGGCGAGCCGTTGAAGGCGGCCATTCACGAGGCCATCATGGTCGGCTACCGCGCCTTCGACACTGCACAGATGTACGGCAACGAGGCCGAAACAGGGGAAGCGCTTGCCGAGAGTGGCGTTGATCGGAGCGAGTTCTGCATCACCACCAAGGTGCACCCCGACAACTATTCCGAAGAGAAATTTCTGCCTTCGATCGAGGCGAGCCTGAAAGCCTTGCGCGTGGATCAGGTCGACGTCCTCATGCTGCATTGGCCGGCAATCGGTGGTGAGAACGCTCAATCCCTGCGACTGCTACAGAAGGCTTTCCACATCGGCCTCGCCCGCAATATAGGGATCTCCAACTACACGGCCCGGATGATGCGCGACGCACAGTCGATCATAGAGGCGCCGCTGGTGACCAACCAGGTCGAATTCCACCCGCTCATCGACCAGAGCCGGCTGCTCGACGCAGCAGAAGAGACGAAGATCCCACTGTCCTCCTACTGTTCGGTGGCCAGGGGCGAGGTGTTCAAACATGCGGTCTTCGCCGAGGTCGGCGCGAGATACGGCAAGACGGCTGCCCAGGCGGTCCTTCGTTGGATCTTTCAAAAGGGTGTGTCCATGAATACCATGTCGACAAAGCCGGAGAACATCAGGGCGAACTTCGAGATCGTGGATTTCGTCCTTTCGCCGGAAGACATGAAGCGGATCGGCGCGATGAACGCGACCAGCTATCGGATTCTGAAGGCCGGGATGTTGCCGTGGGTTCCGGACTGGGACCGGTAGGTCACCCGCCTCCTCCGCCCGGTCCTGACGCCGGAAACACCCAGTAAGTGGCGTCAACCGGTAGAAACCAAATTGCCATCTTGTCCCGCCGAAGAATCCGGATCCCGGAATGAATATCGGGCTGCAAAGGCCCGATATAAGACGTATCCAGGAGACGATCGAATTCGAGGCGCAGGTTGCGGATGCGTTCAGCGCTACGCTCCAACGCCTCGCCAGGCGGATCTCCAAGTTAGACATAAGCGTCGAACAGATGATCGAAGATCAGCTCGAAATCGCCTTAGGCATCCGAACAATCCGTCGCTTCCGCTCAATCATCGCCGCGACGCGGCCTTCCATTTCCGTCGCAGAAATCATCGGTCCTGTTAATCGACGCTGGATCACTTCGCGAAGCGCTGACGCCTCGACGGTCTCCGCTTCCGTCTTTTGACGAAGCAGTTCGAAGCCTGCTGGAGGACGGAACTCAGGCTGGATACCGGCCGCTCTCTACCAACGAACGGGCGAACGCATTTTGTTGATCGGTCAACGAGATCGACGATTTGACACTCATAGACTGAAATCCTCTGCCCACCCTCTACTCAGTAGCATTTGTCAAATTGTGTCGGGATCCCTCCGTTACTGCCTCGCGGTCATGTGTTACCCCGGATCAGATCGGCCGCCTTCTCGCCGATCATGATGGTAGCCGCATTGGTATTGGAGCCCACGAGACTGGGCATCACCGAACTGTCGCAGATGCGGATGCCATCAAGGCCGTGGACGCGGAGCTGCGGATCGACCACCGACATATCGTCGCGACCCATCTTGCAGGTGCATGTCGGGTGATAGGACGTCCGTCCGTATTGCCGCGCATAGGCCTCGAAGTCGGCCTGTGTCCTGACGTTCTCGTCGGGGAAGCGGATCGTCCTGATGTATTTCTGCAGCGACGGCTGCCCGAAAATTTCCCTGCTGATCCTGATGCCTTCGACCGAGATCCTGAGATCGTCCGGATCCTCGAGGAAGTTCGGGTCGACGATCGGCAGGGCGCGGGGGTCGGCAGAACGAAGGGTGACGGAACCCCGTGACTTCGGCCGGACCGTGTAGGAATTCAAGGTCACCCCGGAGGAACCCTTTGGAACGCTCGGCACTCCGGCCTCGGCTCCCGCCCCCGCAAGGAAGTGGAACTGGAGGTCGGGATAGGGGCTTGCCCGATCGCCGTACCAGAAGGCTCCACCCTCAACAACGTTGGAGGCGACCGGCCCGGATTTGAAAAGCGCGTACTCGATCCCCGCCAAGAACATCCAGTGGAGCTTGTTGTACTTGTCGAGACTGTCATGCCCCTTCAGCTCGGCAACGATGTCCACGCCGAAGTGATCGTGGAGGTTCTGGCCGACCCCCGCCATATCCTGCACGACGTCGATACCGTGGCTCTGCAGGGAGGCGGCCGGGCCGACCCCGGAAAGCATCATGAGCTTGGGCGTTCCGATCGCACCCGAGGTGACGAGTACCTCGCACTCCGCCCTGGCGATCTTCGCGGCGCTCCCGGTCGAATATTCGACTCCGACAGCGCGGCGGCCCTGGAACACGATGCGAAGGACAAGCGCACCCGTGATGAGCGTGAGGTTCTTTCGCGCGAGCGCCGGCCGCAGATATCCGACGGCGGCCGAGCAGCGGCGGCTGTTGCGGATCGTCGTCTGGTAGACCCCCGCGCCTTCCTGGACCGGCCCGTTGAAGTCGGGATTATAGGGGATGCCGAGCTCCTGGCAGCTCTGGACGAAAGCCCGTGTCATCGGTTGCGGATCGGGAAGGTTGGAGACTCCGAGAGGACCGTCCGTCCCGTGCCACTCGCCGGAAAGGATCGTATTGCCCTCGGACCGCAGGAAGTAAGGCTTCACCTCCTGAAAGCTCCAGCCGTCGGCCCCCTCTTCCACCCAGCGGTCATAGTCCCGCGGGTGGCCGCGCGTATAGACCTCGGCATTGATCGAGGAGCCGCCGCCAAGCACTCTCGCCTGGGCATAGGGAATCTCGCGGTTGTTTGCATGTTTCTGCGGGGCGGTCGTCAGGCCCCAGGTCATCGGCCCCGCAGTCATCTTCGCGAAGCCGACGGGCATGTGGATCAACGGGTGACGATCGCGGCCGCCTGCCTCGATCAGGCAGACGCGCACCGAAGGGTTCTCGGAAAGGCGAGCGGCCAGAACGCAGCCGGACGATCCGCCGCCGACGATGACGTAATCGAAACCTTCCATCATCAGGCAATCCAATGCGTGCGCTTGCCGATCTCGACATGGACCGATTTCACCTGCGTATATTCCTCGACTCCGTATATGCCGGCCTCGCGGCCCCAGCCGGACTGCTTGAAGCCTCCGAGCGGCATCTCCGGCCCGCCGGCCATCATGGTATTGACCCAAAAGCGGCCCGCTCGAACGCGTCGCGTGACGGTCAGGGCCTTGTCGATATTCTTGGTCCAGACGCTTGCAGCCAGTCCGTAAACCGTGTCGTTTGCCAGCTCGACCGCCTGCTCGACCGTGTCGAAGGTCATCGAGCAAAGCACCGGCCCGAAGATTTCGTCACGCGCAATCGCCATGTCGCGCGATACGCCCGAAAACAGCGTGGGCGCGATGTATTGCCCGCGACCGAGATCGACGGCGGCCCCCCCGGTCACGAGCTCCGCTCCTTCCGTTTTGCCCTTGGCGATATAATCGAGAATGGTCGTATTCTGCGCTTCGGTCGTGATCGCGCCGACCTGGGTCGTCTCGTCCAGCGGGTCTCCGACGCGTATCCGTTTCATCTTCTCGGCAAGCAGCGCTTCGAATTCGTGCGCCACCGACCGCTCGACGATCAAGCGGGATGAGGACACGCAGCATTGCCCCGTATTGAAGCTGATGCCGAAAGCTGCGCCATCGGCCGCATCCTCTAGATCGGAGTCGGCAAAGACGATGATCGGGTTCTTGCCTCCAAGCTCCAGACCGAGCTTCTTGAAATTGCTGTCGGCGGCCGCATGCACGCAGGAACGCCCAACGGCGGTTGAACCCGTGAACGACAGCATGTCGATGTCGGGATGCTCACTCATGGCCTGACCGATCGTCCGACCCGAGCCGGTGATCACGTTATACACGCCGTCGGGCAGTCCGGCTTCGGCGAGCACATCGGCAAGGATGAGAGTCGTCGCGGAAGTCACCTCCGACGGCTTCACGACCATCGTGCAACCCGATGCGAGAATGAAGGGAACGCGCTCGCACAGGATCAGGAAAGGAAAGTTCCATGGCGTGATGAGCCCGACGACCCCGATCGGCTCGCGCAGAACCATGCCGAACAATCCGTCTCCGAGCGAATTGAAGCTGTCGCCGTGCAGAAGGCGGGCCGCACCCGCGCCTACTTCGAAGCAGGCGATGCAGTGGTCGATCTCGCCGCGCGCCTGGGTGATCGGTTTGCCGTTTTCCAGCGCCTCCCAATAGGCGAGTTCATCGCGACGGGTGCGCAGGATCTCGGCCACCCGCAGCAATACCGACGCACGAGAGCCCCCCGGGAGACCGGACCAACGCCGGTCCTCGAAAGCCCGGCGTGCGGCGGCGACTGCGGAATGCAGGTCGTCGACGCTGCATTTTGCGGTGCGGGTGACCGCAATGCCATGTCCGGGCGAGTGCCGCACGAAGAGGTCATGCCCGTTTTGCCATTTGCCATCCACGAAGAAACCGAAATCCCGCGGGGCGGCCGGAGGAGAAAGGAAGTTGTTCAGCTGGTCCATCGGGTGCCTCTCTATCTTAGTAACTAAACGGAAACTTGTATTAGCTGCGCGCTCGACCACGATGGTTTTAGGTCCGGCCGACCTAATGTCGTGACCGTGATCAATTCAGAGCGGGATGCGGGTGGAAACCGCGCACACTTTCCTCATCCCGCTCTAAGCGTCCAGCAGGATCTGGGTCTTGAGGTGCTCGGTTCTTGCCGAAACCGTTTCGAAGGCCTCCTGAATGCGCTCGAGCGGAAAGTGAGCAGCGGTAAAAGCCTCGGTTCGGAACCTGCCATGGGACAGAAGCGTCAGCGCGTCATGCATGTCCTCCCCCATTCCCGCAACCGAACCCTTGAGGCTGTTTTCCTCGAGTACGGTCCTGAGTATCTCGATCGGAACGGTTTCGCCTGGCGGGGCAATCCCGAAGAAAGCCACATGACCGCCCTTGCGGACCAGGTCGAAGGCCTGACGATAGAGCTTCGGGCTGCCGACGCTTTCGACGACGATATCTGCGCCGCGTCCGCCCGTCATCTCAAGCACCCTGCTCCTGAGCGCCGCGGGTTCCGATACCGCAGCATCCGCGCCCGCCTCGACCGCCATGCGGCAGCGCTCGCTCGACAGATCCGCAACGATGACCGGAGCCATGCCGACAAGGCGCATCATCTGGACATGCAGGTTGCCGATGGGGCCTGCTCCCAGAACCACTCCCGACCGACCGAAGGCCGCACCGGCCTTGCGCGCCGCCCGGACGACGCAGGCGACCGGTTCGACGAGCGCCAGAACGGCTTCAGGCACTCCATCCGGAACCGGGAGGACCAGACGACCGGGAAGCGCCACATATTGCGCAAAGGCTCCATCGCGCCCGATCCCGACCTGCTCCGCTTCGCCGCAGTTCAGAACTTCGTTGCGCCGGCACCAGTAGCAGTTGCCGCAACCAATATTGATGTCCGCGACCACACGCATCCCGGTCTTGAGATGCGTCACGCTTTCGCCAACCTCTGCGATCGTCCCGCAGAACTCGTGCCCGGGCACTATCGGCAACCGATCGGCCGCGTAATGGCCGTTGAAGATGTGGAGGTCGGTACCGCAAATGCCCGCCCGCGTTACGCGGATCAGGACGTCGGCCGGACCGATCTCGGGAATGCCGACTTCTCTGACTTCAAACCGGCGCGGCTCCACGAGAACGGCAGCTTTCATCGTCGCCATCCTTCTCTCCTACTTCACCGTCCTGAGCTTGGCCCGGTCGATCGTCAGGGCGATGGCGCCGATGAGGACGATGCCGAAGACCATTTGCTGTTGTGTCGCATCGATCTCGAAATAGAGCATCGAGGCGCGAATGACCGCTACGATCAGGGTGCCGATAACTGTGTTGAGGACCCCACCCACTCCGCCCGTCAGCGGAGTTCCGCCAACGAGAACGGCGACGATCGCCGGCAGCAGGAAACCGTTGGCGATCGTCGGCGCTCCGCCCGAAAGCTTGACTGCGAACAGGAGGCCGGCAATCGCCGCGAGCGCACCGGAAATCGCAAAGGCCAGTATCTTATAGCGGGCCACGTTCAAGCCCGATGCGGCGGCGGCGAGCTCGCCTGCGCCGACGGCCTTCAGCGCCCGTCCGAGAATGGTCCGGCGCTCGATGAAGAGGCAGACGACAAGGAGCACTGCAGCGATGAGGAGCTCGTTCGGCACCCCCCACGTCCGGCCGATCATCCAGCCGAAGGTCTCGTTGCGTTGCGCCGCGTCCATGTTCAGCGCGCGCTGGCCGGACAGCCATTGCGCGACCGAAAAGGCGACGCCGCCCACGGCAAGGGTGGAAATGAAGGACGGAACGTAAAGTCTCGTAGTGATGTAGCCGGACAAGGTGCCCAGCAGAAAACCCGCAGCCACGCAGAGAAGGGCCACCCAGGCTCCCATCGATGCAAGGTAGACCGAGGCAATCACGGTCACCATGTTGGCCATGGACTGGGCCGACAGGTCGATGCCTCCGATATAGATGGCGAAGGTCAGGCCGAGCGCCATGATGAAGAGCGGCACGATGTCGCCTGCGAGGCTCATGAGGTTTTGCGGCTTGAGAAAACCGGGATCGGCCATCCCGACGATGGCGACGAGCACCGTGAGCGTGATCCAGGGCAGGTGCGGTTTGAGGTGTTGTAGGTCCATCTTATCCTCAGATCATGTAATGCAGGAGGTCATAGAGGGAGGGCTTCGCGCCGGGCGCGCAATCGAACCGTTTCTGGATACTGCCATCCTTGACGACGACGATCGTATGGGAGAGGCCAATCGCTTCTTCGAGCGTGTCTGCCACCAGGACGATCCCGACGCCGGCATCGTTCATGGCGCGGATCATTTCGTAGACGTCCTCCTTCGCCCCGATGTCGAGACCTCGCGTCGGGTGATCGAGCAGCATGATATCGGCGCCTGCGGAGCGCCATTTGGCGAGAACGACCTTCTGCTGATTGCCGCCTGAAAGATTGCCGCAATCCGCGAGCTCGGAATGAGCCTTGATGGAGAGCTTCCTGATCCACTCCCGCGCGAGCGCGCGCTCCTTTCCGACCTGCAGAACGCTTGCGGTCGAATGCTTCCTCATCTGCGAGAGGGTCATGTTCTCGTAGACATTCATGCCCGCCACGATGCCCTCGATCTTGCGCTCGCGCGGAACATATCCGACACCGAGGCCGACCGATTGACGCGGCGAATATGCCTTCACCTCCTGTCCCTTGATCTTCAGGCGTCCGCCGGTGGGGCTGAGCATGCCGTAGATTGCGCGCAATATTGCTTCCCGGCCCGAGCCTTCGGTTCCGACGAGGCACAGGACCTCACCGGCGTGAAGCCTGAGCGAGATGTCCCTCGTACGTCCCGGCAGGTCGATGCCGGACATTTCGACCAGGACTCTCGAGGGATCGTAGGGCTTTTGAAGCTGCTCCCGGTAATATTGCTTGTCGACGTTCCGCCCGACCATCTTGTGCTGGATCGATTCGGCATCGGCTCCGCGCCCGCCCCGCTCGACGACGTCGACCACCTGTCCGTCCTTCATCACGTAGATCCGGTCCGACAGCTCCATCACCTCGTCCATTCGGTGCGAGACGAATATGAAGGAGGCACGGGTCACGAGCTCGCGCACGAGCTTGAACAGGAGTTGCACTTCGTCCTTCGACAGGACCGAGGTGGGCTCGTCGAGGAGGATGACGAGATCGCCGTCGACCCGCTCTTCGAGTGTGAGGACCTTTGCGAGTTCGACCAGCTGACGCTGGGCGAAGGACAGCTTCGACGTGACCGTTGAAGGATCGATGTCCAGCTTGACCTTCGCAAGCTGTGCTTTCGCGGCCTTGGCCATCTCCTTCCAGTTGATGACGCCGAGGCGGACGAACTGCTGCTCGTAGCCGAGGAAAATGTTCTCCATCACAGTGAGGTTGGGGATCAGGGACTGCTCCTGAAACACCATCCCGATTCCCTTTTCCATCGCCTGGCGGGGGTTCGCGAAGCGCACGGCATCGCCGTTGATGAGGATCTGCCCGCCATCGGGCTGGTAGGCGCCATAGATCACCTTCATCAGGGTGGATTTTCCCGCGCCGTTCTCTCCTACCAGCCCGACGATCTCGCCGCGTTTAATATGGAAGTCGATCGCCTTCAGCGCATGAACGCCGGGGAACTTCTTGTCGAGGGACTTCAGCTCGTACATGGGCTCACCCTCACTTCACGAAAGAGACAAGCTTGCGATCGGTCGACAACACGACGGCAAGGATGACGAGGAGGCCCAGAACGCCGTCCTGAAGGAAGTCCGGCAGACCGATGACCACCATGCCGTTGTTGATGACGCCGACGATAAGGACGCCGATCAGCGCATTCCACACGCCGCCGATGCCGCCCCACAGGGCCACCCCTCCGACGACGACTGAGGTGATCGATACGAACATGAAATTGGAACCCGTGACGGACTCCGCTTGCCCGATGCGTGCGACGACGAGGACTGCCGCAATCGCGTAAAACATGCCTGCAAGCGCAAAGCCGGCGATGCGCACGCGGCTGACGTCGAGGCCCGAGGCATGCGCCAGTTCTTCTCCGCCGCCGACCGCATAGAAGTTGCGGCCGAGCCTTGTGTGTTCCTGGATGAACCAGGCGACGATCAGGAATACGGCGGCCACGTACACCATGAGCGGGAAGCCAAGCCATCTGACGGTCAAGAGGCCGCGGAACGCCGGATCGCTGACCCGCACTATATCGCCGCCCGTGACCAGAATTGCCGCGCCGGTTCCGACGAAACCCATGGCGAGGCTCGCCATGAACGAGGGTACCCGCAGTTTGACGTGGATCAAGCCGTTCAGGAAGCCTATGAGCCCGCCTATGATCAGGACCAGCGGAAGGGCGAGCCACGCCGTGCCCAGCAAGGTGCCGCCGAGCTTTATGAAGGCAAAGGAGAAGAGCACGGCCGTAAGCGAGATGACACCTTCCATGGAAAGGTCGATCGAGCCCATGATGATGATGAAAGTCACGCCCACGGCCACCATCAAGGCGGGGGCGGATGCGATGGCGATGCGCGCGAAGTTGCGGGCCGAGAAGAATGTCGGGTTCAAAACCGTAAAGAAGATCACAAGCGCGACGAGCACCAGAAGGGGCGCCCATTTGATCAGGGTCTCGCGCGATATGGGCCGGGTCACGATGGGCACCTTTCGCATGGTCTCGGATAAAGATAACGGGGACGGTCGGCTGCGCGCCGTCCCCTGAGAAAGCGTCAGGACCGATACTGAATCTGTCCGTTGGAAGGCCCCCAGAAGTCGGCCCAATCGTATTTGGGAACCGAATCCAGATACTTGGCCTTGAACTCCTCGGCATCCTTCTTGCTGACCAGGACGGTCGGTCCGTAGAACTCGCGATGCTCTTTCGGCTCTTCCGACGGCTTGAAGCTGCCGATTGCCGCATGGTAGGCGAGCGCCGAGGTGATGCCACCGCCCCAGTGCGGATTGGTGAAGACTGTCGCGAGCAGCTGGCCGTCCATGACCATCTGCACCGCTTCGGGATTGCCGTCATAGGACACGATCGGCATGCCCTCGAGGCCTTCGGCGCGCAGCGCCTCGATGACGCCGTAGGCGATGTTGTCGTTGGCGCAATGCACACCCTTGATCCTGTCGCCGTAGCGGGTCAGGAAGGATGACATCAGTGCCGCGCCTTTCTGCGTGTCCCAGTCCGCCGGCTGCGCATCGAGCAGTTCGATGTTGGGAAAGTCCTTCAGTGCATTCTTGAGGCCGTTGAGCCGCTCGACCGCAGGGTTGTTGGCGGCAATGCCGCCCAGGTGGACGACCCCGCCCTCGCCGCCCATGGCTTCGAACAGGATGCGTGCGGTTTCTTCGGCGGGCTTCTCGTCCGACCAGGTCATGTGCGACACGTAGTTGTCGCCGAAATCCCATGGATGGAGATCATCGGTCTTGTTCCAGATCGTGGCGATGTAGCCGCCCGCAGCCGACACTGCCTCGACGATCGGCCGCGCATTCGGGCTGTCATTGGCATCGCAGGCGAGGGCGCAATTTCCATTGTTCTTGGCAAGGAAGGCCTTGATGTCGGCCAGAGATTTCTCGGAGGACCCTTCGTTGATCAGGCTTACGAGCGCGCTCTTCGGCTTGCCGAGCGATTCGACGAACGCTTCGCCGCCGGACACGACCGAGTTCCAATAGGCCGAAGCGCGGTCGCGATAGCTCCAGGCGATCGCGGGATCCGTCAATGCAGCGCGCGCGCCGCCGCCAAACGGGTTTGGCAGGACCGCTGCCCCCAGACCTGCGGCCGAGGCAAGCAGAAAGTGGCGACGGCTGATCGTCTCACGCTCGATGAAGTTCTTGATGAATGTCGACATTCGCATTCCTCCCAATGCAGTTGAGTGTCCGGCACCGACGGCTTCATGGAGGAGAAGGATCATTCCCCGCCCGCACCCTTCTTCCGCCGCCATTGCCGTTAACGCACTAACTAGTTACTTGTTTAGTGTTGCATGAGTCAAGGGTTTTCGTATATTTTCATGAAGCGAACATCTCGGCAGGCGGCTTTGACGGCTATACCGGCGGGCGTGTATGAGTCGGGCAACACAAGCTATGAACGCGTGAAGGTCAGACCTTGAGAACGACGAGTGCACAGAAAGCGAAAGCAGCCGGGAAACCGCGGCTGCGCGATGCCGAAGCAACCAAGGCGCGCATCCTCGAGGCCGCGAAGAAGGAATTCGCGAAAAACGGCTTGGGGGGCGCCAGGGTGGACGTGATCGCCGAGAAGGCAAACGCCAACAAGCGGATGATTTACCACTACTTCGACGGCAAGGACCACCTCTTCCAGACCGTTCTCGAAGACGCCTATAACGGGATCCGGACCGCGGAACAAAAGCTCAACCTGAATGACCTTGAACCCAAGGCCGCCCTTGAAAGGCTCGTGCGTTTCACCTGGGAATACTATCTGAAGCACCCGGAGTTCATAACGTTGGTCAACAGCGAGAACCTTCATCGCGCCAAGCACTTGAAGAAGTCCCAGGTGGTCCGTGCAACCAGTCGAAAATTCGTCGGCATGGTCAAGGAGCTGCTGGAGCGGGGCGTTTCCGAGGGGGTTTTCCGGCCGGGAATCGACCCGGTGCAACTGAACCTCACCATCGCGGCCATCGGCTATTACTACATCACCAACCGCTTTACCGGTTCGATCGTTTTCGAGCGTGACCTGATGGCGAAAGACGCGCTCGAAGAGCGCGTTCAATTCAACATAGAGACCATCATGCGCATGGTCTGCGCTTAGATAACGATACCTTCAGCCGGGTCGGTCCAAATCGGTCCAATCAAGGACGATGAACGGTTCGTCCATATGCCTTGCGGCAATGTCTGCGTAGAGAGAGGCAGGATCGGCCGGAGAAACGCGGCGCAGCAGTCCGTCGAGTTCAATTCTTCCCTCTGCCAGCCAGTCGAGTGCCCGGGCGAACCCTCCGAAGACGCTGTGGCGCGCGTTATTGTAACCGCCCAACAGTTCCTCCCACTCGAATGCACGCGCATGAACCGGCAATTCCCATTCCCAGCCCGACCGCAGGGTTACAAGGTTGAAGAAAACCGCGTGCAGAATCTCATGCGCGGAGATCTCGGTCAGCTTGCGCCATGGAACGCCAACCAGGACGACCTCGCCCAGGCGGCGAACGATGCGGCATGCGTCGAGCACGGCCCCTTCGTGGCCGGAACAATCGAGAACGAGCGCGACCTGCCCTTGAAGCGACGACTGAAGCGGGACACGCTCGCGACAATCGGAGATGCCGCACCTGGCGAGTTGCGCCCTTCTCAGCGGATCCGGATCGACGACGGTAGTGCGGTAACCGGAAATCTTGAAGAGCTGCGCCGCGAGAAGACCGACCGGGCCGGCTCCAGTGACGACGACGTGATCGCCAGGCCGGGCCTTCGTCGTCATGAGGGTCGTGAGCGAGACGCCCATGAGGCGCGAGAGAACGGCGATCTCGGGCCTCATGCCGGCCGGCAATGGAACCGTGTCCCGCGCCATATGCGTCTGAGTGCTCCGGTGCATGCCCATCGCGAAACGCAGTTCACCGGGCAGAACACCAGCCACGCCGTCCGCCACATCTTCCACCTCGAAAACAGCAGAGTAGCCAGGCCGAATTGGAAAGACATCGCCATTCGCCCAGCCGAGTTCGGTGCCGGGGCTGACCAGAGTACAAAGCGTCCGCCCGCGGACTTCGCCGAAGTTTAGCGGCAAGTCCTCATACCGGTCGAGTCGGAACGTCTGCTTTGCAGGGATCGTTATCTCGTGGGGCAAGCGCACTCCTTTCCGCCGGAGACGGCGTTCTTGCGATGGATGATGAAATCACTCTCCCGTTACCGGGGACCACTGCTTCGGCCCACCGGCCCGCTCATAGCCCAGCGCACCGTTCATGCTTACGAGTTCGAGGAACTGCCCCCACGGCGCACGCAGGTAGAGCCAGGTGAGGCCCTGCATCGCGCCGGCGTCCACGAATGTCGGCCCCTCCAGCACGTCGACGCCCGCCTGGCGCAGCCGATCCGCGGCCGCGTGGCAGTCATCCACCTCAAACGCCAGATGAAAGCCGCCGGGTTGACTGTTGCGCTTCAATGGCTCGTCGCGGCCTTCCTCGCCCGAATATTGAAAAAGTTCGAGATTGGTGCCGTTGCCAATTCGAAG
Organism: Sinorhizobium sp.; assembly: GCF_059070375.1. Lineage (NCBI taxonomy): Bacteria > Pseudomonadati > Pseudomonadota > Alphaproteobacteria > Hyphomicrobiales > Rhizobiaceae > Sinorhizobium > Sinorhizobium sp. The sequence continues at coordinate 489,415 of NZ_JCACWC010000001.1, forward strand.
AACCTTTATGTTCTCGATCCTGCAGCCGGCAGGCACGCCGAGCCTTCTCTGCATGAAGGCGTCGTCCGCTTCGATGCGTCCGGTCTCCAAACACGTCACGGCGCCGAAGGCAGCTTCGAAGAAGCGAACCGCCTCCTCCAGATGCGGCACGGTGAAGCCGATATGCTGCATGCCGAACACTCTCATCGATCCCCTCCCCGGTCATCGGTCGTAACAGCAGCTACACTGCATTTAATGATGTAACTGGTTAGTGCGTTATATTCACTGCTGCAGACATGAGTCAAGCGCTCGGGGGACAGAGCGCACCTGGGTATCCGACCGAATCCGACCGGAAAGCCGTTTCAAATTTTCCCGGAATGCTCTACCCCGCGATCGGCGCCGGATCGCCCTGCAACCACTTCGGCTGCGGAACGGCTCGCAGCAGGGCTTGCGTGTATTCGTGCCGAGGTGAGACGAAAAGGGCTTCCGTCTCGCCTTCCTCGACGATCCTGCCGCGCTGCATCACCAGGATCCGGTCGGCGAATTGGCGCACGATGGGCAGATCGTGGGTAATGAAGACGTAGGAGAGGCCGAGGCGCTGGCGGAGATCGGCCAGAAGCTCGATGACCTGCATCTGAATCGACACGTCGAGCGCCGAAACCGCCTCGTCGCAGACGATCAGCTCGGGTTCACTGGCGAGTGCCCGGGCAATGGCGATGCGTTGCCGCTGCCCGCCCGAAAACTGATGCGGATGCCGTTCAGCATGCTCTGCCTTCAGGCCGACAAGCTCCAGCAGCTCCACGACACGGTCGTTCCAGCGTTCGCGCGGCAGGATATCCCCATGGATCGCCCAGGGTTCGGAAATGATCGAGCGGACGTTCATGCGCGGATTCATCGACCCGAATGGATCCTGGAACACCATCTGCACCCTTCGGCGGAAACCGTTGAGCGCCCTGCCCTTGAGCTTGAAAATGTCCTCGCCGGCAAAGAGTGCCGCGCCCGACGTGGGCTCGTTCAGTCTCAGCAGCATGCGTGCAATGCTCGATTTACCCGAACCGGACTCGCCAACGATACCGACCGTTTCCCCGCGACGAAGCGTGAAACTGACGTCGTCCACGGCCTTGAACTCCCGCTTGGGCGAGAACGGACCGGACCCCAGCTTGTAATGCTTGCTTAAATGGGCGACCTGCAGCAGGACCTCGCCTTGTGCGGCATTCCGAGGCGCTTTCGGCGCGTCGGCATGGGGCACGGCCGACATCAGCCGGCGGGTATAGGCGTGGCTCGGATTGGTAAACACGTCCTGGGCCTTGCCGCTCTCCACCACCTTGCCGCCATTCATCACGATGATCCGATCCGCCATGGCCGCGGCGACCTCGAGATCGTGGGTGATCATGATCAGCGCCATGCCGGTCTCGCGCTGCAGATCCCGCAGGAGTTCGAGGATTTGTGCCTGAACGCTGACGTCGAGTGCCGTGGTCGGCTCGTCGGCGATCAGGATGTCCGGCTTCAGCGCGATCGCCATGGCGATCATCACGCGCTGCCTCTGTCCGCCCGAGAACTGGTGCGGATAATAGTCGATCCGCTCGTCGGCTTCAGGAATTCCGACCCGTTCGAGCAGCCGAACGACCTTGTCGCGCACCGCACCCCCCTCGCCTCCGCCATGGCTCTCGAACACCTCGGCGATCTGCCTGCCGACAGTATAGACCGGGTTGAGATAGGCCAGCGGATCCTGGAAGATCATGGCGATGCGGCGGCCGTTCAGTTCACGCCGGCCTTCGTCATCGAGGCGGGAAAGATCCGTCCCGTCGAACACCAGCGAGCCCGAGACGATGTCGCCCGGCGGGCAATCGATCAGCCCCATGACCGTTCCGGTGCTGACGCTCTTTCCCGATCCGCTCTCGCCCAGGATGACGAGGGTTTCCCCCGGGCAGACGTCGAACGAGACGTCGTCGACGGCACGCACGGGGTCGCCTTCGGAGAGGAAGTCGACCGTGAGTTTGTCGATCCGCAGTATGGGTTTGTCCGGCGCGTTCATCGCGGAGCCTTTCGCAGCGATTGCAGACGCCAGCGCTGCAGCGGATCGGCGACGGTCCGGGCCCAGCTGGCGAGAATGTTCAGGGAAAGCGTCGTCAGCAGGATGGCGAGTCCCGGCCAGAAAGCGATCCACCACGCCGTCTTCAGATAACCGCGGCCGTTGGCTACCATGGCGCCCCAGGTGAAATCCGGAGGCTGAATGCCAAGCCCGAGGAAACTCAAGGAGGATTCGGCCAGGATAACGGTAGCGAAATCGATTGCGGCTATCGTTACCAGCGTCGGCAGCACGAGCGGTGCGATATGACGGAACAGGATGCGTCGGGTACTCGCGCCCATGGAGCGCGCGGCACTGACGAACATGCGTTCGCGCAGTTCGAGCACTTCGGCCCGTGCGGTGCGGATGAAGATGGGCATGCGGGTAATCGCCAGCACGATCACCAGGTTCGTCATGCTGGGACCGAGCGTATAGAGCACGATCAGGGCAAGCAGCAGCGAGGGAAAGCTCATCACCACATCGGCCAGGCGCAGTATGACGTGGCTGTACCAGCGCTCCGAATAGCCGGCGGCAAGGCCGAGAATGCCGCCTAAAGCCATGGAGCAGAAGACGGCAGCGGCCGCGATGCCAAGCGTGTTCTGCGCCCCGACGATCAGCCGCGCCAGGATCGGCCGCCCGAGCGTATCGGCTCCCAGAATGTAGATGAACCCGTGTTCCAGTGCGAAGGGCGGCAGGTTGCGTTGCCTGAGCCCGAGCTTGCCCGCAAGTTCGCCGACGAAGAGCGGTCCGACAAGCACGCAGACGATGAGCACGAAGAGAAAGACGGCTGCGCAGAGCGCCAGCTTGTCCCGGGTTAGATAGATTGCGAGCTGCCGCAGGGCGCCGGGCGATCTTACGGATGGCAATGCCAGGTCGGTCATTGTCGCCTCCCCTCAGTATCGGATGCGCGGATCGAGAACTGCGTAAAGAAGATCGATCGCGATGTTGACGATGAAGATGGCGATTGCCGTGACGAGGATCGTCGATTGCACTACGGCAAAATCGCGCTGAATGATCGAATCGATCATCAGCTTGCCGATGCCCGGCCAGCCGAAGATCGTCTCGACGACGACGGCGCCGTTGATCAGCCCGGTCGCCAGGTCGCCGGCGACGGTGATCACCGGCAGCAGTGAATTCCTGAGCGCGTGACCGAAGATGATTTTGCGACGCTTCATGCCTTTGGCGTGGGCGGTCTTGATAAAGGGCGAGGCGAGTGCAGAGATCATCGTGCCACGCACAACCTGGACCAGGAGCCCGAAAGGACGCAGCATCAGCACGACGATCGGCATGATCCAGTGCAGGGCAGTGCCCGTACCCGACGTCGGCAACATGCCGAGCCCGACCGCGAACACGAGAATGCCGACGATCGCGATCCAGAAATCGGGTGTGCTCGCACCCGCCAGCGAAACGAGGCCGGCGACGCGATCGAACAGGCTCCCGGGACGGGCAGCGGCCAGCGCGCCGACAACGATGGCCAGAACGGTTGCCAGCGTCATCGCGACCAAAGCGAGCTTCAACGTGGCCGGAAAGGCCTCGAGAGCGACCTCGATCGCCGACCGGTTCTGTCGCAAGGACTGGCCGAAATCCAGGGACAGGAGGTTATGCAGATACTGGAAGAACTGCACGTAAATCGGCTGGTCCAGACCGTTCAGGCGGGCGAAGGCCTGGCGCGCCTCGAGACTTGAATCGAGCGGCAGGTAGAGGGCCGACGGATCGCCGGTCAAACGCGTGAGGAAGAAGACGAGCGTCAGCAGGCCAATCACCGAAATTACGCTGTGATATGCCCGCCGGCCGATATAGCCGAGCATCATGCGGAGCCTCTGGATTCCCTTGCAGTTCATGCGAGCGCGCGAACGTGCCGCGCGCTCGCCCGGATGGTGGCACTCAGTCCTTGAGGGCGATATTGGCGAGCGGGATCTCGCTGTTGGTCGTGATGTCCGGCTTCCACTCGAGGCGGCTGCCGACCCGGGTGTAGCCGATCATGTGGAACATCGGGATGTCGACCGCGAGATCGTCATGCACCTTCGCAAAGATCGCCTTGAACTTTGCCGTACGGTCCTCGCCGGTGGCAGCCACGGCATCGGCGACCTCCTTGTCGAGGCCCGCATCCTCGAAGGTCGAATAGCTTCCGCCCGAGGTGTAGAAGATCGGAACGGTGAAGGCGGCATCACCCTTGTTGTTGTCGTGCATCATCTGCAGCAGGTTCGGCCCGCGGCTCTCCGGGAAGGGCTTCTGCAGGTAGCGCAGCCAATCGTTCACGTCGAGCATCGTCAGCTTGACGTTCAGTCCGACATCCTGCCACATGGCCATCATGGCTTCCATGGCTTCCGTACCGTTGGGGTAGATGCCGTTGCGGCCGATCAGTTCGATTTCGGTATCGACCGGTACGCCCGCGGCCTTTGCCTCGGCAATCAGCGCGCGCGCCTTTTCGGCATCGAAGGCCCAGGGCGCCAGCTTGTCGTCGTGGCCGTTGATACCGGTGACGACCATCTGCGAAGCCCGCTGCACGTCCTCGCCGAAAAGCTGCGCGAGACCATCCCAGTCGATCGCCAGGTTCAGCGCCTTGCGGATTCGGACGTCGTCGAGCGGAGCAAAGCCGGCATCGATGCGGATCGCGGTGGTTTCGGAGTTCAGATAGGCGAAGTCCGTTTCCGGATTGGTCGCATCCTGGATCGCAATGGACGGTGTCAGATCGGCCTCCCCGGTCTCCACCATGGCGGCGCGAATCGAGGATTCCGGGCGCCAGACATAGCTGGCCTTGGCAATGGCCGGCTTCTCGCCCCAGTAGCCGTCGAAGGCTTCCAGCACGACCGTCTGCGGGGTGAAGCTCGAAAGCTTGAACGGCCCGGTTCCGACCGGGTCGTTCACAGCCTTGTCCGCCGGCGTGTTCGGCGAGACGATCATGACCACGCTGAGCAGCGTCGGCAGAATCGGCTGCGGCTTGTCCGATTTGATCTCGACCGTCAGGTCATCGATCGGCGTGACCGTCAGCTTGGCATCGCCGAACTTGGCGATGTTGCTGCAGGTCAGCTTGCCGCCGGTCATCCGCTCGATCGAGAATTTGACCGCCTCGGCATTGAAAGCGGCTCCGTCCTGGAACTTGAACTCCTTGACGCAGCTTGAGCTGCCAGGTGTTCGGATCGGTCTGCTTCCACTCGGTCGCAAGACCGGGTGTCGGCTGACCGCTTTTCGGATCGACGACGGTCAGCGGCTCGACGACGTTGCGGCTCAATATCTGACCGACATTGGTGATGATGGTACCGCAGGGCTCAAGATTGGCCGGCTGTTCAGGCAGGACGATCTTGATTTCCGAGGCGCTCTGCGCGCCGGCGCAGCCGGCCCAGCCGGCCACCACCATTGCGCCCGCGATGACGCGAACAGATTTGTTTCCCATTGCACTCCTCCCCAGTTGGAACGACGACGTTTAAGGCGGGCGCCATCCTCCTGGCGCCCGGCCCGATGTTTCTTTTCAGCGGCGCGATGCCTCTATCAGCCCCTGCAAGATCTCCCGCTCCTCGCCGGTCAGGTCGACCAGAGGCGGGCGAACCGGGCCCGGCGCAAAACCGGCAAGCTCCACCCCCGCCTTGATGATCGAAACCGGATAGCCGGCCTTGCGGTCGCGCAGGGCCGCGAAGGGGAAGAAAAACGTATGAAGAATGCCTTCCATCACCGCCTTGTCGCCGGCACGCATGGCCCGGTAGAAGCGCTGCGCCAGTTCCGGCACGAAATTGAAAACCGCCGACGAATAGGTCGTAACGCCGACGCCGTTGAAGCCTTCCGCGAAGAGCTCATGGGTCGGCATGCCGCCGATATAGCAGAGCCGGTCGCCGAGCCGGGCCGTCACATGACGCACGAGGTCCACCTTGCCGGTGCCGTCCTTGAAGCCGATCAGGTTGGGGCAGGCCTCGGCAAGGCGCGCGACCGTGTCGGCATTGGCGACCGAATTGGCGCGGTTGTAGAGAATGACGCCGAGGCCCGTCGAATCGCAGACGGCCTTCACATGGGCATAGATGCCTTCCTGCGGCGCTTCCGTCAGGTAGTGCGGCAGCAGGAGAATACCGTCGGCACCCGCCTCCTCGACGATCTTCGCGGTCTCGACGGCAAGCGACGTGCCGTAGCCGCAACCCGCAATGATGGGCACCTCGCCCGATACGTCCTTGGCCGCACGGGTGACCTGGCCCACTTCGTTCGGCGAGAGCGAAAAGAACTCGCCGGTGCCGCCGGCAGCGAACAGGGCCGCGGCCTCAAAGCCGGAAAGCCACTCCACATGACGTCGGTAGCTCTCCAGATTGAGCTTGTAGTCCGACGTGAAGTGCGTGACCGGAAAGGACAAGAGCCCCGAACCGACACGCGACTTGATTTCTTCAGGCGACAATGAATTCCCTCCGGCTGCGAGCTTAAGATGGGAAATTCATATGATGACTTTCAAGATGAGTCAATCAACCTCGCCGGATTTTTCACTCGGGCGCCAGGTCGTCAGCGAGCGGTACCGCTTGATCCCGGTGACGAGATGGCGGCGCATGGCCTCCCGGGCCCGGTCCGGATCCCGTGCGAGGATCGCCTCGGCGATCTCGCGGTGTTCGAGGAGAATGGGCTCGTCCCGGCTCGGCAACGGATCCACGCCGCCCATGACCGTGCGAAACTTCACGCGCGGGATCATGCGGCGCCCGACATGCTCCAGAAAGGTGCGGAAGCGGGTGTTGTTGGTGGCCGTCGCTATAGCCATGTGAAACTGGAAATCGGCCTCATCCGTGGGCTTTCCTTCGGCGACGAGATGGGCAAAGCGCTCGACCTGGGTCTGGATTTCGGCCTCCTGCGCCGGGGAACTGCGCGCCGCCGCCAGGCCTGCCGCCTCGACTTCGATGCCGATGCGCAGTTCGAGCTCCTCGATGATATCGGAAATCTTGTCGGTCTCGCCGGTGAAAAGCCTGAGGCCGGGGTCGCTCTGCCGCGGCCCTATCACGAAGACGCCCGACCCCTGCCGCGACTCCACCAGGCCATCGGCCCTAAGCGCCGCGATCGCCTCCCTCACCACCGTCCGACTGAAGCCGAACTTGTCGATCAAAGCCGGCTCGGTCGGCAACTTGTCGCCCGGCGCATAGTATCCTGCCTCGATCTGCGCCTTTATGGCGTCTGCCACCTGCGAGGACAGCGACGGGCGCGCGCCTCCCTTTTTCGTACTCGGCATGAATATTCCCATACCCCGCATCTAAAATCATCATATGACTACGACTGTTAGTTGTCGCAGACATCTTATGGGAATATCGAGCGACGGTACAGCAGATTTCGAACCGGTTACGCGCGGACGAGATGCAGCAAGCCCGAGACGAAGTCGGATAAGGGGCGACAGCAGGCATGTTCCGGAACATTTCGCCTCGTGCAAGGTTCGACAGAGTTGGCCCGCACCTGAGGAGCCAAGACTGACGCCGGGCGGGCTTCAAGGAGGAAGCCATGATCCGTGCACTGCCATCAATTTTCCTTCCGCGCCGCCGCCTTTTGCAGCTTGGCCTCGGGGCGACGCTCGTTTCAACCGCAGGCTTCCCCTCGATATCGCAGGCCGACGAGCCGAGTGACGTCGAGGACGAGGACATATTCCAATTTGCGCTCAACCTCGAATACATGGAAGCTGAGTACTATCTGCGTGGCACGACTGGCAAAGGCATCGATGATTCCGATGCAGGTTCTGACGCCGGCCCGGTGACCGGCGGCAAGCAAGTCTCCTTCGCTACCCCTGCGATTGGCGCGTTCATGCGGGAGGTTGCGGAAAACGAACTTGCGCACGTCAGATTCTATCGCAAGACGCTTGCAGATCAGGCTGTGCCGAGGCCGGCCATTGATTTCGACGCCGGCTTTGCCGCGGTCGCGAAAGCGGCGGGGCTCGGCGAGGACTTTGATCCGTTCGGTAATGAGACGAACTTCGTGCTCGGCGGCATGCTATTCGAAGATGTTGGCGTTACCGCCTATGCCGGAGCAGCCACCGTCCTCAAGAACAAGGACTTTCTCGCCGCCGCCGCCGGCATCCTGGCAGTCGAGGCCTACCACATGGGCATGGCGCGATCCACCCTTTACCGAAAGGGCGAAGAAGCCTGGAAGGCCGCGCAAGCGGTATCCGACGCACGGGATAAAATTGATGGCGCGGAAGACAAGGATCAGGGCATTCAGATGGATGGCAAGGCCAACATCGTTCCCTCGACGCCGGATGCGATCGCGTTCACCCGGACCCCGCAAGAGGTGCTACGCATCGTTTATCTCTCCCACAAGGAAGGCGTCAGCAAGGGTGGCTTTTACCCCAATGGAATGAACGGCAAGATAAAAAGCACCTGAATCGGTAGCATTTGTCTGTGTGTAACGCCGAACTCCTGGACGCTGCGCGCGTTGTCGCCAACGGCGCCGAAGCGTGCATCGCATACGAGGTCAAACGGCACTTGGAAGCCGGAGAGTTGGTCGAGGTGATTGCCCGGCCATCGACGTTACACACTCTTCCTGGAAGTGCTCTATGCCACGGCCTGCGCACCCGTTAGTTCAACGAGCGAGCCGCACATGAAGGCGGCCTCGTCGGATGCGAGGAAAGCGACGAGGGCTGCCACTTCTTCTGGTTTTCCGATCCGCCCGAAGGGAACGAGTTTGTCGAGGTCGGCAATGGTTCGTCCTGATCGCTTCACGCCCGCTTCGAGCATCGGCGTGTGGATCTCGCCGGGGCAGACGGCGTTGACGCGGATCTTGTGCGGAGCATAGTCCCGGGCCAGATTCTGGGTGAACGCCGCCACCGCCGCTTTGGTCGTGTTGTAGGCGATGTGATCTGGTGCCGGGTAAAGGCCCCATTGCGAGGCGGTGTTGACGATCGCGCCGCCGCCGGCATCGATCATGTGCGGGATGGTTGCGCGGCATAGGTGGAACATCGAATCGAGGTTTACCGCGAAGCTCGCATTCCAGTCGTCGTCCGTGAGCGACAGGAGGTTGCCGCGCCGGTTGATGCCCGCGTTGTTGACGAGAATGTCGGTGCGCTTCCTCTGATCGAAAGCCTGAGCAATGAGGCTGAAGCATGGCTCCTTCCGGGCGATATCGGCGGCGATTGCGATCGCGGAGCCGCCCGCCGCCACGATCTCCGCCGCGACGTCGTCCGCCGCATCGGCGTTTACGTCGGAGACGACGACCAATGCGCCTTCGTCCGATAGCCTGCGCGAGACCGCAGAGCCAATGCCGCCGCCTCCGCCCGTGACAATGGCGACTTTGCCTTGGAACCTCTTCATGCCCAGGTCCTAAACTCTCTTATCGGATGTAGCTGCCGCCGTTGACGTCGAGCGTCGCCCCATTCAGCGACGATTGCGACGGGCGCAACAGGAATGCGACCAGCTCGGCCACTTCGGTCGGTTCCGCCATTTCGCCGATGGGAATGTCGGCGACCACCGCCTGCTTGCCGTACTGGGCGACGAAATCCTCGGCCATGCCGGTACGCACCCAGCCGGGAGCGACGGCGATGGCGACGACGCCGTCCCGGCCGAAGCTGCGGGCAATCGACTTTGTGAGGTTCACGAGTGCCGCTTTCGTGGCGCCATATGGCATGGCGTCGGCGGCGTAGCCGCGCTGACCCGCCCGGCTCGCCATGCTGATGATCCGGCCGCCCCCATTCGCCTTGAAATGCCTGAGCGCCTCCTTGCAGAGATCTGCGGCTGCGAAGAAGTTCACCTGAAACTCCCTTTGCCAGGCCGCCTTCCAGGCTGCGGGATCGGCGTCGATCGATATCTCGGTGCGGATGCCCGCATTGTTGATCAGGGCGTGTATTCGCCCGACCGCCTCTTCGGCCTTGCGCCAAAGTTCGAAAGGGCCTTCGGAATGGGACAGGTCAGCCTGGAGGATGATGCCGCGCCCGGAAATGCGGGCAAGAAGCGCCTCGGCGGCGGCTTTGTCTTTACCGTAGTGGATCAACGGCCGGGCGCCTTCGACAGCGAGGCGTTCGACGATCGATGCGCCAATGCCACCGGAGGCTCCGGTCACGAGCACTCTCTGGCCGTCGAGCGACTCCGGTTCGTCGGCCATCATTCTTCCTCCGTCAGCAAGTGAACCTGTGGTCCCCAACTGTCAGAGAGTGCAAAACCATTCTTGAAGGGGTCCTCATCGGAAATACGGAGCTGTTCGCGACCGTAGACCCAGCCGCGCCCCGTGATCCGGGGCAGCACCGCGGGATGCCCGCCCACTTCCGTGATGCCGATCGCTTCCGCAACAAATTCGCCGCCGATGATCGAGCGGGACGTCCGCCGGTCTCCCACGACAACTTCACCGCGCGCATAGAGCGTCGCAAGGTTTGCCGAGCTTCCCGTGCCGCACGGCGACCGGTCGACGCGGCCCGGTTTAAGTGTCGTACATGTGCGAACCACCCCGTCAGGCTCATGGCCGCGGAACATCACATAGGCGATCTCATCGACCCCGGGGAGATCCGGATGTTTTACTTTCACCTGCTCGGCAAGCAACGACTTCAGCTCGATGCCCGCCTCGGCCAGATAGCGCGCATTGGCCGGTGCGATATCGCTGCCGATTCGGTCGACATCGACGATCGCGTAATAGACGCCTCCGAAAGCCACATCGACTTTGATGCGGCCCCAGCGCGGCGTCTCTATGTCCCGGTCCAACGCTTCCGCGAAACTTGGCACATTGTCGAGGCTGACCGAGAGGCAGCGCCCTTGGAAGCAATCGGCCCGTGCGACGATCAATCCCGCAGGCGTGTCGAGCCGGACGATCGTTTCGGGTTCGCGCATCGCAACCCGTCCGCTTTCAAGCAGTGCGGTCACGACGCAGATGCAATTGCTGCCGGACATGGGGTGAGCGCGGTCGGCCTGCAGCACGATGAAGCCCGCATCGGCGTCGGGCCGCGTCGGCGCGACGAGCAGATTGACCGACATGGCAACGCCGGCGCGCGGCTCGAAGGTCACGAAGCGGCGGAGGCTGTCGTCCACCATGTTGATGTGGTTCATTTTGTCGAGCATGGTCGCGCCCGGGATTTCCGGCGCACCGCCCACGATCACCTTGCCGATCTCGCCCTGGCAATGAACCAGAAGCAGGTCGAGCGAGTTGTCCCAATCCATCGAAATATTGCCGGTCATCTGATGTACCAACCCCATTTCTCGCCAGCGGCAAAACGGGTGATCTGCTTCGTCTCGAGATAGTTTTCGAGACCCCAGCGGCCGAGCTCGCGGCCGATGCCCGACTCCTTGTAACCGCCCCAGGGCGCATCGGTGAAGGTCGGCTGCGAACAGTTGATCCAGACGATGCCAGCGCGGAAGGCGGCGGCGACCCGTTCGGCGCGGACATCGTCCTTCGACATGACAGCCGCAGCGAGGCCGAAGCGGGAATCGTTTGCAAGCTCGATTGCTTCGTCTTCCGTCGAGAACGGGCGGATGCAGAGGACCGGCCCGAAAATCTCCTCGCGCCACGCGTCGCTTTCCAAGGGCACGTCGGTCAGGATCGTCGGCTCGAGGTAGTAACCCCTGTCGAAACCTTCAGGGCGCTTGCCGCCGCATGCGATGGTCGCGCCGGCGGCTTTCGCCGCCTCGATCGCCCTGAGCACCTGCTCGTACTGGCGCCTGGAGACGAGCGGCCCGAGCAGTACGCCTTCCTCGAGACCGTTGCCGATCATGATCTTTTTCGTCTTCTCGATCAGACGCGACAGCAGGCGATCATAAATCCGCTCCTGCACGAGGACGCGCGACGTGGCCGAGCAGACCTGACCCTGGTTCCAGAAGATCCCGAACATGATCCATTCGACCGCCTCGTCGATATCGGCATCGTCGAAAACGACGAAAGGCGACTTGCCGCCAAGTTCCAGGCTCACCCGTTTAATGTCGCGAGCCGCAGCAGCCATGATTTTCGAACCGACCGGACCGGAGCCGGTGAAGGCCAGCTTGTCGACCCCCTTGTGGTCGATGAGCGCCTGTCCGGCAACGGAGCCTGCCCCTGTCACGATGTTGAGGACCCCCGGCGGCAAGCCCGCCTCGTCGGCCACCGCCGCGAGTTCGAGTGCGGTAAGAGACGTAACCTCCGCCGGTTTCAGCACGACCGTGCAGCCGGCGGCGAGCGCCGGCGCAACCTTCCAGGCGGCCATCAGAAGCGGGTAGTTCCAGGGGATGATGGCGCCGGCAACACCGATCGGCTCCCTGACGGCCTTCGAGGTGAACCGGGCATCGGCGAGCGCGATCGTCTCCTCCGGATCGTTGTCGAGCTGTTCGGCAAGTCCGGCATAGAAATCGAAACAACCGGCGGCATCGGCGACGTCCCAGTCCGCTTCAGGAAGCGGCTTGCCGTTGTCGATAACCTCCAGCCTTGCGATCTCCCCCTGCCGTGCCCGGATGCCGTCGGCGATAGCTCGGAGAAAGCGCGCGCGCTCTCGGCCGGAAAGTTTCGGCCAGCCGTCCTTATCGAAAGCACGGCGTGCCGCCGTGACGGCAATGTCCACATCCTCGGCGCTCGCTGCGGCAGCCTTGTGAATGACCTCTTCCGTGGCCGGATTGACGATGCCGAAAGTTCCGCCTTTGACCGGTGCCACCCATTTTCCGTCGATAAAGAGTCCGCTGCGCATTCTTCGCTCCATTCGTTCTGGTCGCCCGTTCTGAAATCAGAACCGGTTCACGCGGTATGGTTTGATGTCGATCGGGAGTTGGGCGCCCGTGACGAGGTCGGCGATGAGCCGCGCGGTCGTCGCCGCATAGGTGAGCCCCAGATGCCCGTGACCCGTGGCGTAGAAGATGCCGGGATGCTTCGCCGAAGAGCCGATGATGGGCACCGTGTCGGGGAGCGCCGGCCGATGGCCCATCCACTCCGTGGCCTTCTCAGGTCGCAAATCCGGCAGGGCGTCCTGCGCCCGCCTGACGAGCACCTTTGCCCGCCGATAGTCCGGAGCGGCGTCGAGGCCCGCCATCTCCACCGTGCCGCCGACGCGGATGCCGCCGGCCGTCGGAGTGACCATGAATGCACGCGCCGGCCAGATCACCGAGTGGCGCATCGAAATGCCTGAAGCCATGATCTGGGTGTGGTATCCGCGTTCGGTTTCGAGCGGGATCGGCTCGCCGAGAAGTCGCGACAGCCTGCCTGTATAGGCGCCGGCGCATAGCACGATCGCGGATGCGTCCAGCGAGCGACCCTCGTCGAGGCGCAGCCCTTTGACACCGTCCGCATGCCTGAAGCCGAGGACCTCCGCTTGCTCGATCCTGCCGCCCAGCGACAGGAATTTCTCACTCAGTTTCACCACGAGCTCGTACGGGTCGATGACGGAACGATTGTCGGGAAAAAGAACCGCCTTCTCGATCTTCGACGTCAATGCGGGTTCAAGGTCGCGAATCCCGGGCCCGTCCAGGATTTTGTGACGAAAGCCGAAGCGTTCGAGAACCTCTATATGCTCCCGGTCCGCCCGAAACTCGGCTTCGTCCGCATAGAGGCTGAGGCAGCCCTCCTCGGTCAACATGTCCTCAAGATCCGCCCTTCGGAGGAGAGGCAGAAGATCTTCGTAGACGCGGCTGCACAGCACGGCCCCTGCTGCCTCCAGCTCCCTCACACGCGACGGACGGCTCGCTTCGACAAACCGAAGAAACCAGGGCGCGAGTTTCGGCAGATAGGAGGGGCGGATGCGCACCGGTCCTTCCGGATCGACAAGCCATTTCGGCATCTTCGCCCAGACCGAAGGCCGCGAGGCGGGCATGAACTCCGTGATCGCGATCGAGGCCATATTGCCATAGGAGGCACCTTTGCCAGGCCCGTCGCGGTCGACCAGCACCACGTTCAGTCCGCGGCGCTGAAGCTCGAAGGCGATGGTGACACCGATGATGCCGGCGCCGACGACTGCGATGGGAGACACGATCTATCCTCTAATCCTGAGCGTGAGAACCGAAGAGCAACTTTCATTTTTCCCCCGGCTCTCAGGTCACGATGATTTTTGAGACGCGGGATGCGGGCGGATAACCGCACGCTTTTCGTCATCCCGCTCTAGCAGTTCAGGATCGGCTCCATCGCGGCGCGGAACTCGGCTTTTTCATCCTCGGTCAGAGGACCGAGCGGCGCGCGGCACTCACCCACGGGCAAACCCTGAAGTTCGCAACCATATTTGATCTTCTGGACGAACTTGCCGCTTTCGAGGATGTTCATCGCCCGGAAGAGCGTCTTCATCTGCTGACGTGCCGTATCCAGATCGCCGGATTTGAAGGTCCGGTCGAGGTCACAGCAGGCCTTGGCCATGCAGTTCGACGGTCCGCAGATCCAGCTCTCTGCTCCCCAGAACATGAAGTCGAGCGCGATGTCATCCGAGCCGGAAACCAGTTGAATGCGGCCGTCGTAGCGACTGGCGATGTCGATTGCGCGCTGCAGCACCCCGGAGCTTTCCTTGATGCCGATCACGCGCGGATTGTCGGCGAAGTGGTCCATCAGTTCGTAACCGATATCCGACCCATCCTTGGCCGGATAGGAATAGAGGACCAGGTTTACGTCCACGGCATCGAGCACGGTTTCATAGTGCCCGATCAGTTCGGCTTGCGCAGGCCGGGTGTAGAACGGAGGAGCGAGCAGCACAGTATCGTAGCCAATCTCTTTGGCGATCGCCGTCTGTTCTATGACCTCGCGGGTGGCCGACGCGTTGGTACCGGCGATCAGAATTTCCCCCGGTCTGGCGAAATCCTTGACGAATTGCAGCACGTCGCGGCGCTCTTCAGTGGATTGGCTGAAATACTCGCCGGTCGAGCCGTTCGGAACCCAGCCTGTGACACCGGCGTCGCGCAGATGCGCCAGAAGCTTTTCAAAAGCCTTGAAGTCGACCCTGTTGTTCGCGTCGAACGGAGTGACGAGCGCGGGCATGACGCCAGACAGTTTCATGGAATATCTCCTTTAGAAAGAATTCGGTTCAGATGGCGAGCTTGGCGAGCACGCGCCGCTCGACGAGCGTGACTGCGCGCGTCAGCGGGAAGGCAATGACGAAGTAGATGAGGGCGACCACCGTCAGCACCTCGACCGGGCGCGCGGTGTTGTTGGAAATGTTCTGTCCGACGAACATCAGGTCGGCCATGCCGACTGCGGAGACGAGCGCGCTTTCCTTGAACAGGCTGACGCAATTCGACAGCAGCGTCGGGACGGCGCGCAGCACCGCCTGGGGCAGGATGACGCTCGTCACCTGAACCCGGCGCGGCACGCCGAGCGCGACGCAGGCATCGAGTTGCTCGCGGCCGATGGATTTCAGCGATGCACGGAACGTCTCGCTGGTGATCGCGCCCATGTAGAGGGTGAGTGCGATCACTCCCGAGGCGAGATTGGAGAGCTCGACGCCGAGGATCAATGGCAGGCAGAAGAATATCCAGAAGAGCTGGATCAGCACCGGCGTGCCGCGGAAGAACTCGACATAGATGCCGGCAACGACCCGCAGAATGCCGCTCCGCGATGCGCGGGCGAGACCGATGAAGAAGCCGAGGCTGCATCCGAGGACGACGCAGATCAGCGTCAGCTTGATGGTCATCCAGAGACCGAGCGCAAGGGCTTCCTGGAAGCGGAGGACGATGGAGAAGTCGAGAGCCATCAGTATTCTCCTCAACTCGTCATCAGCTGACGGCGACGTTCGAGAAAGCCGACGATCTGCGAGACTGGGAACGAGACGGCGAAATAGACGAGCGCGACGATCGTGAAGGTCTCGATCGGCCTATAGGTCTCCGTCGCGAGCGTCTTCGCCTGATACATGAGGTCCTGTACTGCGACGATCGCGACCAGGGCGCTCTGTTGGAAGATGCCGATACCATTGGTGAGCAGGACCGGGATCGAAGCCCGAACCGCGGTCGGCAGGACGATATGGAGGGTGCGCTGGAGCGGATTGAGCCCGAGCGCGATGCCGGCATCGAGCTGTTCGCGTGGGACCGCCTGGATCGCGGCGCGGTATGCCTCGGCGTTGAAGGCCATCAGATTGAGGCCGAGTGCGAGGATGCCCATCGTCATCGATCCGAGGAAGACGTTGAACATCATCGGCACGCAATAGAAGAACCAGACGATCTGCACGATGGCCGGCGTACACCGGAAGAATTCGACGAAAAGCACCGCCGGCACCCGTACCGGCGCAAAGCGGCTCATGATGAGGAGTGCCAGCGGAAATCCGAGCACGACGCCGATGAGATTGGCAGCGGCTGTCAATTGCAGCGTGACCATCAGCCCTTCCCATAGCGGCCCGAAGGAGATGGACTGGAAGTCGAACGTGTAATCCATCGCTCGCTCCTAGTGCCGGATATGGAAGACGCGGTCGATGAATTCGCGGGTGCGCTCTTCCTTTGGAGAACCAAGCACCTGCTCCGGCGGCCCGTCTTCAACCACGATGCCGCCGGCACAGAAGATGACGCGCGAGGCGATGTTCTTCGCAAACCACATGTCATGGGTGACGATCATCATCGGCATATCCTGGGCAGCAAGCTGCAGGATGACCTGCTCGACTTCGGCGACGAGTTCGGGATCGAGCGCCGAGGTCACCTCGTCGAACAACATCAACTTGGGGTCGAGCATCAGAGCGCGGGCGATCGCCACGCGCTGTTTCTGGCCACCGGAGAGCTGCGCCGGATAGGCATTGGCCTTTGCGCCAAGGCCAAAGCGCTCGAGCAGCGCCTGGGCACGCTTAGTGGCACTGGCTTTGTTCTCGCCGCGTACCTTGCACGGCGCGAGAATCAGGTTCTGAGTGACGTTCAGATGCGGGAACAGCGTGTAATGCTGGAACACCATGCCGATCGAGCGCCGCACCTCGGTGTCGATGACGGTTTTCTTGTCGGCTCCCTGCGATGATATGTATGGCTTGCCGCCGAAGCTGATCGCACCGCTGTCGATCTTCTCGAGGCCCATCATGACGCGCAGCAGCGTACTCTTCCCGCCGCCGCTCGGGCCGATGACTACGACCCTTTCGCCGGGCTTCATTTCGATGTCCAAGCCCTTGAGCACCTGGATATGCGGTCCATAGCTCTTGTGGAGAGACTGGATTTTGACAAGGGGGGCACTGAAGGACATGGTCATCGCCGATCTCGCTGGTCAAAAGAAGGGATGAGAGGCCGGGCAAACGGTGGCGTGCCCGGCCCGGCCCTCGTCATTGAGCGCTCTTGAGCACTTCGTCGACGGCCTTGCGGATCAGCTCATCCACGTGACCGGTCGCGACCTTTTCCTCGAGAAAGATGTTCAGCACTTCGACGTCGGCCGCCGACAACCGATGCGGCATGCCGAATGCAACGCCTTGCTTCGCCAATGCCGGCGTAGGGTTCAACGCAACCGCCCACTCGGGATTGGACTGGGTGAAGAGTTGATTGGTGTCGGAGGCATCGACGAGGATATCTGCGCGCCGCGACACGAGGGCGAGTCGTGTCTCGTCGTTGCCGGGAAGCCGGAGAATCGTCGCGTTCTTGATCGCGGCGGTAATCGCCTTGTCCTGCGCAGTCCCGGACATGACGGCCAGCGTCACGTCCTTCTTGTCGACGTCGGCAACGGACGTGGCGCCGCTTGGGACCTTGGGGTTTTCCTTATTGTAAGCGAGCGAGATCTGATATTCCATCGCGGGGATCGAGAACTGCACGGCCATTGCGCGGGCCGGCGTCCTGTTCAGGGCAAGGGAGAGGTCCCATTTTCCCGCCTGGAGTCCGGCGACGATGTTGTCCCAGCTCGTGTCCACGAATTCCGCCTTCCCTTTCAATGCATCGGCGAACTCGCGGCAAAGATCGGCAAAGAAACCGGAATATTCCCCGGAAGCCGGATCGCGCATGACGTAGGGCGGTGCGACCGCGGCGCCGCAACGAAGAACGCCGGCTTTCTGTACGCCTTGCCAGTAGCCTTCGGCGGTTTCGGCCGAGGCGGCAGCGGTTGAAAGTCCAGTCATCAAGGCAAGCGCAGGCAGCACCCGCAGCACGGGCGAAAACATCTTCGAAAGCATCGTCGTTTCCTCTGTTTGACGCGCGTGACGCGCGGTTCCTCTCGCCGGCTTGGAGCCGATCTTCAGTTTTGGTGTCGTCTTCGTGTCGACATTCAAATTAATGTCGTCTCTGTGTCGACATTGTCAAGCGGAAAAATTACATTGTCTTGGGATGCGCGTTCTGGCGTTATGCAGCCGGTCAACGGGAAAGGGACGTAAGTGTCTGAGGAAACAGAGACGAAACGGGCAAAGGGTACGGGCTGGAAAAGCGTCTACGAGACGTTGCGGAACGAGATTCTGGCGCTGACCATCCCTCCCGGCCAGCTTCTCGACGAAAACACGCTCGCCGAGCGGTTCGACATGTCGCGCTCACCCGTACGCGAGGCGTTGATCCGGCTTGCCGGCGAGGATCTCGTCGTCACGCTTTCGAACCGCAGCACCATCGTCGCGCCGATCGAGGTCGGAACCTTCCCGAAATATGTTGAAGCGCTTGATATCGCGCAACGCATGAACACCCGCCTTGCCGCCGAACTGCGGACGGAGGCCGACCTGAAGGCGATCGCCAGGCGGCAGAAGGAGTTCGAAGCGGCGGTGAAGTCCGGCAATCATCTGCAGATGTCGGAGGCGAACAAGCAATTCCACATTGCGATCGCGGCGGCCGGCAAGAACCCTTATCTCGCCGCGTTCTACGAGCGGCTGTTGAACCAGGGGCAACGGATGCTCCATCTCCATTTCGAGTATCTGGAGCGAACGCATGAAGGATATCTGCTGACGGACGAGCACAATCTGATGCTCGAGGCGATCCGGGTGAAGAACGTCGACCTCGCCGACGAGTTGGCGCATGCCCATACGCGGCAGTTCCAGCAGAATTTCATCGACTTCATGCGCGAAAACTACACGACGGACGTCTCGCTCGGCCGACGTAAGGCGGCAGAGTAGAACATGAGCCTGCCGACCCGCCGGGAATCGCAGCGAGCTCACATCATTGCGGAGAGCTCAGGCCAGCGAAACCTGGCGCGTCTCGGCGTCGATCAGAAAGGCCGCAACGGCAGCCACGAGCAGAAGGCCGGCAAAGATGCCGATGGCGAGACCGAAACTCTGCGCCACCACCAGCCCCATCAGCGATGGAGCAAGCAAGCCGCCGAGCCGGGCCATGGCGCCGGCAGCACCCATTCCCGTCGCCCGCGATGCCGTAGGATAGAGTTCCGGCGTATAGGCATAAAGGGCGCCCCAGGTGCCGAGCAAGGCGAAGCTCATGATCAGGAGCGAAGCCCCGATCAGCGTTGCAGTGCCGGCAATCACGAAGAGAAGGCAGCCAAGTGCCGAGAGGAGGCAGAAGCCTATCAGGGTAGGTCTTCGGCCCCATTTCTCGACCCCGTAGGCGGCCAGCGCGTAGCCGGGGATCTGCGCCAACGCCAGGACGACGAGGAAACCGTAGCCCCGAACGAACCCGAAGCCTTCGCCCGCGAGCCGCGGAGGCATCCAGGTAAAGACGCCGTAATATGATATCGAGACCAGAAACCAGATGGCCAGGATCATCAGGCTGCGCTTGCGAAGATCGACCGAAAAAATGCCGGCGCTCTGCGCCACCGGCGACGACACCAGCGATGCATCGGCACCAAGCTGCGTCTTGCCGTTGACGACGAGGATCCGGTCGACGATGGCCTTCGCCTCGGAGGTCTTTCCGCGGCGAAGCAGATAGAGCGGCGATTCCGGCACCAGGAAACGCAGCCCCAGGCCGATCAGCGCCGGCAGTGCAGTCACGGCGAAAATGTAGCGCCACGCGTCCGCTACCCCGGCGAGGCTCGCACCCCATGCGGCGAGCGCAACGATGAGCGTGCCGACGGCCCAGAAGCCCTCCAGCATCACCAGCCAGCGGCCGCGATTGCGAGCAGGCAGAAACTCCGCCATCATCGCATAGTCGACCGGCAGAGTTCCCCCCACCGCCGCGCCGGTGAGGAACCGCAGCAGAAGCAGGATAGAAAAATCCTGTGCAAAGACCGACAGCAGGCCGAAGACTGCGTCGCAGGCGACGGTGGCAATCAGGACGCGCCGGCGGCCGATACGGTCCGCAAGCCTGCCGAAACCCGCGGCGCCGAACAACATCCCGAGAAAGAACAGCGCGCCCGTCTGCAGCGCTTGCGGAACCGACAGCCCGAAAGTGGCGGCGATCGATGCGGCCGTGAAGCCGACCGCCAGCACCTGCATCGCGTCGGCGGCCCAAACCAGACCGAAAATGGCGATGAGGCGGCGCTGGTAGGCGCCGGTTCCGGCGCGGTCGAGCGCATCGTCTATCGTGATTGTCGTCATTCGCCCTTTCTCCGGTTCGGCGGACCGCCGCAATCCGGAGAAGTCCGCGTGGATCGGCTGCCGGTTACAGACGTCGGCTGCCGCAGCTCAATTCGATACGCTCCTACTTCTCGCATCGAAGGGAGGATGGCAAGCCGAGCGGGCGCCGGTGAGGCGGGATCAGCGTGAACCCCGGTCGAATGTCCCCGGGCTGACACCGCGCTGCCGCAGGATGCTCCTGGCGATCTTCTCGGTCGGGGTGCGCGGAAGCGGCGCGTCCGTGATCTCGAGGTAACGAGGGACCATATGGCGCGGCGCCAGCGCGCGGAAATGGTCGAGCAGTTCCGCCGGCGTCAGCGTCGAGCCCGGCCGGCGCGAAGCGACCACCATGATGTCCTCCTCGGTGAACTCGGACGCGACGCCGAATGCGGCGCTCTCGACGACATCGGGATGCGCTTCGGCCAGCGTTTCCACTTCATAGGCAGAGATATTCTCGCCCCGGCGCCGGATGGCCTCGTTCAGCCGGTGCTTGAAGTAGAGCCAGCCATCCTCGTCCATCACCCCCGCATCGCCGGAATGGTACCAGAGGTTTCTCAGAGTCTGCACCGTCTTGGTGTCTGCCCGGTAGTAGCCGGAAAACATGCTCCAGCTCTTTTTCGGGCGCGAGACGATTTCGCCGACCGTGCCCGGCGGCAGCGGCCTGTCCTTTTCGTCGACGACGGCCACTTCCCAGTCGGGGTGCGGCTTTCCGCAAGAGCCCGGCCGCGTGGCATCCACCGTGTCGAGGGTCACGAAGCTGGTTTCCGTCTGGCCGTAACCAGTGACAAGGCGCATGCCGAAGCGCTGCTCGAAGGCCTCCTTTTCCGGCACCATGGGAATGCACTGGCAAACCCGCACCGGATTATCCTTGTCGCCTTCGCAGGGCGCCGCCCGCATCAGTATGACGGCCATGGCTCCGAGGAGATTGGTCGCGCTCGCACCGCTTTCACGAACCTGCTCCCAGAAACGCGAGGCGCTGAACCCTTCGACCAGCGTCGCCCGGGTGCCGTAGATCAAAGGCAAGTAGACGCCGAACATCTGGGCATCGGTATGAAACAGCGGCAATGCCGAAAAATAGCTGTCGTCGGTGCTGTATCCGAGATTGGCGGCCATGGCCGCCGTCCATGAATAGCAATGATGATGCGACATCAGGGCGCCCTTGGCGGGGCCGGTCGTACCGGAGGTATAGAGGATCGCCATCGGGTCGGAATAATGCAGCCCTGCAAGGTCGACGGCCGGCAGGGAGGCCAGGCATTCCTCGAAGCGGAGGATGCGGTCGATCCGCAGGCCGGCCGCACGCGCTTCGGCGGGATCGACGCCGACCAGGACGAGGGTACGCAGGTCCGGCAGCCTCTGCTCCAACCTTGCGAGCTCGATCACGCCACGCGCGTCGGTGACCAGCACCCCCGCCCCGCAATTGTTCAGATTGTGCCAGAGCAGTTCGCCCTTCAGATCGGGATTGTTCGGCACTTCGATGGCTCCGAGGTTCGAAACCGCAAACCAGGTCGCCACGAGTTCGAAGCAATTGGGAAGCAGCATCGCAACCCGGTCGGACCTGCCGATGCCCAGCATGCGAAGACCGCTCGCAAGTCGCCAGGAGACATCGAACATCTCCTCGAAATTCGCCCGGCGCCCGCAAATATCGAGAAAGGGCGCCGATCCCAAACGCTCGGCCTGACGGAGAAGGATCTTCGGCAGGACCCGGTCTTCGATCTCGTCGTCGTGCATGCCCGGAACGGGCGAGCGGGAAACGGTGACTGTTGTTTGCGACACGGTCAAAACTCTTTTGCTCTTGCCTGCGCCTGCGGAGAGAGGAAACCACGAACCGTGGCTGCGGTCTCTCGTGCCATAGCGTCCTGAAGGGTTGAGTGAAGGCCGGCATTGATGGCGCGCTTGGCGTCCGCGACAGCGTCTGCGGGACGCTCCGCGATCCTCAGAGCCAGTTCCCGCGCCTCCTCCAGCAGGCGATCGTCCGGGACGACCTTCCAGGCGATGCCGACGTCCAGCGCCTTCCTCGCATCGTGCCGCTCGCCGAGCATGAGAAGCTCCTTCGTCACTTGTGGCCCGACCTGCTTCGTCAGCAATGCGGTTACGCCTCCCGTCACGAACAAGCCGTAGGTCACCTCGGGAAAGAACCAGCGGGCACTTTCGGAAAACAGCCGGAAATCGCAGTTGAAGGCCCATTCCAGCGCGCCTCCGACGCACCAGCCGTGCACGGCCGCAATCACGATCTTGCGCGACTGCATGATCTGGAGCGTGATGTTCTGAATGGCCTCGACCCAGGCTCGCGTATCCGCCTCGCAAGCGGTCTGCGCATCGAGATCCTTGAGGTCGTCGCCGGAACAGAACGCCCTGCCCTCGCCATGAAGAATCACGGCGCGTATGCCTTCGTCCGCTTCCGCGTCGGCGAGCGCCCGGGAGAGCCCGTCGACGAGCTGCCGATTCATCGCATTCAGCCGCTCCGGGCGATTCAGCCTTACCCAGGCGACCGCTCCCTCGTTCTTGGAGATGACAGTGTTGTTCATCGTCTCCCTCCTCACACGATCATTGGCTCGGCATAGGAGCCCCAGACCTCCCGAAGAGCGCCGCAGATCTCACCGAGCGTCGCCTTGGCCTTCACCAGTTCGATCGTTTTCGGCAGCAGATTGACGTCTTCGTATTGCGCCTGCTCGGCAAGCTCCTTCAGGAGGCGCTGGATGCGCCCGTTGTCACGGTTCGCCCTCACGGCGTTCAGACGGTCGATTTGCAGCTGCGTGCAATGCTCGTCATAAGGATGAATGTGCACATCCGCCGTACTGGTCGCCGGATCGGCGTATTTGTTCACGCCGACCGAAATCTTTTCTCCCGAGTCGATTTTCTTGAAGGTCGCATAGGCGGAGTCGGCGAGCTTCTGCTGGAACCACCCCTCCTCCACCAGCTTGATCGCGCCGCCCCGTTCGTCGATTTCATCGAGCATCTTCCAGACTTCGCCCTCCATGTCCTTCGTCAGCCGCTCGATGAAGTAGGAGCCGCCGAGAGGATCGATCACCGAGGTCACGTTGATCTCTTCGCGGATGATCTGCTGGGTTCGGATGGCGAGCTTCATCGCCTCCTCGGTCGGGATGGCGAAAGCCTCGTCCAGACCGTTGGTATGCATACTCTGGCATCCCCCGAGCACGGCGCCGAGCGCCTGAATGGCGGTTCGCATGAGGTTGTTGTGGTGCTCGACCTTGGTCAGGCTCATGGCAGCGGTCTGCACATGCACGCGCAGACGCATGGATTCCGGTCTGCGTGCGCCGAAGCGCTCCGACATGATCTTGGCATAGACGCGCCGCGCGGCCCGGAACTTGCAGATCTGCTCGAAGAAGTCCTGATGACTGATGAAGAAGAACGACAGGCGGGGGGCAAACTCGTCGATATCCATGCCGGCCTTGGTCACCTCTTCGCAATAGGCGATGGTGAAAGCCATGATGAAAGCGATTTCCTGAAGCGCGTTCCCGCCGACATCCGAGAGGTGATATCCGCTGAGGCTGACGGGATTGATCTTCGGGGTGGCGCAGGCGCTGTGCATAATGAGGTCGCGCAGCAGCCGGACGGCCGGCCGGACCGGGTAGATCCATTCCTTCTGGGCAACGTATTCCTTGAGCGGGTCGGCCTGCAGCGTGCCGGTGAGCTTATGCAGGTCGCAACCACGCTGTTCCGCCACCGTGACGAACATGGCGTAGATGACCCAGGCTGAGGGATTTATGGTGAGAGAGACCGAGATCTTCTCGAGGTCGATGCCGTCGAACAAGCGGTCGACGTCGTCCACCGTATCGATGGCGACGCCGACACGCCC
Organism: Sinorhizobium sp.; assembly: GCF_059070375.1. NCBI lineage: Bacteria > Pseudomonadati > Pseudomonadota > Alphaproteobacteria > Hyphomicrobiales > Rhizobiaceae > Sinorhizobium > Sinorhizobium sp. The sequence goes on from NZ_JCACWC010000001.1 coordinate 513,496, forward strand.
GACCTCGCCGAAGGCCATAGGGTCGTCGGAATCTAGCCCCAGCAACGTCGGAAGGTCGAAATCGGTCGAAAGACCGGTCTGACCCGTCTGGATCATGTATTTGTAGCGCTGGTTGGTCGCCTCGGGGTTGCCGAAGCCGGCGACCTGGCGGATGGTCCAGGGACGGCCCCGATACATGGTCGGATAGACGCCCCGCGTGAAGGGATAGGCGCCCGGAAAACCGAGCTCGCTTGCGGGAATATCGGCAATGTCGGCCGCCGTATAGACCCGCTTCAGCGGGATGCCGCATTCCGTCTCAAACACCGGCTTCTCCTCCGGCCGCCTTTCGAGAGCGGCGGCTAAAGCGCCCTCCTCCCATTCGGTCTGTCTTCGCCGGATGTCTTCGATCGCCGCTCCCGAGAACAGTTTCACGTCGTCCATGAGTTGTCCTCCCAACCCAGCAGAGCGCGCGCGGCGACGGACGGATCGATCCGCCGGTCCGCCACGGCCCGAACATGCCGCTCGAGCGTCTCTGGCTCCCGCTGAAATTTCTGCTGAAACAGGTGCCTGGCCGTTCCGAGAATGCGCGTCCTGCAGATGTTGCGCTGACGGTCGGCCAGTTCGCCACTTCCGTTCAGATGCGCCCAGTGCTCCCCGATGGTGTTCTTCAATTCGCGGATGCGTTCGCCCGAAACGGAGCTGACCGGCAGGACAGGCGGCTTCCAGTCCGAACCGGTGCCGTCTCCGCCAAGCGCCATCATCCCCCGAAGCGCCGACACCGTTGCCGATGCCTCGGGCTTGTCGCATTTGCTGACGGCGTGGATGTCCGCGATTTCCAGGATGCCGGCCTTGATCGCCTGTATGTCGTCACCGAGGCCGGGCGCGGACAGGACGAGGATCGTGTGCGCCGCCGCGACCACCTCCACCTCGTCTTGTCCCACTCCGACCGTTTCGATGATGATCGGCGAATAACCCGCCGCGTCGAGGATATCGACGGCCTGGAGTGTCGAGCGCGCCAGTCCGCCGAGGTGACCTCGGGTCGCCATGCTGCGCACGAAGGCATTGCCCGCCGCGGCCGCATCGCTCATCCGGACGCGATCGCCCAGTATTGCGCCACCCGAAAACGGGCTGCTCGGATCGACCGCAATGACGCCGACCTTGTGGCCTTCGGCGGCATAGGCCTTGATCAGGGCGGAAACGAGCGTGGACTTGCCTGCGCCCGGGACGCCGGTAATCCCGACGACATGAGCTCTTCCACCGCGCTTGTAGAGTTCGCCCAGGGCAAAGGTCGCTTCCCTGTGCCCCTCTTCGGCGCGGGAAATCATCCGGGCAATGGCGATCGGCCGCCCGGCCAGGACGCCCTCGGCCAACTCCGTGGAGGGCGTGTAGACCCCACGCTTCGCCGATCCGGGCTGCGTGACGACGGTCATATGCGGCCACGGGCGGCAACGAGGTCGGCAATCGCCGTGACGATCACCTCCGCACGCGCCTCCTGCGGAACGATCGCATCGACGCCGCATTCCAGCAAGGCGGGATAGTCCTGCTCGGGGATCACGCCGCCGGCGACCACTAAAACGTGCTCGGCGCCCTCCTCGCGAAGGCAGCGGCACAATTCGCGAAAGAGCGGGACATGCGACCCCGAAAGAAGGCTGACGCCGATGACGTCGACATCCTCCTGGATCGCCGCCGCGACGACGTCCTTTGGCGACTTGTAGAGCCCCGTATAGACCACTTCCATGCCGGCATCGCGCAGAATGCGCGCCACCACTTTGGCGCCGCGGTCATGGCCATCGAGGCCCAGCTTGGCGACAAGGACACGAATGGTGTCGGCCGCGTGCGACGGAGTTTCGGCTCCGTCGCCAAGGCCATCGCCGGTGCGATTCGTTTCGGTCATCGGCTGCCTTCCCTATTCTGCCGCAAGATCGGGAAGGCCCGCGCCGAGAGACAGAGCCGCTTCGATGGACTGCGTGATGATGCCCAGCCCGAGGTCGATCTCCTCCTCGGAAATCGTCAACGGCGGCGCGATACGGAACACGCCGCCCATGCCGGGAAGCTTGACGATGTTCATGCTCAATCCCCGGCGGAAAGCCTCGGCGGCGATCCTGCCGCCAAGCTCGTGATCGGCGCTCCTGCTCGGGCCCGGCTTAACGATCTCGACGCCGAGCATGAGGCCGCGGCCGCGAACGTCGCCGACGCATTCGAACCTCTGCTTCAGTTGCGACAGCCCGTCGAAGAGCTTCGCGCCTGTCAGGCGGGCGCGGTCGACGAGCCCTTCCTCGGCAACGACATCGAGCACGGCCAGCCCTACCGCGGCCGGCAAGGGATCCGACACATGGGTCGTGTAGAAGAGGAAACCCTTCTCATGTGCCGCGTCTTCGATCTCGGCGGTCGTCATCACGGCGGAAAGCGGCAAGCCGGCGCCGATCGTCTTCGAAAGCGTGAGTATGTCGGGCGTGACGCCGTCGCGTTGGAATGCGAACATGCTGCCGGTCCGGCCGATCCCGGTTTGCGCCTCGTCCAGAATCAGCAGCATTCCGCGCGCGTGGCATTTCTCCTTCAACGCTGCGAGATAGCCCTGAGGCAATTCGAGCATTCCGCCGCTCGACAGGATCGGCTCGGCTATGAAGGCGGCGAGGCTGCCGGTCGACTGGCTGTCTATGAGCGCGAAGGCATCCTCCAGTTCCGTCTCCCAGTCGAGGCTGCCGTCCGGATGGCGAAAGCGCGGACGGAACGCGTTGGGCGCGGGAATGGTGAGCGAGCCGACCATCGCGGGGCCATATCCCCTGCGGCCGGCACTGTACGTGGCGGAACTCGCCGCGCCCGTCATGCCGTGCCAGCTTTTGGAAAAGGCGACGATTTCATGCCTGCCGGTGACCAGCTTGGCCATGCGGATCGCCGCCTCGTTGGACTCCGCCCCGGTCGAAAGCAGCATGACCCTGTCCAGACCGGGCGCCAGGGCGGCCAGGCGCTCTGCCAGGTCGACGACAGGCCGCGACAGCATTCCGCTGAACAAATGCGCGACCTTTTCCATCTGTCGCTGGACGGTTTCGACGATCCGCGGATGGGAATGGCCGACCAACGCACTCATCTGTCCCGATGTGAAATCGAGGATGGGCCGATCGTCCGCATCGAAAACGAAGGAGCCCCGGGCCCGCTCGATGATCGCCGGGTCGAAGCTTCCGCCATAGCGTATCAGATGCCTGCTCGCGGCCGCCCAGAAGGCGGGATCCTGATTTTTCGACATTGTAAGCCTCCAAACACCTGGGAATCGATAGCGGCTGACAAGTTCTGTGTAAAATTGATAGTATTGGGATTCAGATATAAGGAAAGCTGATATGCATGGACCGCTCGACCTCCGCCTGCTGATCACCTTCGTGCATGCTGCCCATTCCGGGTCGCTGAGCGCGACGGCGGTGCAGGTCGGGCGTACGCAATCCGCGGTCACGATGCAGATGCAGCGGCTCGAGGAGATGCTCGGCCAGTGCCTGCTGCATCGCAGCGGCAGCGGTGTTCGGCTCACCGGCAGCGGCGAACGCTTCCTCGCTCATGCCGAACGCATCCTGAAAATGCACGACGAGGCGGTGTCGGCCTTTTCCGAAAAGGGTTTGCACGGCTCCATGGTTTTCGGCAGCCCGGAGGACTATCTGATATCCTTCTTCCCGACGCTCCTGAGGAGCTTCGGCACAAAATACCCCGACGTCGAAATCAAGGTCGTATCCGCTCCCACGGCCGAATTGCGGGCGCTTCTGCAATCGCACAAGGTCGATCTCGCGCTCGTTTCGACGCCCAACCTGAACGACGTCGAAACCATCATCAGAACGGAGCCGCTCGCCTGGGTCGGCAGCAAGCCGGCGCTGGAGCTGCATGATTTCGGCGACACGGTGCCCCTGGCCCTGCCGGCGTCGAACGCCATGGACCATCGCGCAGCCCGGGAGGCGATGGCGCGCGCCGGATTGCGCTACAAGATATCCTATGCGAGCAACAGTCTTGCTGGTCTGATCGGTCTTGCACGCTCCGGACTTGCCGTCAGCGTCATGACGCAGGAAGCCGTTCCGCCGGATCTCCACATCCTGAATGCGCCGCTTCCGGAACTGCCGCATCTGGGCATCTTGCTGGCGTTCGCTGACGCCGACCACCAATCTCCCGCGGTCGCGGCCTTCGCCGAACATGTTCGGGCGGTCTTGCCAACGCTTTGAGATATGGATCTGAATTCCGTCGCCGGATCATGGCTGCGGCAGCCCCTCTCCTGCCGCAGCCATGACGCTCACGAGCGCCGCACTTCATGCAACCGCCGGTGCTCTATTTCTGAAAATAGGTCGGCCTTCCGTCCTCGCCCTTTTTCCATTCGTAGATCACATAATCCGGACGCGTGATATCGCCCTTTTCGTCATAACCGATCTCACCCAGGACGGTCGACCACGGTCCACCCGCCCTGATGGTTTCGGCGACCTTCTGCGCGTCGTCGGCCGAACCCGTTTTCTCGATGGCCGCGGCAACGATCTGCACGGCGATATAGGCATAGAGCGTATAGGCTTCCGGCTCGAAGCCGGCGGCACGGAAGGTTTCGACCACCTCCTTGGCGGCCGGATTGCGCCGCGGATCGGGAGCGAAGGTGTTCAGCGTCCCCACGACTGCGTCGCCGGCGATCGACGCCAGTTCGCTGGAAACCATGCCGTCGCCGGAAAAGAGGGTGGCGCCGAGCCCCTGATCGGCGGACTGTCGCATGATCAGGCCGGCCTCGGTATGCAGTCCTCCGAAGTAGATGAGCGTCACGCCGGCATTCTTCATCTTGGCGATCAGCGCCGAGAAGTCTTTCTCTCCGGCGGTAATTCCCTCGTAAAGCACTTCTTCGATGCCTGAGCCGTTCAGCACCTGCTTCGCCACGTCGACGATACCTTGCCCGTAGGGCGTCTTGTCGTGAACGATCGCTATCTTGTCCCCGTGAAAATTGGCAGCGATGTACTCGCCCGCGACCTTGCCCTGCTGGTCGTCACGCCCGCAGGTGCGGAACGTGTTCCAAAGGCCGCGCTCGGTGAACTGCGGATTTGTCGATGCGGGCGTGATCTGGAGCACACCGTTTTCCGCATAGACTTCCGAAGCGGGGATCGATACGCCGGAATTGTAATGCCCCACGACGTAGCGGACGCCGTCCGCGACGAACTTGTTGGCAACCGAAATGCCCTGCTTGGGGTCCGAAACGTCGTCCCCGATGACGATCTTGAGCTTTTCGCCAAGCACACCGCCGGCGGCGTTGACATTGGCAACGGCACGTTCCGCGCCCTTGACGAACTGCGCTCCGAAAGCAGCGTTCGGACCCGTGACCGGACCGGCGACACCGATCAGGATGTCGGCCCAGGCAGTGCCTCCGGGTGCGACGATCGACGTCGCGACCACGGCGGACAAGAGTAGTTTCTTCATTGTTGCGCTCCCAGTACTGCTGCGGGCCCCCGATGAAGCCTCCTGCGCTGCCCACTCGTGACGCAGAAAGCCGTCTGGCGCGCAGAGATACGCGTCAGGCATTCCGTACCGGCGACTTTGGATCGTATCGTTCCCTGGACGGGCCTCTTCTATTTCTCCGAGGCATCGGCGCCCGCCAATGCCCGCCACCCTCCACCTGCTAGGCGCGCCGCCCGTGCGTGCTGCGCCCTGTCCTCCCTCAGCCAGATATCTCCACCGCCACCGCGGTCGCCTCGCCGCCGCCGATACAGACGGAAGCTATGCCGCGTCTGAGGCCGCGGCGGCGCAGCGCATTGACGAGCGTGACGATTACCCGGGCGCCCGAGGCGCCGATTGGATGGCCCAGTGCGCAGGCGCCGCCGTGGACGTTCACCTTTTCCGCGGCAAGGTCCAGCTCGCGCATTGCCGCCATCGGCACGACGGCAAAGGCCTCGTTGATTTCGAAGAGATCGACCTCACCGATGTCCCAGCCGATGCGCAGGCAGAGTGCCTTGATCGCTCCGATCGGCGCCGTCGGAAAGAGACTGGGTGCATCCGCATGGGTGGAGTGACCGCAGATCGTCGCCAGAGGCGCGATGCCCTTTTGATCCGCCGCCGACCGGCGCATCAGCACCAGCGCGGCCGCACCGTCCGAAATCGAAGACGCGTTGGCAGCCGTGATCGTGCCGCCGTCGCGAAAAGCCGGTTTCAACAGGGGAATCTTGTCGAGCCGCGCCTTTTGCGGCTGCTCGTCCAGGCTGACGGTTCGTTCCCCTTTGCCCGAGGAGATGCTCAAGGGGACGATCTCCTCCGCAAAGCTGCCGTCGGCACTTGCCTTTTGCGCCTTCTCGAGAGACGCAATGGCATACTCATCCTGGGCGCTGCGGGTGAATTGGTAGGCTTCGGCGCAATCCTCGGCAAACGTGCCCATCAGGCGCCCCTTGTCATAGGCATCCTCGAGGCCATCGAGGAACATGTGGTCCAGCACCTTCTGGTGGCCGATGCGATAGCCCTGCCGCGCGCGGTCCAGCAGATAGGGGGCATTGGTCATGCTTTCCATGCCGCCCGCAACCACGATCGAGGCGGAGTCCGCCTTGATCAGGTCATGTGCCAGCATCGCCGCCTTCATGCCCGAACCGCACATCTTGTTGACGGTGGTCGCGCCGACGCCGGGAGGAAGACCCGCAGCGAGCGCAGCCTGACGGGCTGGCGCCTGTCCCTGTCCCGCGGTCAGGACACAACCGAACATCACCTCATCGACCGCATCCGGCGCAAGTCCGGCGCGTTTCAGAGCATCGGCAATCGCGGCCGCCCCTAGCTCGGCGGCGCAAAGGTCCCTCAACTCACCTTGGAAACTGCCGAGCGGGGTTCGGGCCTGCCCGACGATGACCACAGGATCCTGCTTGTTCATTCGAACCTCCCTGCATGGCCATGCTTACCGGGGCGCCATGCGCAAAGCCCCGTCGAGGCGAATGACCTCGCCATTAAGCATCGTATTCTCGCAAATATGCTTCACGAGGGCGGCATATTCCTCGGGCCGACCAAGACGGGGGGGAAAGGGCACACTTGCCGCGAGCGCGTCCTGAACATCCTGAGGCATACCGGCCATCATCGGCGTATCGAAGATGCCAGGCGCAATGGTGACGACGCGAATTCCAAAACGCGCGAGCTCGCGCGCGGCCGGAAGCGTCAGCGCGGCGACGCCGCCTTTCGACGCAGCGTAGGCGGCCTGGCCAATTTGCCCGTCGAAAGCGGCGATCGAGGCGGTATTGACGATCACCCCCCGCTCTCCGTCGGCGTCCGGCACTCCCCGCGACATGACCTCGGCGGCAAGTCGTATCATGTTGAATGTCCCGATCAGATTGACGGCGACCGTGCGGGCGAAACTGCCCAGTACGTGTGGGCCGCTCCTGCCGAGAATCTTCTCGCCGGGCGCAGTGCCGGCACAATTCACCAATCCGTGGACGTGCCCGAATTCCTGTTTCGCAAACGCCAGAGCGGCGGTGGCGTCGGCCTCACTCGTCACGTCGGCATTTCGGAAGCACACCGCCGCGCCGAGTTCGGCGGCAAGCGCCTCTCCCGCTCGAGGCTTCAGGTCGAGCCCCAGCACCCTCGCGCCCTCCTGAGCCAGCATGCGCGTCACAGCCGCGCCAAGTCCGGAACTGGCCCCCGTGACGATAAAGACGCGGCCCCTGAGTTGCATAGGCTCCGGCTCCAACTTTTTCCAACCGGGATGATGCAGAGGAGAAATATGGTATGCAATGACCGAATGACTCAGATTGCGTGATCGCTTTTGCAATGTTCGACGAGAAGGGACCGTCGCTCATGGAACGCCGGATGATCGCCCCATGTTTCATGGACGACACGCTCGAATGCCTGCGGCGCCATGGAGTGGATGCCGAACCCCTCCTTGCACAAGCCGGCCTGCCATCCGTCGTCACCGGTCCGGTTTCGGCCGAACAATACGGCGCCTTCTGGCATGCGGTGGCACAGGCCATGGATGACGAGTTTTTCGGCGAGGGCGCCCGGCCGATGCGCGCCGGGAGCTTCGCATTGCTGTGCCACGCCATTCTTTCGACCGTGACGCTCGAACATGCGCTGCGGCGAGCGCTGCGCTTCCTCAGGGTGGTCCTCGAGGAACCGCATGGCGAGCTGGTCGTCGAAAACGGGCTGGCACAGATCGTCCTGAAGGACGCCGGCGCGACGCGCTCCGCCTTCGCCTATCGTACCTTCTGGATCATCCTGCATGGCGTCAATTGCTGGCTGATCGGACGCCGGCTTCCGATCCGCTGGGTCGACTTCCGCTGCAGTGCGCCCCCCGCCGGAACCGATTATCGGCTCTTCTTCGGCGCGCCCGTCCACTTCGATCAGCCCCGGACGCGGCTCGTTTTCGATGCCGAGTACCTGAAACTGCCGCCCATTCGTGACGAGCGCGCACTGAAGCACTTCCTCCGGCATGCGCCTGCAAATATTCTCGTGCGCTATCGCCACGACGCAGGATTGTCCGCGGCAATACGCGAGCGGCTCCATGCCACGGCTCCGTCCGCCTGGCCGGATTTCGAGGCGCTTGCCGCGCGCATGCGGATTGCAGCGCCGACCCTTCGACGGAGATTGAAGCAGGAGGGCCAGACCTATCGATCGATCAAGGAGGACCTGCGCCGGGCGCTTGCGATGGAAGCTCTCGCCGACGGCCGGACGAATGTGGCCCAGCTTGCCGTCGAGCTCGGCTTTTCCGAGCCGAGCGCCTTTCACCGCGCATTCCGGAAATGGACCGGAAAGTCCCCGGCGCAATTCCGGCGCAATGCGACGCGGACGGAATTCTCGGAAAGCACTTCACCACGGAAACGCAGTCAGCCCCAGGAGAGCTGATCTTTAGGCAGCCGGCCACTTGGATCGTACACGTCGACGCGATGCGGCAGATCCGGTCCCCACGTCCAAAGTATGAGATTCCGGTCTTCCGCTTCGGTCCCCGGTGCGAAACTCGGAACCAGGATGCCGGCGGTCCCGCGCGGATGAAGACGGTCGTAAATGGCCCAGGAGGCCGGACGCCTCCCCTCGGCAAGCGCGCCCGCCCAGCTGCAGGCCATCTCCACCAGCGATACCCCGTGTTCCGCCCTCCCCCTCTCGGTCGTCAGATCAGCGATGTCGGCGCAATCGATGTCGTAGGAGCAAAGCACGCAAGGATCGATACGATGGGCGAAGCCCTGATTGGCCTCCTTGACCGCTGTCATGATGCTGAGTGCAAGGTAAAGCGTCTTCACGCCCTTCGGGTTGAAGCGCGCGCCCTTTATTGCCGCGCCATCGCCGGATGCAGGTTTGAAAGCCCAGCGTGGGTCATGCGCGCGATAGCAGGTTCCAGTGAACCTCAAGCAAAGCCCCCGAGGGCCATGTGGTCGAGATAATCGCGCACGGCCGCCGCCTTGCCGTCCTTCACCAGAGCTTCGGCCGTTCGTCCGCCGAATGCCGGGAGGGGCTGGGCGCGATACCACGCCATTGCCTGCTCCTTGCCGCCCGCCCAGTCGGTGACACGGCTGATGATCTCGAGCATTTCGCGGAGGCGGTTCTGCGTCTTCGTCGCCCGGCTGCGCTCCAGCCGGTAGAGCGTTTCACGCGCAAGCCCGGCCGTTTCCGCAAGTTGCGTTTTCGACATGCCGAAGCCGTCCGCGACCTGCTGAACCGCGATCTTTCCGCCCTTGTCCATGTAGGACAGTATCAACGGTCCGCCATCGCTTTGGGTCTTTTGAGACTGAGCCATCTTGCGCCATATCCAAGAACATATTTCCTGTGCAAAATATATGGCAGGGAATGCGATTTCGCAAGATAGACACGACCGCCCATCGATAACCGCTTTTCACCGCTAACAAGGATTCCGACCGTCCTTCGATTCCGAAAGCGAAACCGCCTTCTTCCAGAGATCGGCATCGACGAAAACGGGATGCTTTCGTCCGGAGTGGCCGGGAAGCCTTACGCCGGCGGCGCCATGGGAGGCGACCAGATTATCCATCGCTTCGCAGAAGCGATCGGCGGCGAAGTGACCAGGGGCGATGGCGATCAGGAATTGGCCGACATGCGGCGGCCCACCCTCGTCGCTTCCGAAGGCGCTCGCCTCCGTGCTGAGGGCCGACCCGGTCAGGGCGGCAGCAAGGATTTCCACGAGAAGGGCGATATTGGCGCCCTTGCGGCCGCCGGCGGGCAGCAGCGAGCCTTCCAGCCCGATGGCCGCGTCGGTCGTCGGCTGGCCGTTCCCGTCCTGCGCCCAGCCGATCGGGATTGCCTCGCCGCGATCGCGGCGCAGGATCATCTCGGTCTTGGTGACGGCACTCATGCTCTGGTCGACGACGATTGCCGGAGCCCCTTCTTTCGAAGGCACGCCGAAGGCAAGCGGGTTCGTGCCGAAAAGCGCCCGCGTCGCCCCGGGCGGCGCAACGGAGGCAGGCGCATTCGAAACGCAGATGCCGAGGAGGCCGGCGTCGGCAAGGGGCCGGACGTGATAACCGAGGGCGAGGCAATTATAGGAGTTGCGCACCGCCATTGCCGCGAGGCCCGCTTGGCGTGCGAGGTCGATCAGGACCGGCGTACCGGCGGCAATGGCGGGATGTGCGAAGCCGGATCTCGCGTCGACCGTGACCGTCACACCGCGCGTCGTCACCTCGGGAACGGCTTCTCCAGCGATCTTTCCGATCGCCAGGTGCCTGCAGAAGATCGGCAGGTAGTAAAGGCCGCAGACGCGATTGCCGTCGGCCTCCGCCGTGGCGATCGCGCTCGCCACGGCGCGTGCGTTTTCGGCTGCCGCACCATGGACCGCCAGCGCCTTGAGGCAAACCGCCTCGATCTCTTCACGGGAGGTTTCGACCGGTGTCATCGACTTGCCGCGTAGCGTCTTTCGCCTTCGGCGACCAGGTCTTCGGCGAGCTGGAAACCGAGTCCCGGCTTCGTGAAGGCGTCCAGCCAGCCGTTTTTGGGAGCCAGATCGGGCGAGGAGACGATATCCTTCCGGACGAGCTGCCACATGATCTGGTTACCGTCGTCGAGATTGGGAATGGCAAGCCCTATGTGGTGTTCCGCGCAGGTGGTGATGCCGGTGGTAAAGGAAGAATGGATGCAGATCTTCAGTCCGGCGGCCTCCGCCACGGCTGCCGCCTTCATCATCGGCTGTATGCCGCCGATTTCACGCGGGCCGATGCAGATCATGTCCGCGGCACGCTGGCGGCATATCTCATAGACGTCGTAGAGCGTAAAGGCGGCCTGATCCGCAACGATCGGGATACCGACTTTCTCGCGGACATGCGCCATGGCCGGAATGCTCCAGCTCACCGTTGGCTGCTCGATGAACTCGATGTCGAATTTTTCGAGCTTTCGGCACATGTTGATCGCGTCATGGACGCTCCAGCCTTCGTTCGCATCGAGGCGCAGGCGCGCGTCGCCGATCTCGCGGCGAACCGCCGCGGTGATCTCCAGGTCGAGCTTCTCGCCGCGACCGACCTTGAGATAGAAGACCCGCTCGCCCTGGGCATGACCCACCGCGGCATCGCGCGCAAGCTCCTCGGCGGTCTCGCCCTGCAGGAAATAGAAGTAGCCGACCGCCTTCCGGTGAGCCCCCCCGAGCATCTGGTGGACCGGCAGACCGGCGAGTTTGCCCTGCAGATCCCACATGGCCATGTCGATTCCGGAAAATATCTGATTGGCCGCCCGCATGATATTGGCGCCGTGTCCGAGATATTCCTGGTGGAAGATGCGCGCGATGAGCGGCGCCACATCATGGGGCGAATGGCCGACGAGGTGCTTGGCGAGGCGATATAGGATAGCCGCCGTACCGGTCTGGTCCGGCGCGACCGTGCACTCGCCGACCCCTACCGTGCCGTCATCTGCCTCGATCTCGATGAGGTTGACCGCGAAGGATTCACGGATGCCGTAGGACCAGTGGTAGGGCTGCTTGAGCGGCAGTACCAGCGGGCGGACGCGGACGTTTGATATCTTGACCATTCTCGGAGTTCCTCGAAAAGACGGCCGGCACGGCCGGTCCGGTATATCTGCGCCCGGTTCTCCGGCACGCACCCTTCCCGCCCGCCGGCAGAAAACCTGCAGGCGGGACGAGACGTTCGTCGATAGATGCGGCGCGTTTTTACATGCCGACCGACTTCAGATAGTCGGCGGCGACCGTTTCGATGGTCTTCTTCTCCACATCGACCTGGCTGTTCAAACGCTGCATCGTGGCGTCATCGAGCTTCTTCGAGACCGCTTCGAGCGTTTCCTTGAGATCCGGATTCGCGTCGAGCACTTCCTTGCGCACGACGGGGGTCAGCGCATAGTTGGGGAAGAAGCCCTTGTCGTCCTTCAGCGTCTTCAATCCAAGCGCCGCGATCTGGCCGTCGGTCGCCTGCGCGGCGATCGTGTCGAGATCGCCATTGGCGAGAGCGTTATAGGCGAGACCAAGATCCATCGGCCTGATATTGGCCCGACCGGTTTCGAAACCGTAGACCTTCTCCAAACCGATCAGGCCGTCCGGACGCTTCGGAAATTCGGCCGTCGTGCCCATGAGGACATCCTTGCCGTCGTTATACGCCTTGGCGAGGTCGGAGATCGTCTCCATGCCGTCCGTCTTGGCGTTGCCCGGCTTGATGACATAGGCGTAGGTGTTGTTCGCTGCGGACGGCGCCAGCCAGACGAGGCCTTTCTCACCGTCGAGTTCCTTGACGCGGTTGTAGGTCTCCTCCGGCGAAAGCCGTTCCGTCACCTTGTTGAAGGTGATGAGCGACGTCCCCGTATATTCCCAGTAGAGATCGACCTCGCCGTTCTCCAGTGCGGCGCGAACGATCTTCGTGCCCATGCCGTCTTTCTTGTCGACCGTGTGGCCCTTGCTCTGAAGGAGCTGCTTGGTGATCTCTGCGATGATCAGCTGCTCGGTAAAGTTTTTGCCGCCGACGGTAAGGCTGGCGGCCCAGGCAGTCGTCGTGACGAGCGCAATGGCGGCCGCCGACAGAAGGGTCTTGGCAAGTTTCGGTGCGAAGTTCATTTCAGTTCCTCTCTCTCATTTTGTTATCGTAGCGGATTGATGCCCCGTGGAACGAGGTAGTACTGAATCTGGCCGACGATGAAATCGACCAGGACCGCGAGCATTGCCGTGGGAATGGCCCCGGCCATCATCATCGGGAGTTCGTCCAGCGAGATCCCGGTGAAGATCAGTTCGCCAAGCCCGCCCGCGCCGATCAGAAAGACCAGGGGCGCCGAGCCGACGCAGATCGCGAGCGCCGTGCGGATGCCGCCGAAGATCACGAAGAGGGCGTTTGGAAGTTCGACGCGCCACAGAACCTGCCGCGGCGTCATGCCCATCCCGGTTGCGGCCTCCACGAGGTGCGGCGGCACGGCGCGCAGGCCGGCATAGGTGTTGCGCACGATCGGCAGGAGGGTGGCCGCCCAGAGGCCGAACACCGCGGGCACCGTGCCGATCCCGAGCAGCGTCATCGAAAGCGCCAGGATCGCGAGCGTCGGCACGGTGCTGCCGATATTGAAGATCTGCATCACGGCTTCCGAAACGAGGCGGAAGGCAGGCCGTGAAAGGACGATGCCGACCGGTACCGCCACAAGGATGGCGAGCCCTCCCGCCCAGGCGACCAGCTCCAGATGCTGCAAGGCGAGATAGGAAATGTCGTCGGAATAGGCGAGGATTTCCTCCGCCATGCCGCTCCACCACAGCCAGACGACGGCTCCGGCCAGCACGACGAGCACGATCATCGGTGCGGTCTCGATCCGGCGGCGATGCTGCGGTGCGGCCTGGCCGGCGAGAGCGCTCATGCCTTCCCTCCATGGCCGAGATTGTGCACGATGGAACGGTAGCTCATCACGCCCGCCATCCGTCCGCCCTCGTCGACGCAGGGCAGCAGTGCCATGTCGTGTGCGAACATCATCGACACGGCCTGCCTCAGATCGCCGGTGGTCGGGACGGCGGACTTTACCGGTTCCGCATGATCGCCCACCGTACCGGAGCGCAGCTCCGCCACCTGCTCGCTCAAGAGAGATTGCGGTGCGCCGTCGGCGTCCAGAACGAAGACTGCAGCGCTGCGCGACGATCGCATTCGCTCGAGCGCATGTTCGACCGAGTCCGAGCTCCGGACCGTGATGAAACCCGTCTCCATGGCGTCGCGCACCGAGACGAGCCTCAGCCGCTTGAGTGCCCGGTCGGAACCCAGGAAGTCTTCGATGAAGCTATTGGCGGGACGGGCGAGCAACTCGTCGGGCGCGGCATATTGTTCGAGCCTGCCGCTGCGGAAGATCGCGATCTTGTCCGCCATCTTCACCGCTTCGTCGAGATCGTGCGAGACGAAGATGATCGTCTTGCGGATCTCCCGCTGCATCTTCAGAAATTCTTCCTGGATGGCTTCGCGGTTGATCGGATCGATCGCCCCGAACGGTTCGTCCATCAGCATCACCGGCGGATCGGCCGCCAGCGCGCGCAGGACGCCGACACGCTGCTGCTGGCCGCCTGAAAGTTCCTTCGGATAGCGCGTGAGGAAAAGGTCGGGCTGGAGACCGACAAGCTCGAGGAGTTCTTTGGCACGGTCGCGCGACTTGCGGCGATCCCAGCCGAGGAGGTCTGGCACGACACAGATATTTTCCTCGATCGTCTTGTTCGGGAAAAGGCCGATCTGCTGGATCACATAGCCGATGCTCCGCCGCAGCTTGATCGGATCGATGGTGCTCGTGTCCTTGCCGTTGATGAAGACCTTGCCGCTGGTGGGCTGGATCAGCCGGTTGATCATCTTCATCGTCGTCGTCTTGCCGCACCCCGAAGGGCCGAGCAGCACGCAGATCTCTCCGGTGGGTAAGTCAAGACTTACATTGTCCACGGCAATGAGGGGATCATGCGCCGGGCCGTAGTGTTTCGTCAGATTTTCGAGCCGGATCATGGCGTGACCTCCCCCTGGATACCGCGTGACGTGAGAAGGCGCTGTACGAGCGCGAGGAAAAGGTCGGCTGCGATCGCAAGCAGCGAGACCGCCAGCGCCCCGGTCACCAGCTGTCGGGGATCGGACTGGCTGATGCCGCGCGAGATGAACGTGCCGAGGCCGCCCGCGCCGATATAAGCCGCGATCGCCGTCACGCCGATGTTCATGACGACGGCAGTCCTGACCCCGGCCATGATGACGGGAATGGCAAGCGGGATTTCGACCTGGCGCAGACGTTGCCAGGTACTCATCCCCATGCCTTTCGCGGCCTCTCGAAGAGACGGATCGACATTGGTGATCGCGGTGTAGGTGTTGCGGATGATGGGAAGCTGGGAATAGAGAATGACGGCTACGACCGCCGGGACATAGCCGATGCCGTGGCCGATCGGCGAGAGCAGCGGGATCATCAGGCCGAACAGCGCAATCGAGGGAACGGTGATCATCATCGACGCGAGATAGAGAACGGTATCAGCCGTGCTCTTCGACTGCGTGATCGCAATCCCGATCGGCACGGCCGTCGCGATCGCAATCCCGACCGCCAGGAAGACGATCGAAATGTGCTCGATCGTCCGCGTACCTATGATGTCCAGATTGTCGATGATGAACCGTATGATCTCCATTCGTTGCGGCCTGCCTTTCCTAAACTGGGTCACGATGTCTCGGTCGGATTCGACCTGAAACCGTGCGTGACCGGTTCCAATAGATCAGAGCGGGAGGCAGGCGGGACACCCGGCCTTCCGCGCTGATGCGCGCCCCGGTCAAACGCTCGTCAGAGTTCGCCGTAAAGTTTAGCGGCATTCCCGAAAGTGTAACGCAGGGGCACCGATCCCTCGACCCGCCATGCTTCGACCGTATTTCCTTTCAGAAGGGCGCAAGCGGCTTCGGTATCGACGACCGCGCCGCCATAGAGGCGGTTCGCCAGGTTGAGAATGCCGGTCTGGTGCATCGCAAGGCCGCCGCTGCCGCAGGCGTCCTTGACGAGCAGGACATGCAGGCCAAGGTTGATCGCGTCCTTGACCGTTGCATCGACACAAGCCTCGGTCCAGACGCCGGCGATCACCAGCCATTCCACGCCAGCGTCCCGCAATTCGCCGATCAAGGGGCTCTTGCCGAAGGCGCTCGCTTCGTTTTTGACAAGCAGCCGCTCCGACGGAAGCGGAGCGACCTCCGGGCAGATCGCCGTGAGCGGATCGTCCTTGTCGCTGAAGGCGGAACGTCCATCCGGTCCGATGGGATGGAACGGGCGACGATTCTCGGCGAGATCGACGATATAGGCGCAATGAAAGGCGGGGATGCCGCTGCGGCGGGCCGCCTCCTGAAGGCGCGCGGCATTGCCGAGCACCGTCTCGTAACCGTCTACGAGATAGCGCTCGTCGTGGCGATGCTCCTCCTGGAGATCGATAAAGAGAGCGGCAGCTTTTGCGCGGTCGATCCGCAACGGTTTCTTCATCAAGTCTCCCCGCTCAGGAATTCGTCCTCATAGGGAAAGCGCGACAGGAGTTCCGTGCCGTTCTCCGTGATGAGGATCTCGTCTTCGAGTTTCACGCCCTCGCGGCCGCCCTTTTCGCCGATGTAGCTTTCGACCGAGACGACCATTCCGGGCACGAGACATCCGTCGCGACCGTAGGTCTCGTAGTCCATCGCATGGGCGATGAAAGGCGTCTCGCCGTGCATGCCGACGCCGTGCATCACGGACGTGTAACGCTGATCGACGAAGCGGTCCGGTATCTTCCAGGCCTTTTCGGCGATCTCGCGGAAAGCCATGCCCGGCTTGACGATGTCGATATTGTGCTGAACCTGTTCGTAGGCCATTCGATAGAGCGACTTCTGGTAAGGGGTCGGCTTGCCGGGACCGCAGCGGAAGGTTCGCGAGAAATCGGAATAGTAGCCGTAGCAGCCGATCGTATCGGTATCGAGGGCCACGAGTTCGCCGGGTCTGATCTTGCGGCCGCTTGCCTCGTTGAACCAGGGATTGGTTCGCTGGCCGGAACTCAGCAGCCGGGTCTCGATGAACTCGCCGCCCTGCCGGATCACTTCATGATACATGATCGCGAAGAGCTCGTTTTCGGAAACGCCCGGCTTGATCGCTTCGCGTACGGCGGCCACGGCAGCTTCGGCGCCGGCCATGGATACCTGAAGGCACTTGATCTCTTCGGGAGTCTTGACGGCCCTGACGGCGAGAATTTCGCCCTGACAGTCCTTTACCTCGCACCCGCGCTTTTCGAGCGCCAGTGCCTGCAGATGGCTGCAGCGGTCCATGCCGAGCTTCATCGACCCGCCGCCATGCTGCTTGAGCAAATCGGTAATCTCGTCCGCGAACGGCCCGGCGGTTTCGTCGTCCTTACCGGAGACGGAGGACCAGACAAGCTTGGAAGGGCGGGCCTCTTCGATCGTGTCGAGGACCATCGAGACATGATAGCTCTGCGGATATTCGAAGAGGACGACCGGACCTTCAGTGGGGATGAAGAAATAGCGGGTGGAGTTGCGCAGGAAATACCCGAACATGTTTCGGGAACCCGTCGCGTAGCGCTGGTTATAGGGATCGAAAAGGACCACCGCACCGTAGCCGGCGGCGCGCATCCAGTCGCGAAGCTTCTTCAGCCTCCCCTTGCGCAGGGCGTCGGCGTCGATGAAGGACGGTTCCGTGTCCGAAAGCCACATGCCGCCGGCCGGATCGGCTGCCTCCGGATGGCGCATCCGGTCCTTGAAGTCCACGTCATCCACGCTGTCGGGATCGAATACAACAATGCTCATGACATTCTCCTTTTCCAGCAGGATGGAGAAGAGTCGGAGCGCGCATTTGCGCAAATTCCGCGGTATCTATGCCAGAATCCGCAGAGTTTCATTATTTCAGCCCCGCGACTGCGCGAGGCGCCTCGCCCGCTCGCGAAACGCGGCGGCGAACGCTGTGCGGGACATATCCGAACTGCTCTTTGAAGGCGCGGGAGAAGTTGGCGGCATTTCCGAACCCGCAGGCGACCGCGACTTCATTCACCTTGAGACTGGAATGCGTCAGCATGTCTGCCGCGTGACCAAGCCTCAGATTGCGGTAATAGCTGTTGGGCGACACGCCAAGTTCGGCCTTGAAGGCGCGTTCGAGCTTATCGGACGAGACATTCAGCCGGTCGGCCAGGTCCCCGATCCGCAATAGGTTCTCGATCGCATCCTCCATCATCGCCACAGCGGAAAGGACGAGGTCGTCTGCGATACCGCTCCGGATACGCAAGGTCAGCTTCCGGCGATCGGCGTCGGATCGCAGCGGGCTGTGCATGAACCAGCCGGCGACGCCGTCGGCGAGCTCGGCGCCATAGTCCCGTCCGATCATGTCCAGCATCATGTCGAGGCTGCCGATGCCGCCGACGGAAGTGAAGCGGCGGCGGTCGATCACATAGAGGTCCGAGCGCATGTCGAGCTGCGGGAACGCTTCCTTGAAGGCCGGCTGGCTGGTCCAGTGGAGCGTGCAGGAATGGCCGTCGAGCAACCCTTTGCGCGCCAGGAAGAAGGCAGCATCGGCTACCGCACCGAGTTGCGCACCGGATCGGAGATTCTTGCGGATCCAGGCCATCTCCTCGTCCGCAACGAGATGCTCTGCGTCACCGCCCGAACACACGACAATCCGGTCGACCTCCGGTGCGTTGCGCACATGAAAGTCCGGCTCGATACTGATGCCGTTCGATGCCGTGATCTTCTCGCCGGCCGCCACGGTAATCCAGGAATAGCAGCGCTTGCCGGAGAGCGTATTGGCTGCGCGCAGCGGCTCGATGACCGAACTGAAGGCCATCAGCGGAAAGTTCGGAAACATCAAAACCGCGAAGCGGATTTCCTGCGTATCCCTCATCTGCCCCTCAAGGTTCGCCCGCCCCGATCTCCGCTCGTCGCTGGATCATGTAGGCATCGAGCTCTTCCCGGATCGCCGGGTCGAGGACCGGTTCCTCGTATTCGCTCAGGGCTTGCTGCCAGATGCCGGTCGCGCGCTCCAGCGCGTCGTGCCCGCCGGCCTCCTGCCAGCTGCCGTAATTCTGCCAGTTGGACAGCATCGGCTGGTAGAAAGCAGTTTCGTATCGCGCCATCGTATGTTCGGAACCGAAGAAGTGTCCTCCGGCCGGTACCGATTTGATGGCGTCGAAACCGAGATCGTCCTCGGAGAATGGCATGGGCTCGAGGAAGCCCATCATGTTCTGCAGGATCTCCACGTCCAGCACCAGCTTCTCATAGGAGGCCGTCAGGCCACCTTCGAGCCATCCGGCAGCGTGATAGATAAGGTTGGCACCCCCGAGCACCGCACCCCAGGTGGCCATCTCCGTCTCGTAGGCCGCCTGAAGGTCGACGGCGTTGGAGGCATTGGCGTTCGACGTGCGATAGGGAAGCTTGTAGCGCCGCGCGAGCTGACCCGCGATGATGTTGGCCTTGGCGTTTTCCGGCGTGCCGAAGGCGGGGGCGCCGGAACGCATGTCCACATTGGACGTGAATGCGCCATACATGACCGGCGTACCCGGATTGACCAGTTGCGCAAGCGTGACGCCGAACAGCGCCTCGGCATTCTGCTGGCAGAGTGCTGCCGCAAGCGTCACCGGCGTCATGGCGCCCATTAGCGTGAAGGGCGTGATGGTCACGGGCTGCCCGTGCTCGGCCATGGCGATCAGTCCGTCCGCCATCGCATCGTCGAAAAGCCGCGGCGAGTTCACCGAGATGATCGTGATGACGCCGGGGGATCGGCGCATCTCCTCGACGCTGATGCCGCGCGCGATCGCCATCATGTTGATGCCGTCTACGGCCCGCCCCCGCCCGATGGCGGTGCAATGGAATGAGAGATCGCTGAGCGTGATGTTCGCCTTGTAGGTATCGAGGTGCCGGGAATTGGCCGGCAGCTCCATCGGCGCGCAGACCTGGTTCCCGAGAATGTGGATCGCGTTGAAGTGGTGGGCGAGACGGGTGAAGTTCTGGTAATCGGCGAGATTTCCCTGCCGCCGGCCGTTGATCCGGTCGTGCACGTTCGGAGGACCTGCCACGAGGCCGAAGGCGATCGTATTGCCGCCGATCGTCAGGCGTTTTTCGGGATTGCGGCTGGTCAGCGTGAAGGAAGACGGCGTCGTGGCGAGCGCCGCCTCGACGATGGATTCGTCGATGCGGATCATCAGGTTCTCGCGGTCGACGATGGCGCCCGCCTTCTCGAACAGCGCCATCGCCTTTTCGCTCATGACGCGGATACCGATTTCCGAGAGGATGCGCATCGAGTTGCGATGAAGCGCCTCGAGACGATCCTCGTCGAGAAGCTGCATCGGGGAATAGGTGTTGACGACCTCCCGCCATGGCAGCTGCGAGATACCGTCGCCGCCCCGGATCGCCCGCGATCGTCTTCCGCCGCCGCGTCTGCCGCTCATCGAGAACTGCCTTTCATCCCCTGATCCGCGCAGCTGCGCCATAGAAGGCCCTGCTCCGGATACTTATGCTTTTTCTGTTCCGCTCCCCGAAACTATGGCCAATCATGCACCGGTCTTCACATGATAAGTTCGGCGGCAATGGCCAAAAAAAACCATGTCATGGCACGCGTGCACCTTGCAAGTCCCGGACGGGCCTGACTAGCATGGAGCAAAAGGGGAACTTTCAGATGAAGCCGCCGCCGCCATTGAACTACATCCGCTCCTTCGAATGCTCCGCCCGGCATCTCAGCTTCACCGAGGCGGCCAACGAACTGGGCTATACGCAGGCCGCCATCAGCAATCATGTGCGGGCGCTCGAGCAATATCTCGGGCGTCAGCTCTTCATCCGCTATCCGCGCAGCCTCAAGCTGACCGAGATGGGAGAGGCCTTTCTTCCCACCCTGCGCCAGGCTCTGAACCAGATCGACTTCGCCACGGAAGCGGTACTTGCGTCGGCGCGCAACAAAACCGTCGTCATCTCCTGCCCGACGAGCCTTGCCGAAAACTGGCTGGCAAGGTGTGTCGCCGGGTTCAGCAGGAAACATCCCGACGTTGAAATCCTTCTGCACGGCACGATCTGGGAGGATTCGACCGAGCAGATCGCCGATATCCTCATTTCGATCCGGCGCTTCGACAACATGCCGGCAAGCGGCATGCAATTGTGGAACGACCGGCTTGTGCTTCTATGCGCGCCCCAGCTCGTCCACGGGCAGAATGCGATCAGGACGCCGGCCGACGTTCTGAAATCGAACTGGATCGCGGTGCACGGCCGGCAGGAGTTCTGGCAGGAAATGGCCGATGCGCTCGGCATAGACGCCTCGGCGAACGACAAGCGGCTTTCCACCAATTCCACCAATATCGCGCTGGAAATGGCGGCGAGCGGCGCCGGCTGCATCGTGACCACCCAGTCGCTGGCGCGGACCTATGTGGATCGCGGCCTGCTTGTCGAGCCGTTCCAGATCCGCACCAAGAGCGCGTGGAACTACTACCTCGCCGAAGGACAGGCGTCGAAAGGAACGACCGTCTCGAAGGTGCGCGATTGGATCATCGCCGAGGCTCAGAAGGTGATCGGCTGACCCATTCACCCCCGATACCGGAAAGGGCCGATCTCAGACTAGCCCGAGCCTATCCGGCAACAAACGAAAATTGCGAGATCAATGACCTCGTTTTATTTGTCCATTCGATGACAATAGGGGCCGATTTCCCGCTCTGGGCCGCTTTGCAAAAAACGGCTCGTCCCTAAACTGAAGCCGCGACGGCAGAGATTTGCCGGCGGCAGAGGTCATCGTTTCAAGGCTGGATTTTCATGCGCTCCCACGCTCAAGCGGTCGTCATCGGCGGCGGTCTCATCGGCTGCTCCATTCTCTACCATCTCACCAAGCTCGGCTGGTCCGACGTCGTGCTTCTCGAGCGCAGCGAACTGACATCGGGATCGACCTGGCATGCGGCCG
Source organism: Sinorhizobium sp. (assembly GCF_059070375.1). Lineage (NCBI taxonomy): Bacteria > Pseudomonadati > Pseudomonadota > Alphaproteobacteria > Hyphomicrobiales > Rhizobiaceae > Sinorhizobium > Sinorhizobium sp. The sequence goes on from NZ_JCACWC010000001.1 coordinate 535,225, forward strand.
CCAACATCCACGGCCTGCACGACTCCACGAACATCAGTCTGCTTCAGCATTATACGATGGCGCTCTACAAGGAGCTGGAGGTCGAGACCGGGCAAGGCTGCGGCATCTTCCAACCGGGTTCGCTCTATCTTGCGCAGACCGAGGCGCGCGAGCACCAGCTCCGGCTCCAGGAGGCCAAGGCGCGCCGCTACAAGATGAACTTCTACGAGATCGGCCGTGACGAAGCGGAGCGGCTGCATCCGCTCGTCAACTTCGACGGCATCCGCTGCATCATGTACGAGCCGGAGGGCGGCAATGTCGACCCCTCCGGCGTGACGATGGCCTATGCCGCAGGCGCGCGCAAGCGTGGCGCCGAAATCCACCGCTTCACGCCCGTCACCGGTACGGAGGCGCAAGCGGACGGCAGCTGGATCGTGCGCACGCCGAAGGGCGACATCCGCACCCGGTGGGTGGTCAACGCCGCCGGGCTCTGGGGCCGCGAAGTCGCGGCCATGGCGGGGCTCGAACTTCCGCTGATGCCGACGGAACACCAGTATTTCGTGACCGAGACCATAGCGGAGATTGCGGCACTCGACCGGCGGCTTCCCTCCGTCGCGGACCGCGACGGCGAATATTACCTCCGGCAGGAGGGCCTGGGCCTGCTGATCGGTGCCTATGAGCGCGACATGCGCTTCTGGGCCGAGGAGGGCACGCCGCTCGGCTTCGGTCACGAACTCTTCCCCGACGACCTCGAACGGATCGAGGAAAACATGATGCGCGCGATCGACCGCGTGCCGGTGGTCGGAACGGCGGGCATCAAGCGCGTCATCAACGGGCCGATGATCTGGTCGCCCGATAGCGCGGTCCTCTTCGGCCCCGTGCCGGAAATGACGAACTACTTCTGCTGCAACGGCATCATCCCCGGCTTCTCGCAGTCGGGCGGCATGGGCAAGCTTGCGGCGGAATGGATGATCGAGGGCGAACCGTCGCTCGACATGTTCGGCTGGGACATGGCGCGCTTCGGCCACTGGGCGAACAAGGCCTTCACCAAGGCGCGCGTGCAGGACCAGTACAGCCACCGCTTCAAGATCCACTTCCCCAATGAGGAGCGGGCGGCCGGACGCCCGGTACGCACCCGGCCGGCCTATGAGAAGCAGAAGGCGATGGGCGCCGTCTTCGGCCTGAATTTCGGCTGGGAACATCCCCTCTGGTTTTCCGCCGATGGCGAGCCGAAGGAAGAGACGACCGGCTTTACCCGCCAGAACTGGTGGGCGCCCGTCGGCCGCGAGGCCCGAATGCTGCGCGAAAGCGCCGGCATCATCGACATTTCCAACTTTGCGAAATACGCGGTGAAGGGACCGGGTGCCTCGGACTGGCTGAACGCGCTTTTCGCCAATCGCATGCCCACGACGGTCGGCCGCTCGTGCCTGACGCCTCTCATCGGAAAGCGGGGAGGCATTGCGGGCGATTTCACCGTGACGAAGCTCGGCGACGACGACTTCATGATCTTCGGCTCCGGCATGGCGGAACGCTACCATCAGCGCTTCTTCAATGCGGTTCCGCTGCCCGAGGGCACGACCCTTACCTCGATGACGGAGCGCCTTTGCGCCTTCAACATCGCCGGGCCGAAATCGCGCGAGTTGCTGATGCGCCTGACGAACGACGACCTCTCCAACGAGAGCTTCCCCTTCATGCGGTCGCGCAGGATGCGCGTCGCCGGCGTCGAGGTCGTCGCACTGCGCGTCTCCTTCACCGGCGATCTCGGCTGGGAACTCTACTGCGACGCCGACCGGCAGCTCGCGCTTTACGATGCCTTGCTGAAGGCCGGTGCGGATCTCGGCGCGGGCCCGGTCGGCTCACGCGCACTCGCCTCGCTGCGCATCGAAAAGGGCTATGGCAGCTGGAGCCGCGAGTATTCGCCCGAATACTGGCCGCAGGAATGCGCTCTCGACCGGCTGATCAAGCTCGACAAGGACGGGTTCCTGAACAAGGCCTCCTACCAGGAAATCGCCGGGAAGCGTCCGAGGCAGAAGCTCGCCATGATATCGATCGACGCCACGGATGCGGACGCCACCGGCGGCGAGCCGATCTTTCTCCGTGACGGCACCCCGATCGGCCATGTTTCGTCCGGCGCCTACGGCTATACCGTCGGCATGTCGCTGGCGCTCTGTTACATCAAGGCTGGAACGGCGAAACCGGGTGACACGGTGAGTGTCGCAATCCTCGGCCGCCCTCATGACGCCGTCATCCTGGAACGGCCGCCCTTCGACCCGGCAGGCGAAAGGCTTCGAATGTGACGAACAAATCTATGCCGTCCCTCTGAAGCCGACACCGCAGAACAGGTGCGGTATCCGCCGGAAGATCTCGTGCTCTGGAAGAACGCCGGGTCAGCCAGGATGTTTGTGGATCGGATCCACCCAGTAGACTTCCTCTGGCTTTTCGACCGGATCGACATCGGTAATGTTCACAACGACCGCCTCATTATCGGATCGGACCAGCACGCATTCGAGCGGATTTTCCGGATCCGCGTTGATTTCCTGGTGCGGCACGAAAGGCGGCACGTAGATGAAGTCACCGGGTCCGGCTTCGGCGACATATTCGAGCCTGTCGCCCCAACGCATGCGCGCCTTGCCGCGAAGCACGAAGATCACGCTTTCAAGCGGCCCGTGATGATGCACCCCGGTCTTGGCATTGGGCTCGATCGCAACGGTCCCGGCCCAGATCTTCTGGGCGCCGACGCGGGCATGGTTGATTGCCGCCTGCCGATACATGCCTGGCGTCTGAGCCGTGTTGGCGTCGAGTTGGTCACCCTTGATGACGCGAACGCCGTTGTTCCTCCAGTGGTCCTCTCCGTGATGATCGTGATCGTGCTTCTCGGGCATTCTCCGTCTCCTGCTTTAAGCACAGTTCCGCACTAGATCACGATGAGTTAGGTCGGGTCGACCGAAAAACATAACCCCAGATCTGAAATCAGATTGCCAGCTGTACGATGTGAACAAAGGGGGTCAAAGCCCATACGATTTCGAGCTTAGCAGAAACGAGCGGGCGACGCTCCCTACCGTTTCTCTTCTGCCCTGAGCGAAAGCCGTCTGGAGAGGCGGATGCGCCCTGACCCTTGCGATTGGTGTATATTCAAGCTAATATATCCGTATATTCCATGCTGGATATACATGAGGAAACGGTCATGTCTCTCTACATTCGCGACGACGATGTTGATGCCCTGGCAAAGAAGGTGCAGCAGGTCACCAAAGCCCCGACGAAGACCGAGGCGGTCAGACGCGCTCTAGAAAATGAGTTGGCGCGAGTGGAACAAGCTGTGCCGCTAAAAGAGCGAGTCGAAAAGATTCAGAACAGTGTTCGAGCCAAGATGGGACCAAACAAGCCGGACTTCGACATGAAAAAATTTACTGACGAAATGTGGGAGATCTAATGTTCTTGGATGCGTCGGCGATCGTCGCCATCTTGGCTGGTGAAGAGGATGCAGGTTACCTCGCCAAGATTGAGATGTCGGAAGGTCTTAAGATCTACTCGCCGCTCTCAATGTTCGAGGCCGTGATCAGTTTAGCCCGTATAGTCTCGATCTCGCAGTTCGGCGATCAGGTCCCTACTCCGCCGGAGTTGATCGATGAGGTGCAAGAGGACGTAGCGAAGTTCCTGGAGACGATCGGCGCGCGCGAAGTGTCCGTGAGCGGCTCCCTACACCGCAATGCAATCGAAGCGGCTCGCAACTATGGCCGTTTTGTCGGGCACCCGGCGCGGCTGAATTTTGGTGACTGCTTCTCCTATGCCTGCGCCAAGGAATATCGCCTTCCCCTTCTGTTCAAAGGCGACGATTTCTCAAAAACGGATATCGACGCTGCTTAAAAGTGCGCACCTTCGCAGGTTTGCGGGCAATGGCTTGCTCGCGGCAAGGCTGCCGGGTTGGCAGTGATCGCGGGATGTGGATCACAGGTGGAGCATTTTCTCGAGGGCGGCGAGATCGATGCGCCGGACGCCGCGTCCCAACCACTGCCGCAGCGCCCGCGCCCGGGCCGCCAAGTCGGACACAACGCAGGCGGCCACAAGAGGTGCACCTGCATTGCGTAGGTAAATTATTATTACCGAACTCCTAAGTAAACTAAACTTTACTTATCGCCGCCTGTGCCTGCATCGTGCTCCCGGAAACAAACGCGCCGGGGACCGCCGGCAGAGGAATGCTCGAATGAATGCTTTTTCGCCGCCGCCCCGCCTCCTGATGGGCCCCGGTCCGTCCAACGTCGCGCCGGAAGTGCTCGCGGCACAGGCGCGACCGACGATCGGTCATCTGGACCCCAGCTTCGTCGGATTGATGGACCGCATCAAGGACCAACTCCGCCTCGCGTTCCGAACAGATAACCGTGTGACTTTCCCCCTATCGGCCCCCGCCTCGCTCGCCATGGAGATGGCGTTGGTGACGCTGCTCGAGCCAGGCGACACCGCCATCATCGCGCAAAACGGCGTGTTCGGCGGACGCATGGCCGAAATTGCCCGGCGCGCGGGCGCGGAGGTACGGCTGGTTTCCGTCGAATGGGGCGAACCTATTGATCCCGAGGCGGTTCGCGCGTCGATCCTGGAGGCACCGCAGGCCAAGCTGCTCGCTTTCGTGCACGCGGAGACTTCGACCGGCGTACGGTCGGATGCGGCCGCGCTGTGCGCCCTGGCGCGCGAAGCGGGGTTGCTGTCGGTCGTGGATACCGTGACGGGCCTCGGCGGAATTCCGGTGTCGGTCGACGAATGGCAGGCGGACGCCGTCTATGCCGGCACGCAGAAATGTCTGTCCGCGCCGCCAGGCCTTGCGCCGATCACCTTTTCCGATCGCGCCGTCGCGGCAGTCAAGGCGCGCAAGGCGCCGATCCAGAGCTGGTTCCTCGATCTCGGTCTTATGCTGGGGTACTGGGAGGGGGAAGGTGCCCGCTCCTACCACCACACCGCACCGGTCAATGCGCTTTACGGCCTGCACGAAAGCCTTACCCGCCTGCTTGGCGAAGGCTTGGAGACCGCCTGGGCGCGCCACCGCTCCGCCCATGATCGGCTGGTCGAACGGTTAGAAGGGCTGGGCATCGGCTTCGTCGTCGACAAGGAGCACCGGCTGCCGCAGCTGAATACGGTTTGGCTCCCGGAAGACGTGGAGGACGCGCCCGCGCGCAGACGCCTGCTTGACGAGTTCGGGATAGAGATCGGCGGAGGACTCGGGCCGCTCGCCGGCCGTATCTGGCGCATCGGACTGATGGGCGAGACTTGTCGGATCGAGAATGTCGACCGTCTGGCCGAGGCGATCGGGGCAGTTCTGCCGTAGCCTCCTGGCCCTGAGTTCCCACTCCGCCAAGAAGAGCGCCGTAAGAGTGCCGACTGCTGTGATCCGGTCGCTTGCCCCCTAGGCGGCACGCGCCGGCCCGGCCGGGAACACACCCGACATGACCGTGAAGCCCTTGATCCGCTTGAGGCGATCGCACCAACGACGGATTGCCGGATAATCCTGCCGGGGAATGCCCCCCTCTTCCGAAAGCATGATGTAGGGGAAACAGGCGATATCGGCCACGGTCGCGTGCGGCGCCGAGCATATCCAGTCACGCCCTTCCTGCTCGCCGAACCAGAGATGCTCGTCGAGGATGCGAAACAGCCTGTGAGCGCCGGCCCGAGCCGCCTCGACGTCCAGATCGTAGAACAGGCCGTCATGGAGACGCGCGGCTGAAGCCGTGCCGGTGATGCCGTCCGCAAAGGCGAGCCACTGGCCGATCTCGCCGAGAAGCGCCGGATCGTTGCGCGGGTACCAGGTGCCGGAGGGATCATATTTGGAGGCGAGATAGACGAGGATCGCCTGCGCGTCGCGCAGCACCAGTCCGTCATCCTCGATCACCGGCAGCTGTCCAAGCGGATTGAGCTTCAGGAACCAATCCGACTTGTGTTCGCGGCCGGGATAGAAGTCGACCGGTACCGTCTTGTACTCGATGGCGAGCATGCTCATCAGAAGTCTGAGCTTGTAGCAATTGCCCGAGAGTTCGTAATCGTAGAGGGTAATCATCCGGCAGCTCCTAGAGATCGAGGACGAGGCGCGCGGATTTGGCGCGCGACACGCAGGTCATGATCTTGGTGCCGGACCTGCGCTCGGCATCGTTGAGGTAGACGTCCTGGTGATCGGGCTCACCCTCGATCACGGTCGCAAGACAGGTGCCGCAGGCGCCCTGCTCGCAGGATGACGGCATGTCGATGCCGGCTTCGCGCATCACCTCCAGGATGGTCCTGCCGGCGGGGACCTTCAACGTCACGCAGGAGCGCGCAAGCGCCACCTCGAAGCTCGAACTGTCGTCGATCGTGTTAGTGTTCTTGAAATATTCGAAATGCACCGCCGTTTCCGGCCAGCCGCGATCCGCCGCGATCCGGCGCGCCGCCTCGAGCATTGGCCCCGGACCGCAGAGATAGAGGTGCATGCCGGGCCGATACCCGGAAAGAACGCCCTTGAGCTCGGCGGCAGTCGCGTCCGGACGGAGTCCGAGGTGAGGCTTCAGCGCCTCGCCGAGGAGAGCGGTCTTTTCCGGAAAGGCGAGCTGTTCCTGGTTCTGGGCGAAGTAGTGGAAGGCGAAGTCCAGGTTCTGGTTCTTAAGGGCCTGTGCCATGGCAATCAGCGGCGTGACGCCGATGCCGCCGGCGACGAAAATCGTCTTCTCGGCATCGCGGCGCAGCGGGAAATTGTTGCGCGGCTCCGAAATCGCCAGGACGTCGCCCTCGCGAAGCGTCTCGTGCATGCAGAGCGAGCCGCCCTTCGAATCCCGCTCCAGCTTGACGCCGATGACGTAGCTGTCGCTTTCGCCCGGGCCATTGGTGATCGAATATTGCCGGATGAGGCCATTCGGCAAGTGAACGTCGATATGGGCGCCGGGCTGGAAAGTCGGCAGCAGGCCCTTGACCGGGCGAAGCTCGAACGCCGCGATGCCCTCGGCAGCCATCCACTTCCGCGCGACCGTTACACGGACCGTCGCCTTGCGGCCGTGAGCGGTCAGTTCCGGCATCTCTGCAAGTTCCGGCGAGACGCGCTCGATCACCGGCTCGAGCGGCGCCGGCTGCGGTGCGGCAGCCGCCTCGCGCTCGACGATCTCACGCAGCTTCGAAAGCCGCTCGTTGTGATGGCGCAGAACGGGGATCCGTTTGGCGCCGCGCGGCGAGCCGTCGAGTACGCCGCGGATAACCGAACGGTTGGAGTCGACCGGCTGGACGAAGAAGACGGCCAGCGTCTCGGTGCCGTCTTCGCGGGCCGTGAGCGCCACCGAGAAGCCGTCGCTCGCCTTAAGCGACATATCTGCCGCTGTGCCTTCGAGGCAGCCGTTCGGCTGAAAGCGATAGCCCGTCAGCGCCGCCACCACGACATCGGCCGGCGCATTGACCGGAATGCCGCGAAGGGTGAGAAGATCGCCTTCGGCGAGGCCCGCAACGTCCGGCACGTCCCCTTGAGGCTCCTCCGCCGACCAGACGAGGCCATAGCGCTCGACGCCCGCAAAGGTACGGTTGGTAATGGTGCGGGCCGGCGCGTCGGCCGGATGTGCCGGAATATAGGTACAGCCGGCGGTGCGGTTGGAATACCGCCAGCCGTGATACTGACACTTCAACTCGCGTCCATCGTTGATGCCGATCGAGAGGCGGACGCCGCGGTGCAGGCATCGGTTCTCCCAGATATTGACGTAGCCGTCGTCGGCACGCCAGACGGCGAACTCGCGGCCGAGCAACTGGGCGTGGAAGACGTGGCGGAACGGCAGATCATAGGACGCGGCAACGGGATGCCATCTGGTCTTGGCGGTATCGAGCATCGTTCTCTCCAGAATTCTGAAACGTCAGGTGGCGGCCGGGATGACCCCGTAGGTCACGCCCTTCTGGCTGAGCCAACGGCGGTAGGCGATCGCCGACTTGTCGGCGCGGATCGGCGTCTCGGCCCGCGGGTCGAGCGGCAAACGCTTCGGAAACTGGTTCTCCAGGATCGGCTTGTCCTGGCCGAAAATCGTTTGCTGGAAGCGCTTGATCACCTTGTCTTCGTTCTCTTCGTCGAGGACACAGAGCATCATATGCGCGCGGACATGCTCCTGATCGACCGGCTGAAGGAAAACGGCAATGACGTCGAGGCGGCTCTCGTCGATGGGGCTGGATTTGTACAGCACCGAACAATAGGGATGCGGCACCCGATAGATATATTCGACATCGGCGCCCCCGGTCGAAGCGGTCGAGGCCATCGGTTGGAAGAAGCGACAGCGCGTGGCGACGATCTCGTCGCGCTCGACCGAAAGCTCGACGTCGTATTCCTTGACCTCGTGTATGGGGTTCTGCTCCCAGAATATCGGTATGGACATAAGGAAAGTGGCCCATGTCGAGGAAATTCTCGATAGCGCGGGGTGCCGAAACATTGACTCCGATGGTGGCGGCATTGAGCCTGCGCCGATCGGCCTCCGCATATTCGGGAATGGGAAACAGCTCGGCGGGCGGCGTCCCCAGCGAGGTCCAGATATAGCCATAGGCAAGTTTGATCGGTAGACAGCCGCCGAGCGTACCGATATCGGCCGGACTGCCGGCAGGGAGCTCCGGGCGCGAACGCCAGACGGCCGCCCTGCCTTCGCCATCCGAAACAAAGCTGATGCGCTCCTCGAGCAGCACCGTGTCCTGAACCGTCCCCGCCGGCACCTCGTCCACCGCCGCCAGCGGGTGCCACAGATCGAGAACCACCTGGTCCTGGCATTTGGTCGGGCTCATGCGTTCATCTCCGTGAATGGCGTCTGGTCATGAAGCGGTTGGAAACCGTAACGGCTGTCGGAATTCACCGGCTCGCCGCTACCGCTGCGAACCACCTGCCGGCGATAGCCGCCCACGGCACTGGGTGGCGAGGTCAACAGCGATCAGGCGCGGGTGAAGGGGCGCGGCCGACGACGTCAGGTCCGCGGCGACATCGCAGTCACTAAGAAGAACTCGATCGCTACAAAGGGCAGTTCTGCTCATCGCATCCTCCCTGGCTAGCACTTCCCTATGAACCTAGCTCCGTGATGGACTCATTGGAACCACAAGATTGGATACCAATCAACAAGAAATTGCATGGCAAAATGCGTTTTTTGATTGACAGCTTGATTTGATTGAATACCGATATGGAATTCGTAACGCCGGATATGCGGCCGTGCAATGCTCCGGTGCGACCGTCCCGCAGATTTTTCTGCGGGAGATGGAGAGACCTGTCATGAGCAGCCGTTCGCAGGCGATTGCCGACATCCTGACCCGGGCGATCATCGATCACCGGCTCGTACCCGGATGCAAGCTCGGTGAGCGCGAACTGGCCGAAATCTTCGAGGTCAGCCGCATCGTCATCCGCCAGGCACTGATCAGGCTTGCCGACGACGGGCTCGCGCAGATCGAACGCAATCGCGGCGCCTTCGTCGCACGCCCGAGCATGCAAGAAGCGATGGAGATCTACGACGCGCTGACGCTCGTGGAACAGGGCGTCGCCGCCCAGCTCTGCGACCGCCTGGGGCCCGCCGGCTTCGCCGAGTTGCGCCAGCACGTCGAGCGGCAGCGCCAGGCCGTCGCATCCGGCAACGACGCGCTTGCCGACGTTCTCGGCCAGGAGTTTCACACTCTCTTCGTCCGCCTCAGCCGTAACAAGGTCATGCAGGAAATTCACGCGCAGCTCGTGCGGCGCACCACGCTCCTGCGCTCGTTGATCTCCGCCGATTTCGACTATTGCAATCTGCTGGACGACCACCAGCGCGTGATCGACCTGCTCGAAAAGGGTCGGCTGAAGCCTGTCATGGAGTTGATCGACACCCATCACCGCAGCGTCGTGCGCGGCTATATCATGGATCGGCAGGTCTTTCCGGAGCTGACGCCGCGGGAGGCGCTTCAGCCCTATCTCGACGGCAAAGCCGATGAGGCGTCCAAGGCGGCGCCACGCAAGAAAGCGGGAGAAAGCGGCGGGGCCGGCGCGAGCCGCCACGTCCACGCCACGAAATAGATCCGGCGGCCACAAGCCGGAGAAACGACACGAACCGACAAAGGGGTTACTGCCATGTTCAACCTGACCAGACGACAATTCCTTCGATATTCCGGCGCGACCGGTGTGGCACTCGGAACCGGAAGCCTTGCCAGCTTCGCGAGCGCAGAGGAGCCGTTAAAGATCGGCGTCGTCTACGTCTCGCCGATCGCCGAGATAGGCTGGACCAAACAGCACAGCCTGGGCGTCGACGCGATCAGGGAGGAATTCGGCGACAAGGTCGCCATAACGGTCATTGACAACATCTTCATGCCCCAGGATGCCGAACGCGTGTTCCGCGAGCTCGCCGCCTCCGGAAATCAGCTGATTTTCGGGACCAGCTTCTCGCACGGCACGCCCATGCAGAAGGTGGCGCCGCGCTTCCCCAAGACGGCGTTCGAGCACTGTTCGGGCATCGTGCACCGCGCGAACCTCGGCACCTTCGAGGCCAAATATTACGAGGGCACCTTCGTCGCGGGCGCGGCCGGCGGGCATATGAGCAAGTCCGGCAAGATCGGCTTCATCGGCGGGTTCCCGATCCCCGACATTGTCGGGCCGGCAAACGCGCTTCTTCTCGGCGCGCAGAGCGTCAATCCGGAGGTCACCTGCAACGCCATCTTCCTCAACTCCTGGTTCGATCCGGGCAAGGAGAAGGAAGCAGCCAACACGCTCCTGTCGCAAGGTTGCGACGTGATCTGTTCGATGACCGATACGGCAACCGGCGTACAGGTGGCCGGTGAAGGCGGCGCCTGGTCGATCGGCTACGCCAGCGACATGGCCAAGTTCGGCTCCGGCAAGCAACTCACGGCCTTTACCCTCGACTGGTCAAGTGAGTATCTGCGCGCCGCAAGGGGCGTAGCGGAAGGCAGCTGGAAGGCTGAGGCGCGGTGGGACGGGCTTTCCGCCGGCGTCGTCAAGATGGCCCCCTATAACGAGGCGATCCCTGCCGACATCCAGGCCAAATTGAAGCAGCTCGAAGCCGATATCGCAGCGGGCAAGATCCATCCCTATGCCGGCGAGCTTAAGGACCAGGACGGCAACGTCAAGGTCGCTGCCGGGTCGGTTCTTTCGGATAGCGACATCCGAGGGATGAACTGGTTCGTCAGGGGGATGATCGGCAAGCTCAGCTGAGCCGCGTCCTGAAATCGGCGTGACCGCGGCGGAATCCGCGTCGCGGACACGTCGTTGCCAACGCACAACCACGGCAGGAGCGGCCATGATCCCCCGCCTCGAATTGCGCAGCATTACCAAGAGCTATCCCGGCACCGTCGCGAACGACGCCGTCTCGCTGTCCATCCTGCCCGGAGAGATACACGCCGTCCTCGGAGAGAACGGCGCCGGCAAATCGACGCTGATGAAGATCATCTATGGCGCAGCTCAAGCCGACTCGGGTGAAATCTATTGCGACGGCAGACGGATCGAAGCGCACAATCCCGCAATCTCGCGCTCGCTCGGGATCGAAATGGTCTACCAGCATTTCGCGCTCTTCGAATCGGTCTCGGTGGTCGAGAATATCGCCCTGGCGGTCAAAGGCACTTTCGATCTCGACCGGCTCGCGGCTGAGATCAAGGCCTTGTCGGCGCGCTACGGCATGCCCATCGATCCGCACCGCAGGGTGCACGATCTCTCCGTCGGCGAGCGGCAACGCGTGGAGATCGTACGTTGCCTGTTGCAGTCACCCAAGCTTCTGATCCTGGACGAACCGACCTCGGTGCTTACGCCGCAAGCCGTGGTGAAGCTCTTCGAAACGCTTCGCCAACTGGCAAGCGAAGGCTGCAGCATCGTCTATATCAGCCACAAGCTCGATGAAGTGCAGGAACTTTGCGACACCGCCACGGTGCTGCGCAACGGCAAGGTGACCGGCACGGCAAAACCCAAGGAATCGACGTCGCTGGAGCTCGCCCGGATGATGGTCGGCTCGCAGCTTCCGCAAATGCATGTGAGCCCTTCAGCCCCCAGCGCCAAGCCGCTGCTGGAAGTCCGCGGGCTATCCGCTCCCGCCCGGGACAAGTACGGCACCGAGCTGACGGATGTATCCCTCGAAGTGCATGGAGGCGAGATCGTCGGACTGGCCGGTGTGTCGGGCAACGGCCAGGCTGAGCTGATCGCGCTGTTGAGCGGCGAGCGGACCCATCCGCGTGCGGAGACGATCCTCATCGGCGGCAGACCGTCCGGCCATCTCAGCGCCGGCGAACGACGCAAGCTCGGCATGGCCTTCGTCCCGGAGGAACGCCTCGGCCGTGGCGCGGTGCCGCCCCACGCCCTGTGGGAGAACGCCGTGCTGACGGCCCACCGGGCTGGCCTCGTACGCAACGCCCTTGTCGACCGCAGGAGGGCCGGCGATTTCGCGAGGCGCGTTATCGAGCGCTTCAAGGTAAAGGCGAATGGACCGCAAGCGAGCGCGCAGAGCCTCTCCGGCGGCAACCTGCAGAAATTCATCGTCGGGCGCGAGCTCACCCTGGAACCGAAGATTCTTCTCGTGTCCCAGCCGACCTGGGGCGTGGATGTCGGTGCAGCCGCCTTCATCCGCCAGACGCTCGTCGATCTCAGCCGCGCCGGCGCAGCGGTGCTGGTCGTATCGGAAGAGCTCGATGAGCTGTTCGAGATCTGCGACCGGTTGCTGGTCATTTCCAACGGCCGCGTTTCGCCGCCACTGATCAGAAAGCAAACCAATCGCGAAGAGATCGGCCTCTTGATGACCCGGGTCGGACATGGCGAAACGAGGAGAACCGAAGTTGCCCTTGAGGATTGAACAAAGGCAGGAACCATCCGCGCAGATGCGGATCGCCGCTCCGGTGATCGCCACGGTGCTGACCTTCCTTGCGGGGTCCGTACTGTTTGCCGCCCTCGGCTATGATCCGCTGGCGACGCTGTACGCCTTCTTCGTCGCGCCCATCAATTCCATCAACGGCCTTTCGGAGTGGCTGCTCAAGGCCTCGCCTCTGATCCTGATCGCCTGCGGACTGGCCGTCGGATTCCGTGCCAACATCTGGAACATCGGCGCCGAGGGGCAACTCATTATCGGCGCTGTCGCAGCCTGTGGCGTGGGCCTCTTCTACCCCGATCCCGAGAGCCCGCTCCTCATTCCCCTGATGTTTCTCGCAGGCGCAGGCGCCGGCATGGCATGGGCCGCGATCCCGGCATTTCTCAGAGCCCGCATGAACACCAACGAGATCCTCGTCACGCTCATGCTGACCTATATCGCGACGCTGTTGCTGTCCTTTCTGGTCCACGGCCCGTGGCGCGATCCGGCCGGGTTCAACTATCCGCAAACGGCGCTCCTGCCGGCGGCGGCGATGTTCGAACCTTTCGATTATGCCTACCGGCTCAATCCGTCGATCTTCATCACGGTCGTGGCGGTCGTCATGATGTGGCTCTTCACCGATCACAGCTTCCTCGGCTACAAGATGTCGGTGAGCGGCGCCGCCCCCCTAGCGGCACGCTATGCGGGCTTTCGCGAATCCTCCGCAGTCTGGACAGGGCTGCTTGCGGGCGGCGCGGCGGCAGGCATCGCCGGTATGGCGGAAGTGGCCGGTCCGCTCGGACAATTGTCGCCCCAGATCTCGCCCGGTTACGGCTTTGCCGCCATCATCGTCGCCTTCATCGGACGGCTGAACGCCTTCGGCATCGTGCTCGGGGGACTGCTGATGTCGCTCCTCTTCCTCGGCGGCGAGACCGTCCAGATGACCCTCGGCCTGCCGGCGGCGCTCACCCGCATCTTCCAGGGCATCCTCCTGTTCTTCCTGCTGGCCGCCGATTTCTTCATCTACTACCGTCTTCGCCTTCCGGAGCACGCCTGATGGATCTTTTCATTGCCATTTTCACCGGTACCATTATCGCGGCGACGCCACTGATATTCGCAGCCCTTGGCGAGCTCGTCGTCGAGAAGTCCGGCGTGCTCAACCTGGGCCTCGAGGGCATGATGCTGATGGGGGCGGCCTTCGCCTTCTGGGCGGTGATCGCCGGCCTGCCGATGCCCGTAGCCATCGCAGCCGGGGCACTCGCCGGTGCCGCCACCTCGCTTATCTTCGGGGTGCTGGCGCTGACGTTTCTGACCAACCAATATGCTGCCGGCCTGGCGCTCGCCATATTCGGGTCGGGGGTTTCGGCCTTTCTCGGGCGCGGTTTCGGCAGCGCGCCGATCGATGCGCTGAAGCGCGTCCATATCCCCTTTCTCTCCGATATCCCGGTGATCGGGCCGATGTTCTTCCGCTTCGATCCGATGGTCTATCTGGCAATCGCGATGTTCGGCCTCATCACCTGGTTCCTTTACCGTACCAAGGGCGGCCTCATCTTGCGCACCATCGGCGAGTCGCCCGAAACGTCGCACGCGATCGGCTATCCGGTCATCAGGATCAGATATCTGGCGGTGCTGTTCGGTGGTCTGATGGCTGGCCTTGCCGGGGCATATCTCTCGGTCGCCTACACGCCGCTCTGGGTGGAAAACATGACGGCCGGCAAAGGCTGGATCTCGCTGGCACTGGTCGTCTTTGCGACATGGCGGCCGCTGCGCGTCCTGATCGGCGCCTGGCTGTTCGGCGGCATGACGATCCTGCAGCTGCAGGGCCAGGCCCTCGGCATCGCGGTCCCTTCGGAGCTGCTCTCGGCGCTTCCATACCTCGCGACTATCATAGTTCTCGTGATCATCTCGCAAAATCGCCAATTGCTGACGCTGCATTTCCCGGCGTCGCTGGCAAAGCCATTCCGGGCGGCGAGCTAGCCTTCCAGGAAAGTGGCGGGGACGCCGGGCTTCCCGTTTTCGAGTTATGGCAGCTCGATCTCACCCGCCACTACATGATTGAGGCCGGTGCCTTCCGCCGTCAGCGTCATGCGGACTTTCAACGTCTTGCCTGCGATCTGCCCCTTGCGCACCGTCTCCTCGATCTCTCGCTGCGACGTGACTCCGACTTCCTTCAGGAACTTGCGGATCGACATATTGAAGGCACCTTCGCTCATGGCAGGACTCCTCTGTGTCTGGAAGTGATTGTAGGAGAATGGGAGTGAACAAGGAAGCAAACGGCCGCGCAGATGATGTCGGCGCCGGTTCCTGCCGCCTCATTGCAAGTGGAGCGTGACGGCTGTACCGTGAGGGTGACAGGTGCGCAAAGCGCGCGCTGCTGCATGCTGCCTTAGGGACCTGGCCGCCAAGGATGATGTCATGCAGCGATCCAAGGTGCCACATCGTGCTTTGCGCGTCCGACAGCACGCGCGGGGCTGGGCAACGGACGCAAAGTCATGGAACTTATCATCGCCCTCGGCGTGATAGTCTTCAAGGTCGCCTTGCTGATCGCGATCCTGCTGTTGCTGCCCCTGCCGCTGACTTGGTTGGAACGCAAGATCGCCGGGCACATGCAGCAGAGGATGGGACCGATGCGCGTGGGCTGGCACGGATTGCTGCAGCCGGTCGCGGACGGGATCAAGCTCCTGACCAAAGAGGATCATATTCCGGCCGAAGCCGACCGCTTCCTGTTCAAACTGGCTCCGATCCTGGCGCTTGCCCCGCCCTTCGTGGTGTTTGCCGCCGTCCCCTTCGGCGAAACCGTTTCGGTCCTCGGCAACGAGATCACGCTCTACATTTCAAACCTGAACGTAGCGCTGCTTTTCGTCTTCGCGGTGATCGGGCTGGAGGTCTATGGCGTCATCTTCGGCGGCTGGGCGGCCAACAGCAAATATGCCGTGCTTGGTTCTCTGCGGACCTGTGCGCAAATGATCAGCTACGAAATTCCGATGGGTTTCGCGGTCATCGGCGTCGTCATGCTGGCGCAATCCATGAGCCTGCTCGACATCGTGCGGGCGCAAACCGACGTCTGGAATATCGTTTATCAGCCGATCGGATTTTTCGTGTTCTTCGTCGCAGGACTTGCAGAAGCGCAGCGAATTCCTTTCGACCTCGCGGAAGCCGAAGGCGATCTGGGAGCCGGCTTCCACACCGAATATAGCGGCATCCGCTTCGCCTTGTTCATGGTCAGCGAATATGTCGTGATGGTGCTGGTGTCGGTCCTTACCGTGATCCTGTTCTTCGGCGGGTGGAACGGCGTGCTCATCCCGCTGCCGCCGCTCCTCTGGTTTTTGCTGAAGGTTGCCTTCTTCGTCTATTTGTTCATGTGGTTCCGCTTCACCTTCCCCCGCTACCGTTATGACCAACTGATGGCGATCGGCTGGAAGGTCTTGCTTCCCCTGTCTTTGGCGAACATAATCATCAGCGGTGTTGTTTTCTCTTGATGCATGCCGCCCGGAAGCTTCGGGGACGGACATGCAAGACGACTCTCAGGAGCCGCAGCGAGGCGGCCATGTCGCACGCACTGAACAAAGCTGGAAGATGGATCGGCTGGGCCTTCTTCGCCGATCTGGCGAATGGTTTGGCTTTGACCTTCGGCTACATGTTCTCCAGACCCGTCACCATGCAATATCCGGACAAGGAGAAGTGGCTGCCCTATTCGCGTTATCGCGGGCACCATTTCCTCAAACGTGACGCCGAGGGAGAGATCAAATGCGTCGCCTGCGAGCTCTGCGCGCGGATCTGTCCTTGCGACTGCATCGAAGTGGTCCCCTACGAGGATGAAAAGGGCAACCGGCGCCCGGCCAAATTCGAGATCGACACGGCCCGCTGTCTCTTCTGTGGGCTCTGCGAGGACGCCTGCCCGGCGGATGCGATCGCTCTTGGCCAACAATATGAATTTTCGAGTTTCTCCTCGCGCGACTTGGTGATCGGCCGTGACGATCTGCTCGCCAAGCCGGGCAAGGCGATGACCGGCGGCGGTGTCGTCGCTGCGCGCCTGAACACCGAACGGGATGTTCTGGTCCAGGCCAGCGAGCGGCGCGGGTACAATTGGTGGCGGAATATTCGACGAAAGTGAAGGCGCGCCGGGGTCGCGTCGAAGCAGGGACTGGAGGCTCAGATGCACATCTGCCAAATCCTGGGAAGCAAGTCTCCCGAAATCGTCTCGGTCACGCCGGACCACACGATGGTCGAAGTATTGCGGCTGTTTCGCGACAGGAATATCGGCTTCGTCGTCGTCGGCCGTTCGCCAGGAGAATGCCTGGGCACGCTCTCGGAGCGGGACTGCTGCCATGCCGTGGCCGAGTACGGCACCGAAGCACCGCTGATGCGGGTGGGAGAAATCATGAACCGCACTGTCGCGACCTGCTCGACGGAGGATTTCCTGCCCTTCGTGATGTCGATCATGACCGAGCGGCGCACGCGCCATGTGCTGGTCATGGACGGCAACGATGCCGTCGGCGTGGTCAGCATCGGCGACGTGGTCAAACACCGGCTCGAAGAGGCATTGCAAGCGGAGCGGGACATGCACGACTACATTTGCGGAGCCAACTATCGCTGACGACAACGCCTGCCGCAGATTGCCTTAGAGTTGATCCGATCAACAGCAAGGCTGCAGCAAATACCCCCTCTGCCCCGCAGATCCGGATGCAATCAGACCCGGTCTTCCTCCAGAGCGGATTCTGCGCGCCTCGCGCAGGCGCGGATCTCCACCGGACATGGATACTCTCCCCGCCGCATCAGACTGTTGAGCCGCAGGGCGCGGTAGTTTTCGGGAACGAACGCGAGCCCGTCCGGAAAGCGCCTGTTGACCTTGAGCTTCGCCGTCAGCTCGCCCCGGGCGGACCGCACGAGCATCTGATCCCCGTCCGAAAGGCCGAGTCGCGCGGCATCCTGAGCGCTCATTTCGATAAACGGGTCGTCTGCAACCGAATTCAGGGTTTCCGAGCGCTCGGTAACATAGCCATTGTGGAACAGGCAGTTGCCGGTGATCAGCTGGAGCACGTCCGTCACCCCAGGAGCAGACGGAGGAGCGAAGAACCCGCTTGCCCATGGCTGCGGGGCTGACGTGGTGAAGGCACCGTCGGCACCAAGCCCTTCCCGCGTCAAGCCTTCATAGGCGGGAACCAACCGGGTCATCTCGTCGAAGATGGCGGTCTCGGTCGATGGCTGCAGCGGCTGCTCCCGAAGCGCCGCGATAAAGTCGAAGATCGCCAGATTGCTGCTGGCGTCAAATGCCGGTTCGCGGAATTTTCGAAGCGCCTGGGTCCGGCCTTCATTGTTGGTGAAGGTCCCGGATTCTTCGCCGTAACCGGCTGCGGGCAGCACGACGTCGGCCAGTCCCGCCGTATCGGTCAGAAACGCGTCCTGCACGATCAGAAGATTGGCGGTACCGAGTGCGCGCTCGACGAACTCCCGGTCGGGATAGGACATCAGCGGGTCGCTTCCGACCACATAGAGGACGCCCATCCGCCCGTTTACGCAGAGTTCCAGCATCGCATCGAAACCGGCGCCCGGTTCGCGGGGTATCTCCGCGCCCCAGCTCCGTGCGAACTCCGTGCGCGTCGCCTCATCGGCGACAGGGCCAAGGCCCGGCAAAACTCCGGGCAGAACACCCATGTCCCAGGCGCCCATCTGATTGGCACGATCGAAGAGAAACTGCAGAGAGGGTTCCTTGCCGAGCAGGCGCAGGAGTTGGAGAAGATTGCCCAGCTGCTGCAGCGTCTCCCGTGCCAGCGGTGATCTCAGCAGATCGACGCTTACCAGGAGGGTGACGCTCCGACCTTCCTTGAGCGTTGATACCAGACGGTCCAACGCGTCATTGGCGTCGGACCCGGTGATCGTCCCGCTGGTCATCGCAAGGATATCGCCCGGCAAGCCCTGATCGGTCACGGCCACGAGAGCAGCCACGACCGCGGCAAGGCTCCGAGCCTCGCCGCCGGGATGGGCGCGAAGGACCGCCGCCGCATCGGCATCGAGCCGCGATGGCCGCGCCGAAAGCATGAGCAAGCGGGTATGCTGCCGGCGCGCGGCATCGCGCAGGAGGTATTCGGTGACCGGGTTCTCCTCGGTCACGTTGCCGCCGATGATGAGCACGCAGTCCTTGCCGATCACCTGTTCGAGAGGGCCGCGGCTGTAAAAGCTTGCCACCAGCGGCGCCAGGATGTCGAGGGGTGTGGACCAACGCGACGAGCAGTCGACGTTATTGGTGCGGAACACTGTCCGCATCAGTTTCTGGAACTGGTAGAGCACCTCGTTCGGCAGACGCGGCGAGATGAGCCCGCCGGCGGCCTTGCCCTCCATTACACCGATGCGCTGGCGGACAAAATCGCCCGCCTCCTCCCATGACACCGCCGTCAGCGCGCCGTCGCGGCGGATCATCGGCCGCTTGATGCGATCCCGGCTTTCGATGAAGTCGAGGCCGAAGCGGCCGCGCACGCAGAGCGTTTCGCGATTGACGCCATGTTCCCAGTCAGAGCGGACCCGCATGAACTCGCCTTTGCGCGCTCCGACGGTGAGCTGGCATCCGGTGCCGCAATGCGGGCAGATCGTGTCGGTCTCGGCGAGATCCCAGGGCCGTGCCCGGTAGCGATAGGGGAAACTCATCAGCGCGCCGACCGGGCAGACCTCGACGCAATTGCCGCACTGGTCGCAGCTCGCAAGACTCCCCTCGAAGCCGGTGACGGCGGTGTCCATGCCCTTTTCCACCGTGCCTAGCGCCACCGCGCCCACGACCTCCTCGCACATGCGCACGCAGCGCTGGCATTGGATGCACCGGTTGACATTCATGATGATGACCGGGCTCAGACGGATGTCCTTCGAATGGAACACGCGTTTTGGGTCGCGAAACCGGCTTTCGCCGGGCCCATACGCCATGACCATGTCCTGAAGTTCGCACTCGCCTCCCTTGTCGCAGATCGGGCAATCGAGCGGGTGATTGGCGAGCAGCATGTCGAGCATCGACGAGCGCGTTTCCTCGATCAGCGGCGTATTTGTCCGAACCACCATGCCGTCCGATGCCACGGTCGCGCAGGCCGGCTGCAGCCGCCGCAGTCCCTCGATCTCCACCAGACACATGCGGCACGAGGCGAGTGGCGGCAGGCGCTTCCAATAGCAGAAGGTGGGAATGTCGATGCCCAGACGCTCGGCGGCCGCTAGCACCGTGGAGCCAGCCTCGACCTCCAGCATTTGTTCGTCGATCGTGACCTTGACCATACTTCCTCCCGGACCGGCCGGGTGCCCGTTTCAGTGGAAAGGGCACCTCCGCTCTTCGATATGGACGACGAATTCCTCGCGGAAATGCTTGAGCGCGGCCCGCAAGCCCATGGCCGCACCGTCGCCCAGGGCACAAAACGTGTTGCCGAAAATACCCTTGCAGAGCATCTCCAACTGCTCCAGGTCGCCGGTTTCACCCTCGCCTGCCTCGATGCGGCGCAGAACTTTCACGGCCCAGTCCAAACCTTCCCGGCATGGCGTGCACTTGCCGCAGGACTCATGGTGGAAGAACTCGATGATCCGCGTGGCGAGCTTGACCATGCAGGTGGAGTCGTCGATCACGACCACGCCTGCCGAGCCGAGCATCGAGCCGGCGGCAGCAAGCGAGTCGAAATCCATGCCCACCTCGAGCTCGCTCGCCGGGATAACCGGTGCCGATACCCCACCGGGAATCACCGCCTTGACCTTTCGCCCCGGCAGGGGTCCGCCGGCGTGCTCCTCGACGAGTTCATGCAGCGATATGCCCATCGGCAGCTCGTAGAGGCCGGGTTTGCGAACCTGACCGCTGAGGCAGTAGAGCTTCGGGCCGGGGCTCCTGTCCGGCCCTATGCCGCGAAACCACCCCGGTCCGCGCATCACGATATGCGGCACGCAGGCAAGCGTCTCGACATTGTTGATGACGGTGGGGCTGGCGTAGAGCCCGGCCACGGCAGGAAACGGCGGCTTCAGTCGCGGCTGCGCCCGCTTGCCCTCGAGTGACTCGAGCATTGCGGTCTCCTCGCCGCAGATATAGGCGCCGGCACCGCGATGGATGTAGACCATGAAATTGAAGTTCGAGCCGAGAATGCCGGTGCCCAGATAGCCGTTTTCATGTGCCTCGGCGATCGCCTGTTCCATACGGCGAATAGCCGTCACATATTCTCCGCGAATGTAGACGTAAGCCGTCTCGGCCCCGATTGCATAGGCGCTGACCGCCAGCCCCTCAATGAGCTGATGCGGGTCGCGCTCCATGATGATGCGGTCCTTGAAGGTGCCGGGTTCCCCTTCATCGGCGTTACAGCAGAGATATTTCGGCTTGCCGGCCGCTTTCGGCACGAAGCTCCACTTCATACCCGTCGGGAACCCGGCACCCCCGCGGCCGCGCAGGTTGGATTCCTTGACGAGGTCGACGATCTCCTCGGGCGTGTATTCGCCGAGCGCCTTCCGGAGCGCCCGGTAGCCGCCGCCGGCCTCATAGGTCGACAGCAGATGACCGTCCGGCACATCGACATTCCTGAGCAGGACCGGCTCGAACATGGCTTACTCCCCTGGCGCCGGCGCAGCAGCGCGCTCGATGTTCGCCGCCCGCTCAGCCGCGCGGAAGCTCTCCAGCAGCGCATCGAGCCGCGCGGTATCAAGGTTGCCGTGGTAATCGTCGCCGACCTGCATCACCGGAGCCATTTCGCAGGCCCCGAGACATTCGACGGTCGAAAGCGTGAACGCACCGTCCGGGGTGGTTTCGCCCTTCCTGATCCCCAGTGTTGTTTCCAGATGCTTCAGCAGCGCCTCGGATCCGCACAGCATGCAGGAGACATTGTCACAGAGTTGCAGGTGGAACCTGCCGATCGGCTCGGTATGGAAGAGCGTGTAGAAGGTCGCCAGTTCATAGACCCAGACGCGTTCGACGCCGAGGATCTCGGCGACGTCTTCGAGCACCGGCCCGGGCAGATGACCATGCTCCTTCTGCGCGATCATGAGCGCGGGCATGATCGCCGACCGCCGTTCGGGGTATCGCGCCGCCGCCGCCTCGATCTCTTCGCGCATGGTCATCGCGTCCGATCCTCCCTGCTACTTGTCCACCTCCGCCATCACCGGGTCGAGACTGCCGAGCACGGCGATCATGTCGGCGAGGTAGCGTGCGTTGGTGACGCCGAAGAGCGCCTGAAGATTGACGAAGGAAGGCGCCCTCACCTTCATGCGGAACGGCTTCGGCGATCCGTCGCTGATGATGTAGAAGCCGAGTTCTCCTTTAGGCGCCTCGATGGCCGCATAGACCTCGCCTTTCGGTACGTCGAAGCCATAGGCGGAGAGATCGAAATGCTGGATCAGGGCCTCCATCGAGCAATGCACGCGCTCTTTGTCGACAGGGAAGGCGATCGTCGGGATATCGACCTGGAACGGCCCCTCCGGCATCTGCCCCATGCATTGTTCGATAAGGCGGATACTCTCGCGCATCTCGTCGACGCGGCAAAGCCAGCGCGCATAGCAATCGCCCTCCGCGCGCGTGATGACGTTGAAATCGAGCCGATCGTAGATTTCATAGGGTTCGTCGCGCCGGATATCCCAGTCGACGCCAGAGGCACGCAGGTTCGGCCCGCTCAAGCCGAGGTCGATCGCGTCCTTTGCGGAGATCACGCCTATCCCCTGCGTGCGGCTGAGAAACACCCGATTGTTCTCTATCAGGCGCTCATAGTCGCGGATCCTGTTCGGGAAGATCTCGCAAAACTCCCGGATCTTCGGAAGGAACCCGTCGGGAAGGTCCTCGCGTACTCCGCCGACGCGGCAGTAGGACGTGTGCATGCGCGCACCGGTGATCATCTCCAATAAGTCCATGATCATTTCGCGCTCGCGCATGGCGTAAAGCAGCGCCGTCATGGCGCCCAGGTCCATCGGCAGCGCGCCGGTGATCAGGAGATGGCCGGAAATTCGTGCAAGTTCGGCCATCATCACGCGGATATATTGCGCCCGGATCGGGGCCTCTATGCCGAGCAGCTTCTCCACGGCGAGCGCGAAGGCCAGGTTGTTCGAAGGCGGACAGAGATAGTCGAGCCGGTCGGTCAGCGGGAAGATCTGGGTATAGGTGAAGCTCTCCGCCAGTTTTTCGGTGCCGCGGTGCAGATAGCCGATATGCGGGTCGACGCGTTCGACATATTCGCCGTCGAGTTGGAGCACAAGCCGCAGAACCCCGTGGGTGCTCGGGTGTTGCGGACCGAGATTGAGAAGCACTTCCTTGGTATTGAGCGCTTCGCCTTCCGGCCTCATGAGCTCGGTGACTTCGGTCATCTCAACTCTCCGGCGTCTGACGGCCTCCTTGCGGTATATCTCTGGTGGCGAGGTCCGGCTGCGTCGGCGGCGGCCCCTCGGCACCGAAGGGGTTCAGTTTGTCCTTGTAGCCCCTCAAGGGAAAATCCTTGCGCTGCGGAAAGCCCTCGAAGCCTTCCCACATATAGATGCGGCGCAGATCGGGATGCCCCTCGAAACGGATGCCGTACATGTCCCAGGCCTCGCGTTCATGCCAGTTGGCGGTGCGCCAGACTCCTGCAACAGAGGGAACATGCGGTGGATCGCCGAGCCGGCACTTGATGCGCACGCGCCATTTGTTCTTCAGCGAATAGAGGTGGTAAACCGTCTCGAAACGCGGCGTTTCGGGGTAGTGATCGACGCCGCATATGTCGGAGAGGAAATCGAACTCAAGCGCCGGGTGTTCTTTCAGGAATTGACAGAAGTCGACGATCTGCTCCGGTTGGACGGCAAAGGCGCAGATACCATGCGCGGCGCCGAGATTCTCGACTGCTCCCGCGAAGCTCCCGATGATCGCCTCGAGATCGACACGCCGCTCCCCGGTCATGATGCTACAACCCGTCCCAGGGGCGACCCGGTGAGGGCGCGGGACCTCCTGATCTTCTCCTGAAGCAGGAGAAAGCCGTGCATCAGCGCCTCCGGCCTCGGCGGACAGCCCGGCACATGCACGTCGACGGGGACGAAGGTTTCCGATCCCTGCACCACGGCATAGGTGTTGTAGACCCCGCCCGAAATCGCGCAGGTCCCCATCGCAATCACCCAGCGCGGTTCCGGCATCTGATCGTAAAGCCGCCGCACGACGGGCGCGAATTTCCGCGTGACCGTGCCGGCGATGATCATCACGTCGGATTGCCGCGGAGAAGGCCGGAACACCACGCCGAACCGGTCGAGGTCGTAGCGCGCGCAGCCGGCCGAGATCATTTCGATGGCGCAGCAGGCAATGCCGAAGGTTTCGGGCCACAAGGCCGACCTCCGGCTCCAACCGATGATGCTGTCGGCCGTGGTAAACAGTACGCTGTCGCGGATCGCGTCGTTCATTCCTGCCATTCCAGCGCCCCCTTCAGCCAGGCATAGGCGAAGCCCACAAGCAGCAGCAGCATGAAGACGAACATCTCGATATAGCCGACGATGCCGATCTCCTTCAGGACGACCGCCCAGGGAAAGAGGAACATCGCTTCGACATCGAAGACCACGAGGAGGATGGCGAGGATAAAGAAAGGAACCCGAAAGCGGCCGCCCGCGGCCTCGCCCGCCGCTTCCATACCGCACTCATAAGGGGCGTTCTTTTCGGGATAGGGATTGGACGGACGCAGCAGCGAGGAGACGAAAAGCGTCGCCGTCGCCACCAGGACTATCCCGGTAACCATGAACAGAACCGGCAGGAACTCCATTGCCGTCATAGCGTTTGGCCTTGGCCAATCAGCGGCTTTTCTCAGCCGCGATCGGTCCCTTCGGAACCGGGGATGCCGGCGCCCCGAGAGGCGGTCTGGGCAATCCTTTCCTCGAAGGCGAGTCTATGCTGTCGGGCGGATCAATGCAAATCCAATTGATTAGTAACGTATGATCCGAATTGGCCCGCCTGCAGCAATCGACGATACAGCAGCGAGGACCCGCCTTACCCCCCGAAAGCCGACTGTTGAGCAAGCCTCAGGAACCACGCCGGAAACAGGCCGATGCCGATGGTGCCGGCGGCTGTGAAGGCGAGCGTGGCACGGACGAGCGGCGTCAGCGCAGGTTCGAACGTCCTTTCCGGCTCGCGCATGTAGATCACCATCACGATGCGGATATAGAAATAGGCGGCGACGACGCTGAGCAGGACTGCGATCACCGCCAGCACGACGAAACCTCGCTCCACCAGCGCGACCAGCACGTAGAACTTGGCGAAGAAACCGGCCGTCGGCGGGATGCCGGCGAGCGAGAAGAGATAAAGGAGCATCAGAAGCGCGAGCCCGGGATGGAACTTGGCGAAACCTGCGTAGTCTTCGATGACCTCGCCGGATAGATCGCCGTTCCGCATCATGATCACGGCGCCGAAAATGCCGAGATTCATGAAAGTGTAGATAAGCAGATAGAGCATCACGCTGGCGATCCCGTCCTGGCCGCCGGCCACCACTCCGAAAATAGCAAAACCCGCATGGGCGATGCTGGAATAGGCGAGCAGGCGCTTGAAATTATCCTGCACCAGCGCCACGAAACTGCCGAGCGCCATCGTTGCCACCGCAATGGCCGCGACGATGATCCAGGCGTTCGAGACCTCGACAAGCGGATTGAGGAACACCCGGAGAATCACTGCGAACCCGGCCGCCTTGGGCGCGACCGACATGAAGGCAGTGATCGTCGTCGGCGCGCCTTCATAGACGTCCGGCACCCACATATGGAACGGCACGGCCCCGATCTTGAAGACGAGCCCCGCAACGATGAAAACGACCGCCAGCAGCAGGGCGGGATCGAGCGGACCGCCGCTCACCGCCTCAGCCATCCGGTCCAGTTGGGTCGTACCGGTGAGCCCGTAGATGAGCGAAACGCCATAAAGGAAAATCGCCGTCGAGACTGCGCCGAGGATCACATATTTCAACGCCGCCTCGTTCGACCGCCGCTCTTTGCGCAGGAAGCCTGTCAGCACATAGGTGCAGAGCACCATCAGCTCGAGACCCACATAGATCGACAGAAGGTCGATCGACGAGGCCATGATCATCATCCCCGCAAGGGCGAAGAGCAGCAGGACATAATATTCGCTCCTGCCGATCCCCTCGATCTCGGCGTATTTCCGCGACAGGAAAAAGGTCAGGATGGTCGCCAGATAAAACAACAACTTGAAAAAGACGGCGAAGCGGTCCGAAATGAACATGCCCGCATAGGCCGGCCGTATCTCGCCTGCCAGCATGAGCGTGGCCACCGCGGCGAGGAGCACGATCGCGACCGAAGCCCACAGGAGCAGTTCGTCGCGCCCCTTGCGCACAAGCTCTCCGACAATCAGCAGGATGCAGGCACCGGTGACCACGATGATCTCGGGGACGCTCGCCAGGGCCCATTGGAGAAGCGCGGCAGCAGTCATCGACCGCTCCCTTCACCGTGTACCTGGACCAGCAGATTTCGCACCGACGCATCGATGATCCCGAGGAACGGTCGCGGATAGAGCCCGACCCAGAGCACAAAGACGGCGAGCGGCAGGATGGCAGCCATCTCGCGGCCGTTCACGTCGTGTATCTTGTACCTGGCAGTCACATTCGCCGGACCAAGCGCCACTTTCCCGTACATGCCGAGCAGGTAGGCGGCACTCAGCAACGCACCCACTACGGCCGCGGCGCCCGCGGCGAGGTTTGCCGCAAACCCGCCTGACAGCACCAGCAGTTCGCCGACGAAAGCGTTCGTCCCCGGCAGCGCCATCGAAGACAGGGTGAAGAGCGCAAGAAAGGCGGTATAGACGGGCGCCGCCTTCATCAGCCCGCCGTAATTCGCGATGCTGCGGGTATGGGTGCGCTCGTAGATCAGGCCCACGAACAGGAACAATGCGCCAGTCGTTATCCCGTGGTTGAACATCTGCAGGATGCTGCCCTCGAGCCCGCGCAGATTCAGCGCGAAAATCCCGAGCGTCACAAATCCCATATGGCTGATGCTGGAATAGGCCACCAGCTTTTTCAGGTCGTCCTGAGCCAGGGCCAGCAAGCCGCCATAGACGATCGCAAGAGCCGAAAGCACGAGCATAAGCGTCGAATAGTAGAGCGATGCTTCCGGCAGCATCGGCAGCGAGAAGCGCAGGAACCCGTAAGCGCCCATCTTCAGGAGCACGCCGGCGAGAATGATGCTGCCCGCCGTCGGCGCCTGGACATGTGCGTCCGGCAGCCAGGTGTGCACCGGCACCATCGGCACCTTGACGGCGAAGGCCACCAGGAAGGCGAAGAACAGCCAGGACTGAACGCCGAAGGGCAGATCCTGCGCCGTCAGGGCGAGTATGTCGAAGGTCTCGCCCCCATGGAAATAGAGCACGATGACGCCGATCAGGAAGAGGATGCTGCCAGCCAGCGTGTAGAGGAAGAACTTGAACGCCGCATAGACCCGGCCTTCCCCGCCCCAGACGCCGATGATCAGATACATCGGAATCAGCATCGCCTCCCAGAAGACGTAGAACAGGAACAGGTCGAGCGCGCAGAAGACACCGAGCATCAGCGCCTGCATGATCAGCAGGCTGACCATGAACTCCTTCACCTTGCGGTCGACCGCCACCCAGGAAGCGAGCACGGAGATCAAGCTCAAAAGCGCCGTCAGGAACAGGAAGAGCGCGCTGATGCCGTCGACGCCGAGCGCATAAGTGATCCCGAGCGCCGGCACCCAGGGACGGCTCTCGGTGAACTGCATTTCGTGCGTCGTCGTGTCGAAGCCGGCCAGCATCACGATGCAGAGAGCGAGATCGACAATCCCGAAACCGAGCGCCGTCCACCGCACCGCATCGTCGCTGCGCATGAACACCACCACCGCCGCCCCGGCGACGGGCAGGAAGACGATGAGGCTCAGCAGCGGGATCGACATCGTGCCTACCTCCACACCACCGCAAAGACGAGGATGGCCGCGATCAGGCCGGCGATCATCGCCAGCACGTAATGGGTGACGACGCCGGTCTGCCAACGTCGCAATACGCTTCCGCCGTCAAGGATCGATCGGGCGAAACCATTCACGACGCCGTCCACGCCATTGAGATCGAGCCGCACCCCCGTGCGCGCCGAGCCGTGCAGGAAGGGCAGTACCGCAGTCTCCGACACGTCGCTGACCGCCTTCTCATACCGCGCTAACGGTCTTTCTGCGAACCACATGAAGGCGCGGGCGCCCTTGCGATAGAACCAGTCGGTGTCGAGGCTGATCGTGTTCTCGGGATCGAGCGCCCGAAGGAAGATCACGAAGCCCAAAGCCGTGAACATCAGGATCCCGAGGCTCTCGGTCACGTGGACGCCGGTATAGGGCTCGAAATCGACAGGATAGGGCAGAAGCGCGTAGAGCGGGCCGGGGAATACGCCGATGGCGATGCAGAGCGCCGCCGCCATGCCCATCGCGACCAGCATGTTGCCGGGTGGCTCCCGTGCCTGCAGCCCCCGGTCGGTACCGAAAAACATGTAATAGGGGAGCTTG
This sequence comes from Sinorhizobium sp., assembly GCF_059070375.1. Lineage (NCBI taxonomy): Bacteria > Pseudomonadati > Pseudomonadota > Alphaproteobacteria > Hyphomicrobiales > Rhizobiaceae > Sinorhizobium > Sinorhizobium sp. The sequence goes on from NZ_JCACWC010000001.1 coordinate 563,391, forward strand.
AGCCCGGTGTGCAGGAACGTCCCGGACGACGCCATCGTCAGCGCCAGCATCACCAGCGCGCGATGATCCTGCCCTGCCGCGGCTATCACCATCGATTTGCTGACAAAACCCGAGAAGAACGGAAATGCCGAGATCGCAAAGGCGCCGATCATATAGAGCGCTACCGTCAGCGGCATTGCCTTGTAGAGCCCGCCAAGCTCGGTGAGCTTGCGCCGGCCCGTGACGTAGATCACCGCCCCGGCACCCATGAACAAAAGCCCCTTGTAAAGGATGTGCGCGAAGGCGTGACTGGTGGCCCCGTTCACCGCCAGCTCGGTGCCAATGCCGATGCCCGCGACCATGTAGCCCACCTGACTGACGATATGATAGGCAAGAAGGCGGCGGCAGTCGTTTTCCAGCACCGCATAAATGACGCCGTAGAGCGCCATCACCGTGCCGAGCCAGACCAGCAGTTCGATACCCGGAAACGCCCGCGCCAGCACGTAGACGGCGGTCTTGGTCGTGAAGGCGCTCATGAACACCGCGCCGGTGACGGTCGCCTCCGGGTAGGCATCGGTCAGCCAGGCATTGAGCGGCGGCACCGCCGCGTTGAGCAGGAAGCCGGCAACAATGAGGTAGGTACCCGCGTCCAAAGCGCCCTCGACCGGACCGAAGAGCAGCGAGCCTACGGCTGCCCCATGGAGCAGAATTCCACCGAGCAGGATGACGCCGCCGGTGACGTGGACCATGAGATACCGAAAGGCAGCGCGGATCGCCTGTCCCCCTCCTTGAGCGAAGACGAGATAAGCCGACGCGAATGCCATGCCCTCCCAGAACAGATAGAGGGTCAGATAGTCGCCTGCGAACACCACGCCCAGCGCGCTGCCGACATAGACGAAGGCGGCTACATGCTGGCCGGCGCCGGAAAGGTGCAATGCATAGACCGTGCCGATCAGCGCCATGATGGTGAAGACGGTAGCGAAGACGGTGCTGAGCTGGTCGACCTTTGCAATCAGAATTTCCTGGCCGAGGAACTGCGTCTCGCCATAACTGCCGGGCTCTATCGCCAGGACGACGACGACCGCCAGTACCGGGATCAGCACGAGATAGGCTTTACGCGCCGGTCCCGTGAAGAACGGGATCGGCAGAGCGCCCAGAATGAAGATGAGGGCCGGATGGACGAAATCAGTCATAATAGTCCTCGCGCCGCATCAGCCCGGCGCGGTGGCCGAGAAACTTGGAAACGAAGATGAGCAGCACGCAGGAGCCGAAGCCGTACGCCGCCGACCAGCCCGGCAGGCGCTCCCACAGGTATTCGGCGTGGTCGCGGCGAACCAGGAAGTCGGCGACGACGATCAGGACGAGCACCAGATAGAACAGCCGCCGGCGCAGCCTCGCATATTGCGCGTCACCAAAGAAAACGACGACAGGCTTGATCATCGGATCACTCCGTCCGCGAGGGTGAGGAAATAGTAGGGGAAGATGCCCATCAGCACGGACAGGATCGCGGTCGCGACCAGCGGGATCGTGACCAGCGGGATTTCGCGAACCGGCGCCCGGCTCTCCTTGGTCTCCGACTCGAAAAAGGCGGTGTAGCTGACCGGCAGAAAATAGGCGGCGTTGAGGACCGAACTTGCGAGCAGCACGGCCAGGAAAGCCATCTGCCCGGCCTCTACCGAGCCCTCCGCCAGATACCACTTGCTGACGAAACCTGCCGTCGGCGGGATCCCGATCATGCTCAGCGACGCGACGAAGAATGCCCCCATTGTCCAGGGAAGCCTGCGGCCGATGCCGGCCATGTCGCTGATATTGCGTTTTCCGGACGCACAATAGATCGATCCCGCGCAGAAAAAGAGCGTGATCTTGGAGAATGCATGCGCCGCGATGTGGATGATGCCGCCGACCATCGCCAGCGGCGATAGCAGTACCGCGCCCAAGACGATGTAGGAGAGCTGGCTGACGGTCGAATAGGCGAGCCTCGCCTTCAGGTCGTCCCGCGTCAGCGCGTACACCGAAGCCATCAGGATGGTGAACGAGACCAGATAGGCCGTGGCGATGCCTAGGCCCAGTTCCCCGACCATGCTGACACCAAAGACATGAAAGATCACCCGCAGCACGCAGAAGACGCCCATCTTGACGACCGCCACGGCATGCAGGAGCGCGCTGACCGGCGTCGGCGCCACCATTGCGGCGGGCAGCCAGGCATGCATCGGCATTACGGCCGCCTTGGCGAAGCCGAAAAGATAGCAGAAATAGACGACTGCGAGCAGCGTCGCCGAGGCATTGGCGCCGGCCAGCAGCCCGCCCGCCACGAAGTCGAGCGACCCGGCGATGTGGTAGGTCAGCGCCAAGGCAGCGAGAAGCACGCTCTTCGAAGCGCCCATCAGATAGACGAGATACTTGCGGCTGCCCCGCCATCCGTCTTCGTCCTCGTGGTGGTAGACGAGCGGATAGGTGACGAGGCTCAGCACCTCGTAGAAGATAACCAACGTGAACAGATTCGCGGCGAAGGCGCCGCCCACCGCGGCCGCGAGGCTGGTGGCGAAGCATGCGAAAAAGCGGGTCTGCGCATGCTCGTGCAAATGACGCATGTAACCGATGGAATAGACCGCGGCCATGATCCACAGAAGCGACGAGACCGTGGCGAACACCATGCCGAGCGCATCGGCGCGGAAAGCGAAGTCGATCCCCGGCAGGATCTCGAACAGGCGCAGTTCGACAGTGCCGCCGGCCAGTACCGTGGGCGCCATGGAGACGACGATCGCAAACATGGCGACCGCCGCGACCGGCGATACCGCGTCGCGGAGTTTCTCGCGCTTGTTGAGAAAGAGGATGGCGAGGGCCGCCAGTCCGGCGACGGCGACGGCGAGCAGCGGCCGGGTCGATATCACCGGGTCCAAGCCGCTATCCTTTCATAATGGTGACGTCGTCTACCTTGAGGGTGGACTTGTTCCTCACCAGCGCGACCAATATACCGAGGGCCACGGCAACCTCCGCCGCGGTGATCGCGATGACAAAGATCGCGAAGATCTGTCCGCGGAAGTCGTCGTAGTACTGGGCGAAGGCGATGAAATTGATGTTGACCGAATTGAGCAGCAGCTCCAGCGACATCAGCACGATCAGGATATTGCGCCTCAGCAGGACGCCCCCCGCCCCAATCACGAACAGGGCCACTCCGAGCAGGATCGACCACCAGAGCGGGACCATCAGCCAGGTTCCTTCCGCGCCAGCACGATGGCGCCGACGAGGGCCGCGAGCAGGATGACCGAGGCGACTTCGAACGGCAGGAGATAGTCGGAGAAGAGCGTCTTGCTGAGATCCCTGATCGCATCGCCGCCGCGCTCGGCAACGGGCGGCGTTGCGGTTAAGCGATCGCTCCAGAGCACCAGCACGACCATCTCGGCACCGAGCAGGACGAGCAGCGCGAGCGCCGGCAGGTTGCCGCCCGGCATGAAGCGCTGCAGCACCGCTTCGCGCACGTCGACCATCATGATCACGAACAGGAACAGGACCATGATCGCGCCGACATAGACGAAGATCTGGATGACCGCGAGCAGCGGCGCACCGAGCATGACGAAGATTGCCGAAATCTGCAGGAAGCACGCCATCAGCGCCAATGCGCTGTGAACCGGATTGCGCGCCAGAACCAGTGTCAGGGCTGTGACCACGGACACCGTAGCGAACAGAAGAAAGAACCCCTGATGCATCGACGCCGACCTTTCGCCACGAACTCTCGGCGCAAGACGGCCGGAGTCGAGATAGCGCCGCACTCACAAATTGTGCCCTAGTATCGGGTCTTTCACAAGATTATTGTCGCTTTGACAAATCCCCGATGCTCTGTCCGCGCTTGCGCGACCGTCGGCTTACACCTTCTGAGATTGCCTACGACGCGCCGGATCGCTTAGCCCATTGTTGCCATTTGATCTTGCTATTGCATGTCGGTCACCCTTTAATGTCTAGAGGCCCATTTGCCGGCCGACTGGCTGAGGAGAGCCCGCCCTCATGAAGCCAATGAACGAAGAGCATCTCGCGGTTCTGCGCAGGCACATGGTCGAGGTTGTCGCAATCTATGCCGACCTTGCAAGCGAAGAACTCGGCAAGGCGGCGCTCGACGAACGGGTGATGGCAGCGATGCTGCGGGTGCCCCGGCATCTTTTCGTGCCGGTCCCGGCTGCGCCCTTTGCCTACCAGGACATGCCGCTTCCGATCGGCTTCGATAAGACCGTGTCGCAGCCCTTCATGGTCGCTCTCATGACCGATCTCCTTGCTCCCCAGCCGCATGAGGCCGTGCTCGAGATCGGCACCGGCCTGGGCTACCAAACCGCAATCCTCGCGCAACTCGCCGGCCAAGTTTGGAGCGTCGAGATCATCGAGGAATTCGCAGGTCAGGCCGAAGCTCTCCTGCACGGCCTCGGCATGTCGAATGTCGGCATTCGTATCGGCGATGGTTCTCGCGGCTGGCCCGAGCACGCTCCGTTCGACAAGATCCTCGTCACGGCGGCCGCTGAGCAGCCGCCCCCGGCTTTGCTCGAGCAGCTCAAGCCAATGGGCCGCCTTGTTCTTCCTGTCGGCTCGGAAGAACAGGTGCTGACCGTCATCGACAAGGATTCGGCCGGGAAATTCGCGGCGCGGCAACTTATCCCGGTTCGGTTCAGCCGGCTCGAAGCGGCCTAAGCGCGCGCCTATCCTTGAAACACAAGAGGCTCGTGTCTTTCTGCGGGAACAATTTGCGGTCGCGAGCAGTTGACCCAGGTTGCACAACCTAGCGGGGGCTTTCTTCCAATGCGATACAGCGCCTCACCAATCTGAGTGTCGTGTCATGAACGCACCGACGCCCGAACCGCCCTCCCATAGGCCCCATGATCTCCTTCACCGGCTTATGGATGGCATTGCCGAAGCGGTGATCGTCAAGGACGATGCGTCACGGTTCGTCTTCATCAACGACGCGGCTTGCGAGCTTCTGGGCAAAGACCGGAACCAGCTCATCGGACGGACCGACCACGACATATTACCGGGGGAGCAGGCAGACAGGATCGTCTCGCTCGACAGGGTCGTGCTTTCGACAGGCGAAGGCCACGAGCTCGAAGAGCAAATCACGACGCCAGATGGGACACAGCGCACGCTCCTGACGAAAAAGCGGTGCGTGAGCATTCCCGCCGGTCCGACCGGGGAAAAGTTCGTGGTCGTGACGATCGTGGATATCACCGAACTGCGCAGGACCGAAGAGACTCTCCGGGCGAGCGAGGAGCACTATCGCTCTCTGGTTGACCTTCACCCGCAAGTTCCCTGGACCGCAAACACGGCGGGAGAGGTCCTGGAGGTTGGCCCGCGATGGAGCGAACTGACTGGTCTGGGCGAAAAAGAAACGCTCGGCAGTGGATGGGCCAAAGCCGTTCATCCGCAGGACGCGCAATCGTTGGAAGAGAAATGGCACCGCTCCCTGGCAAGCGGCGCACCATTCGACTGCGAATACAGGCTTTTGACCCGGACTGGCCATTATCGCTGGTTCCGCGCTCGCGCAGCCGCAAAGCGAGACGCGGATGGAAAAATCGTGCGCTGGTACGGCCTCCTGGAAGATATCGACGAAAGGCGACGCGCCGCCGACGCCTTGCGCGAAAGCGAGGCCCGCTTTCGAGCCATCGCTGACAACGCGCCCGTGATGATCTGGGTTGCCGACCCCACAGGCGACACGAGCTTCTTCAATCGCTTGTGGTTGGAAACGACGGGGCAAACAGAGGCCGAGGCGCTCGGTTTCGGTTGGGTCGACGTCATCCATCCCGATGATCGGCAGGCAGTCGAGGAAATATTCTTCAGGGCGACTGCGGGCAAGGAACCGGTGCACAGCGAGTACCGGTTGCGACGGGCCGATGGAAGCTGGGCATGGGTCATCGACGTCGGGCAACCGCGCTTCTCCGCCGACGGAACGTTCCTCGGTTATGTCGGGTCCGTTCTCGACATCACGGAACGGCGAGCCGCGGAGGTAGCTCAGCAGGAAGCTCAGGCGTTTATCAGAAGCATTTTTGACAGCAGTCCCGACTGTGTGCGCGTGCTCGACATGGAGGGACGGCCGCTGCTTATGAACGAGGCCGGGCGGCGTATCTTCGGACTGGATGAGGGTGCTCCGGTGACGGGGCAGACATGGGACTCCATCGGGCGAGCTTCCGACGCCGACAAGGTCGAGGCCGCCTGGGAAAGCGTCAGACGCGGGGAGACAGCGCGTTTCGAGATTTCCGTTCGGGATGCCGGCGGTGAAGAAAGATGCATGGACGTGATTTCGGCCCCGATCACGGACCATCGAGGAAAACCGTTCAGAATCCTGTCGCTCTGGCGCGACATTACCGATGCGAAGCGAGCAAGCGACGAAATCAGTCGTGCGCAAAGGCATGCCGAAGCCGCTGCCGACCAACTTTCTTCGGTACTCGAGAGCACTATGGACAGCGTCATGCTGCTCGACGCCGACTGGCGCGTGCGCTATCTCAACGAGAACGCTCGGAAGCTCCTGCAGGTCGGAGACGAGGCGCTGGGAAGAGTGTTCTGGAAGCTTTTCCCCGAAGAGGAAAAGGGGAGCTTCGCCAAGCATTGCCGCGAAGTGATGGACCGCCGGGTCCGCTCCTTTTTCGAGGACCATTTGTCGTCGCTCGGCCGGTGGGTCGAAGCGAATGCCTCCCCGACGCAAGACGGCATTTCCATTTTCTGCCGAGACATAACCGAGCGGCGTCGCGCAGAAGAGGACACGCTGCTGGCCCAAAAGCAGATCGCGCATATGGCCAGGCACGACATGCTTACGGGCCTCGCGAACCGGATGTTCTTCCGCGAATGCTTCGAGCAGGCGCTGAACGAGAGCAGCCATGCCCGTATGGCAGTGCTGTGCCTGGACCTTGACGGCTTCAAAGCCGTCAACGACACGCTCGGCCATCCCGCCGGCGACGCTTTACTGCGTCAGGTCTCTCAAAGGCTGATCCAATCCGTCAGAACCACGGAGACTGTCGCGCGCCTTGGGGGCGACGAATTCGCCATAATACAACCTTTGACGAAGTCACGTGACGAAGCGTTCCGCCTCGCACAGCGGATGATCGATACCCTTTCCGAACCCTTCAGCATCGAGGGCGTCGCCGCAACTGTGGGGACGAGCATAGGGATTGCCTTTGCGCCGGAAGACGGGACCTCTGCAGATGAGCTGATCAAGGCGGCCGACATCGCGCTCTACAGTGCGAAATCCAGCGGCCGCGGCACCTACAAGCTCTTCGACGTGGCGATGCATGCGCAGCTGCAAGCACACCAGCAGATGAAGATCGCAATGCGGGATGCGCTGGCGAGGGGAGAGTTCGAGCTGCATTATCAGCCGCTGGTGAGCCTGGAGTCGCGCTGCGTGAGCTGCTGCGAGGCGTTGCTGCGGTGGCGACACCCTCAACGGGGAATGATCGCGCCGGCCGAATTCATTCCGATTGCCGAAGAGACCGGCTTGATCGTTCCGATCGGCGAATGGATTTTGAGTGAGGCATGTGGACAAGCCGCGCGCTGGCCGGAACATGTGAGCGTCGCCGTAAACCTCTCCCCTGTCCAGTTCAAGCATCGCAACCTGGTGCGGGCCGTCGCCAACGCCCTTTCCGCCACTAGCCTTAATCCCGCTCGTCTGCAATTGGAGATCACCGAGACGGTTCTGCTGGATGAGAGCGAGCATAACCTCGAGCTGCTACAGGACCTGCGAAGGCTCGGCGTCAAGATCGCGATGGACGATTTCGGAACGGGTTATTCGTCACTCGGGTACCTGCGCAGCTTTCCCTTCGACAAGATCAAGGTCGATCAGGCCTTCGTCCGGGACCTGCCGCACGGCAAGGAGTCGCTTGCGATCGTCAAGGCCGTCGCCGGCCTTGGGCAGAGCCTTGGCATGACGACAACGGTCGAGGGTGTCGAAACGGAGGATCAGCTGGCGGTGGTGAATTCGGAAGGCTTCAATGAGGTGCAGGGTTACCTCTTTTCGCGCCCCCTGCCCGCCGCGGAAATCTCCAAGCTGATCGCAGCCGGTTCCCTCTAACTCGAATGGCGTAGTTTCCGAGCAGGGCAGGAATTAGCCCTACACGTCGCGCGGCGTGTGTGGCACAATCCAATTACTACTGCTCATTGATCGAAATGACGGGAACTCATTCGCCGAGACGATCGTTAGTTGCAAGTCGAGCCGGGTTCGGAAACCCGTGGCGTGAGCCAGCGAGCGGGGATAGCGTAATGAATGCCTCAGGCGTCGCACTTATTGCCGATGACGATGAATTCTTCAGGATTGCGCTTGGCTTCATTTTGAAGAGCAAATTGCGCTTTACCGAGATTATCGAGACCGGGTCACTCGACGAGGCGATCGAGAGGCTTTCCGAGCGCGAAGACGTCTCGCTGGCATTGTTCGATCTGGCGATGCCGGGCATGCAAAGCGTCGCCAGCCTTGCTGCCGTGCGCGACGTCCACCCGGATTTGAAAGTCGCGGTCGTTTCGGCATCGTCGCGCCGATCGGATATCCTCTCCGCCCTGACTGCAGGCATAAACGGTTATGTCCCCAAGGGCCTTGGCGCCACCGACCTCGCCGAAGCAGTTCGCGCCATTCTCAACGGAGCGGTCTATGTCCCTCCCTCCATTGCAGGCCGCGCCTCCCCTTCCGAAGCAGAGACGCCAGCGCCTGGCGCGGGAGACCAGAACGAACGCCGCCGTACAATCGAATTCCTTACGCCGAGGCAGCGCGAAGTCTTGCAGCTCCTTGTACAGGGGTTCTCGAACAAGGAAATCGCCCGCAAGCTGAAACTCGGCGAAGGCACCGTGAAGATCCACATGGCAGCATTATTCCGAAGCCTGCGGGTCAGGAACCGCCAGGAGGCGGCCGCGGCCGGGGCGCGCCTTTTGCCGATGACCGAAAACCGACAATAGTCCGCTTGGATAGGCCGCCCTCTAGGTCATCCGGACGAATAGCGCAAATACACGCCAGGACGTAGTGACGACAGCAGTCAATGTATGTGGAACGATAATGCGCCAGCCGGTTTTGACAGAGAGTTTCATCCCGACGCCGCTTCGCGCCTGTCCGGCACACGGACAACGAGGTGTCCAGTGAACAGGCGCCGCCCCTCGTTGGAGCTCGCTGAACAGGTTGCAGGCAAGATCGGCCTGAGCTTCTCGGCATCCCGGAAAGAAGCCGTCGCCACGGCGATAGAGCGGGTGATGGTGCGGCGCCGCATTGGCGAGGGCCGCTCGCTTCTCGACCGGCTGGGATTGGACGAGTATTTGACAGATGACGTGATCTCTGCGGTTACGGTCGCCGAGACGCATTTCTTCCGAGGACCCGAGCAATTCGAACTGATACGGCAGACAATTCTCCCGGAACTGCTGCGACGGCGGTCCGGGGGGCCTCCTCTGCGGTTCTGGAGCCTCGGCTGCGCGACGGGTGAGGAACCCTATTCCCTTGCCGTTCTCTGCGAAGAGGAGGGCCTCCTGAACGATGTCCGGATCGATGCAGCCGACATTTCGAGGAGGGTACTCGCCGCGGCCAAGGCTGCCGAATACGGCGAGTGGGCCTTGAGGAATACGGACCCGAGGCTGAGGCAACGTTACTTCACTTCGTGCGAGGGGCGTTTTCGACTGAACGAGCGATTGCGCCGGCAGGTTGACTTCGCTCATCTGAACCTCGGCACCGACGCGCTTCCGGCTCCGGAAAAGCGATTGGCTGACTTCGACTTGATCCTTTGCCGCAACGTGCTCGTCTATCTCGAGGCGAGCGCGGTGCGCCGCATCGCCCGTCAGCTTCTGGCCTGCCTTTCCGATGGCGGCTGGCTGCTGACGGCCCCGACCGACCCGCCCCTGTGGAAATACGCCCCCTTCGAGACGTCGATCACGCCCGCGGGCATTGTCTACCGCCGCATCATGGCTCCGGACGCACGTAAGAGCCCGACCGCGTGCCTCGCTCCCGTTCGGCGCCAGACCGGCAACCCGGCCGCGTGCGTTCCGCCCGCCCGGGCTCGCGCCGCGGCCTCGCGAGAAACGACCGGCGACGATACGGCCAAGGCCATCGCGCGGCAAATCCGATCGCGTTTCGACCTGGGTGAGCCCCTTGAGGCAGCGCGCCTTGCCGCGCGAGCGATCGAGAGGCATCCGCTATCCGCGGAACTGCACTTCCTCGAAGGTGTCTCCCGGATGGCCAGCGGCGAGACCGACGCGGCGACGGCGGCACTCCGGCGGGTGGCCTATCTCGACGGCAAACTGGCGGCTGCACAGTTCTTCCTCGGTGTCTGCCTCAAGGACAGCGATCCGCAGGCGGCCCTGCGCGCCCTCGAAAATGCGCTCTCGTCCTGCCTCTCTCGTTCGCCGCGCGAACACGTTGCGTTGATGCCCGAGGCGACGGCCGGACATCTGGCGCAGCGCGCACGGCGAGAGATCGCCACGATACGCCAACATCTCGGGAGCGAAGCCGGATGAAGACACCTTCCCGCCCCCCCGCCCGTCCGCTCGACTGGACCGCCGTCAGAAGCCGTATGGCAGCCGCGATAGAACAGACGGAGGCGCTTCTGGAAGCGGTACAACAGGATTCGGAAGCGCAATACGTGCAACGATCACCCCGCGTGGCCGTTGACGTATCCGCCGGGCAAAGCGAAGAACAGGCCGTCGATCTCGTGATCTTCGTGCTGGGGGATCGGCAGTTTGCCCTGGAGATCCGCTTCGTTTGCGAAATCGTTTCGAGGGCACGCGTCACCCCGCTCCCCGGAATGCCCCCGCATGCCTGTGGCGTTTACGACCTGCGCGGTCAGCTGCTTCCCGTATTCGATCTGCGCGGACCGCTGGATCTCCCGCAACTGGCCGGCATCGCCAATGACTGGGCGATCGTGTGCGGGCGGGAACGGCCCGAATTCCTGATCCTTTCCGAAGCCGCTCCAGAAATATCGACGCTCCCGCTGGAGGAAATTCGCGCAGCGGAGCCCGCTGCGGGCATAGCTTGGCACTGGGCGACGACGAAAGCCGGGGCGGTCATTCTCGACGGCCGACTGCTTTTGGAGGATCGCCGCTTCTTTCTTGATGATGGGCAGATCACCGCCAGCGACGAGACGGAAAGGACCGAGTTTCATGAGTCCCCGACCAGCAAATAGCCTCTATGGCGCATTGGGGTTGGCAATGCTCCTATTCTTAGCAGCATCGGCGCTGCTCGTCGGGTCCAGTTTCATTGCTCTGGAACGCGTCCAGGCGGATCTTGCGGCGACGTCCTCGCTCGGCAAGGAACGGCTGGCCTACCAGATGATCTACACGGCCAGTCACCTGGAACGAGCCGAGGGTCCGGCTCGGGCCGCTGTTGCCGACGAACTGCGCCGCTTGATGGATCGCAATGAGCGGCTTCTTGCAAGTCTGGCGAATAGCGAAGAAGGGATCGGACTGGCGGCAGCGAACGAACCTGCTGCCCTCACGCAGCTCGAACAAGCCCGCCAACTATGGCGGGATGAAATCAGGCCCGCTCTGGAAAGCGCCATGGCCAGCGCACCGCTCAGCCGCGGCGCGCTGGACGAGCTGGATCCGGAGATCAGAGCGTTTGCGGCGCGTCTGGACGGATTGATCAGCCGCATCGAACAGGCCGGAGCCACCCGGCTTCAGCGCTCCCAATTGCTGCAGTTCGGTTTTTCGGCTCTCGCCCTGCTGGTGCTCCTTCAGGTGCTGAGGGTCGGGCGCCGTCTGGCCCGCCGCACGCGCGCGCTCGCGGTGCTGGCGGAAAAGGTCAGCGCCGGTGACCTGGCGCAGAAGGCGTCGGTCGACGGCAGCGACGAGCTCGCAGTTCTCGGCGCCTCCTTCAATGCGATGACAGAGAGGCTTGCCGGTATGATCGACAACGAGCGGGGCAGCAGGGAGAGGCTCGAGAAGTTGCTCGCCACGATTTCGGAAACGGCGCAACACCTCTCATCGTCAGCTGCCGAGATTCTCGCCGGCACCACGCAACAGGTCGAAGGCATGCGCGAGCAGTCCTCGGCCGTTGCCCAGACGGTCACGAGCGTCGATGAGGTATTGCAGACTTCAGAACAGGCGGCGCAGCGCGCGCAGCAGGTTGCCGCCTCCTACGACAACGCCGTCAAGATCAGCAATGAGGGCCGCAGAGCGCTGGACGACACGGTGCAGGTAATGAATGCCGTCAGCGCGCGGACGGAAACGATTGCTGCGGATATTCTCTCGCTTGCGGAAAACAGCCTCGAGATCGGCGAAATCGTGTCGGTCGTTGCCGAGATCGCGGACCAGACGAACCTCCTGGCATTGAATGCTGCGATCGAGGCATCGCGCGCCGGCGAACACGGCAGGGGCTTCAATGTCGTCGCCAGCGAGATCCGGACGCTTGCCGACCAGTCGAAGGCTGCGACCACCAGGGTCCGCCGCATCCTCATGGAAATCCAGAAATCGACAAACTCCGCGGTCATCGGCGCCGAGGATGGATCCAAGAGCGTCAGCCGTGCGCTCGAGACGGTCAGCGAAGCGGGCGAGACCATCCGGCAATTGGAGGCGATCGTAGACGATTCCGCGCGATCGGTCGCTCAGATCGCCGCGTCGGCGGGTCAGCAGCGCGCCGGCATGAAGCAGATTCACGAAGCGATGCATTACATCGAACAGACCAGCAGCCAGAACCTCTCGGCGATACGGCAGGCCGAGGAGGCCGCGAAGGACTTGAACGAACTCGGCTCAAGGCTGAAGGAAATGCTCACCGACCACGGCAGCGAACATGATAACACCTGAAGAACTCGACCCCGGCTTATTGACCATGTTCACTCAGGAGGTGCGGGAACGTGCGTCGGAGATGGAGAACGCCGTGCTGGCAATTGAGGCGTCCGGCGATGCGGATCGGAAACGGCATCTGCAGGAACAGCTTCTAAGGGTGGCGCATAGCCTCAAGGGTGCCGCCGGCCTGCTTCAGGTGCGCGGCGTGGAAACGATTTGTCACTGGATGGAGGAAATTCTCTCGATCGCTGCGAATGAACGGCTTGTGCTCGAAAGATCGAGGCTGGACCTGCTGCTGTCGGCTGCGGACGCAATCAGGGACGCGGCCAATCTGCTTGAGGGCGGCGAGATCCCCTCTCCCGCGCATGGCGAGGACGTGGTCGAAAAGCTGAAGTCCATCGCAAGCGCGGGTTCCGATGACGGCATGAAAGAAGCGCACCACCATCCGCCCTTGCCTGAGCCGGAGATCGCCATTCGCACCACCGACACCGACGGTTCCATGCGCGTCTCCGCCGCGCGCCTCGATGCACTCCTTTACAGGAGCGGTGAGATGCTCACCTTCAATGGCGTCATGCGGCGTCATGCCGAGCAGGCCTCTTCGCTGCGCGAGGAAGCAAGGAAAATGCGCGCACCGGGCTCTGACCCCACCGGGCAGGTGGCGAGTGTCGAAAGCGGCCTGCGTCAGCTTGCGGCATTCCTTCGCCAGGATGTTCGCCTGATGCAAAGTGCGGTGACCGCACTCGACGAAGAGATCAGGCTAGCGCGCACACAGCCCTTTGCGGAGGCGTGCAAGGGCCTTGGCCGAATTGTCCGGGACGTGGCGGCGGCATCGGGGAAACGGGCAGAACTGGAGATCAGGGGCGGAGAGATCGAAGTCGATCGCTCCGTCATTTCAGCGCTGCAGGATTCGCTGCGCCATCTCGTCCGCAACGCCGTTGCGCATGGAATCCAGACGCCGGAAGAGCGTCGGGCGGCAGGACAGCCGGAAACGGGCAGCATCCTGGTTTCGGCCGCCATGCGCGGAAACCGGATGGAGGTTCGTGTCGAAGACGACGGCCGCGGCCTGAATTTGGCTTTGCTGAGTGCGGCGACAGGCGAAAGCCCTCAAAACAGGCAACCCGAAGCGGATCTCCTGCGGCGTGTCTTCGAGCCGGGCGTCTCCACCTCGGCGACCGTCACCAGCCTCTCAGGGCGCGGCATAGGTCTCGACATCGTGAAAAGCAATGTGGAAAAGCTACGCGGCGCGGTCGACGTTTCGCAGGTACCGACCGGCGGTGCTGCCTTTACCCTCACCCTGCCTCTGACCCTTGCAACGGTTCGTGTTCTGGAAGTCCTTGCAGGAGGACATGTGTTCACGATCGACACCACGTCCGTCCAGCGCGTCATCCGGATCGGCCGGGGGGACTTCACGCTGGTGGAGGACAGGGATTTCGTCCGTACCCCCGCCGGTCCGATGCCCTTCGTCGATCTTTCGCTTTGGCTCCGCCTCCAGCCGAACCGGAGCGACGCGAGCGAAACCATCCCAGCAGTGGTTGTCGACTCGCCGGGCGGGCCCATGGCAGTGCTCGTCGACGAAATCACCGGGGAACAGGAACTGCTCACACGATCGCTCGGTCCGCGCCTGGCAAATGTCCGGCGTTACAGCGGTGGAATGGTGCTCCCCGACGGGCGCATCGCCCTCCTCCTGAACGTCGCAGCCCTCGCCGAAGCTGCAGCCGAGGTGCGGCCTCGCAAGAGCGTCGTCGGGCGCCGGCCCGTTGCGGCCGCTCGTCGGAAGGTCCTTGTCGTCGACGATTCGAAATATGTTCGAACGTTGGTGAAGCTCATACTGGAGGGCGCAGGATACGATGTGACGATGGCGACCGACGGCACGGAAGCGATGAAGCAGCTTCGCGACCATGGAGCCGACGTAGTCGTAGCCGACGTCGATATGCCGTCCATGAATGGCTTCGAGCTGACCCGGGCCATTCGCCAGTCTGACCGTCTTACCGGCACGCCCGTCGTACTCGTCACCGGGCGGGAGTCCCTTGAAGACAAGTTGAAGGGACTGCGCGCCGGCGCAAACGCTTACCTGAGGAAGGATCAGTTCGATGCGCACGACTTCCTGGAAACAATGCGGCAGGTCGTTTGAGGGAAGAGGATGGTACGCATTCTTCTCGCGACATCCACGCACGAGCTTGAAGATCTCGTAAAGAGGGCGATCGAGAGGGACGCCTCCGCGGAGCTCGTCCTGATCGCAAGAAGCGGGAGAGACGCCGTTAGAATGACCGGCGAACTCCTGCCGGACATTGTCGCCCTGGAACTTAGCCCTTCGGGGGATGACAGCGCAGAAACCGTCAGGGAGATAATGATCGCGGCACCGACGCCGGTCGTTTTGCTCTCACATAAGGACGGCTCGCAGCTCGGGACCATTTCGGCGCGGGCGCTCGAAGCGGGCGCTCTCGCGGTCATCCCGGCGCCGGCCGCCCACGGCATGCCGCTCGAACAGCCGGCAATCGAAAAGTTTCTCTCTACGATCAAGGCCATGTCGCAGGTAAAGGTCGTCCGGCAATGGCGCCAGAAAGCCCGCGGAGATCGCGCAGCCAAAGACCAACCGCCAGCGGCAGGGACACCGATCGGAATCGTGGCCATCGTGGCCTCGACCGGTGGGCCGGCGGCGATCCGTTCGATACTCAGAGACCTCTCAGCCGATTTCCCGGTGCCGATCCTCATCGTCCAGCACATGTCGACCGGCTTCATCGACGGCGTTGCCGCCTCTCTCGACGCGACCGTGCCGCTCCAGGTGAAGATCGCCAGGAATGGAGAGCTTCTCAAACCCGGCACCGTCTACCTCGCACCGGACAATTATCAGCTCGGGGTCTCGGGCAGATCGCGCCTACGCGTCTCGGACGATGCTCCGCTCAACGGCTTCAAGCCGTCCGGATCCTACCTCTTCGGTTCGATCGCCCGCGCCTTCAAGGGGGAGTCGCTCGCGGTGATCCTCACCGGAATGGGCGATGACGGGACGGAGGGCCTTCGGGCGCTGCGCATGGCGGGCGGCAAGGCGATCGCGCAGGACGAGAAGAGTTCGGTGGTCTTCGGCATGCCGAAGTCGGCGATCGGTGCCGGCCTCGTGGACCTGGTGCTGCCGCTGGAAAGCATAGCCGAGAACATCGCTGCCATCGCCCGGGGACGGGACTAGATCGGGAGGAGTAAACAAGGACATGAACGTTGTGGGGCCCACGCGTCGGACTTGACGCGCAGGCGCCACACCGCCCCCCTCTAGGTGTTCATTATCTGAATAACCGCCGGTGTAATGATCACCGCAAAGAGCACGGGCAGGAAGAACAGGATCATCGGCACGGTGAGCTTGGGCGGGAGAGCGGCCGCTCTTTTCTCGGCCTCGCTCATGCGCATGTCCCGGTTCTCCTGTGCCATCACGCGTAACGCCTGACCAAGCGGCGTGCCGTATTTTTCCGCCTGGATGAGGCTGGTGACGACGGCGCGCACGCCCTCCACTCCGGTTCTCTGCCCAAGGTTCTCGAACGCCTGCCGCCGGTCCTGCAGGTAGGAAAGCTCCGCCGTCGTCAGCAGGATCTCCTCCGCAGTTTCCGGCGATTGCGTGCCGACCTCCTCGCCAACCTTGCGGAAGGCGCTTTCGATTCCCATGCCGGCTTCGACGGTGATCAACAGCAGGTCCAGCGCCTCCGGCCAAGAACGCCGGATCGACTGCTGCCGCTTGGTGATCCTGTTCCTGATGAAGATCGCGGGAGCGAAATATCCGAACGCGCCCATGGCGGCGGCCATCGCCACCACCAGAAGCAGCGGCGCTTCCGGACGGACGACCAACAGGATGTAAAGCAAGCAGGCCGTGAAGATGGCAACCGGCGCAATCAGCCGGAAGGCAAGGAAGGCCGTCACCGCGGCATGGCCCCGATAGCCCGCCATGCTCAACTTGCGAACGATCTCGCCGTCCTCCGCCTGCTTGGCAAGACGGAAGCGGTCGACGATCGCCTGAAAGAGGCGCTTGGGTTCCACACGCAAGGATACCTTGCTCTTCTCCTCCAGTCGGGCGCGTTCGCGCTGGCGGATACGCTCGCGTTCGCCCTCCACTTTTCGCATGCGATCCGACAGTGTGTCCCGGAAGACGTACGGCCAGGAAACGACGACGACCGCTGAAAAGGCGGAGAAGCCGGCCATCACGGCCGCCAACTGTTCCGGGTCTGGGATATGGATACCAAGGTTCATCTCAAGTTCTCAGAAGTCGAAGTTGATCATCTTGCGCATGACGAGGATACCGATGCCCATCCACAGGCCGCAGCCAACGAGGACGACCTTGCCGATCATCGTCGTGAACAGGAGCGCCATGTAGTCCGGGCTCATGAAATAAACGGCGCTCGCGACGAGAAACGGCAAGGCACCTATGATGCCTGCAGAAGACTTCGCCTCCGAACTCATCGCCTTGATCTTGCCCTTCATCTTCTTGCGCTCCCGCAGCACCTTGGAGAGATTCCCGAGCGCTTCAGAAAGACTGCCGCCGGTGCGGCTCTGAATGGCGACGACGATGGCAAAGAAGTTGGCTTCGGCAAGCGGCATGCGTTCGCTCATGCGCTTCACGGCCTCGTCCACCGGGATTCCCAGCGTCTGGTCCTGAACGATCGCGAGGAACTCGCCCTTGACCGGCTCCTGCGCTTCCATGGCAATGACCCTCAGGCAATCCGGCATCGGCAGGCCTGCCTTTAGTCCTCTGACGATGACGTCTACGGCATTCGGAAACTCGGCAGCGAACCGCGCAAAGCGCGCATTGCGCTTGATGTTCACATAGAGGTGCGGCAGGAGCAGCCCGCCAGCGATGGCGAAACCGACCGACACCATCGGGCCCAGGCCAAGCAGCAGCAGCATCGCGGCCCAGGTGACCAGCGCAGTGCCGGCACAGACGAGAAAATAGGCCCTGCGGGACCAATGAAGGCCGGACTGACGGAGCCTGGCCGAAAGCGTCACCTTGCCTTTGCGCGCATTCGCCTGGCGCTTCTCCTCAATCTCGCGCAGTGTCTTTTCCACCGAGCGACGCCGGTCGCGGCCCTCCGTCTCGGCTGGCTCGCTTCGCTTGTCTTCCGTCCGCGCCGAAATGCGCTCGAACCTCTGGCGATAGGCGCTTGCCTTCGAGACACGCGGATAGAAAGCAGCCACCATAACGCCGCCGATGCTGGTGGACGCCAGGAGGAAGACGAAGGCGGGAAACAGCAAAGAAGTCACCATCTGTTTTGGCCCTGTGTCAGCGTTTCGTCAGGCGGCGGCCTTCATCTCCGCCGCGTCGAGGGCCGCGGCAAGCCGGGCCTCTTCGCCGTAATAGCGTGCACGATCCCAGAATGCCGGGCGACCTATGCCCGTCGAACGGTGTCTTCCGACGATTTTTCCCTTCTCGTCTTCGCCGAGGATGTCGTAGACGAAGAGATCCTGTGTCGTGACCACGTCGCCCTCCATGCCGAGCACTTCGGTGATGTGGGTGATCCGGCGCGAACCATCGCGAAGGCGCGCTGCCTGCACGATCACGTCGACCGACGAGACGAGCATCTCCCGGATCGTCTTGGCCGGCAGGGAGCTCCCGCCCATGGTGATCATCGCCTCGACGCGCGCCATCGCTTCGCGCGGAGAGTTGGCGTGGAGCGTTCCCATCGAACCGTCGTGACCGGTGTTCATCGCCTGCAGGAGGTCGAAGGCCTCGGGCCCGCGGACCTCGCCGACAATGATCCGCTCGGGCCGCATGCGCAGGCAGTTCTTCACGAGGTTGCGCATGGTGATCTCGCCCTGCCCCTCGATGTTCGGCGGCCGCGTTTCGAGGCGCACGACATGCGGTTGCTGCAGTTGAAGCTCCGCCGCATCCTCGCAGGTGATGACGCGCTCGCCGTGCTCTATATAACCGGTTAGGCAGTTCAGAAGCGTTGTCTTGCCTGAGCCGGTACCGCCGGAAATGAGGACGTTGCAGCGCACGCGTCCGATGATCTTGAGTACCTCGGCGCCCTCAGGCGAAATCGAGCCGAACCGGACCAGCTGGTCGAGGGTCAGCTTTTCCTTCTTGAACTTGCGGATCGTCAGCGTGGGGCCGTCGATTGCCAGGGGAGGCGCGATCACGTTGACACGGGAACCGTCGCCCAGACGCGCGTCGCAGATGGGGCTCGATTCGTCGACGCGCCGGCCAACCTGGCTGACGATGCGCTGGCAGATATTGAGTAGCTGCTCGTTGTCGCGAAAACGGATTCCCGTCTCCTGCACGCGGCCATTCACCTCGATGAAGACCTGGTTTGCGCCATTGACCATGATGTCGGCGATGTCGTCGCGTGCGAGCAGGGGCTCGAGCGGGCCGTACCCCAGGATGTCGTTGCAGATGTCGCTGAGAAGCTCGTTCTGCTCGGCCATCGAAATGCCGGCCTTCTTGGCCGCGACGATGTCGTTGATAATCGCGCCGATCTCCTTGCGCGCCTGCTCGCCATCCATATTGGCGAGTGCTGCAACGTCGATCGTCGCGATGAGGGCGCTGAAGATTTCCTTCTTCAAGCTGTAATATTGTTCGCCCTTCTCGGGTTTTGCGGTTGCCGGAACCTGGGTCGGCTTTCCAGCTTGGACAGGGGCGTGCACGGCCTCCGGTTCGTTTTCGACCACGGGCTGGACGGCTGCGTCAATTGTCCGTTCTTCCGAAATGGATTTCTTGCCGAACATCGTTGTCGCTTTGCTCCCGAGATTAAAAAGTTAAAGACCATTTGAATGCGAAAGCGGAAGGCTATGCCTTCCGCTTCCCTGGCCACCAATGCGTTGCCGAGAGCGTCAGCCTGCCACACCAGTGAGCGCCGTACCGATGGCGTTGAATCTGGTGGTCAACCCCGTGCCTATTGTCCCCATAACGGTGATGAGCACGACAGAGATCAGGCCAGCGATCAGGCCGTATTCGATGGCGGTGGCGCCGGATTCGTTGCGAGCAAAATGCGCGAGAAGATTTTTCATGGTTCGGTCCTTCAATGGGTTGGAGAAAGTGCCGAAACCAGGTTCGGCGTCACAGGGTTGGGCCGGGTTCTGCCTCGTGTCCCGCTTGCTGTGTGGCTCTTATATAGACTTTGTTAACCCTCTTGATCCATTCAGCCTGATGGCCGAGCCGGCGGAGCAAATGGCTCGTCCGGTTGGTCTAGTCCGATCGCCGAAACCGCAATCTGCTTCAGCTTTTTACTGCGGCACGCCGCGGTTCACGGGTTGTTCGGAGACCGATGCACCCGTATCCGAATAGCGATGGCCGCAGCCAATCGGGTCGTTGCAACCGCCCCGGGCCGCCCATGGAAATCCGGTCAACCGATCGGGATGCGCCGCGACAGGTTGAGGCTGACGGGGCTTTCGGCGAGACCGGGGACGACGAAGGTAAAGGGATAGCGGATCGACAGCACGCGGAAGGCTATGCCGTCCACCGTCTCCTTGCTGACGGCGATAGTGAGCAGCCTCGGGTCGCCGCTGTGAAAGCTCTCGCGCACCGCCCCAGCCAGCTTGGTCAGTGCTTCGCTGTCCGTAGCATCGCGGGCGATCTGTCCGATCAGCACCCGGCGGGCAGCAACATCGACGGCGTGCGACAGCTCGTTGCGCATGTAAAAGGCGCGGCCGAACTCGAGGATGCCGAAGACGAGCAGCAGCAAAGGCAGGCAGACGAGCGCGAATTCCACCGCCGTAGCGCCTGACTGACTGCGCAACAGGCGGCGAAGGATGGCGGGCGGAGCCCTCATTGGACTTGCACCTGCATGGAGGATCCGAGCTCGAATACGGGAAGTACCGCCGGCAGGGACATCGGCCGATAGGACTTTGCAGCCGCGAGCCGATAATACACGAATTGCGGTTTCGCGTTCGCGCAGGTCACCGTTCCACATTGCGGCGCGGCCTCAGGGGCGACATCGGCATTTTCCGGGCAGGCGCAGTAGCGCTTCACTGCCGGCAGCGTGGCACTCGCCAGACGCGGGCTCTGGGCCAGGGTGGAAACGAGCACCTTTTGGACCTGCGCCGCGCCGGGATCGGCCAGGGCTGCCTGCGCACCGGCGCGCAGGACATGGTCGATCGTCATCCGCTCGTTGATCGCAAGACCGAGATCGGCCGTCGCCACGAGACCGAGAGCGAGGACCGGCGCGATCAGCGCGAATTCGACCGCTGAAGCACCGGCCTCGGAGGTCTTCAATTCGCTGGCCTTCTTGCTCAGCAAGGATGACGCCTTCGGTTTGCCGCGCTTCAACACTTTCTGCAGCAACGCCTTTAGCCCTTTTTGGCGGATTCGTCGCTCACGCGTCCCGCCGACCCGCCAGGCAAGCGCAATGATGGCCTTCCCGGCCTTGGAATCGGGCGCCGACTCGATAATCAGCCGGCCATTATTGGCCGCAGCGCCGAAGAGGGACGGGTCGAATGACAGCGAGACGCTTTCGTCAAGGCCTACGGCCGCCAGAAAATCCTTCTGTTTGATTTCCTGCAGCTTCGGGGTGCCGACCTTGTTGAGCACCAGACGGGGCGGCGGATCGTTGGGTCGCGCCTTCTTCAGGAAATCGATCAGGTTCTTGGCATTGCGCATGCAGGCAAGATCCGGCGTCGCGGTCACGACGATTTCGTCGGCCTCGAGCAGAACCTTCCGGGTCCACTGCGTGAGGATATGCGGCAGGTCGACGACAACATGCCATGAGCTCGAACGAGCGACGTCGAGGAGATGATCGACATCCTCCTCACGCAGATTGATGAACTTGTCTAGTTCCGTGGTTGCCGGAAGCAGGTGCAGGCGATCCGTGTAGCTCACCGTCAGGCGTCGCAGCAGCACGTCGTCCAGCCGATCGGGGCTCTGGAGCACATCCACCATGCCGTACTTTGCTTCGATATCGAAGTTCAGGCCGAGCGTACCGGACTGAAGGTCGAGATCCGCCAGAAGAACATCGGCATCCACCCGCTTGGACATGGCGTAGGCAACATTGTGTGCGAGTGTCGAGGAGCCGGTTCCGCCCTTCGCGCCGACGAATGCAACGATGCGCCCCAGTTTCTCCTCGGTGGAATCGCGAAAGCAGCGGTGTACCGCCGCAACGAAATCCATCGTCTCGAGCGGCATGACGAGGTAGTCGCTGACACCCGCGTCCAGAAGCTTCTTGTAGAGTCCCACATCGTTGGAGCGGCCGATGACGATGACCTTGGTGCCGGTGACGCACTCCATTGCCAGCGTTTCCAGGGCCTGCATCAGGCAGGCTTCGCTTTCCTCGCTCTCCACCACGACCAGATTCGGCGATGTGACGCCGCCATAGAGCGCCGACGCCTCTTTGATCCCGCCGGCCTTCACGGTCACGCTGGCACGCGCCATTCGCCGATCGATCGCCGCCGTTGCGACGGCATCTCTTACCGATTCCGACTGGCAGAAGATTGCGATGTCCACCTTCGGAATGGGCAGCAGCGGGGGAGCCGTGGCTGGCAGCGGCGATTCTTTGATTTCGTCAGGCTGTTTCATCGTCAAGGGTTCCGTAAATGGATCAGCTGCCGTCGGAACGGGAGGGAACCTCCACCATCGACATGCGTCCGCCGTTGAAGAAGCGCACCACGCCGCGTCTGGTTCCCTCGGACTCGACGACAGAGGCCTCGTGGTTGTCGGTGATCGCACGAAGTGCGAGCGAGACGGTGCCGGAAGCCTCGGCGGCCGCGACGGCTGCGATCTGTTCCGGATCCACTTCCAGCGTCGCGGTCTTGCCGATGACCGAGGTTCCATCGGCTGCCTGCGAGACGGTCTGATCGACTGCAAGGACGCGAATATTGGACAGGATCGCGCGGCTGACGACCTTGCCGGCGTCGCCGGAGGCGTCCGGGCGGGCGGCGGTGTGAACCACGTCGACGTGATCGTTCGGCAGGATAAATCCGCCGGCCGTGCTTTCGGCCGTGACGCGAACCGCGATCGCCCGCTTTCCCGAAGGCAGAAGACTCGACAGGTAACCCGTGCCGCGCTGCGCCAGCTTGTCTTCGCGGATGGGCTCACCCGCAACGAAGTCGCTCAGGGCCAGAGAACCTTTTAGCGCTGTCGTCGCGTCCGGGCTGGAGCTGCGGCTTATGAAGACAGGGGGAATTTCGCCCTCCCAGGGCTGCCAGCGCAGGTGGCTCTCGTCGATCGCCGCACCGCGCTTGAGCTCTGCGGCGGCCACGAGCACCTCCTGCGAAGGCGCTTCCCGAACCTCAGCAACCTCGACCGCGGGCTCGTCGCCGACGCCGAGCGCCAGCCAGAAGGCGGCTCCACCGGATGCCAGTGCGAGCAGAAGAATGACGATACGGATCATGGATTAAACCTCGTCTTGCGCAAGCGGACCGTGGCGCGGTCGATCAAAGAAGGGCGGAGCACCAGTGGCTTTCCGGCAGCAGCAAAAGGGCAGCCGGCGCCATTGCCGCGCCATAGGGAATGCCCGTCTCGCGGTCGAGAAGACGCTTCGCCCAGGCATTTTTCTTCAGGACGAGCGGCAGAGGCACTCGTCGAAGCTGAAGAAGCCCAACCGTCAGGGCCGCGCCGATCACCGACGTGTAGAGGATGAAGGGGAGCGCAAGGTCGGCGCCGAGCCAGAGCACGGCGACAGGCAGGAGTTTCGCGTCACCGCCGCCGATCCAGCCGGCAGCAAAGAGGACGAAAGTGCAAGCGAGCACGGCGGAGGCAACAAGAACGCTCGACGTAACCGTCGCGAGGTCCAGGCCTGCAGCGGGCGCAAGAAGGGCGAAGGCGATCACCAGGGAGACCACCAGGCGGTTGGATATGGTCATCGTCACCACATCCCTGATGCCGGCGTAAGTCATCGCTCCGGCAAAGACAAAAAAAGCGAGCCAGGCTGCGGATGTCGAGATCATCTTCGATGCCTCATGCACAAGGGCCGACGGGCCGGTTGGAATGTCCGGAATGTGCCTATTAAGCCAAGGAATATCCATTCGACCTGATGGACTAGGAACGCCAGGCAAGGGCTGCGATCCGGACTAGGCCGACTGGCCGAATCGCCGGCAGGCGGCGGGCGGGATATATCGTCCCACTGGAAAGCCCTGATGCATTTCTTCAAGGATATGCAGCGGTTTCGAGTAGCGGCACGCAAAGGCTTCGGCTTCGGGAAACGTGGATGAGCAAGAGAATTGACGCGATCGATGAAGCGAGCCGTTCGCCTCGGCGGCCAGGGGTCGCGCCGCGATTTCTGAAGGCGGAGCACGGCACCGTCGCGGTCATCGCTGCGGTGGCTTTTCCGGTCCTCGTCGGGGCGATGGGATTGGGGGCCGAAACGGGCTATTGGTATCTGGAAAAGCGCAAGCTGCAGCACGCTGCGGACGTATCGGCCTATGCCGCAGCCGTGCGCCATCGTGCAGGTGATCAACAATCCGCACTCGAGGCCGCCGCGCGCAGGATCGCAGGCGGCTCGGGTTTTTCGCCGGGCGGCCTCACCGTGTCCACGGCCCCGGGCTCTGCCGGCGGATCGAACAAGGTGACGGTCGAGTTGACCGAGACCCATCCCCGCTTGTTTTCTTCCGTGTTCGGTGCGGGAACCATTACGATGAAGGCACGTGCAGTCGCTCAGGTCACGGGCGGCTCGAAAGCCTGCGTGCTTGCCCTGTCGAACTCCGCATCGGGCGCGGTAACCGTAACCGGCTCGACGGATGTTCGATTGTCCGGCTGCAGCGTGGTCTCTAATTCAACTGCGGCCGACGCCTTTCTGATGAAGAACGGCAGCGCGCTCATGTCGACCGATTGCGTGTATACGGTCGGCGAAGCCGTAACCACGACAGGCCTCACGCTCACCGGCTGCAGCAAACCCGTCCAGCAGGTTCCACCGACGCCGGATCCCTTTGCATCCGTCGTCGAGCCGGACAAACTGCACATTCAGCAGCTTCCCTGCCGAGATCTGACCTATGTCTCGAACTCCACCTATGCCTTCGACCGGCTTGCAAGCGGGATCGAGGCAATCCGTTTCTGCGGGGGAGTCGACATCAAGGGAACGATCACGCTGAAGCCTGGCCTCTATATCATAGACGGCGGCGAACTGACGATAACGGCCGGGGCAAAACTCACCGGCGACGGCGTCACCTTTTTCTTCGTCAATTCGGCGGCCGCCAATCTGCTCGGCAACGGTGACATCGATCTGTCCGCTCCGACCACCGGACCTTTTGCCGGCCTGCTGTTTTTCTCAAGCCGCAAAAGTGTCGGCGTAGTCCATCAGATAACAGGCAATTCCGAGTCGACGCTGGTTGGAAACCTCTACGCGCCGACGGGCCAAATCGACTTCACCGGAAACTCGAGCGTTTCGGGAGGATGTACGCAGATCATTGCCGATCAGGTAACCTTCACGGGAAATTCGACGATGGAGACCTGCGCCTCGCCGACGAAGGAGATCCTGGTCGGTCGAACGGTATCGCTCATCGAGTGAACGAGCGGCCACTTCTTTGTAGCCGGCTGGAACGCAAGGGGACGTCCAGCCGTTGACTCCCACTGTCATCAAAGCAGGAGTTTTCCCATGTACAGGCGCTCAACAGGGGCCGTCTTGGTGCTGGCAATGTCAGCTCTGGTTAGGCCCGCCGCAGCGGACGAGTCAAAAACGGCGATCGTTCCCGTTCAGCAGCGAAGCATGGGAGCCGAAGGGGTGGAGCGGCTTGTCGTTGACTTTGCCAAGACCGTTGCGCTTCCTCGGCCTGCAAGCACAGTCATCATCGGCAATACAGGAATAGCGCAGGCAAGCCTCAGCGACGACAGAACCGTGATCCTCACCGGCAAGACACCCGGCTCCACGAACCTGATCGTGATCGACGGCGAGGGTGCCGAAGTGGCCAACCTCATTCTGGATGTCGTCGCGGGAAGCGGTCGTCTGGTGACGGTTCACCAGGGCGTGCGGCGGGCAACCTTTACATGCGGAAGGCGCTGCGACCCGGTCCTGCTCGTCGGAGACGACGCCGACCACTTCAACGCCACGGCCTCGCAAATTGCCGCGCGCAACGGCTTTTCCGCCCCTTCCCCGGACAATCAGCAGTGACGGCATCCTGGAGCGCCTGTCCGCCGATCAGGCCTAATCTATGCTCGCGGTGGCCGCTGAATCTCCACCGGCGTCTTGACGATGATTTCCCGATGGGGAAAGGGGATGGATATCCCCGCCTCTTTGAAGGCATCCCATAGTGCCATCAGAACTTGGCCGCGCACATTCGTCAGACCGTTGGCCGGATCCGAGATCCAGAAGCGGAGGCGGAAATCCAGCGACGAGGCACCAAAGGCGGTCATCCAGCAGACCGGCGCCTTGTAGGCATTGACGACGCGGGGAACGCTCGATGCCGTGCCGATGGCGATCCGTACCACCTCATGCGGATCGCTGTCGTAGGACGTGCCGAAATCGACATCGATCCGGACGTAGTCGCTGGAAAACGACCAGTTCACCACCTGCTGCGAGATGAAGTCCTCATTGGGGATGAGGTATTCCTTCCCGTCGCGGGTAATCACCGACACGAAACGCGCACGGAGGTCGCGGATGGACCCGAACGTGTCTCCAAGCGTGATGGTGTCGCCGGGCTTGATCGACTTGTCGAGCAGGATGATGATCCCGGAAATGAAATTGGACACGACCTTCTGCAGTCCGAAGCCGACGCCGACACCGACAGCACCCGAAAACACCGTCAACGCCGTGAGATCGATACCCGTCGCGGACAAGGCGACTGCACCGGCCATCATGATCAGAACGATCTTGATGACCTTGCTGATCAGCACTTTAAACGATGGCGAAAGGTCGCCGGAACGCTGAACCCAATGGGCAAGCACATTGCCGACGAGCACTGCGACCCAGATAAGGGCGACTGTCAGAACAACCGCCTTCAGAATGATCAGCAGTGAAAGACGCATCACGCCCAGATTGACGGCGGCAGCATCGAGCGCCGCCAGGACAGGGCCGTCAAGGCCGGTGGCATATACGGCGAGGTATCCCCAGCTTACGATCGCCACCAGGCGCGACAAGGTCGGGTTGCGGATGATTTTGGTCAGGACGGAAATTATGAACCAGGCGGCCGCGAGGGATAGCGCCGTAGAGACCAGCCATCGCTGCGACGGCCAGGTCCCCTGTTTGAGAATGACGTTCGCAAGCCACAGCCACAGGGTCAGAAAAAGCCATTTCAGGCGGCGCATGAAGGCGATGATAACGCGCAGCAGGTCCGGATTGCCCTTGATGCGCCGAGCCCTCGTTTCCATCGCCGGCTCGGATCTGGATGCGACGAAGGAGGCGAAAACGTAACCGGCGGCGATAATCCCAAGCTGGTAGAATGTCCATTCGCTGAGGACGAATGTCCTGAACCAGATTTCAAGCGGTCGAACCATCAGCATGAAATCCACGGCGGCGCCCTTTGAACTAGATCTGCAACCCCCTGTTCCCAAATGTTAGCAGGAAAACCGTTACACACTTTCCCGGAAGTGCTCTAGATGGAAACTCCCGCCTCGCGGAGTCCCTCCACCATCCGGTCCATCAGATGGGGATCTTGGTAGGGTAAAGATCGCCTCAGGTGATCGACGGAAAAGCTCGGATTGACCCCCAATACTTCCCGCCAATAGCCCCGCGCTTCTTCGTGCCGCCCGGTACGACCATAGAGGCAGGCAAGATAGAAGCGCGTCATGTCCGATCGGGGCGCAAGCATCAGCCGACGTTTGAAGGCTACCTCGGCCTCGTCAAAACGCCCGAGATTCAACAAGGCCCTCCCTTGGAAATGCAGTGACAGGTCGAATTGCGGATCCAACCGGTGGGCTCGTGTGTACAGCGTCAAGGCCTCTTCGTGCCGGCCCTGGAAATCCCGTATGGTGCCGAGTGCCGTATAGGCGTTGGCGGAATTGGGGTCGAGTTCGATCGCTCGCTCTGCAGCGTGCTCCGCCTCGTCCAGACGCCGCATCCAGGAAAGGGCAAGCGCGAGTGTGTAATGGCCTTGCGGCTCGGTATCGTCGGTATCGATGGCCTTTTGGGCCAGTTCGCGCGCCTGTGTGAGATTGTCAGGCGTCGCGCCGTTCCACTGATTGATGAAGTCGGTCAAGGCAATGATCGAAAGCGAAGCATGGGCAGCCGCCATCCCTGGATCGATCTCGAGGACGCGGTGCAGCATGCCGCGGGCCTCCATGGACGACAGCGCGCTGAACTGCAGGATCGCCTGACGAGAGCGGACGAGCAGGTCATAGGCCTGCGGGTCGACCTTGCCGCGGCTCTCGCGTCGCTCCTCTTCGCCGGCCGTCAGCTTCACGCGCAGCGCGTTGACGATTGTGCGCGTCACCTCGTCCTGTACGGCGAAGATATCTTCAAGCCCGCGATCATAGCGCTCGGCCCACAAATGGCCGCCGGTCGTACCGTCGATCATCTGGGCGTTGATGCGGATGCGATCGGCTGCCCTGCGTACGCTGCCTTCCAAGACGTAGCGTACACCGAGTTCCCGGCTCACCTTGCGGATGTCCGGCGTCTTGCCTTTGTAGGCGAAAGAGGAATTCCGGGCGATTACGAAAAGGCCGGAAACCTTCGAGAGATCGGTGATGATGTCTTCGGTGATGCCATCGGCGAAATAACCTTGTTCCGGGTCGCCGGACATATTGTCGAATGGAAGGACGGCAATGGACGGCTTCGCCGGAAGCTGCGGGGGCGGTTCGGCAGCAATTTCATGGGGCTCGCTCGTGCGATCGTTAGGCGACCATGTCCAGATGTGCACCGGCCGCTCGATGTTCTTGACTTCATGATAACCGCTGTCGACGAAGTCGATGTCGGTGCGACCATGCACATATTCATGAATTCCATCAGAAATCGCCACGCCGCCGGGATCGGCAAGCGCTTCGATACGGGCAGCTACATTGACGCCGTCGCCGAAAAGATCGCTGTCCTCAACCATGATGTCGCCGAGGTTGACACCGACGCGCAGTACGATGGCCCGGTCTTCCGGCAGGTCTCTGTTGGCAGCCGCCATCGCCTGTTGAAGTGCTGCAGCGCATTCGACGGCGTTAACCGCACTGCCGAATTCGACGAGCACGCCGTCGCCAGTCCTCTTGAAGACACGGCCCTGGTGAATGCCGACGAGCGGCTCCAGCACCTCTTTCCACCGAGCCATAAGCAATGTGTGCGTGCTTTTTTCGTCCCGCTCCATGAGCCGGCTGTAACCGACCGCGTCAGCGGCCAGAATGGCTGCAAGCCGACGTCTGATGGGTTCCTTGGCCATAGGCAATGGCGCCTTCCTAGTGCCCGCGGATCAAAAATACTGCCGTCGATTCGGCGGCTCGCGCATTGATGCGCTCTCGTGTCAAACATGCAGAACCACTTCGCGAGGAGCAGAACTCAAACTTGCTCCAAAAGTGCCCGTGCGAGCTCTTCCCATTCTTTATCGACCGTCAAGGTCGACGGTGCGGTACCGCATCGGCGATACCAATATTCGGCGTTCGATTGATCACCTTCCTTGCGATGGAGATAGGCATGCACACGCATGCCCGCGCTATCCTCGTGCTCCTGCGCGCTTTCGTGCGCCTTGTCCCAATCGCCCTTTCCATCCCACCACAGCGCCTGCAGCGCATGGCTTAGACCGGCGGGCGGCTGTGGCTTGGCAAGCGAATCTCGGAAAACCTGCAAATCCAAATCGTCCATCCTCGTGAAACCGAACTCCGATAATACGCTCGCCCGGGCCCGAGCGGTAGCGTGCATCGGGCGATAGTCGGATTACGCCTACCTTGCCGGGAAGGATCGAAATCGGGCGCCGGCATGCAATCCCGCTATCGCGCATCAAACGCGCAAGCATCTTCTTGAGGAGCAAGTTCTGTGCATGAAGCTGTTCCGCCAGCAGCCTCCTGAGCCGCTCGTTGTCTGCGTCAAGGGCAGCGAGCTCATCGAGGGAGATCCACGCCGTTCGGCGCCGCGGCATTCCTGACGGCGCATCAATACAGTCCTTTCCGCGCGCTTCAACTCCTCCACGTGCGAGGCGGCTCTATGCCTCACGCGCCAACTCGCTTTCCTTTCGCGAAGTGACGGCAGGAAACGGCAGCGCAAAATTTTGCCGGCATTGATGCGAAAACGAGAGCGAATTCAGGTTTATGGCGAGCCGCGCGTTCCGGTGGTGATTAATCCAGCCCAAGCCTTGCGCAGTTCGGCATTTTCCGCTCGCAACTTTTCCGCCAGAAGCTTGCGGAGCCTCTGGTTTTCTTCTTCGAGCCGAACAAGATCCGCCAGCTCTTCGCCGGCGGGAAGAGGCTTCTCTGCCCTGTGCTCAACCGCTTAACGGTCCGCTTCCACAGAGAGTAGGTTTGCTCCGAAATGCCGGCACTCTTGATAGCGTTTTTGAGTGTACCATTGCCTTCGGCGACTTGCGCCTCTATCAGCTTGAGCTTCTCCTTTCTCTCTTGTTTGCTATACCTCCTCGGTTTAGCGGCCGGCGCCTCTGATACAGCTCGCCCCGATTCGGCAGCCCCTTCCGGCGCCGTGGCGACCTCTTCTTCTTAGCCGCTGATCGACGTCCGGCGCTACGGGCGCAGCAATTGACCCGGTGTTATTCTCGTCAGCCATCAGCAATACCCTCCTTGGTCTTCACTTGTTTCCTTCTGAGTGCACCACAGAGTCAACACAACCACCAAATACCCGCTTTACAGATAGGTGATGGACCCCCGTACTTGCGAGCCATGGTGCCTGCGGCGCAGTCGTACCCGTCGGCCACTGCACCGCGCACCAGTTGCGAATGTGGGTTGTTGCAATGCTCACCGCACCTCCATCTTGTTCGGTTAAGGCGGGAGGTGTGTGCGACAAGTCACAGTACGGGATGCTAGGGGTGGCCCCGCGGGCGGGGGTCAAGCCACTAAACAGGAGACTTCTCGATGAGCAGAACTGTCACGAATGCCCCAGGCGAGCCGCTGTCCTATAGCGGTAGTTCTACGGCATGGTTTTCCGCCAGCGCGTCGGGACCGGTGCTCTACGGAACGGCCGGCAACGATTCGATGTGGGCTGACAGTTCCACCGATGTCACTATGATCGGGGGCACAGGCGACGATATCTACTATCTTTATTCGGGGGCCAACCGAGCCTCTGAGGCGCCCGGCGCCGGCCTCGATACCATCAAGACCTGGATGAGCTATTCCCTGCCGGAGAATTTCGAAAACCTGACGGTCACCGGCGCTGAAGGTTTTGGCTTCGGCAATAGTGCCGACAACATCATCAGCGGTGGCTCAGGCAGCCAGACGATCGATGGTGGCACCGGCAACGACATCCTCATCGGGGCGGGTGGTGCAGACACTTTCGCTTTCAAAAGGGGCAACGGTAGCGACCTGATCAGCGACTTCGGCGCCGACGATATGGTGAGGCTCGAAGGTTATGGTTTCACGTCATTCGACCACATTCTTGGCAACGTTGCCCAGGAAGGCGGGGATCTCAGGCTCAGCCTCGCCGATGGCGAGAGTCTCGTCTTTGCAAATACGACCGCCGATCAGCTGCAGGCGAGCCAGTTCAGCCTGGCGCTGGACCGATCCGTTCTGACGCAGACCTTCTCCGACGACTTCAACACGCTTCAGCTCAACGACGGCACCAGCGGTGTCTGGGACCCGAAGTACTGGTGGGCACCCGAAAAGGGCGCGACCCTCACCGGTAACGACGAGCTGCAATGGTACGTCAATCCGACCTATCAGCCGACCGCCTCGGCCAATCCATTCTCCGTGACGGACGGCGTTCTGACGATCACCGCCAAGCCGGCCTCGCAGGCGATCCAAGCCGAAACCAACTGGTATGATTATACCTCCGGCATGCTGACGACCTACTCGTCATTTGCTCAGACTTACGGCTACTTCGAGATGCGCGCCGACATGCCCGATGATCAGGGGGCGTGGCCGGCATTCTGGCTGCTGCCGGCCGACGGCACCTGGCCGCCGGAACTGGATGTGGTCGAAATGTACGGCCAGGATCCAAATACGGTCATCGCCACCGTGCATTCCAGTGAGACCGGTTCGCAGACCAGCATCGCAAGCGCAGCCAGGGTTACCGATACAAGTGGTTTTCACAAATATGGTGTGCTTTGGACGGAAGAGGAGATCGTCTGGTACTTCGACGATACCGCAATCGCACGCGCCGACACCCCCTCGGACATGCACGATCCGATGTACATGGTTGTCAATCTTGCGGTTGGCGGGATGGCTGGCCCACCGGACGACGGGCTCGTGGATGGCGCCGAAATGAAGATCGATCATGTCAAGGCCTATTCGCTCGACGCCGACTGGCACATCTGAGCAAGGAAAGCAGATCTGAGCCAGGAAAGAAGTTACCAAGGAGACCGGCAGCGCAAGCATCTGCCGGTCAGAATGGATCGGCAGAACCCGTTTTCGCTAAACTGTTCCCTTTGGAACTGCGGGGTTCCCAGTGACGGTCATAAATTAGAGCTTGGAACCCGAAACTTGCAGAAACGGCTCGTGCACCAAAAGGAAGGCGCACATGGCTTGAATGGGTTCATAGGGCCCATCAATACGGTCATTGCCGCTATCCGCGTGTGCTTAATTTCACCGCGGGAGGGGATTATCATGGAGCCGGTAACGCTTGTACTGACGGTGTGCCTTTTGTCGGCACCCGAAAAGTGCCGTGAGGAGCGCCTGGAGCTCGAGATCCAAGACTCGTTGACGCAATGTATGTTCCGTTCCGTCATGTATGTCAGCAACTGGTCTGGACAGCATCCAGGCCTGAGCGTCAGAAAATGGCGTTGCGAGCTACCCGTTGCCAGCCGAGATGCCTGAATGCGTTCCGTCACGCTTGGCGCAGATGGATTGCAGGCCAGGTTGAATCCGCTGGACCTGCCTAGCATTGCGGGCCCGGACCAGCCTCAGAGTGTCCATCGCTTTGAGCGGATGCGAACCGCCCGCCCACCAATAGCTTTCACTGTCGAGAGTGTCCCAGCGCCAGCGATTTTGCGGCTCCTGCATCCATTGAGGACCACGACGCCGACACGTGAGACCTTCGCACTTCTACGCCGGGCATCGGCGAACACGCCGTCGATCAGCAGCTGTAGCGTCGGAGAACACATTACAGATCGGCTGCGGCACTCCAGGCCCCACGTGGCAAGCTTCCCGTCAATATATTATGCGATTTTCACATCTCTTTCCCAGTACCAAGCGACATACATCTTCCTGCGATCATGTTGCCGCGCTTTGAGGAAGGTCCTGATGGCTCGTATGTCTCTTCGTTCGCACGCAACCCAAACAAACGTTTCGGCATCGACGGCTTCTATCGCTGCTTTCGCCTCGGACACGAGAACGTCGGCAGCATCTTCCGGGTAGCTCCGCCTGTGCAACCAACGCACGTCGAGCACGCCATCGGTCGGAAGCGGTTGCTCTTCCGCCTTGTCCTCAACCTCGATGATGGCACGTATATGCGTTTCAGCGGGAGCCTCGGCCGCGATCCGTGCTATGGCTGGTAGGGCGCTCTCGTCGCCGATCAGCAAAATGGAGCGCTCCGCTGGCAGACCGCCTGCGCCTGGCCCCAGCAGGGCGGCCACGTCTCCGGGCTGCGCGTCGCGCGCAAAGTCTGCACCCGGAGTCGGTACGCCAGGAGCGGGATGCTGCAAGAAATCGATCCACAATTCGCCCCGATCCAAATCGACGGCACGGATGGTATAGACACGAACCAGAAGCGTGTTCTCGCCTTCCGGCCACGCTATGCGGCCGTCTTCCCGCGAGCCGGGCCATACCGGCGGTTTGCCCTTCGGCGGCACCAGCAGGCGGACATGCATGTCGCCGCCCACAAAAGGCGTCACATCGGCGCAGGAAAATATCACGCGACGCATATGCGGAGTGACATCGTGCGCCGAGACGACGGTCACCTCATGAAGGTTCGGCAGCACCGACAGGGACATCGATTCCGACCAGGTCAATTCGAACGGTTGGTCTTCGGCGAAATAGAAAAGATGTTCCGCCAGGATCGTGCGGCTCATGTGCAGCATTTCACGCGTCGGGCAGTCGAGCTCGATCGACAGGCCCGCGTTTGCAATGCCGATGCGAGCGACGCCGAGCTCGCTCCGCAGCACCGCCAGGTCGTCTATCCGTTCGACCTCGGCATGTTCGACAAAATGCTCGCAGATCTCGTCGAGCATGTCGGCAGCGCTGCCGCAGACCGCTACGCCGGACAGTTTGAATGAATGAATTGCGTTCATGCGCGACTCTCCTTTTGTGGTGCATCGCTCGTGTCGTCGATGACGGCCATCCGGTGTCGCCCGATCGGCAGCATGATCGGCCGGCCCGAGGTGGGATCGCTGATGACGCGACTGTCGAGGCCGAAAACATGCCGCACGGTCTCTTCGGTGAGCACCCCTTCCGGAGTGCCCGAAATGTGCACGCGCCCACCGGCAATCGCCACGAGATGGTCGGCATAGCGGGCAGCAAGGTTGAGATCGTGCAGCACCATGACCACCGTCGTTCCACGCGTGCTGTTTAGATCGGTCAGCAGATCGAGCACCTCGATCTGATGGTTGATGTCGAGAAAGGTCGTCGGCTCGTCGAGCAGCAGGATCTCGGTCTGCTGCGCGAGTGCCATGGCGATCCAGACCCGCTGCCTTTGGCCGCCGGAGAGCTCGTCGATCGGCCGTTCGGCAAGGTCGAACGTCTTTGTCGCCTCAAGCGCGCGGTCGACCGCCTCGTCGTCTTGTCGCGTCCAGCGGGAAAACAGGCTTTGATGCGGATGCCGTCCCCTGCTGACGAGGTCGGCCACGGTAATGCCTTCCGGCGCGATCGGCGATTGCGGCAGCAGACCCAGCGTCCGGGCGAGATCTCGCGACGGTGTCCGGTGGATGGACTTGCCGTCGAGGAGAACTTGTCCCTTGCTGGGCGCGATCAGCCGCGAGAGCGTGCGAAGAAACGTGGACTTGCCACAGGCATTTGCGCCGACGATCACCGTGATTTTACCCGGGGGAATGGTGAGGTCGAGCGCATGCAGGATTTCTGTATTGTCGTAGCCGGCCGTCAATCCGCTGGCGACGAGCAGATGATCGGTCATAAAGCCCCCCCGATCCGATTGATGCGAACGATGAGATAGATCAGGTAGGGTGCGCCAAGCGCCCCGGTTATGACGCCCACAGGGTAGCGGCTCGGCAGAAGGTGCTGCCCGACATAATCGGCGGCAAGCACGAGAAGGGCGCCCGTCAGTGCAGACGGGATCAGCACCGAGCCGGCGTTTCGCACGATCCGGCCGGCGATCGGGCCTGACAGGAAAGCGACGAAGGCGATCGGCCCCGTTGCCGCGGTCGCCGACGCGATCAATCCGACCGCGGCGACAATCACCAGCATCCTTGTATGCGAGACCCTTGTTCCAAGAGCGGCCGCCGTATCGTCGCCCAGCCGCAATGTCTCGAGATCGCGACTGCGAACGAGCAGTAGCGCCCCGAAGAACAGGAGGGCGAGCAGAAGCGGCAGCGCCTGGCCAAGCTGAGCGCCGTTGACGCTGCCGGTCAGCCAACGCATCGCTTCCTGCAAACTCCATGCAGGCGCCGATTGAAGGATATAGGCGATGACACTTTGCAGCATGGCGGAAACGCCAATGCCGACAAGGATCAGCCTGGTGCCGGCGACCCCATTGCGAAAGGATAGGCCATAGACGAGCAGCGCCACGGCAAGTCCTGCTACGACAGCGATAACCGAAACCATCGGCCCGTCCATGGACAGGACTACAATGGCGAAAACGGCAGCCGCCCCAGCGCCAGAGGTAATCCCGATGATATCGGGACTGGCGAGCGGATTGCGCAACATGACCTGAAACGCCACGCCGCCCAGTCCATAGCATATTCCTGCAAGGATCGACAGCACGGCGCGCGGCAATCTCAGTTGCCCCACCGTAAAGGATGCGCCCGAAACCGGTTCACCGAGGAGCACGCGCAGAACATCGCTCGGCGGCGTGACGGATTGCCCAACCGACAAGGTGACGGCGAAGACCATTGCGACCAGGGTCAGCAACACCGCGAGAATGACAGCGTGCCTGCGCGCGCTTTTTCTACGGTGTGCGATCACGACGCCAAGGGTGGATGAGGGAGCTGTCACAGGTCCCTCACGCGCTGGCGCCGGACGATCCAGATGAAGAATGGCGCACCGATCAGGGCGGTGACGATGCCGACGTCGATCTCTGCAGGGCGCGCGACGATGCGCCCGACAATGTCCGCCGCGAGCAGGAGGCACGCACCTGCCAGCGTCGAAAAAGGCAGCAGCCACCGATAGTCCACGCCAATCAACAGGCGGCAGAGATGCGGCACGACCAGCCCGAGAAAGCCGATCGGCCCGCATATGGCCGTCGTCGCACCGCAGAGAAGGATGGCGCCGAAGGAAGCAACGGACCGCGCGGTTGCGACGCTCTCGCCGAGCCCGGTCGCAAGCTCGTCACCGAGTGCAAGAGAGTTGAGTTTTCTGGCCGACAGCAGGCTGATCACGAACCCAACAAGCAGAAACGGCACCAAGGGAAGGATGCGCTCGTAAGTCGCGCCGCCAACACCACCGATCTGCCAGGAATGAATACCGCCTGCGATATCACCACGCGGCAGCACGACGGCAGTGACCATGGACGCAAATGCGACGGACGTTGCCGCGCCTGCCAGCGCCAGTTTCAAAGGGGTCGCGCCGCCCCTGCCCAGCGAACCTATGGCATAGACGAAGATCGCGGCGCATCCGGCACCCAGGATGGCCACCCAGATATACGCGTACAGCGACGACATCCCGAACCAGGCGACGCCGATGACAACTGCGAGGGATGCCCCCATATTGACGCCGAGAATGCCGGGGTCTGCAAGCGGATTGCGGGTCACGCCCTGCATGACGGCTCCGGCCAGCCCCAGAGCGCCCCCCGCAAGCAGGGCCAGCAACGTCCGCGGAATGCGCAAGGCGACCGATGCGCGACCGATATTATCCTGCGCGCCGCCGAGTGCCGCGACGACATCGCCCCACCCGACATAGCGTGTGCCGACCGTAACAGAGGCGACAAGCAAGACCACCAGAAGCGCGAAAAGCGCTGCCAGCCAAAGACTTCGCATCCGGCTGGAACGGGACACGGGCGACCAACGCCCGTCCGATGTCTTGATGATCCCGGCGGTCATTTTGACTTCTTGACTGCCTCGCTGAGCAGCTTCACGTAGTCCTTCAGGACCCATCTGATGGACAGTGGCGTGGGATTGGCGGCATTGCCGACCGCGTTGTTGCCGAGCATGACGATCGATTCCCGTGCAACGGCAGGCATATGCTGCATCAGCGCGTTGGCTTTCAAGGCATCGAAAAGCATCCCGTCGCCGTAAGTAACGAGAATATCGACATCGTCGAAAGCATCGATCTGCTCGGCGCTGACGGAGCCTGAGAACTTTCCGGCTTGTGAAGCCTGCACCACGCTTTTCGGCGATCTGAGCCCGAGATCGGCGAAAAACCTGACTCGCGTATCGTTGGTCGTGTAGAAATTGACGACGCTGAGGTCCCATGAGCTGAGATGAGTAATGAACATTGCCGATTTGCCCTTGAGCTCGGGATATCCTTCAAGCGTCAGGGCAATCTCAGCTTCGATGCCGGCTATCAGCGCTTCCCCTTCCGCAGCCATCCCGAGCCCCGCGCTGTTCATCTTGATCGTCTCGCGCCAGTCGGTGGACCAGGGAGCCTGCGGATAGGCGATGACAGGTGCAATCTCGCTCAACGTGTCGTAGTCCGCCTGACTGAGGCCCGAATAGGCCGCAAGGATCACGTCCGGTCGCGTGGCGGCGACCGCCTCGAAATCGATGCCATCCCCCTCGTCGAAAAGCACCGGCTTTTCAGCCTCGAGTTCACCGAGACGTGCGGCCACCCACGGCAGAATGCCATCATTGTCATCATCGCCGAAGTTGGCGCGCGCCATTCCAACCGGAACGATGCCCAGAGCCAGCGGCACCTCATGGTTCGCCCAGGCGACGGTTGCGACACGCTCCGGCTTCTTTGCGATGATGGTGCTGCCGAAGGCATGCTCGATGGTGATGGGATACGCAGCACTCTCGGCAGCGAACGCACTGTCGTGCCTGCCTGTCCAAAGAAGGGCTATGACTGCCAGTACAGCGAAACGGAACAGCCTCATCGCCACACTCCATCCAAGGTTTTAAGTTGACCCCCAGTCTCAGCTTAATTAAGCGGCGTCAACGGCAAAGCCGCCGATATCCAGAAAGTGCGCGCAGATTTCCGGAGGATCGTACAAATCCGGGGAAACATACAATACTGGACAATACTGCTCCAGTTAATAGCGGCTCGTGGGAGAACGGCTTCACGCCGGGGCCGGTTGAGCGCAGCTTTCCTGTGTAGCGGACGGCCGGACGCGATGCAGTTCGGAGACCTCAAAGGGCGTTGGTATTGGGGCCCGCTTTCAGCATTTACGTCAATTGGAACATGAACATGGACATCGATCAGACCGGCCGCTGGCCAACGAGGGTACCGTTTCGTTCACGAAACGCATTTCTGTTGGGCTGCACAGCACTTTTTGCTTTAACGCCTGTCCTCTCGTTCGCACAGGACGCAGGCACTGAAGGCGACGCAACGGTGCTGGAGACTATTGTGGCGCACGGCACCGGTGGCGGAAGCGTTCTCAATACGGAGGACGATTCAAAGTCGATCGTCGCCACCGAAACGACCGGCGCCGGCAAGATGCCGACCGATGTCCTGGTAGCCCCTGCCTCGGTATCCGTCATCACCTCCAAAGAAATCGAGGAACGCGCCGCCGACACCATCGAGCAAGTCGTACAATATACGGCGGGGGTCGTGACCGACTTTTATGGTTCGGACGACCGTTACGACTACTTCGATATTCGCGGCTTCACTCCGTATACGTATCGCGACGGTTTGGCGATCGGCAGGACCTTTGCAGGCGTCCGGGAAGAGCCCTATGCCTTCGAGCGCATCGAGGTGTTGAAGGGCGCCAGCTCCTCAAGCTTTGGAGCGGCGGAACCCGGCGGATCGATAAACTATGTCACGAAAACGCCGAAGAGCGATCGTTTCGGTGAAGTCTATGGCACGGGCGGCTCGTTCTCGCATAAGGAACTCGGCTTTGATTTCGGTGACAACCTTACAGCGGACGACACCCTGTCCTACCGTTTAACCGGCAAAGCTCAGCGCTCGGACGCGGAATACGATTATTCTCAGGATGACGAGAACTTCGTCTTGGGCGGCCTGACGTGGCGCCCCACCGACGCGACAAATCTGACATTTGTCTTTGATCATCTCGACAGGGACGGAGTTCCCGGGAGCGGTGGCCACCCACTCGGGACCGATTTCGACAGGGATCAATTTTTTGGGGAGCCGGACTATTACTTTTCCGAGACGAACCGCAATAGCTACAGCGTTCTTTTCGACCACGATTTCGGCAACGGCCTGAGTGTCAGCTCCAACGCCCGCTACAGCAAGCTGAACGACGGGTTCGGCAGTGCCTATATCGGCAGCACGCCAACCGATGGCTCGACCGTGGCGGGTCGCTATTTCTTCGGAAACGAGAAATCGACTGAACAATTCGTCATCGATGCTCACCTGATTTACGAAGCAAGTCTCGACAATGTGGAAAGCCGCACGCTCTTAGGTGCCGACTACAATAAATACGAATCGGACAGTGCCAACTTTTACACGCCTGCACCTTCGATCGATTGGGAAAACCCGATCTATTCAGGTGGGCCCGGCGCGATGGCGCCTTATGCCAGCACGAACAACGACCAGCAGACCAACGCGATTTATCTGCAGCAGGATCTGACGTTTTTCGACAAGCTCACCGTGAGTGTCGGCTTGCGCAATGACTGGCTCGATCTTACCGAGACG
Source organism: Sinorhizobium sp. (assembly GCF_059070375.1). Classification (NCBI taxonomy): domain Bacteria; kingdom Pseudomonadati; phylum Pseudomonadota; class Alphaproteobacteria; order Hyphomicrobiales; family Rhizobiaceae; genus Sinorhizobium; species Sinorhizobium sp. The sequence goes on from NZ_JCACWC010000001.1 coordinate 602,842, forward strand.
AACCTCCTTGCGGGTACCACAAGGGCTGGCAACCACAGTGAATTTACGACGCGAATCGGCGCGAGCTACAAGATAACCGAGGAACTGGCGCCCTACATCAGCTACGCCGAGTCGGCCGCGCCGCCTGCCGCAGGTAGCGATCCCACGACGGGAAAGCAGTATGAAGTCGGGATCAAATATCGTCCGGATGCCTTTCCGGCCTTGTTCACCGCTTCCGTCTACGACCTGACGAAAGGCAACATTACGGTTTTTGACCAGGTCACCTATCTGCCGCAAACCGTCGAAAGGGTCAGACATCGTGGTTTCGAACTCGAAGCCAAGGCGGAGGTAACGAACAATATCAGCGTGATTGCCGCCTACAGCTACATCGATTCAAAGATTGAAGAACCTGGCGGTGCTAATGATGGCAACCGCCTCATGCGTGTCCCCAAGAATATTGCTTCGGTGTGGGGCACTTACACGCTGGAGGGCGACGGCGCGCGGGGCGACATGATGTTCGGGCTCGGAGCTCGCTACGCGGACGCCTATTACACGGACATCACCAACAGCTCATCGTCGGAAAGTGCAGTCGTCTTCGATGCAGCCTTTACTTACAAGGTTCAGGAAAACACCACGTTCCAGCTGAACGTCAACAATTTATTCGACGAAAAACACGTGGCGAGCAAGGACTCCGGGGCGGTCTACTACAATCCGGGACGCAGCATTCTCGCGACGCTGCGCCAGACCTGGTAAGGGCAAGTCATCCGCCCGCGACTTGCCGGCGGAATCTTCACGGTTGCCGGGATTGCCGCGTCCGCCGCCAGGCCGCGGGCGTTTCGCCAACGATCTGGCGGAAGACCTTCGTCAGGTGTGCCTGATCGGAAAAGCCGAGCTGCGCGGCGATGCTGGCAACCGGGAGGTCGCTTTCGCCGAGCAGCTTTTTCGAAAGCTCGACTCGCTTTGCAAGTTGCCACTGCAGCGGTGTCTTACTCATTGTCTGCTTGAAGACGTTTGCAAACCAGCTTTCGGACAGGCCAACGACGGCAGCCATATCGGCGACGGACATACGATAATCACCAAGCGCGTCGATATGCGAGATGAGTTTGTTCATCTGTGCCTGCGTCAGCCTGCCGGCAGCCCTTTCCTCTTTCTCGGCAGGAATATCCAGAAGCCCCGCGACGATGCTGCCTACAAGGCTCTCCGCATAGACTGCATGCTTGGAAGGGCTCTTTATTTCGTCGGCCAGCAACTTCGCCAACGCATCGATTGCCGCCACGTTTTGAAGCTCGACCGGACGGCGCAACGCCGTCAGCGCTGCGGAGCTCCCAACCGATGGAGCCAGAAACCGTAACACCCGATCCTTGTGAAGGTGCAGATTGAGGTGGCTGAAGCTATGTGTCTTCAGACTGCCCGTCCACAACGGCACACCGGCAGGAACATACACGGCACGCGCCATCGGGCGCGAATTCCTCGCCAGATCAGTGTCCTGGTTCGAAATGCGAACGTTCGACGAGACGTCGTTGAAGAAAAACATGATGCGCGGATCGTCCGCGAGATAATAGCCACTGGCACCCGGTTGACTTTCCGCCTCCCAAATGACGCTGACCATCCCATCGTATTGGCGCCATTGGACTGGCGCCGTGACCCGAATGCCTTCGGTTTTCCAAGACATGGAATGCCAGAAGCTCATTTGTAGATCAGTTCTTCCTCTTCAAGGCGCCATATGTCGGTGCGAGCACGAAATTGCACTGTCGTTCGGCATCCGCATCGCAGGCGAAGTAAGTGGAGCCGTATTCTCATCTTTTTTGCAAACTGGCAAGCTGGGGGCGTTTGCGGGAGGGCGCGAAACCAGCGCTAAGCTTTTGGCTCAAACCTGCCGAACGACAGAACCTATCACATTGACGAGGATGCGTGCCGCGGTCAGAGCTGAGGTTCCGTCGATATCTGCGGGTGGGTAAAACTCCACGAGATCAAATCCCGAGATCCGTGCGCGCTTGGTAACGCCGCTGATGAGATCGATTACCTGAGTATAGGTTAGCCCTCCCGGCGTTCGCGCGGCCACGCCCGGCATGACGCTGGGATCGATGCTGTCGCAGTCGAGGGTGATGACAACACCCGCACCCTCCGGGATTTGTTGCAGAGCGGCCTCAACACCATGGCTATGCACCTCGCGTGCGGTGACAAAACGGCTGCCATAGCGGCGTGCCGCTTCGATATCGGTCATGCGAGCGCTGCCGACGCTGCGTAGCCCTACTTGCACGATACCGGCGACATGCGCCATCTCACTTGCCCGCCGCATTGGGCTCGAATAGCCATAGCGCTCACCATCCACCTCGTCGCGCCAATCGATGTGGGCATCGATCTGGAGAACCCAAATCGGCCTGTCATCTGCGAAAGCGGCGAGGAACGGAAAGGTCACGGAACAATCCCCGCCCAAGAGGATGGGGACCGCTTGAAGTGCCAAGATCTCACGCGTCTTCGCCTCAATCACAGCCCGGTTGCCGGCATTGTCATGCATGCTGGTAGGGATGTCGTCGGCGTCGACGCATGAGATTGGCCCGCCGTCGAATAGCGGGCCACCGAGGTCGAAATCCCAATGCTCGATCAGCGAGGCATCTTCCTGGCTGGCGGCACGTATGGCGTTAGCAGCTAGAGCGTATCCGCTGCTATCCTTGCCAGGGTACGTGCTTCCATGACCGGCGCCGAAGATCACCACGCGTGGCGTTTGGCCGTCAGAAAGGTGACCGGCGAAGCCGAGAAAGCCATTTGAGACGTTCATTCCTGTGATCCTGTGGCACTGAGGTGGATGCATTTGCGGAGAGCTTCTGCTCCTACGTCAAGCCAAGGACCCGCTTTCCATAATCTCTCAGTTCGCCTCGGGGACGACATATCGATAAAGCGGAACGCGCTCCGTCCCGAGTTCCTTGCACAGATCGGACGCACACTCGCCTCGCCGATCCCTCGCCGCCAGATCGCGCAGATAGCCGCCTGCCGAAACACCGGTCGCGCATGTAGTCGGTGTTCGCGAGGGACGGCGGGACACACGTGGCGCATCCCGCCGATCTAGCTATGCGGAAGCGGGGCCCGCGGACCGCCCAAGGACTTCCTCATCGTTCTGCGGCAACCGACCGTTCGGGGTCATCTTGTCCACCGCGTCCGGGATCGATGTCGAAAGGCGCTTCAGCAGCTCATTGTAGTCCAGGCCCGTCTTCGCGGCCAACTCCTGGAGGGTATCCTTGCCGATCGACGCTTCAACCTGTTCGGCCGAAACGCCCTGAGACGGCTTTTCGGCGCTTACCCAGGAGTCTGCGGCCTCCCGGTTCCCACCGTTCTTGAACGCATCGACAAGTTCTCCCAGGCCTTTGCTGAGCGAACCTTCCTCGGAGCCACCGAACATCTTGCCGAGTTCGCCGAGAATACCGCCGCTGTTCTGAGCGCCCCCCTTCGCGTCCTGAAAGATCTGTCCCAGCTTGTCCCGGTTCTGGTAGCCAGCGACCGCGAGCAGGCCCAATAGCGCCGCGAGCGACGGCATGGTGTTGCGAGATGAGGCCATGTCAGTTCCTTTCTGCTTGGTGAAACCTTAAGCGCGCCGGGCGACGGCACCCCATACGAGCAAAACGATCACGGCGCCGACAATGGCTCCGATGAACCCGGCGCCCTGATTGGCGTTGTACCACCCCAATGCCTGCCCCAGATATGAGGCGACGAATGCCCCTATAATGCCCAGGATTGTCGTCAGGACGAAGCCTTTCGGTTCGTTGTCGCCGGGCACGACGATCTTCGCCACGATGCCGGCGGCAAAGCCAATGATGATGGTCCAGATTATACCCATTCCAGAAATCCCTCGTTTAAGTAGCAAGTCTGCTCATTGCATCGGCGGGTTCGGAGGCTCCCGTCCTTTGGAAACAATTAACGGGGGCATCAGGAAAACACACATAGCGCGGCCCGACAAGCAGCAGCCTTGTGTCTTTTGCCGGCCCGTCAGCTATCCTGGGCCGGTAGGACATCCGGAACGTTCAGGAGGACGCATGGAGAAGCATCGCATCTATTCGGTCAGCCTCGCGAGCGTCTATCCCCACTATATCGCCAAGGCTGAGAAGAAAGGGCGCACGAAGGCAGAGGTCGACCAGATCATCTGCTGGCTGACGGGATATGGCCAACAAGCCCTGGACGATCAGCTGGCGAAGAACACCGACTTCCAGAACTTCTTTGCGCAAGCACCTCGGATGAATCCCTCCCGATCGTTGATTGCCGGGGTGATCTGCGGCGTCCGAGTGGAAGAAATCCAGGATACGACCATGCGGGAAATCCGCTACCTGGACAAACTGATCGATGAACTGGCGAAGGGGAAGGCGATGGAGAAAATCCTGCGGAAATAGTCAGCCCGGTTTCCAGATTATGCAGCAAAAGCGCACTCGCGACCGGCTTTCGCCGCAAATGCCCTCGGGCCGACGACCCGAGGGCACGCAGTTGTCGATCTCACCTCAATCCATTAGGTGTGGGTGATCTTCGTGCCGAGCACGTTCAGGCACTCGCGCATGAAAGCGGCGAGGCCCGTCCACCCCTTCGCCGAGACCATGTTGCCGTCGACATAGGCCCCGGTGGGCTCCACGTCGATGTAGATGCCACCGACAGCCGTCACCTCCGGCTCGCAGGCGCCAAGGCCGGCGACCTTCCGGCCCTTCAGCACGCCAGGCACAGCCATGAGGATCTGCACCCCATGGCAGATCGTGAAGATCGGCTTGCCCGTGTCGTGGAAGTGCCGCACCATGTCCTGAACGCGCTTGTCGGTGCGGATATATTCGGGGCCGCGTCCGCCGGCTGCATAAACAGCGTCATATTCCTCGACCCGCACTTCGGAAAACGTCTTGTTGATGTCGGCGTAGTGGCCGAGCTTCTCCGTGTAGGTCTGGTCGCCCTCGAAGTCGTGCAGCGAGGTTTTGATACGGTCGCCCGCCTTTTTGTCCGGACAGACGACGTGCACCGTGTGGCCGACGGCCTCCATGCCCTTTTGAAAAACGTAGATTTCATACTCTTCGGTGAATTCGCCGGTCAGCATGAGGATCTTCTTGCCGCTCATGTCATATCTCCTGTTGCCTTGGATAGGTTGAGACACGGGATGCGGGTGGAAAACCGCACATTTTTCTCACCCGCTCTCGTGTTTGATCGATGCCCGGCCAGCAGGCCGGGCAACACTCAGAATGGTGAATCGGGGAAGTAGAACTGGTCGGCGTTCTCCGGAGTGATAAGCGGTGCACCGAGCAGGAACGAACCGCGCATCGGCGCCTGACCGGAGAATTGTGCCGCGGTCATATAGATGGCCGACTTGATCATCGACGGCGGATAGGGGGTCGAGACCGGTGTGCGCTCATTGCCTTCCTTCACCATTTCGATGACTTGCTTCATGCCGTTGCCGCCGAGGGCATACTTTATGTCCTTGCGGCCCGCGCGGTCGACGGCCTCGATGACGCCGAGCAACATGTCGTCGTCGTTGGCCCAGACGGCGTCGATCTTCGGGTACTTTGCGAGATAGTCCTGCATGAGCTTGAAGGCTTCGTCCTGGTTCCAGTTGGCGTATTGGATATCGAGGATCTTGATGTTCGTCTTGTTGATGACGTCCGAGAAGCCTTTGATGCGTTCGTCGTCGATCACGGTCGGGATGCCGCGCAAGACGACGATCTCGCCCTCCCCGCCAAGTTTATCGGAAAGCCAGCGCGCCGTATTGGCACCCACGGCGATGTTGTCGCCGGCGACATAGAGGTCCTGGATCGTCGGGTCGGTGAGGCCACGGTCGACCACGGAAATGAAGGTGCCCTTTTCCTTGATCTGCTCGACCGGTCCGGTCAGTTCTTCCGACGTAAACGGCAGAATGACCAGCGCGTCGAGCTTCCGGGTCGCCGACAGGTCTTCAAGCGCGGAGACCTGCGCGGTCGCCGATGACGCGGTCGACAGCACGACGTCTACATTTGGAAAGGCGGCCTCGACCTCCTTCTCAGCCTGCTCTGCATGATAGACGACTCCTCCCGTCCATCCATGCGTTGCGGCCGGAATCGAGACGGCGACAGTCACGTTCCTCTCCTGGGCCTGAGCGCTGCCCAGCGGCAGAGCCAGGACCAGGGTAGCCGTCGATAACAAGAGGCCAGCCTTGCGGATAATAGACTTCATTTTCTCCTCCTTCGAAGTCGGTGCTGTTTTCAGCGGTTGGCAGTAAAGCGGTGCGCCAGCATGGCGACGATGATGATCGCTCCCTGAACGGCGGCGACGAGGTATTCCGAGACCATGTCCGACAGAACCATGACGTTGGCGATCACCTCGAGGATGAGGGCGCCGGCCACCGTGCCGCCAATGCGTCCCCGCCCGCCGCGGAGCAGCGTGCCGCCGATCACGACCGCGGTGATGACCTGCAGCTCCCAGAGCTGTCCGGTCGTTGGCGTTGCCGCGCCGAGGCGGGGCACATAGCAGATCGCAGCGACGGCGACGCAGAAGCCCTGGATCACGTAAGCGACGGTACGCACTCCGGCGACGTTGACGCCTGAAAAGCGCGCGACCTCGACATTGGATCCCGCCGACTTCAAGCGGCGGCCATACTTGGTCTTGTAGAGCAGGAAGGCGCCGGCCACGACGACGACGAAGGTGATGAGCACCGGATAGGGAATGCCGAAGACGCTGCCGAAATAGACCGGACGATAGGCTTCCCGGAGGCTGCGATCGATAGGCAGCGAGCCGCCATCGGTCATGAAGGTGATGAAGGCGCGGAAAATGCCCATCGTGCCCAGCGTCACGATGAAGGGCTCTATTCGCCCGACGGTCACGATAAGCCCGTTGAAGAGGCCGCACAGCGCTCCGACCAGCAGCGCGATGCCCGCTCCCATCGGAATCGCCCAAGGTCCAAATGCCGGGGCGAGTTGGTTCATCGCCATGATCATGATACCGGTGACGAAGGCCATCATCGAACCCACGGACAGGTCGAGCCCGCCGGACGAGATGACGAAGGTCGCCCCGACGGCGATGATCGCGATGAAGGCGCTCCGCGTAATGACGTTGATCAGATTGGCCGACGACACGAAGTTGGAGTTCACCAGCGCCCCGAACAGCACGATCACCGCAAGAGCGATGAAGGGCGCCAGATCGGCCCAGCGGATGCGCGCTCCTTCGTCAGTGGGTGCGAGTGTTGCTGTCGCTGCGGTCATGTTTCTCCTCCCCGACGTCCGCGCGCCCACCGGTCGTGGCGGCGTAGACGACATTTTCCTCATTGATTTCATTGCCGCTCAGCTCAGCGACGATCCTCCCGGCACGCATCACCAGAACGCGGTCGGAAAGACCCACCAGTTCCGGCATTTCCGACGAAATGACGATGCAGGCCTTGCCGGCGCGCACCATCCCGTCGATGAATTCATAGATCTGGCTCTTGTTGCCGATATCGATCCCGCGCGTCGGCTCGTCGATGATGATCACCGAGGGGTCGGCCATCATCACCTTGGCAAGGAGCAGCTTCTGCTGGTTCCCACCCGAAAGCTGGCTGGCTTCGAGGCGTAGCGAGCGAACGCGGATGTCGTAATCGGCCACCGCCTTTCGAAGGCGGGAAAGCTCTCCCCGCTTGTCCAGAAGGACACCCGGATTGATCGTGTCCAGCGCCTGCAGGGTGAGGTTGGGACCGAGCTTCTCCTCCAGGAGCAGGCCTTTGCCCTTGCGGTCCTCGGTGAGGTAAACCAGGCCGGCGTCCATTAAGGTGCCGACGGACCGGCTCCCGATCTGCCGGCCGTTCAGGACAATGCTTTCAACCTCTGACGGACGAAGACCCATCAGGCCCTCGATCAGTTCGGTACGACCCGCCCCGATCATGCCGCCGATACCCAGCACCTCGCCGGGTCTGACGCTAAATGAGACCTTCTGCGAGCCGTGGTCGACGGCAAGGTTGGTGACTGACAGGATCGGAGCCGCAGTCGCGGTTGGCCGCTTATGCGGATAGAGCATTTCCAGCTCCCGCCCGACCATCAGCTCCGCCATTTCACGCTGGCCGAGGCCGGCCGCCGGCCAAGTCCCGATCATGCGGCCGTCCCGAAGCACGGTGACGCGGTCGGCAAGCGCCTGAACCTCATCGAGGCGATGGGAGATGTAGAGCACCGCAACCCCGTGATCGCGCAGGCTGCGAACGATGTCGAGCAGCGCCGCCACTTCGTCGTTTGCGAGAACCGCAGTCGGCTCGTCGAAAATGACGACCTTTCGCTCGTCCAGAAGGGCGCGCGCGATCTGCACGAGCTGGCGCTGGGCGAGCGGCAGCTCACCCACACGGTCGCGCGGCCGGGCCGCTGAACCGACCCGCGCGAGGAGTTCGGCGGCACGACTGTTCATCGCCTTGTCATTGACCAGCAGACCTCGGCCGACCTCGCGACCCAAATACAGGTTTTCCGCAACGGTGAGGTCCGCAGCGAGCAGGATTTCCTGGTGCACGAGTACAATGCCGGCATTTTCCGCCTCCACCGCGTTTCGGAACTCGATCGACTTCCCCTCCAGGAGCAGGTGGCCGGCCGTCGGGGCAACATGGCCGGAAAGGAGCTTCATCAGCGTCGATTTTCCGGCGCCGTTCTCACCGATAATGGCGTGAACCTCTCCAGCATGAACCTCGAGCGTGACGCCCGAAAGGACGGCAATCGGACCGTAGGCTTTGCCAAGACCCTCAGCCGCGAGTGCGGCAACAGCGGGGTTTGGCGGCGCTACCGCATTGGAAGGCAGAGCGGCGTTCATTCGAACGCCGAAAGCAAACGATCGCGCGAGCGTTCGATGTGGACGCGCATGGCATAGTATGCGGCCTGCGGATCGCGCGCCCGGAAGGCAGCCAGCAGGCTCTCATGCTCTTCGAGCGCCTCCTGAGTCACCCGGATGTGGAACATCAGCCGGAAGATGTGCAGATGGACATGCTGGTTCGACAGAGTGCTGCGGATCACGTCGTTTCCGGCGATTTTCAGGATCGCGTCGTGGAACTGCGCATCGGCGCGGGCAAAGCGGGAGTAGCGTGTGTTCCGATCGACCGGCGCCTCGCCGTGGCCCATGTCGGCCGCGGAATTCTCGAGCTGCTGGAGCGCCTCCGGAGTCATGTTGACGGCGGCAAGCCGGGCAGCTTCGGGTTCGACCAGCAGGCGAAAAGCATAGAGGTCTTCGAACTGCTTGCGCGTCCATTGCGGGGCTGCACTATAGCCGATCAGATGCTCTTTGCGAACGAGGCCCTCGCGTTCCAAGCGGCTCAGCGCCTCGCGGATCGGCGTCTGGGATACGCCGAGTTCGCGAGCGAGGACATCGATCGGAATGCGTGCACCAGGCGCAATATCGAGGGACATCAGCCGGTGATAGATGCTGTCATAAACGCCTTCGACCACACTCGTCGGGCGAATACCAGCCCCCCTGCTTGTCCTCTCCGCTGCAACTGCCACTGCCATTCTCCGACTGCTTATTGACATACGACGTTTTGTTGCAAATAACATATCGCATGTCAAATACAATATCGTATATGATCTGATATAGGATTATCGAATGAGGCTGCCGCCCTCCCGTCTGAGGAATCTGAGCGTCGCTCTGCTGGAAAAGCGGGGTGTTCCCGCCGACTCCGCTCGTCTTCAGGCAGATCTCCTCCTGGAGGCCGAGCTGCGCGGATTGCCCTCCCACGGCCTGCAACGCCTGCCATTGCTTCTGACCCGGCTCGATAAAGGGCTCGCGAACCCCACGACGCGCGGAAACGGAATCTGGCGAAGAGACTCATTTCTGAGCGTCGACGGCGAACGGGGCCTGGGCCCGGTCGTGATGATGAACGCCCTGCGCGTCATGCAACGCACCCTTAAGGAGACAGGACTCGCCATTGCCGCGATCCGCAACGCCAATCACCTGGGAATGCTTGCCTATTATGCGGAGGCCGCCGCAAGAGACGGCCTGATCGGCATTGTCATGTCGACCAGCGAAGCGCTCGTGCACCCATTCGGCGGAACGCAAGCCATGGTCGGCACCAATCCGGTCGCGATCGGCATTCCTGCGGGTGACCGCCCTTTCGTGCTGGATCTCGCAACCAGCATCGTTTCCATGGGCAAGATCAACAACCATGCGATGCGCGGTCTAGCGATCCCCGCTGGCTGGGCAGTGGACCGAGACGGTCGCGCCACAACCGATCCGCACGCGGCACAGGCAGGGGCGATCGCGCCGTTCGGCGACGCGAAGGGATATGGTCTGGGCCTTGCGATCGAGCTTCTTGTCGCGGCGCTTGCCGGATCCAATCTGGCGCCTGATGTGCATGGAACGCTCGACGACATTCATCCCGCCAATAAAGGCGACCTTCTCATTCTGATCGATCCCTCGGCAGGCACGGGTAGCACACCGGAACTTGCCGCCTATCTCGACCGCCTGCGCCTATCCCGCCCGCTCGACCCTGCGCAACCAGTCGCCATTCCGGGAGACGGGGCACGAGCACGCCGCGCTGCAGCAGCGGAGACGGGCATCGAACTACCGCGGCCGCTTTTCGACCAACTTACGGCCCTCGAGGTCGCTGAATTCATCGGAGGACATACGGAATGGACCTATTCGGCACACTAAGGGCGCCGCGCGAACTGCTTTTCGGCGCCGGGCAGCGCCATGCCCTTGGCGGCATCGCCGCCAAGCTCGGCCGGCGCGCGCTGATCGTCACCGACACGCGCCTTGCAGTGGATGCCAACCTGCTTACGCTGGTGCGGCGACTGGAGGAGGCAGGGCTTGAGGTGATGGTGGACAGTTCCACCCTGCCGGACGTCCCCGTGGGATCGGCCATCGCGAGCGCTGCAGCCGCCAGGGACTTTGCGCCGGACCTCGTCGTCGGCATCGGTGGCGGGTCCTGTCTCGACATGGCGAAATGCGTCGCCCTCCTCCTTACCCACGGCGGGCGGCCACAGGACTATTATGGCGAACATGCCGTCCCAGGCCCAGTGATGTCATTGATCGCTATTCCCACCACCGCCGGCACCGGCTCGGAGGTGACGCCCGTCGCCGTGCTTTCGGATGCCGAGCGTAGCCTGAAAGTTGGCATTTCAAGCCCGCACCTGATCCCGGCGGTATCGATCTGCGACCCCGAACTCACCCTCTCCTGCCCATCCGGTCTGACTGCGATCGCCGGCGCGGACGCCCTGACGCATGCGATCGAAGCCTTCACGGCGATCCGGCGCGAGCCCGTCCCCGGTATCGCGCAGCAGCGCGTCTTCGTCGGTAAGAACGAGATTTCCGATCACTTTGCCCTTAGCGCCATTACCCTCCTGTGGCAGGGGCTGGAGAGGGCCTGCAAGGACGGCGCCGACGCCGGCGCGCGCGAAAAGGTGATGCTCGGCGCAACGCTCGCCGGTCTTGCTTTCGGGGTGGCGGGCACTGCCGCGGCCCACGCCATCCAGTACCCCGTCGGCGCGCTCACCCATACGGCGCATGGCCTCGGGGTCGCCTGTCTCATGCCCTATGTCATGACCTGGAATGCGCCGCTCATCCGCGACGAACTCGCGCAGATCGCGCATGCGGCCGGGCTCGGCGGACCGGATGAAGTGATCCCTGCCCTCGTTTCGCTCTTCGAACGCATCGGCATTCCCGCCACGCTGCGGGACCTCGGCCTCGAGGAAGACCGGATCGACTGGGTGGCGGAACAAAGCTCAGGTATCGCACGCCTCATCCAGAACAATCCCCGCCCCCTGAACCCGCACGAGATGCGCAACCTCGTCGCCGCCGCCCATTGCGGCGACCGCTCGCGCCTCAACTGAGTCGAAAGGACCCTCCATGACCTTCCATGCCAAGTTTTCCGGCTACGCCGATCCCGCCCTGCATGCCGCGGGGCTCTACATCGGCGGCAAATGGCAAAGCGGCAGCGGAATAACCGTTCTCGACCCTTCGACCGGTAATCTGCTGGCCGAGGTCGCCGACGCCTCCATCGAGGACGCACAGCGCGCAGTTGATGCCGCGCATGCCGCTGCCGCAGGGTGGCGTGCCACTCCAGCTCGCCAGCGCTCGGAAATCCTCAGACGCTGGTATCAGCTGATGACACAGCACGCCGAGGAGCTTGCAACTCTCATCGCACTGGAAAACGGCAAGGCCCTGGTCGACGCACGCGGCGAAGTCGCTTATGCCGCCGAATTCTTCCGCTGGTACGCTGAAGAGGCGACCCGCATTCCGGGCGAATTCCGGCGCACTCCCTCCGGGTCGCACAATATCCTCGTTGACCATGAGCCGATCGGCATTGCCGTCCTGATCACGCCCTGGAATTTCCCTGCCGCTATGGCGACGCGCAAGATCGGGCCCGCCCTTGCCGCCGGCTGCACGGTGATCCTGAAACCTGCCTCGGAGACGCCGTTGACGGCCTACGCCATGGCCAGACTCGGCGAAGAGGCGGGCGTTCCGCCTGGCGTCGTCAACGTGCTGACCACAAGCAATCCAGGCGGAATAACGAATGCGATGCTCGCCGATTCGCGGGTTCGTAAGCTTTCATTCACCGGCTCGACCGGCGTTGGCCGCGTTCTGCTTGCCGAAGCCGCCAAGTCGGTCGTCAGCTGCTCGATGGAGCTCGGCGGCAACGCGCCCTTCATCGTGTTCGACGACGCGGACCTCGAAGCGGCACTCGACGGTGCGATGATCGCCAAGATGCGAAACGCTGGAGAAGCCTGCACTGCCGCCAATCGTTTCTATGTCCAGGCGGGCATCCATGATGCGTTTGTCGCCGGCCTCACGGCGCGGATGATGTCACTGAAGATCGGTCCCGGATACGATCCCGAGACGCAATGTGGACCGATGATCACGCAAAACGCCGTCCGCAAGATCGACCGGCTCGTCTCAGAGGCACTCGCCGCGGGTGCGCGGGCAACGACCGGCGGCAAACCGCTTACGGAAAACGGGTACTTCTATCCGCCGACGGTACTCGAAAACGTCCCCGTAAACGCGTCGATCGCACGTGAGGAAATCTTCGGACCGGTCGCGCCTGTCTACAAGTTCGAAAGCGACGACGAGGCGATCCGCCTCGCAAACAATACCGAGTATGGCCTCGCCGCGTACATCTACAGCCGCGATCTCAAACGTGCGATGACGGTCGGAAAGCACATCGAAACCGGCATGCTCGGCATCAACAGGGGCCTGATGTCAGACCCCGCCGCTCCCTTCGGCGGCGTTAAACAGAGCGGCCTTGGCCGCGAAGGCGGCGTGACCGGCATTCTGGAATTCATGGAGCCGAAATATTATGCAGTTGATTATTGATCGGCGGGGCAGACGATGACAGCACAGGACTTTTACCGCATTCGCGACTTCGTGCCCGATTTCGACGCCATCGCCGCAGAGTTCGCCGAACGCAGCCGGGCCTTATCGGCGCGCGCCGATGTGAGGGCAGACATACCGTACGGCGCCGGCGCCCGCGAGGTCGTCGATGTCATCTTGCCGGAGCGCCTACAGGCCGGCGCGCCCCTGCATGTGTTCGTTCACGGCGGATATTGGCGCTCCGGCGAAAAGATCAACTATCGTTTCGTCGTTGCACCGGTTCTTGCGGCGGGCGGCATTGCGGCCCTGGTCGAATACAACCTGATGCCTCGCAGCCGCTTGGACGTGCTAGTGGATCAGGTTCGGCGATCGGTGCTCTGGCTTCAGGCCCACGCAAGCGATTTCGGCGCGGATCCTGCGCGACTGACCGTCAGCGGTCATTCGGCAGGCGCGCATCTTGCTTCCTTCCTCGCAGCAACCGGGCCCGAGGAAGCCTATCCGCCCTCCCTGCCGACACTTCAAGGCTTGCTGCTTCTAAGCGGAATCTACGACCTGTCGGGCATACCGGACAGCTTCCTTCGACACGAAGCGGAAATGACACCGATGGAAGCTGCCGCATGGTCCCCTCTCACCAGCTCGCAGCTCCCCTGCCCGACGCGCGTCATCGCCTATGGCGCGGACGAGACGACGCCATTCCACAGTCAGGCGGCCGGGCTATGTGAGCTGCTGCGTGCGCAGGACGAAAGTGCCGAACTGCTCCCGGTTCCTGATCTCAACCACATGAGCGTCGTGCTCGATCTTGCCGATACCGACGGCATACTCGGCCGGCAGCTTCACGATTTGGTGGCCAGACCAACCCGGTGAATCCGGAAAAGCGCCTTGGGGCGAAATGCTCGCCGCGAGCGCCGAAGAAGTTCGGCGCTGGTGCGTTGGTCCATGTCGGCCGCATTGAAGGGATGCGAACCGCGGACCACATCAAAAACTACGCCGCAGCATAATATTATACACTCGTATAACAAATCTCTTGCCTGACGGAAGGTTCTCGATATCTTGCGGCCACCCCAACCGCGGCGCTCCGGCGCGGCCGGCCGCAGCTCCCTTCAGGATCCAAGGAAATGTCCCGAGACACCCGCTTCGATATTCTCTTCGAACCCGTCAAGATCGGCCCGGTCACAGCGCACAACCGCTTCTATCAGGTGCCCCACTGTTCCGGCATGGGCTACCGCTACCCCAATGCGGAAGCCCAGCTGCGCGGCACGAAGGCGGAAGGCGGTTGGGCGGTCGTCTCCACCCAGGAGGCGGAAATCCATCCGACATCGGACCTGACGCCAGCCAACGAAGCTCGTCTTTGGGACGACGGCGATCTGCCGGCCCTTTCCGCCGTCACGGAACGTATCCACGCCCATGGCAGCCTCGCGGCCATCCAGCTCGTGCACAACGGCCTTCACGTCGCCAACCGTTTCAGCCGGATGATCCCGCTCGCTCCCTCGCACGCCGTCAGCGACAGCCTCGATCCCGTCCAGGCGCGCGCAATGGACAAGGCCGACATCAGCGACATGCGCCGCTGGTATCGCAATGCCGCGCTTCGCGCCAAAAAGGCCGGCTTCGACATCGTCTATCTCTATGCCGGCCACGACATGAGCGTGTTGCAGCACTTCCTGTCCCGCCGCCATAACGATCGCAGCGACGAATATGGCGGCTCCTTCGAAAACCGGCTCCGCCTGTTCCGAGAGATTCTCGATGATGTGCGCGAGGCGATCGGTGACACCTGTGCGCTCGCGGTGCGCCTTGCCGTCGACGAACTGATGGGCCCCTCCGGGATCACCTGCGAGGGCGAGGGGAAAGACATCATTTCGGCGCTCGGCGAACTTCCGGACCTTTGGGACGTCAATCTCTCCGACTGGTCGAACGATAGCCAGACGGCTCGTTTCTCCGAGGAAGGCTACCAGGAGCCCTATATCCGCTTCGTCAAATCCGTCACCACCAAGCCGGTGGTCGGCGTCGGCCGTTATACGTCGCCGGACAGCATGGTGCGGGTTATCAGGCAGGGTATTTTGGACTTCATCGGGGCCGCGCGCCCGTCGATCGCCGATCCCTTCCTCCCGAAGAAGATCGAGGAAGGGCGCATCGATGACATCCGCGAATGCATCGGCTGCAACATCTGCACCTCCGGCGACAATACCAACGTTCCGATGCGCTGCACGCAGAACCCGACGGTTGGCGAGGAATGGCGCAAGGGCTGGCATCCGGAGACCATCGCGTTGTCCGAAACTCCCGAACCCGCCCTCATCATCGGCGGCGGACCTGCGGGCCTGGAAGCAGCACGGGCGCTTGCCCAGCGCGGCGTCGATGTCATGCTGGCGGAGGGCGGCGGCGAATGGGGCGGTCGCGTTGTGCGCGAATGTCGCTTACCCGGTCTTGCGACCTGGGGCCGCGTGCGCGACTGGCGCGTCGGCCAACTCAGCACCCGCGTCAATGCCGAGCTTTACCTGCACAGTCCGCTTTCGGCTGCCGACATATTGCAATACGGCATCCCCCATGTGGCGATCGCGACCGGAGCGAGCTGGCGCACCGACGGCGTTGGCCGCACCCACCGGGTGCCGCTCGATTTTCTTTCGAAAGGCATCCTCGTCTCTCCCGACGCAATTCTCTCCGGGGGCGCCGAGGCGGTGCCCGCCGACGGCCCCGTCATCGTCTTCGACGACGACTGCTTCTACATGGGCAGCGTGCTCGCCGAACTGCTCGCCAGGAGGGGACGCACGGTCACCTTCATAACCCCGGAATGCCAGGTTTCGCCCTGGAGCAGGAACACGCTGGAGCAGGCACGTATCCAGAAGCGCCTCATCGATCTCGGCGTCGAGATCGTCACGGCCATGACCCTCGCCGGTCGGACGAAAGACCAGCTGGAACTATCCTGCGTCTACAGCGGCAGGACCCGTCCGGTCGATTGCGCCACTCTCGTCCCGGTCACCGCCCGCCTGCCGGACGAAACGCTGTGGCTGGAACTCAAAGCACGCGAAGACGAGTGGGCCGATGCCGGCATCAAGACCGTCACCCGCCTCGGCGACTGCCTCGCGCCAGGCCTGATCGCCGCCGCCGTCTATTCCGGCCATCAATATGCCCGGACCTATCAGGAACAGGTCGACAAGGATCGGGTGCCATTCATGCGGGAAGACATTGCAAGGCTTTACGGTCTTCGCACGGCGTAGGATGGTCCAGGGCGGCCGCCCCCACCGAATGGGTTTGGCACGCTCGACCGCGATGCTCGATTATCTTCGCGCTCGGTATCTGTCGAACGCCGTCAGCCGCTGCGTCGGAGGATCTGCCTCGTCCCAGCGATAGATCTCCTTCCGAAGGAAGCCGAGTTCAGCCTCGAGCTCATCCTCGGCGACCTCTGTCCACCATGATTTTGGGCGGCCGTCGCTGCCGTCAGACCAGCGGTACCCGCGAGCCTTCAGCACGTCCTTCAGGTCGAACGGCGCATTCTCCGCGAAAATCCTGACCCGTGAACGCTGGCTCGCTTTGTAGAGTTCGGCAAACGGCGGCAGCTTGGCACCCTCCGCAGACTGCTCAAGCACCTCGAGGAGAGCGAAGCAGTCATCCACAGCCCGATGCCCGTCATGGAAATGTCCGCTCTGACCGATCAGATAGCCGAGCTTCGTGCCTTCGAAACCTCGGCCACTCCAATCGATTTCGGAGACCGAGCATGCCCAGGCCTTGCGGACAAACACATCCGAAAGCGCCTCGCAAAACGGCCGATCGAAGCCGGCATTGTGGGCAATGATGAGATCCGCAGGCCCAACGATCGCTTGGACTGCAGCAATATCGATCGACTGGCCGGCGACCATGTCATCGGTAATACCCGTCAGCCGGGTGATCTCGGGCGGAATGGCGATGGTCGGCTGCTGCAAACCGCCATAAACAGCGACCACATCGCCGATCTCACCCTCTGCGTTGTAGGTGAATGCGACCAGCCCGATCTCGATGACCTCGCATCTGCGGGCATCGAGGCCGGTTGTCTCGGTGTCGAGGATGACGCCCCTCAGGGGAAAGCCGGGTCTCACATCGGACACGACCGTGCGGGCTTCAAGCTTTCGCAATATCCTGTAGCGACCCGTCGCCTTCAACGCGGCAAGCATCTCGGTTTCGGAAAGGGAGGTCGATGCCTGCCGCCGGGCCCGGCTTCGCTCGGTTCTCGCGGCTGCTGGTCGCACATCTCGGGCAAACATGTCGAGCTGAGAGGTCATCCGGTCCCCATCGTTAAGGTTCTCCAACTCTAAAGCGCCGGTTGCCCTGTGAACACCTCCCCCATGCTCATACCCACCGATAATGCGATGGAGCACCCCACATGCGCTCAGCGCGTCGGCAAAAAATCATGCCGGGAAGGCCGTTTTTGCCTGCGTGTCCTGCTGCGGCCACCGCTGCAGTGCTTCCCGTCCGGCCTCCGTCAGGCCATAGACGCCTCTGTCGAGCCGTTCAAACCAGCCATAGACATTCGAAAGCAGTATCTTCCCGGCATCCGGCACGCCGGATCTGATTTCACGCACGCGCAGCGGGCCTGATTCCAGCGCCAGCGCACAGCCGAGCGCCTGCTGGCGGTACGCGGTCATGACAGGCGCGCGCGTGCTCCCACCTATTGCTGGATCGCCGCGCCGCCTCTGGTGTTCGCGCATGAGCTTCGAACGCCGTTTCGGATTGGTTCGCGGCATCGGCGATACGGAGCCGACGATCACGCTGACGTCGCCGGCATCGGAAATGCCGAGCATGCCGACCCCGAGCCTGCGACAGAGATCACGGTAGCGTTTGTCGGCCTCGCGCCCTTTTCCCTTGGCCGAGACCCGAGCCGCGATCCAGACCTCGTCCGCGACAGCGGCGCGATCGACGGCCTGCAGTATGAGTTCCAGATTGAAGCGCAGCTTCAGTTCGCAGATCACGACCACGGGCGGATCGTCGTCGCTCAGGCCGACGAGATCGCAGCCGTCAACCTCGCCCTTGACGACGTAACCTGCCTTTTCGAGAAAGCCTTTGACGGGGAGATAAAGCGACGTTTCCATATGCCTGCAGGTTGAAGCGAAGAATCGCTCTGTAAGCTATATCGATCCGCCCCTACCGGACAATCATCCTAATCGGATAAAACCCGCGGCCGGGCGGCCGCGGGTTCCCGGAAGCATAGAGAAAGGCCACGCTCGGTGACGCAGCCTGTTCTTTTGTTTACTTGCGGATCTCTTCCAGCTTGGCGAGAATGGCGTCTACCACGTCGGCGCCGATCTCAGCCTTGTGCTTTTCATAGACGACCATGGACTTCTCGCGGATGCGAGCCTGTTCTTCAGCAGACAGGGTGTTCACTTCGAGACCAGCTTCCTTGATCTTCTCCAGCGACTTCTTGTTGAGCTCCTGGATGACCTTGCGCTCCTCATCCCGGCCTACGACTGCGCATTCACGCAGTGCTGCCTGCTCTTCCGGCGTATAGCTGTCGAAGATCGGCTTCGAGAACAGGAAGAGGAAGGGCGTGTAAGCGTGGTTCGTCTCGGTCACGTACTTCTGCACTTCGAAGAACTTCGACGTATCGATCGTCACATAGGGGTTTTCCTGCGCATCGATCGCCTTGGTTTCGAGCGCCGAGAAGACTTCGCCGAAAGCCATCGGAGTGGCGTTGGCGCCCAGGTTCTGGAAGGTGTCGAGGAAGATGTTGTTCTGCATCACGCGAACCTTCATCCCTTCGAAGTCTTCCCACTTGGTGACCGGACGAACCGAGTTGGACAGGTTACGG
Source organism: Sinorhizobium sp. (assembly GCF_059070375.1). NCBI lineage: Bacteria > Pseudomonadati > Pseudomonadota > Alphaproteobacteria > Hyphomicrobiales > Rhizobiaceae > Sinorhizobium > Sinorhizobium sp. The sequence goes on from NZ_JCACWC010000001.1 coordinate 621,821, forward strand.
AAGCCGTTTTCCCAGTAGGCGAGATTGACCAGACCGGCCGCTTCCAGCTTCTCGTTCATCATGTCGCCGAAATCGCCATCGAGCACCGTGTAGGCTTCCTGAGCGTTGCCGAAGAGGAACGGCAGATCGAATACGCCGAGTGCCGGTATGATGCCGACGAGCGGCGAGGAAGAGGTGACGACGGCCTCCTGCACGCCGGAGCGCAGGGCCTGCGTCGCCTGAAGGTCGCCGCCGAGCGCGCCGCCCCAGAAAGCGGTGAGCTTCAGCTTGCCACCGGATTTCTGATCGAGACAGGCCTGCATCGCCTTGATGCCGTTACCGACCGGATGGTCTTCGTTGATGCCGTTCGACACCCGGATGTTGCGGTCGTTGAACTCGGCGAAAGCCGGCGCCGCGGCCGAAAGACCGAAAGCGATGGCAGTCGTGGCAAGAAGCAGTTTTCTCACGGGGGTATCCTCCCTTGGATTGTTGGTGAGGGGTTGCGGGTTAAAGCCCTTCTAATGGAGCCAGCGTGCGGGCACGATGACGATGTCCGGGAACAGGACCAGAAGGAAAAGCACGAGTATCTGAGCGATCAGAAATGGCGTCACGCCGACAATTACCTTGCCGAGCGGAACCCGGCCGACGCCGCTGACGACGTTCAATACGACGCCGACAGGTGGGGTCAGCAGCCCTATGCAGGTATTCATGATGAACAGGACACCGAAGTAGACAGGATCAATTCCGGCCTGCTTGATGATCGGCATGAGCACCGGCGTCAGGATCAGGATCGTGGGCGTAAGGTCGAGTGCGGTGCCCACCACCAATACGACCAGCATGATGACGAACATCAGAAGCGTCGGGCGGTCGATCAGCGGAGAGATGAAGCCGGTGATTTCCGCTGGTATGTTCGCTGCAGTGATCAGCCACGAAGAAACGAGCGCGGCGCAAACGAGGAACATGATCACAGCGGTGGTCTTCGCCGCCTGGAGTATGACACCCGGCAGGTCACGCGGCTTGAGTTCCCGATAAATGAACATGCCGACAAAGAGGGCGTAGACTGCGGCGACCACAGCAGCTTCGGTTGGCGTCACGACGCCGGCCTTGATGCCGCCGAGGATGATGACCGGCATGCCAAGAGCCCAAAGCGCCCGCCCGGTGGCGCGGAGCCGCTCTTTCATCGGCGTGCGTGGAAGCGGCTGGATATCATCCTTCCGCACGACCAGCAGCCACGTGGCGACAAGCGCGATACCCATGATGAGACCGGGCACGATGCCTGCCATGAAGAGCTGCGTAATAGAGACGTTCGCCGCCACTCCGAACACGATGAAGGCCATGGATGGGGGGATGACGGGGGCAATGACACCACCTGCAGCGATCAGGCCCGCGGACCGGGGAACGTTGTAGCCGGCCTTCGCCATCATCGGAATCAGGATTGCCGCAAGTGCCGCAGTGTCGGCTGCCGCCGAACCCGAGATACTTGCCATGATCACGGCCGCCATGATGGCAACGATGCCGAGACCGCCGCGTATATGACCGACACAGGCGATTGCGAAATCGATGATGCGACGCGACAATCCCCCGGCGTTCATCAATTCACCGGCGAGAATGAAGAACGGGATGGCGAGGAGCGTGAAGGTATCCGCACCCGCGATCATGTTTTGAGCGATGATCTGGGTGTTGAACATGCCCATGTACCACATGAGCACGACGCCGCAGAACATCAGCGAGAAGGCAACCGGCACGCCGATTGCCATGGCGCCGAGCAACGAAACGATGAAGACGACAAGGGTCATTAAGTGCGCTCCGCCAGCTGCTCGAGAGACATGTTTTCACCGGCGAAGGCGGCGATTTCTTCTTCCGTGACGCGCCCCGTCAGCAGGCGGAAAAGGCGCTCGAGCGCGATCAAGACCACGCCCGCTCCGGTGAAATATCCGATTCCGTAGACCCACAGCATCGAGATGCCGGTAACGGGTGCGGCCATCGAGGCATTGATCGGCGATTGCTTCCAGGTACCCCAGAAGAAGATCGCCGACACGGCGATGACGACGATATTGGAGAGGATCATGCAGATGATGCGGCCCTTGCGGCCGAACAGCGAGACCAAGGTCTCGACCCCGACATGCGAATTTTCACGGAAGGTGACAACCGCGCCGATGAAGGTGAGCCACACAAAGAAATACCGTGACATCTCGTCCGAGACGTTGATGCCGGAGTTGAAGCCGTAGCGCAGCACGACGTTCAGGAACACCATCACCGCCATGCCTGCGAGCAGCACGATCAAAAGCAGCTCGAGCAGTTTATAGAACGTATCGATCGCTTTTTGCATCTAGCCCTCCCGTTTCGCCTGCAAGAGCCCGCGTTCGGCCAGGTTCTTCATCAGAGCGCCCAGGCCGAAGCTCCATTTCGGGCAGCGGTCGCTATGATCGACCCAATTTACGAGGCGTCCGAGGCGCGGCGTCGAGATCTCGACCCGGTCTCCGATTTCATGGGTGAAACCGAGCCCGGCGCCCCGACGATCCTTCACTGGCGCAAACATCGTTCCGAGGAAGAAGACCACGCCATCCGGATACTGGTGGTTGTCGTTGAGAAGTTGCGAAACGAGGTCTTCCGGGCTGCGGCTGATGGCCGACATCGGGCTGACGCCGGTCATCTTGAAACCCTCTTTGCCTTCGACGAGAAGCGAGACTTCCGCCTGTTTCACGTCCTCGATCGTGAAAGCACCGTCGAAGAGCCGGATGAAGGGGCCGATCGAGCAGGACGCATTATTGTCCTTCGCCTTGCTGAGAAGCAGTGCGGAGCGGCCTTCGAAGTCCCGAAGATTGACGTCGTTGCCGAGCGTCGCACCGACGATCCTGCCCTTCGACGTGACGGCAAGCACCACCTCCGGCTCCGGATTGTTCCAGTCGGATTTGGGGTGGATACCGATATAAGCACCACAACCGACCGAAGACATGGGCTGCGCCTTGGTGAAGATTTCAGCATCGGGACCGATACCCACTTCGAGGTACTGCGACCAAAGACCGAGCTCCTGGAGCAGTTTCTTGACCTCGGCGGCCTTGTCGGAGCCGGCTACGAGGCCTTTGAGATTGTCGCCGAGGACGGGGGCCAGCCGGCCGCGAATTTCCTGCGCGCGCAGCGGATCGCCCTTGGCCTGCTCCTCGATCACCCGCTCCAGCATGCTGTCCGCAAAGGTGACGCCGGCCGCCTTGACGGCCTGCAGATCGGCAGGCGCCAGAAGATCGCCCGCCTCGCCACGGAGGAATGCATCGAGAGAGCCGAGGCTGGCAAAGCGCGACGGGTCGCGCAGCGCGTCGACAAGACCGTCGATCTCAAGAAGCTCGGAAATCGATGCTGCGAGTGGGGTCAGGTCGAAAACCTCTCCATCCGAGATCAGGACCGGGCAAGGTCCGCCGGCGGTTTTGGACCAGACGCGCCCGACGAGCATCGCGCCGGATGCGTCCGCAGGCTGGATTGATTCGGCGCTCAGTGCCTGTTCGAAACTCACGAGAAATCCTCCGCTCATCTCGTACCTCGAAGGTACGGGTCTCCTATTGTCAGGATGTCTGACAACGGGATGACCTGCTTCTAGTATGACTTTTTGCCCATGTCTAGGCCGTTGGTAAGTAAAGTCTGATACGCCCTTCACGGGCCGCGCCGCCCGACTCGAACCTCAGGACGAGAAGCTTTCAATCGTCAGGTCCAGGCGGGCCGCCGCCCCGTTCAGATGGTTGCGCATCGCCTCCTCGGCCTTGGCCGGATCCCGCGCCGCCACGCCATCTCGGATAGAGACATGTTCCGCAATCGTGACTTCGACGATCTCCTCCAGAATTGCAGCGGCGCGTGCCGCGTTGATCGCCAGGCTGATCCGCTCGGCGATGAATCCGATGAAAAGCAGGAAATATTCGTTATGGGTGGCCGCCGCAATCGCCCGATGAAACGCGAGGTCGGCGACGATCCCCTGCTCCGTCCATTTTTCCGCGCCGGTCATCTGCTGCAACGCCTCGTCGATCTTGCCCAATTCCTGCGGCGTATGATGGATCGCCGCAAGCCGGGCCGCCTCCACCTCAAGCGGAATACGGAGTTGAAACAGATCCCGGAAACTTCCCCGATTGGCGAGATCTCCCTGCTCTATACGAAGCGATTGCCGGCGCTCGATTTCCGTGGCGAAGGCACCGACGCCCTGGCGCGTTTCCACCAGGCCCTCATTTCGCAATTGAGCTATCGCCTCCCGCACCACCGAGCGGCTGACTCCGAAGGTCGTGGCGAGCAGATGCTCCGTCGGCAGTTTCTCTCCGGGTGCGATACGTCCTTCGGTGATCTCCCTGCCGATCTTCGCCGCGATGCGCGCGGGCAAATGCTCGCTCCTGCTGATCTGGCCGAAATCCATTGCCGCCAAGATTGCTCTCCCTTTTAGAATCTCAGTTGACAACCGGGATTCATGATCATCTCCGGGTCAACGGCATGCTTGAGCGCCGTCAACAGCTTTCGGCGGGTCTCCGGCAGCCTGGCGTCGAAATCCGGTCGCTTCAGGCGCCCGATACCGTGCTCGGCGCTGATGCTTCCGGTATAGCGATCGAGCACCTCGTTCACGACCGTCTTGGCCTTGTAGATCAATTCAATCCGCTCGTCGGGCGTACTGCCGGCCGGCGGCAGGACGTTGAGATGCACATTGCCGTCGCCGACATGGCCATAGGAAACGCTGACGGCGCCGGGAAGTGCGTCGGAGACCGCCTTTTCCGCCTCGTCTACGAAGGATGCCAGCTGCGAGAGCGAAACGGAGATATCGGTGCGCATATGAGCGCCGCGTTTCGCCTGGCCTTCGTTCATGCCCTCGCGGATCAACCAAAGATTGCGCGCCTGCGTCTGCGAGGCGGCGATCGTTCCGTCGAGGACGAGCCCTTCCTCCATCACACCTTCGAGGAAGCGCTGCATCAGATCGTCGACATCGACGAGGCCGGAGCCGGAGATCTCCATCAGCACATAGGCTGGATATTCCGCCGAGATCGGGATCGGCAAATCCGGCATCGCCTCCTGCGCCAAGGTGAAGGCGAGCGGCGGCATGAATTCGAAGGCCGACATCAGGTCGCAGCAGTCCCGACGCGCCCGGCGATAGAGCTTGATGGCACCTTCCAGGGAGGCAAGACCGAGCAGCGCCGTGGCCACGTGATCCGGATAGGGCGTCAGCTTGATGGAGACGGCGGTGATGATGCCGAGCGTGCCTTCCGCACCGATGAAAAGCTGCTTCAGGTCGATGCCGCGATTGTCCTTTCTCAACGTCGACAGACCTTCGAGGATGCTGCCGTCCGGGAGGACCACTTCAAGTCCCAGCACCAATTCGCGGGTCATGCCGTAGCGGAGCACGTTGATGCCGCCGGCATTCGTCGAAACATTTCCACCGATCTGGCAGCTTCCCTGCGCACCGAGTGCAAGCGGAAAGAACATGCCCATCTCCGCAATCGCATCCTTGAGTTCGGACAGGATGCAGCCGGACTCGACCACCGCCGAAAAGTCGGCCGGATCGATCTTGCGGATGCGGTTCATGCGAGAGAGAGAAAGCACGACCTGCCTCTCCGGAGCATCGGGGATCGCGCCGAGCACGAGGCCGGTATTGCCGCCCTGCGGCACGATCGAAAGCCCAAGCTCACGGCAGGCCTTCACGGCCGCCGCCACCTGCTCCGTCGAGCGCGGGCGAATCACCGCCACGGTGCCGCTGGTTACGTCGCCATGCCAGTCGCGGCAGTAACGGAGCATTTCCTCCGTTTCGCTCAGCACGATATCCTCGCCGAGCATCTGACGTAGCACCAGGCGCAGTTCCGCAGGTCCCTTTGCTTCCTCTATCGTGCCTGCGCTCGTCATGCTCCTTGCCCCTCCTCGCGCGTCTCTGCGAAAGCGTCCGCTATATGCCTGCACGCGATCGAGATTCTTTCGCTCGAACCGCCAGTCTCCTGTTTTCAATCGAATCATATAAGGTTATCAGACAACCGTACAAGACATATTTTCGACCCGCATGAAGACCTGATCGCATGCGGCCTCACTCAAGGAGGAGACATTCATGCATATCCTGATCATCGGCGCTGCCGGCATGGTCGGCCGCAAGCTCACGCAGCGCCTCGTCAAGGACGGCGCTCTCGGCGGAAGGACGGTGGAGAAGCTGACGCTCGTGGACGTGGTGACACCGGAAAGGCCGCAGGGTTTTGCCGGTACCGTCGTTGCACGCGAAGGCGATCTTTCCGCTTCCGGCGAAGCCGAGAAGCTCGTCGAGGGGCGCCCGGATGTCATTTTTCATCTGGCGGCAATCGTCTCGGGTGAAGCCGAGCTCGATTTCGACAAGGGCTACCGGATCAATCTCGAGGGCACGCGCTATCTCTTCGATGCGATCCGCCTTGCTCACGATCAGGATGGCTACAAGCCTCGCCTTGTCTTCACCTCGTCGATCGCCGTGGTCGGAGCGCCGCTCCCCTTCCCCATTCCGGACGATTATCATCTTACTCCGCTCACGAGCTACGGCACCCAGAAAGCGATCTGCGAGCTGCTGCTCTCCGACTACAGCCGCCGCGGCTTCTTCGATGGCATCGGCATCCGCCTGCCGACGATTTGCATCCGGCCCGGCAAGCCCAACAAGGCGGCTTCCGGTTTCTTCTCCAATATCCTGCGCGAGCCGCTGGTCGGCCAGGAAGCCGTGCTGCCAGTTTCGGAGGATGTCCGCCACTGGCACACTTCGCCGCGTTCGGCGGTCGGCTTCCTCATCCATGGCGCGACCATCGACCTTGAAAAGGTCGGCCCGCGGCGCAACCTTTCCATGCCGGGTCTCAGTGCCACCGTGGGCGAGCAGATCGAAGCGCTGCGCCGCGTTGCCGGCGAAGAGGCCGTGAAGCTCATCCGCCGCGAACCCGACGAGATGATCATGAAGATGGTCGCCGGTTGGGCGCCGGGCTTCGAGGCCAAACGCGCCACCGAACTTGGCTTCACTGCCGAAAAGAGTTTCGATGAGATTATCCGCGTGCACATCGAGGACGAACTGGGAGGGAAGCTGTGAGCGGGAAGACGAAGGTTGCGTTTCTCGGCACTGGCTTGATGGGGGCACCGATGGCGCGGCGCCTGCTCGGTGCCGATTTTCCGGTTACGGTGTGGAACCGTGACGCCGCCAAGGCCGAGCCGCTGGCCGCCGACGGTGCTGAAATCGCTGCCTCGCCGGCCGATGCCGTCGCCGGCGCAGCTGTCGCCTTCACCATGCTGACCAACGGCCAGGCCGTATCGGAGGTCCTCTTCGAGCGCGGCGTCGCCGATGGCCTGGCCGAAGGTACGATCGTCGTGGATTGCAGCTCCATAGCCCCGCAGATCGCCCGCGAACATGCGCGCAGATTGGCGGAAAAGGGCATCCGTCACCTCGACGCACCGGTTTCAGGAGGCGTGGTTGGCGCGGCCGCCGGTACGCTCGCCATCATGGCCGGCGGCGATGGCGCCGCGGTCGAAAGCCTGAAGGACGTTTTTGCCGCGCTCGGTCGCGTAACCCACGTTGGCCCGAGCGGTGCCGGCCAGGTCTGCAAGCTCGCCAACCAACAGATCGTCGCCGTCACCATCGGCGCGGTGGCCGAAGCCATGATCCTGGTGGAAGCCGGCGGTGCCTCGCGCGCGGCTTTTCGGGACGCGATCCGCGGCGGCTTCGCCGAAAGCCGGATCCTCGAACTGCACGGCGCCCGTATGGTGGAGCGCAACTTCGTGCCCGGTGGCGCTTCGAACAACCAGCTGAAGGACCTGAACGCCGTGATGGCCATGGCGGATGGGCTCTCCCTCGAGCTTCCCCTGACCAGGCAAGTGCGGCAGGAATTTGCCGATTTCGTCGAGTCCGGCGGCGGCGAACAGGACCACAGCGGACTGCTTCTGCATCTCGAAAAGCTCAACCCAAGGAATTAGGTCCCGCCATGACTGACAAACCCCAGCGCCGCCTGCGCTCACAGGACTGGTTCGACAATCCGGACCATATCGATCTGACGGCGCTCTATCTGGAGCGCTTCATGAACTACGGTGTGACGCCGGAGGAATTGCGTTGCGGCAAGCCCATCATCGGCATTGCCCAAAGCGGCAGCGATCTCACCCCATGCAATCGGGTGCACATGGATCTGGCGAAGCGCGTTCGCGACGGCATCCGCGATGCCGGGGGGATTCCGATCGAGTTCCCGACGCATCCGATTTTCGAGAACTGCAAGCGCCCGACGGCCGCCCTCGATCGCAACCTCGCCTATCTCGGCCTCGTTGAAATTCTCTACGGCTATCCGCTGGATGGCGTGGTGCTGACCACCGGCTGCGACAAGACCACTCCGTCCGCCCTGATGGCGGCCTCGACGGTCGACATCCCGGCGATCGTGCTCTCCGGCGGCCCCATGCTCGACGGCTGGCACGAAGGCGATCTCGTCGGCTCCGGCACGGTGATCTGGCGCATGCGCCGCAAGCTCGCGGCAGGCGAGATTGACCGCGAGGAGTTCATGCAGGCAGCACTCGATTCGGCTCCCTCCGTCGGCCATTGCAACACCATGGGCACGGCTTCGACAATGAACGCGATGGCCGAAGCGCTCGGCATGTCGCTCACCGGTTGCGGCGCTATCCCCGCTGCCTATCGCGAGCGCGGGCAGATGGCCTATCGTACCGGACGCCGCGCCGTGGAACTCGTCTTCGAGGACCTGAAGCCCTCCGACATCCTGACCCGGGACGCCTTTCTCAATGCAATCCGCGTCAACTCGGCGATCGGCGGATCGACCAATGCCCAGCCGCATCTTGCCGCCATGGCGAAGCATGCCGGCGTCGAGCTTTATCCGGACGACTGGCAGGTCCATGGTTTCGATATCCCGCTGCTCGCCAACATCCAGCCGGCGGGTGCCTATCTCGGTGAACGCTATCACCGCGCCGGCGGCACACCCGCGATCATGTGGGAACTCCTGAAGGCCGGAAAGCTCGACGGCGGCTGTCGCACCGTGACGGGAAAAACCATGGCCGAGAACCTCGAAGGGCGCGAATCCACGGATCGCGAAGTTATTCGCCCCTTCGACGAGCCCCTCAAGGAAAAGGCAGGCTTCCTGGTACTGAAGGGCAATCTCTTCGACTTCGCCATCATGAAGATGAGTGTCGTCTCCGACGATTTCAGGAAGCGCTATCTTCAGGAGCCGGGCCGCGAGGGCGTTTTCGAGGGCAAGGCCGTGGTCTTCGATGGCTCGGAGGACTACCACAAGCGCATCAACGACCCTGAACTCGAGATCGACGAGAACACCATCCTGGTGATCCGCGGCGCCGGCCCGCTCGGCTGGCCGGGGTCGGCGGAAGTCGTGAACATGCAGCCGCCGGATCACCTCTTGAAACGCGGCATCCGGAGCCTGCCTACCATCGGTGACGGACGTCAATCCGGCACAGCCGACAGTCCCTCCATCCTGAACGCCTCGCCGGAGAGTGCGGCCGGCGGCGGTCTCGCCTGGCTGCGGAGCGGTGATGTGATCCGCATCGATTTCAACCTGGGTCGCTGCGACATGCTGGTTTCCGACGAGGATATCGAAAGGCGCAAGGCGGACGGCATTCCCGCCGTACCGGCCGATGCCACGCCCTGGCAGCGCATCTACCGCAAGTCCGTCACCCAGCTTTCCGACGGCGCGGTGCTCGAAGGTGCAGCAGACTTCCGGCAGATCGCCAAGAACCTGCCCCGCCACAATCACTAGAGCACTTCCGGGAAAAGTGTTTTCCGTCCGGAAGTGCGTTGGATCAAATGGTTCCAAGAAGTTGAGACACGGGATGAGGAAAACCGACACACTTTTCCTCATCCCGCTCTAGCGCAATTCCAGGAAGCGTTCGTAGGTTTCAAATCCCTGATGATTAAGTGGCGGCTCCGGCCGCCCTTTTTTTATTCAACGGATAGCTCCCAGCCAGAAGCCGGGTGGGGCATGAAAGTGCGGCGGCGCGGACATCATCGCGCACCGCCGAGAAACCCGTTATTCATCCAGTTCGTCCATGCCCCCCGAATGATCGGCGCTGAATACGCCTTCGACACCAGAGCGGCCGTCGCCGCTCCACGCGCGGGTTGCATCCTCTCGGCGATTTTCCCGCCGTCGGGATCGTCTGCGTCGGAAACGCGTTCTCTCCCTGAACGTTTGAGCGCCAAGTCTATATTATTTTCTTGAATGAAAGGAACTCGGCATGAGCCGTCTCGTCATTGTTTCCAATCGTGTACCCGTTCCTGACAAGGGCGGCATTGTGCCTGCCGGCGGGCTGGCGGTCGCGCTGAAAGTCGCCCTTGAAGAGCATGGCGGCATCTGGATGGGCTGGTCGGGACAATCGAGCGGAGAGCACGAGCCGCAGCCGCTTGCTCAGTTGCAGCAAGGCAATATCACCTATGCACTCACGGATCTGACCGATACCGACGTAGAAGAATACTACCGAGGCTTTGCCAATCGCGTTCTCTGGCCAATCTGTCACTACCGGCTTGATCTTGCCGAATACGGCCGCAAGGAGATGGCCGGCTATTTCCGCGTCAACCGCTTCTTCGCCCACCGGCTGGCGCCGCTCATCAGGCCCGATGACGTGATCTGGGTGCACGACTACCACTTGATCCCTCTCGCCGCGGAACTGCGCCAAATGGGCTTGAAGAACCGGATCGGCTTCTTTCTCCACATTCCCTGGCCGCCTGCCGACGTGCTCTTCACGATGCCCGTTCACGAGGAGATCATGCGCGGCCTGTCGCACTACGATGTCGTCGGCTTCCAGACCGATCATGATCTTGAGAACTTTGCCGGCTGCCTCCGGCGGGAAGGCATCGGCGATGAACTCGGCGGAGGCCGCTTCAGCGCCTATGGCCGCGTGTTCAAGGGCGGCATCTATGCAATCGGCATCGAGACTGCGGCCTTTGCCGAATTCGCCAAGAAGGCATTGACCAACAAGACCGTCAGGAAAGCGCGAGAAAGCATCGAGCACCGCAGCCTGATCATCGGTGTCGATCGCCTGGATTACTCGAAGGGAATCACGCAGCGGATCGACGCATTCGAGCGCTTCATCCTGGCCAATCCGGCCCAGCAGGGGCGTGTCACCTATCTGCAGATCACGCCGAAGTCGCGCTCCGAAGTGCCGGAATACGAAGCCATGCAGCGCACTGTGGCCGAACAGGCCGGCAGGGTAAACGGCGCGCTCGGCGCGGTCGATTGGGTGCCCATACGCTATATCAACCGCTCGGTGGGCCGGAATATTCTTGCAGGGCTTTACCGGCTTGGCAAAGTCGGCCTCGTGACACCGCTTCGAGACGGGATGAACCTGGTTGCGAAGGAATACGTGGCCGCGCAGGATCCGGACGATCCGGGCGTGCTCGTGCTTTCGCGCTTCGCCGGAGCCGCCCGTGATCTGAGAGGTGCCCTGCTCGTCAACCCCTACGACATCGAGGGGACCGCAAACGCTATGGCGCGCGCACTCAGCATGCCGCTGGAAGAGCGGAAGGATCGCTGGAAGACAATGATGGATCACTTGCTGGAACACGACGTCTCGCGCTGGTGCCGGGACTTTCTCGATGATCTGAGGACATCACCGGATCCGTCGCGTTAGATCGCTGCTCTCTATCTTTGGCCCTGTACAGCCATGACCGGCTGCCTCAAGATCATGCGGCCGTGGGACCCGGATCATCGTCATGTGGAATGGCCGCTTTCCTGGGCCGCGGCCGGAAATTGACCACTTGCGGAGCGTGGTCGATCAGTTGCACGGGTTCGTTGCTCGTCTGTTGCAGGCGAGCCTCCGACTCGGGTTTAAGGACGATGCGCTCGACCGCGAGGATTTCGGGCCAGCCGTCCTCTCCGAGGATCTCGGTCCTCTCGCCGACGGCCAGCCCAAGCAGCGCCAAACCCCGCATCGTCCGAACGGAGATAGCGGAGTCGGCAGGTCTACTCGCTGTGCTGCGGACCACAACATGTGGTCCGCAGCACACGCCGTTGACGGTGTAGGCTACCTGCGTGTCCAGCGTGACGATATTCTCAGGTATGTCTTCACGGAAGAACACGCTGGCGTAGTTCAACTTCTCGCGCAGTAGAATCGTAAAGGATTCCGTGTGGCCGGTTTCGTCCAGCATGGACATCAGGATGTTTAGGTCTCCTGCAGTCAGTTGGCAGAAAGCTTCTCTCGACATTGCGCATCACTCCAGCTTCCGTCGGGTCGTGGGACCTGCCCTCTCGAGCAAATATGGGGGCACGAACGGCGCAACCATGGCGGTCGGCCTTTGCTCGTGCTGACGAGACAGGAACTCCCTGTGCCGACCGCGAGCGGTTCGACACAGGGCTACGAGCCTGCGGTGAGGCAACCTCCTCTAGGTTTCCGCTTTCTGCTACCGGGCAAGTGCATGGAGTCGATCGAGTCCTTTTGAGCGCCGGAAGCCTCAGAGGGCGAGTTCGCCCGTCACGTCGTCCTCGACCCGAGCGACCGTCAGACGGTTTCTCTGCCCATCTCGAGAGAACCACTCGACCGCCTGTCCGGACCGGAGACCCAGAAGCGCCACTCCGACCGGCGTCAGGACGGAAATCCTCCCCTCCTCGGCATCGACGTCATCAGGATGGACGAGAGAGAAAGTCCGGCGAATTCCGCCCTCGACCTCGCAAGTGACCACGGACCCTATCCTGATGACGTCGGGCGGCACCTGGTCGTCTGGCAGAACGCAAGGGCGCTCCAGCTTTTCGATCAGTTCAGCGGCGATGTCGAAGTCCCTCGACAAGGCTTGATAGGCCAGGCGGCTGAGAAGAGAATAGTCCGTCGCTCCAATGAAAGGCAGGGGCAGATTCGAGGAGACCATGATGCTGGACATCGTTCGCGATACCTCCGGAACAGGCACGGGATTTCCGCGTGCATGCAGTTGAAATATTCGGGAAGATTGTCGCGCATGTCAGCGAGAATTGTGCTGACCGCGTTCACCCAGGATCCGGCGGGCGACGAGGCCGGATCCGGGTTACGATCCTGCGATCAGGCGGATCCCCAGAGCGTTAGGCGGATATATGTCGCGGTTCGTCAGCATGGCCGGATGATCGCCCGCGGTATCAGGGAAGTCAAGCCGCCCGGCCGGGTGACGCAAGTGCGCAAGCACCCGCGGCACGCAGCCGGAGCGGCATTATCGCCCCTGCGCCTCAGATCACGCCGAGGGCATCCATTGCCTCGGCCACCCTGGCAAAGCCAGCTATGTTTGCTCCGAGGACATAGTCTCCCGGAGCTCCATATTCCTCTGCGGTCTCGGCGCAACGATCGTGGATCGCCTGCATGATGGTTGCAAGACGCGCCTCGGTCTGCTCGAACGTCCAGCTGTCGCGTGAGGCGTTCTGCTGCATCTCGAGAGCGGAGGTGGCAACTCCCCCTGCATTCGCGGCCTTGCCCGGGGCGAACAGCACACCCGCCTCCTGGAAGATGCGGACGGCCTCCGGCGTGGAAGGCATATTGGCGCCCTCCCCCACGGCAAGAACACCGTTCTTGACCAATACCCTTGCGTCCTTCCCGGTAAGCTCGTTCTGAGTCGCGGAAGGCATCGCCACATCACAGGGCGCATCCCAGATCGAGCCCGCTTTGATATAGTGAGCCCCGGCGCCTTTCAGTCGCGCATATTCCGAGATCCGCTCGCGACGCACTTCCTTGATCTCCTTAACCAGTTCAAGGTCGATGCCGTCCTCGTCCACAACGTATCCGTTCGAATCGGAGCACGCCACGATCTTCCCTCCGAACTCGACCACCTTCTCCATGGTGTAGATCGCTACGTTGCCGGATCCGGAGACGGTCACCCGTTTGCCGTCGAAGTCCAGGCCCCTGGTTCCAAGCATGCGCTGGACGAAATAGGTGGCTCCGTAGCCCGTCGCTTCTTTCCGGGCGCGCGAACCGCCGTAGAACAATGCCTTGCCCGTGAGGACACCGGCCTCGTAGCGGTTGGTAAGCCGCTTATACTGACCGAACATGTAGCCGATCTCCCGGCCCCCGACACCGATGTCACCCGCAGGAACGTCCGTGTATTCGCCGAGATGCCTGTGAAGCTCCGTCATGAACGATTGGCAGAAGCGCATGATCTCGCCGTCCGAACGGCCCCTGGGATTGAAGTCGGAGCCGCCTTTGCCCCCGCCGATCGGCATCCCGGTCAGTGCGTTCTTGAAGGTCTGCTCGAAGCCGAGGAACTTGATGATTCCGACATTCACCGAAGGATGAAACCGGATCCCGCCCTTGTACGGCCCGAGTGCGGAGTTGAACTGAACCCGGAACCCCCGGTTGATCTGGACTTGGCCCTTGTCGTCCACCCAGGGCACGCGGAAGATGATCTGACGCTCCGGTTCGCAGATCCTCTCGATGAGCGCGTTTTCGGCGTAACGGGGATGTTTGGCTATCACGCGCCCGAGGCTCTCCAGGACCTCGCGCACGGCCTGGTGAAACTCGTGTTCACCTCCGTTACGCCTCAGGACTTCGGTTAGAATGGGTTCCAGTTTTTCGTCGACATTCACAATAATTCTCCTAACGCCGTCTTACCTCAATCGGCACAGGCGCAATATCCGAACGATGTGATTTAGGGAATAAGCAATTTTCGGCTGTTCAACCACCAGTAGGCGAAAGGCGCTTCAGACCTCCCGAATTCCTTTGCGTGGGGGCGTCATCGCCTGAAGATGTGAATCGCGCCGCCGGCGTCGTCGGATACGAGGATGGACCCGTCCGGCGCTTCCTTGACGTCGACCGGACGACCGACGTTTCTGAGGAAGGCGGTCGCCGAGACCGGGCGGCCGCCGCGGAAGCGGACCCGCACGACCTGATAGCCGACCGGTACCGACCTGTTCCAACTGCCGTGCTGGGCCACCAGAGCATCGCCGCCCAGGCTGCGGAAGAAGTGAATCCCGAGCGCTGCGACATGCGCCTGAAAGTTGAAGACAGGTGGAATCTGGCGCGCGGGCGGCGACGCGTCCTCGAACCCTGTGAGCGGCACCTCGCCTCCGAAATAGGGGAAGCCGTAAAAGCCGCCCGGCCGCAAAGCGTTCAGCTCATCGGGCGGGATATCGTCACCCATTCTGTCGGCACCATTGTCGGTAAAGAACATTGTGCCGCCGCGCCAGTCGAAGCCGACAGAGTTGCGCACACCCCAGGCCACTCTGCGAAGGTCGGACCCGTCCTGGTTCATGCTGACGATCGTACCTTGCAGCCCGCGGGGAATGCAAATGTTGCAGGGTGATCCGAGCGAGACATAGAGGCGGGAATCCGGGCCGACGGCGACATAACGATAGCCGTGGGCGCCCGAATCCGGCAGGTCGCGCCGAATAACGCGTCTGCCGCTCAAAGTGCCGCCGCGGCCGATCTCGAAAGCCGTTATGCTGTTTCCCGAAGCGACGAACAGCCGGCCGCGTGAGCAGGCAACGCCGTTCGCATTGGAAAATCCGGAGGCGACCCTGCGGGCGCCGCCCCCGGAAAATGACACGGCATAGACCGAGGAGCCCTTGGTTCCGACGAACAATACGTCGCCGCACACCGCCATCTCGCGTGCGGTCGGTACGCGCGCGAGCAGTTCCGCCCGCGCCGTACCGAGGGGCAGGCCGCAGGCGAGTGCCACGGCTGAGACGAGCGCGACCAAACCGGCTTTCGGGAATGAGAGGCCCATCGCCACCCTCCGAATGCACGCGAATCGTGCTGGAACGGAATTGGAGCGGCGCAGTCCCGTTTCAAGCCGAAGTCCGAGCCTCACGGCGAAGTGATCTCCTCTTTCCTTCGTCGGGCGCACAGGACCGTCATACGCCGCGACGGAACATCATTCCGGCAACCTGCTCGGCAGCCAGACCCATGCCAAGACCCCGACTGCGAGCGTCAGGAGACCGCCCGTGCCGATCGCGACATGCATGCCGGTGAGGAACGCTTCCTGAGCCTGAATCAGGCTTTGATATGCAAGTCCGGGCTGATCGAGCGTTTCATCGAGCGTCCCCGCTACACCGGGGCCGAATAGCCGGAAGTTCAGTGTCGCCAAAGATCCAAGCAGAGAAATACCCAGCGCGTTGCCCAGTTCGTTGCTGGTCTCCGCAATCGAACCCGCCGCACCCGCCCGGCTCGCAGGAACCGCCGAAACCGCGATGTCGGCCACAAGGCTGAAGGACAATCCATATCCGACGCCGGCGACCATGGTGGAGGCGACGAAGACCGCAATGCCTGCCTCGGTCGTCGTGAAAAGCAGCAGGAAAGCGCCGGCGCTGATCAGCAGATGCGTTGCCACAAGTGCGGTCTTCCGGCCGATCCGTTCGACGATGCGGGCGGTGCCCACGCAGGTCGCCGTCAGCACGATCGCGCCCGGCAGGGTCAACAGCGCGGCGGCGAACACATCGATGCCCAGCACCGATTGCAGGTAGACGCCCGACAGATACCCGGCAGCAGACCACACGACCAGCGACAGAAGGCCCGTCAGAATGGCGATAGAGAAGATGCGGTCGCGGAAGAGACCGAGGTCGAGCAGCGGGTATTCAAGTCTCGTCTGTCTGAGAACGAATAGCGCCAGCGCCATTATGCCGGCGGCTCCGGCAAGGATTTGTGTCGGAGTGAAGCCATAGGCGGCCGCATGCTTGAGCGAATAGGTGAACAGCAAGATGCCGGCGAAGGACAGGACGAGGCTCGCCAGGTCGATGCTGCCGCCGACGGTCGAGCGCACCTCGCGCAACAGGATGGGCGCGCCGATCATGAAGCCGATGACAACGGGGACATTGATGAGAAACACGGCGCCCCACGCGAACTGCCGCAGCAGCATGCCGCCAATGAGCGGGCCGATCGCAAAGCCGGCTGCGAAAGTGGCCGCAAAGATGCCGATAGCCTGAGCGCGCAGTCGCGGATCGGGGAACAAGGCGCTGACGATGGCCAAGCCGGACGGCAGGAGTGTTGCGCCACCCAGCCCCATCAGGGCACGCGAGGCGATCAGCAGCTCTGGCGTTTGCGAATAGGCCGCGCCGAGCGACCCTGCACCGAAGACCGCCGCGCCGGTCATGATGAGTTTCAGCCGGCCGTAGCGGTCGCCGATATTCCCGAAAACGATCAGCAGCGATCCGACCACGAAGCCGTAGATGTCCAGGATCCAGAGCGCCTGATCAGCGGTCGGCTGGAGGGCCGAAGTGACATGCGGCATGGCGAGATAGAGGATCGAGCCGTCCATGGCCACAAGCAGGACCAGGGGTAAAATGGCGATGAGGCCCAGCCATGCGGTTCGATCGGCGGAGCGTGGAAGTGAAGTATCGGTCATGGGCACAAATCCTCTGGGAACCGCATGCGAAGGCATGCGGAGTCGGCCGCCGGCGCGAGGCCGGTGGATGGTTGCGATTGAAGGGCAGTTACTATATACTTCAGGTAAGTTACTTTTGGTATATAGCGATGTCAAGCAGGCCTAAGAAAATGCAGCCTCCCGCCAAGCGTGTCCGTCTCAGTCGCGAGCAGCGACGGCGCCAGCTTCTCGACGTGGCGTGGCAGCTTGTGCGCGAAGAAGGTTCGGATGCCCTGACGCTCCCAAGGCTTTCGCAAGGAGCTGCTGTCGCCAAGCCGGTGGTCTATGATCATTTCGGCACGCGCAATGGCCTGCTGATAGCGCTCTATCGGGATTTTGACGCCCGGCAGACGGAGATGATCGACGCCGCACTCGACGGGAGCGGCCCGACCCTCGAAGATCGAGCCAAGGTCATCGCAACCTCATACGTCGACTGTGTGCTCGCGCAGGGCCGGGAAATGCCCGACGTGCTCGCAGCTCTTGCGGGCTCCCCCGAGTTGGAGGCAGTAAAGCGAGACTATCAACTGGCTTTCATCGAGAAGTGCCGAAGGGTACTGGCGGCTTTCGTGGGGCGGCGAGGCATCGGACCGGCGGGGTTCTGGGCTATGCTCGGCGCTGCTAACGCCCTGTCGGATGCCGCCTCTACGGGGGAGATCACCGCGGCGCAGGCGCAGGAGGAGCTTTTCGCGACTATTGTCGCGATGATCGAAAGAAGTCATCGTTGATCACGTGGGATATCAAGGCGCGGCCGGGAACGCGGGACCGCATCGGCAACAGCATCGCGCGTCTTATCGCACGGGCAAAAGTCGCTGTAGCACTTTGATCTGCTGCATGTTTTTGTCGGCTACGATCAAAGGAAGACGCCGGAAAACGGTCACTCGAACAGATCTGGATTGTCCGCCTCGATCTGCGGCAGGTCGGCCAGGATACCGTTGAGATGGCTGCGCATGGCGGCCGCAGCCGCGTCGGCATCCCGCGCGTCGATGGCGGTAATGATCGCCTCGTGTTCGGCAATCAGTTTCTTCATCGAGTCCGGATGGCGCAGCTGGAGGTTGCAGACCCGATCCATGTGTGCCTTGATGTCGGAGATGGCGTTCCAGGCGAGGCCGCAGCCTGCACCCTCGGCGATCGCAATATGGAACTGCTCGTCCTCCCGGCGGAAAGCATTGTGGTCATTCGCCTCATTCGCCGCCTTTTGCCGAGCGAGGATCGTGTCGATCTTGCGCCGCGTCCAGCTATCGAATGTCTCGCTGGCCCGGCGCGCCACCGCGACTTCGATCGCCTCGCGCACGAAGCGGGATTCCATCATTTGTCTGGCTGAAATCCGCACGACGACGGTGCCCCTGTTGGGCCGGATATCCACCAGTTTGGATTTGCCCAGCGCGATGAGCGCCTCGCGCACGGGCTGACGCGACACGCCCATGCGTGTGGCGATTTCCTGTTCGGAGAGCCGCATTCCGGGGGCGAGCTCCAGCCGGATGATGGATTCGCGCAAGTCCCGCTCGACCTGGGCCGCGGCGGTTTCGCCGGTGTCGATCTTCAGGGATTCGAGGTTCATGTCTTTCGCCGCCGTCATCCGTTGACATCCAATTTGAACCACCATACAGTACCATACAATTCAGGCGCAACAGAAATCCGGCAAACCGGATGAACAGGGAGGGGCTGGCGCCGCGCGGGCCGGCCTGAGAACGCTATTGCTGTCCAATTTCATCGCACCCGATTCCACTGATCCCCGCCTGCGTATTAAATCCCGCTACCAGATGCTTGTCGATGGCAAGTCGGTCGATGCCGCTTCTGGCAGGACGATCGATCGGGTGAGCCCCGGCCACGCCGGCGTCACGGTCGGCACATGGCCGGAGGCCTCGGCCGACGACGTGCGCAAGGCCGTCGCGGCCGCCCGGAAGGCTTTCGATACCGGCCCGTGGCCGCGCATGTCGGGCGCAGAGCGGTCGCGCCTGATGTTCAAGGTCGCCGACCTCATCCTCGAGAGACAGGAGGAGCTGGCTCTGATCGAGAGCCTCGAGGTCGGCAAGCCGATCGCGCAGGCGCGCGGCGAAATCGGTTTCTGCGCAGATCTCTGGTCCTATGCCGCCGGCCAGGCCCGAGCGCTGGAAGGACAGACCCACAACAATATCGGCGACGATCGTTTGGGCCTTGTCCTGCGCGAGCCGGTCGGGGTCGTCGGCATCATCACGCCTTGGAACTTCCCCTTCATCATCGCATCGGAACGCGTGCCATGGGCGATCGGCAGCGGCTGCACGGTCGTGCTGAAGCCCTCCGAGTTCACTTCGGGCACGTCGATCCGTATGGCGGAGCTGGCGCGCGAAGCCGGCATTCCCGATGGCGTGTTCAACGTCGTCACCGGTTATGGCGACCCCGCCGGCCAGGTGCTGGCCGAAGACCCGAGCGTCGACATGGTCGCCTTTACCGGCTCTGTCCGCGTCGGCACGAAGCTCGGCGAGATCGCGGCGCGCAGCGTCAAGCGCGTGGGGCTGGAGCTTGGCGGCAAGGGCCCGCAGATCGTCTTCGCCGATGCGGATCTCGACGCGGCGGCAGACGGCGTCGCCTATGGCGTCTACCACAATGCCGGCCAGTGCTGCATTTCCGGCAGCCGGCTTCTGGTGCAGGAGGGCATCCGCGATGCGCTGATGGAGCGCCTGCTCGACATCTCGCGCAAGGTGACTTTCGGCGATCCGCTGAACGAACGCACCAGGATCGGCGCAATGATCTCGGAGACGCATGCCGAAAAGGTGCATTCCTATGTGACGGCCGGCATCGCATCTGGCGCGGAACTGCTGCTCGGCGGCGAAAGGACCGGCAGGGAGGCCGGCCTTTACTACGCACCGACGGTCTTTGCCGGCGTCACGCCCGACATGTCGATCGCACGCGAGGAGATCTTTGGTCCCGTGCTTTCAACGCTGACCTTCAAGACCGCGGACGAAGCCGTAGCGCTGGCGAACGCCACCGAATTCGGTCTTTCGGCCAGCGTCTGGTCGACCAATCTCGAAACCGCGCTGCAGAGCATCCGCCGCATCCGCGCCGGCCGATGCTGGATCAACAGCGTGATCGACGGCACGCCGGAGCTGCCGATCGGCGGTTACAAGAAGAGCGGCCTGGGCCGCGAGCTCGGCCGCTACGGCTTTGACGAATATTCCCAGTTCAAAGGCGTCCACGTGACGCTCGGGCGCCCCGCGCCCTGGTTCACATAATCGGCCGCAGTCGGGGTCGGGAGGAGGAATATCTCGGCTGGCGTGATCTTTGGTCGGAGCCCGCCAGCCGAGACTTGGGTCTTGCGACCCGCAATGCACATCCAAAGGGAGGACACGCAATGAAACTGACCAGGCTCAGAACCGCGGCGCTGGCTGCGGGCCTTGCCACCTTGTTGACGTCGAGCGCGCTCGCCGCAGACGTCAAGGCAACGATGATCATCTATCTCGATCCGAGTGTGCAGTTCTTTAATCCGGTGGTGAAGGGAGCGCAAGACGCCGCCGCCCAATTCGGCGTCGACCTGGACGTGCAGTATGCCAACAACGATCCGGTGCGCCAGAACGACCTGATCGAAAGCGCGACGGCCAGCGGCGTCGATGGCATCGCCGTCGCGATCTCCAGTTCGGATGCTTTCGACGAGAGCATCTGCGCGGCAGTCAAGGCCGGTATCATCGTCATCGGCTTCAACAACGATGATCTCGACGGCGCCAAGGGCAACTGTCGCCAGGCCTATGTCGGCATGAACGAGCTTGCCTCCGGCTATGAGCTCGGCAACCGGATGATCAAGGAATTCGGCCTCAAGTCCGGCGACGTCGTCTTCAACCCGCGCGAAATTCCGGAAGCTAGCTTTGCAGTCGCCCGTGGCGGCGGCATCGAGAAGGCGATGACCGAAAACGGCATCAAGGTGGAGACGGTTCGAGCCGGTCTCGACCCCGCCGAAGCGCAGAACATCATTGCGCAATTCCTCATCGCCAACCCGAATGTGAAGGCGCTGTTCGGCACCGGCTCGGTCACCTCGACCGTCGGCGCGGGCGCCATCAAGGACGCCGGCGTAGACATTCCCTTCGGCGGTTTCGACCTTGCGGTCGAGATCGTAAATGCGGTGGAATCCGGCGCAATGTACGCGACCATGGACCAGCAGCCCTATCTGCAGGGCTACTATCCGATCGCCCAGATCGCGCTTGCCAAAAAATACGGGCTGACACCGACCGACATCGACACGGGCCAGGGCGCCTTCCTAGACAAGTCGCGCATCGGTTCGGTCAAGCCGCTGATCGGCAGCTACCGCTAACCGCGTTCCGAGGGAGCCCGCCGGCGCGGCCGGCCGGTTCCCCCTTCCCCAACGATCGGGTGCCAGACCGTGACTCCTGTCCTAGCCGAAAGTGCCGCGCCACGCTCGCGGACCCAGAGACAATCCATCCTCAAGCAGATCATGGGCATGCCGGCGGGAGCGATCTTTCTCGTCTTCATGACCCTGCAGATCGTCTGCATCGCCGGCGCGCTCCTCTATCCGGACGAGTTCCGCTACCTCTCACCGCAGAACCTGACGATCCTGATGAAGGCGATCCCCGTGCTTGGATGCCTCGCGCTCGGAGCCGGCGTATTGATGATCGCCGGTGAATTCGACCTTTCCATCGGCTCCGTCTACACATTCACGGCCGTGCTGATGGCCTCGCTCGTCAATGCGGGGCTGAGCGCCTTCGTCGCCGCACCTATCGGTATTCTGACGGGCGTGCTGATCGGTTCCCTCAACGGCCATATCACCCTGCGCTTCGGCCTGCCATCCTTCATCGTCACACTCGGCGGGCTCCTCTTCTGGCGCGGCGCGGTGCTGCTCTACAACGGTGCCGTCCAGGTGCGTTTCGATCCGGAACCGGTCTTCACCAGCCTCTTTTCCGGCACCCTGTTCGGCGTCAACGCCGCCTTCATCTGGATCGTCCTCTTCGTCATAGGCTTTCACCTGCTGCTACACCGCCACCGCTTCGGCAACCACGTTTTCGCGACCGGTGGCAATCGCGCTGCGGCCGAGGCGATCGGCATCAACACCAGCCGCGTCAAACTGGTTGCCTTTGCGATTGCGGGCGGCATGGCTGCGGTGGCGGGCATTCTTGCGACAGCCCGCGTCGGCAGCGTGCAGCCGGGGCAGGGTGCGGGTCTGGAACTCCAGGCCATCGCCGCCTGCGTCATCGGCGGCCTGTCGCTGCGCGGAGGGCGCGGATCGATCGTCGGAATCTTTCTCGGCGTGCTGCTCATCCACACGATCACCGACGTCCTGCTTCTCCTGCGGGCACCGGGCTTCTACCTCGACATGTTCATAGCCACGCTGATCGTGCTGGCTGCAATCTTCAACCATCTCATCGAGCGGCGAGGTCTTGCGTGATGTCGACCCCCAATCTTCTCGAACTGCACAACATTTCGAAGTGCTTCGGTGCGCTGACCGCGCTTCGCAATCTGAGCTTCCATATCGGCGAGGGGGAAGTCGTCGGCCTTTTGGGTGACAACGGCGCCGGCAAGTCGACGACCGTCAATCTCATCTCCGGCATCCACAAGCCGACGGACGGCTATCTCAGCGTCGACGGCAAGAAGACGACCTTTTCCTGCCGCTCGGATTCCGCCGATGCCGGCATCGAAACGATCTATCAGCACACCGCGCTGGTCGATTCACTCTCGATTACCCGCAATATCTTCATGGGCCGTGAGCTGACCGACCGCTTCGGCTTCCTCAGGCAGCGCGAGATGCGCGACATCGCCATGGAAGTCTTGCAAAACGCCGTGCACATCTCCGGCATCGATTCCCCGGATACGCTCGTCGGCAACCTCTCCGGCGGGCAGAAACAGGCGGTCGCAATCGCCCGCGCCGTCTATTTCAAGAAGCGCGTGCTGCTCCTCGACGAGCCGACCTCGGCGCTCTCCGTACGCGAGACGGAAGCGCTGTTGAACCAGGTGCTGAAGCTCAAGGCGGAGAATGTCTCGAGCGTGCTGGTGACCCACAATCTCTACCACGCCTATCAGGTCTGCGACAGGTTCGTGATCATGAGCCATGGCACGAAGGTCTTCGACGTGCAGAAGGCCGATACGACGATCAGCCAGCTGACCGAATATGTCGTGCTCACCTGATGCCGATTGCTGGAAAGCAAGAGCAGATGCCGTGAAGGTCAAATGCCATTCCCCATCCGTCCTAATAGCCGGTTTGGGCGTAGGACCTTTGGCGCTTTGGTCTCGGACCAATGTCCCATCGTCGTAAACGGACGACATGCTAGATTCCGCACTCGGTTTGGTGCCCTGCTAGACTGAGGTCCTGTGATTTCCACGGCGGACCCTGCCTCGCGAGGCGGTGCAACCACCCGTTGCCTGGGAATTGGGACATGGACGACCGCGATATGAAACACAATGACGAGGAAAATTCTGCTTCCGACCTCTTGGAAATTGCGGCACAGCTCGCCGCGCTGGCCGAGGACATCAGGACCTTGGCTGCAATGCCGATCGAGCAGAATTCAACATTGATCGAACCCGGCGATAGGCCTGAAGCAACCTCGGAATGACCGTCATTGCCGCCGAGGCTTATGCGGCTCTGGTTGTTCTGCCCGCAATGATCGAGAAACCGCCGCTTCGACGCACTTATGGAACCATTTTTCAGCAGCAGCCATTGCGCATTAACCTCGTTGATGGAACAGGGCGCAACAATGGACGTACAGAAGGCTGGAATGGCTCGACTGCTGTTGGCGGTACCTGATGTGCGCGACAGTGCCTGGATGATTCACGACCTCACTTTCTTGAAGCTGTGCGAAGTTTACGAGCACGCCTGCCTGCGCCGCGACGTCCTGCGATGTGCGGCATCAAAAGACGACGCCGCCCTGCTCAAATCCGAAGAGGAATGCACGAGCCTCGAAGCGGCCGCCATCGCTTACATTCGCGAGCGCCAAAAATTCTCCGGCCTCGGGCGGCACTGAGGCGGCAGCATCACAATCATCTAGAAAGCCGCGCTGCGAAAGATCGCCGGCACGAGCCCGCTTTCGCTTCCTCCAGGGTCGGCGGGGTCTGAATTGTGATTTTCCTCCAGGGAGACAAAATCGCGGTATGATGACGGATCCCGATCTCAACTGCTGCGATCGTCGAAGCTTCCGCATTGCCTGTCGAGTCTATTTTCCGTCCAACCACTCCTGCAGTTCCGCTTCCGCCCGCTCCAGCGCGCTGTAGTTCAGGAGTTTGCGCAGGAAGGCGATCGTGATGGCGCGGGCACGCAGATTGAAGCGGCCGTCGTCATTGTCGTCGCTCGCGGCCTGGTAGACGTCGAGCTTGTCGTAAAGCTGCTGCAGGCGATTCTGTACGCTGCGCAGCGACAGGCCGCGGCGCCTGGCAATGGCCCTGTCGGTAAGCCCGAGTGCGATATCGACGAGGATCTCGTATTCGGAATCGGTGAAGCCGTTCGTCTGGCCAAGGCTTTTCTGCTGAAGACCCCGCACCTCCCGGTCGATGACGCATTGGCTCTCGACGAAGATCGAGCGCAGTGCAAGCTTCAGCCGTTCGTCGGACGCGGATTTCAGGACGTAGCCATAGGCAGCTCCATCCGGAACGATGCGCGAGACACCGCGTACATACGCCTCGTCCGAATAGTTCGACCAGAAAAGGATGCGGGTCTCCGGCCGCTCCTTCCAGATCGTGCGCGCCGCCTCGATGCCGTTGCGGCTCGCCATCTGCAGATCCATGACGATATGCGCCGACTTGTGATCGCGAGCGAGCTTCTCGCCGACAGTTCCATTTTCCGCCTCGATCACAGTGTCGCATTCCGGCAGGGCTGCGTTGACCGCCTCATGCAGGTAGGAGCGATGCAGCGGGTCGTCCTCGACGATCAGAACCTTCATTCCGCCCTCTCCTCGATTGAGCCCGCGTCGTGCGGCGTGAGCGGCAGCACCACGCGGACCACGGTGCCGCGATTATTGTGGCCCGGACCGATCGTGAAACGCGCGGAAATCAGTCGCGCCCGGGTCTTCATGTTGTCGATTCCCTCGCCGATCCGTCCCCGCGTTTTGGCAAGTCCGGTTCCGTCGTCCGCAATTTCGATCGACAACCGGTCGTCGTCGGCGTCGAGCCGCACCTTGACGGCAAGCGGAGCAGCGTGGCGCACCGCATTGTTGATCGCCTCCTGAGCGATGCGGAACAGCGCGACGATGACGGTCGGCTCCAGCCGTTCCAGCGCACCATTCGTCTCGTCGGCCAGGCCCCATTCGATGATCGAGCCCGCGTCCCGAGTTCGAGCGGTCCAGGTGGTGCTCGATCGCCTGGCTAAGTCCGAAGAGCTGGAGAACGGAGGGCTTTGCCTGCTCGATGATCTGCCGCAGATCCTGCATGCAATGCTGCAGGGAGCGGGAGACGGGCTCCAGTGCCTCCGGCGCCACCTCGCCGTTGCGCGACAGCCGATCGATCCTGCGGGCGAGACGCGTCAGGTCGGCGAGCGTCTGGTCGTGCAGGTCCATGCCGATGCGCTGGCGCTCCTGCTCCAATGCTTCGGTGAGTTTCAACGCACCCAGCCGCAGGCCCTCCTCGCGAGCGCGGGCTTCCGCTTCCACGATCGCCGACCGTTGCGCTTGCTCGGCCGCCCGCAGCGCGAAGAAATAGGGTGTAAGCAGGTCTGCGATAATGCGGGCCCGCTCGACGTCCTCCATCGTGTAGACACCCGCTTCCTGCGAGGAACATGAAAGCGCCGCGATGATCGCGCCCTGCACCTTCATCGGTACATGCAGGCGGCTCCTCAGCGACTGTTCGACGATCGGCCGCTTGAACGCGCCTTCGAAATGGAAGCGCGGGTCGATCATTGCGTCGTCGGCCAGCAGGAAGTCCACGTCGCCCCATAGGAGGGAGCGGATCGGACTGTTGACGACAGGTGCGCCGGCAAGGTCGCCCCAGGCGGTCTCGATGCCCGTCTCATAGGCGGTGTGATAGTTGCCGTCCTCGAGGAGCACGCAGACATCGAGATGGTCGTGCGGGATGATGTGCGCGACCTCTGCCGCGACCGAGCGAATGGCCGAGCGAAAGTCGAGCTGGCCCGCAAGCAACCGGGAAATTCCGAGATAATGATCGAACATGGCTGCGGGTGCAGGTTGCAGCATCGTGGTTTCCTCCAGAAGCGGCAGGCTCCTCAACCCGCCGCAGTCGCTTCGCCAGTAAGCGCCCGCGGGAGCGCCGCCGTCTTGCGTAAACCCGCAGCTTGTTTCGCAAAACCCGCAAACATCTTGCCGCCTTGCGCCTGTACAGGCCCGTCGATCTCCCGCATCCTGCCCTTACTGAGAGGAGGAAGCTCAGTGCAAGAACAATCTCACTCGACCCCGATTGGCCGGGCGGGTGAAGCGATCGCCTGCCAGGCGATCATGAGGGAGAGAGACATGACCATCCGTAAGATGCTTCTGGCATCCGCCGCGATCGCTTGCGCCGCGATGCCGGCTTCCGCATTTGCCGAGACCTCGGCCAAGAAGATCGCCCTTTCGAACAATTATGCCGGCAATTCGTGGCGCCAGGCCATGCTGACGAGCTGGGAAAAGGTGACGGGGGAAGCCGTAAAGGCCGGCGTCGTCGCTTCGGCCGACGCCTTCACCACTGCCGAGAACCAGGCAACGGAACAGGCCGCGCAAATCCAGAACATGATCCTGCAGGGCTACGACGCGATTGTGCTGAACGCCGCCTCACCGACGGCGCTGAACGGCGCGGTCAAGGAGGCCTGCGATGCCGGCATTACCGTCGTCTCCTTCGACGGCATCGTGACGGAACCCTGCGCCTGGCGCATCGCCGTCGATTTCAAGGAAATGGGCCGCAGTCAGGTCGAGTATCTTTCGAACAAACTTCCGGACGGCGGCAATCTGCTCGAGATCCGCGGCCTTGCCGGCGTATTCGTCGACGACGAGATCTCGGCCGGCATCCATGAGGGCGTCAAGCAGTTCCCACAGTTCAAGATCGCCGGCTCCGTGCACGGAGACTGGGCGCAGGACGTTGCGCAGAAGGCCGTTGCCGGCATCCTGCCGAGCCTGCCTGAAATTGCCGGCGTGGTGACGCAGGGCGGAGATGGGTACGGTGCCGCGCAGGCGATCGCCGCGACCGACCGGAAGATGCCGATCATCGTGATGGGCAATCGCGAGGATGAACTGAAGTGGTGGAAGGAGCAGAAGGATGCGAACGGCTATGAAACCATGTCGGTCTCGATCGCGCCCGGCGTCTCCACCCTTGCCTTCTGGGTCGCCCAGCAAATCCTAGACGGCAAGGAGGTCAAGAAGGACCTAGTCGTTCCCTTCCTGCGCATAGATCAGGACAATCTCGAAGCGAACCTCGACAATACCCAGGCCGGTGGCGTCGCCAATGTGGAGTACACGCAGGAAGACGCGATCAAGGTCATCGAGTCGGCAAAGTAAATCTCCCGGGGGCTGCCGCGCGGCCGTAGATGACCGCGCGGCAGTCTTGTTGAGCAGATGATGGCGAGCAGTATGGACGACGTAGCGAAGGCGATCATTGCGGTCGACGGCGCCAAAGTAAGCTTCGGCGCAGTCAAGGCGCTCGACGGCGTCACGCTTCGTGTCATGCCCGGCGAATGCGTTGGGCTCGTCGGACATAACGGGGCCGGCAAGTCCACGATCGTCAGCGTGATCAATGGCGGCCTTACGCCACACCAGGGAACCGTCACGAGTGACGGCGAGCGGCAGGAACGCTACGGCATCAATGCCGCCCGCGACCGGGGCGTGCGTTGCGTCTTTCAGGAGCTGTCCCTCTGCCCCAACCTCTCCATCGTCGAGAACACCCGTCTTGTACATCGCGCTCTCGGCGGTTTCGGCTGGCGTTCGCGGGCTGCTGAGATCATCGAGAAGAGCCTCGACGCCGTCTTCCCCGGCCATGGCATCGACAGCGGCCGGACCGTGGGAGATCTTTCGATCGCCGAACGGCAGATGGTCGAAATCGCTCTAGCCTTTTCCGATGCCGGCACTCCCCCGCGGCTGGTGATCCTGGACGAACCGACATCGTCGCTCGATGCAAGCCTCGCCCGTCAGATGCTCGACCATGTCCGCCGCTTCATCGCCGGTGGCGGATCCGTCATCTTCATCTCGCATATCCTGCACGAGATCCTCGAAACCGCCGACCGTATCGTCGTCATGAAGGACGGCCGCGTCGTCGCCGAACGTCCGGCGCACCGCTTCGACCATCACGGCCTCGTGGAGGCAATGGGGAGCGTCACGAAGGCGGAAACCCGACAGCGTCCGGTGCGCGACCAATCCGCGGCGCCGGTCGTTCTGTCCCATCCGGCAGCGGGTATTCCCTTCACGGCGCGCACTGGCGAGATCATCGGCCTCGCTGGCCTGGCTGGCCACGGACAGACCGAGCTCCTCCTCGCGCTGCATGCCGCCCGGTCCGGCAACTGGCTGCCGCAGCGCAATCCGCTCGTCACCTTCGTCGCCGGCGACCGCCGCCTCAACGGGGTTTTCGAATTGTGGAGCATCCTGCGAAACTTCTCCATCGCCTCGCTCAGTGACATGTCCCGCCGCGGCCTCGTCCTCGAGGCCGGCGAAAAGACGAGGGGAACGACCTGGAAAGAACGGATCGAAATCCGCACGCCCGATTTGGACAAACCCATCCTGTCGCTTTCCGGCGGCAACCAGCAGAAGGTGCTCTTCGCCCGCGCACTCGCCACGCGCGCATCGATCGTCCTGATGGACGATCCGATGCGCGGCGTGGACGTCGGTACCAAGCAGGAAGTCTACGCGATCATTCGCGAGGAGGCGGCGCGCGGCCGCACCTTCATCTGGTATTCGACGGAAATGGACGAGGTTTGCCTCTGCGACCGGGTGTATGTGTTCCGCGAGGGCCGCATCACGGCCGAACTCGGCGGCGATGCCGTCAACGAGACAAACATTATCTCCGCCTCCTTCGAGGGAGCCGCATGACGTTTCGCCTGTCCTCCGAGGCCATTCGCCTTGTCATTCCCGCTCTATCGCTGTCGCTGCTGCTGGCTGCGGTATTCTGGCTTCAACCACGCGCCATGAGCTATATCGGCCTAAACCTGCTGTTCAACCTGGCCGTGCCGATCGCGCTCGCGACGATCGCGCAAATGCTCGTGATGGCGGTAAACGATCTCGATCTCTCGATGGGCGCCTTCGTGAGCTTCGTCGCCTGCGTGGCCGCGACGTTCCTGCGGGACGCGCCGGCAATAGGCATCCTGATCCTCGCCGGCGCGGTCGCAGCCTATGCGGCGATCGGCGTCGTCATCCATTTACGAAACCTGCCGTCCATCGTCGTCACCCTCGGCATGAGCTTCGTCTGGGGCGGACTTGCGGTGCTGTTGCTGCCGGCGCCGGGGGGGCAGGCGCCCGACTGGGTGCGGTGGCTGATGACCGTCAAGCCGCCCCTGGCCCCCATGGCGATCGTCGCCAGCATCATCATCGCCGTCATTGCGCATTTCATCGTCAAGCGGTCCTCGCTCGGCGTTCTGATCCGTGGCGTCGGCGGCAACCAGCGCTCGGTGGAGCGCGCCGGCTGGTCTATCGTCGCGGCACGCGCGACCGCCTATGCCCTCGCTGGCCTCTTTGCGGTGCTGGCAGGCATCGCCCTCGTCGGCTTGACCACCTCGGCCGATGCCAACATCGCGCTGCGCTACACGCTGCTGTCGATCGCCGGCGTCATCCTCGGGGGCGGCGAATTCATCGGCGGCCGCGTCTCTCCCGTCGGCGCCGTCATCGGGGCGCTGACGCTGACGCTTGCCGGCTCGTTCCTCTCCTTCCTGCGCATCTCCCCGGACTGGCAGATTGGCGCCCAGGGCGCGATTCTGATCATCGTGCTCGCGCTCCGCCTGATGCTGAACCGCTTCGAGAAGCGGGAGAAACGCCGATGAACGCGCTCGTCCGCCAGTTCGGCAAACCCTGGGTCTGGTCGTGGCTTGCTGCCTTCGTCGTCTGGTTCCTGACGATCATGGTGACGGGCGGCGCCGGCACGCTCGGACTGTCGCAGGCAGCGCTCACCTTTGCGGCCTTCTCGGTGATCGTCGGCATCGGGCAGATGTTCGTCATCACCCTCGGCCCCGGAAACATCGATCTCTCGGTTCCCGCCACCATGACGCTCGCCGGCACGGTGGCACTGAAGTTGATGAATGTCGAAAACGGCATGATCCTGCCCGGCCTTCTCCTTGCCGTTTTCATTGGTCTTGGCGTCGGTCTTTGCAACTACACGCTTATCAAGGCGCTGCGCATCCCGCCGATTATCGCAACGCTCTCCATGAGCTTCATCGTCCAGTCTGGCGCGATCTGGACGAACCGCGGTCTTCGGATCAAGCCCCCGAGCGTGCTTGCGGAATTCACCACCACGAGTACGCTCGGCGTGCCGAACGTGGCAATCGTCGCTTTCCTGATCTCCGTCCTCGCCTGGATCCTGCTTGAGAAGACGATCTACGGCCGTTGGATCTCGGCGATCGGACAGAGCATGCCGGCCGCGCGCATGGCAGGCATACCGGTCGACGGAACGCGCTTCGTCACCTACCTGTTCTGCGCCGTGCTCGCTTCGATCAGCGGCTATCTGCTTGCTTGCTTCTCCGGCGGCGCGGCGCTCAACATGGGCGCGGAATATCTTCTGATGTCGATTGCCGTCGTCGTGATCGGCGGCACAGCGGTCGCCGGCGGCGATTCCAACGTGCCCGGCATATGGGGCGCGTCGCTCTTCATGTTCCTCGTTGTCTCCATGCTCAACACCTATGGGCTCGGCGCAGGCATTCGCCTCATCATGACCGGCCTCATCATCATCAGCGTCATCATGCTCGCCGGCGGTCGCCGGGGCATGCGATAAACGGAAAGATTGTCATGGCCGAGGCCTCCATCTACGAAATCCACGACCCGCGCTTCCGGCAGATGATCGTGACCAGCGCCGGTCTTGACGAGCTCCATTCCGGCTGCCGCTGGGCGGAAGGTCCCGTCTGGTTCAACGATGCGAACCAACTCCTGTGGAGCGACATTCCCAATCAGCGCATTCTGCGATGGACGCCGGAGGGCGGCGTTTCCGTCTATCGTGAGCCGTCCAATTTTACCAACGGCCATACACGCGACAGGCAGGGACGGCTCATCTCCTGCGAGCACGGCACGCGCCGCGTCACGCGCACCGAGGTGGACGGCTCGATTACCGTGCTCGCCGATCGTTTCGAAGGCAGGCGGCTCAATTCACCGAACGATGTCGTGGTCAAGTCGGACGGCACGATCTGGTTCACCGATCCCACCTACGGCATCATGTCCGACTACGAAGGCTATCGCGCAGACCCGGAGCAGCCGACGCGCAACGTCTACCGGCTCGATCCGGAGACCGGCGAGCTTTCGGCGGTCGTGACGGACTTCATCCAGCCGAACGGCCTCGCCTTCTCGCCCGACGAAAAGACCCTCTACGTGGCGGATTTATCGGCAAGTCACGATGACCGCCTCCCTCGGCACATACGCGCCTTCGACTTGACCAACGGCGGACGGCTCGCGAACGGACGCGTCTTCTGCGTCATCGACAAAGGAATTCCGGACGGCATCCGGACGGACGCGAACGGAAACGTATGGTCGAGCGCCGGAGATGGAGTGCACTGTTTCGATCCTGCCGGCAAGCTGATCGGCAAGATCCTGGTTCCGCAGACGGTCGCCAATCTCACATTCGGCGGACCAAGGCGCAACCGCCTGTTCATTGCGGCAACCCGCTCGCTTTATTCACTTTATGTCGCCGTGGCGGGTTCCCAGGTGCCTTAGAGCGATACCCGGTAACGGTTTTCCTCGAGAATTTCGGCCGACTATCGGTGCCGCCTGCGGCAGACCGTCGAACGGCCTTTCATGTCGAAGGAACTGTTTTCCGCGAAGATGCGAACCTGTGATGCTCAACCAATCGGTTGACATTATTCCATTTCAGCAATACTAAACCATATGGTTGACGAAAAGCTGACTCTGACGTTCGCTGCCCTTGCGGATCCCACACGGAGGGGAATGCTTGCCGCTTTGGCATCTGGTGAGAAGCCTATCAGCGAACTCGCCCGGCCCTACCAGATGACGCTCGCCGGCGCGGCAAAACATGTCGCGATCTTGACGCGGGCCGGCCTCATCGAACGGCGCAAGGTTGGCCGCCAGAATATGTGCCGGCTAAACGCCGGAAATCTGAAAGAGGCGAACGACTGGCTCGCCCAGTGGGAGCGGTTCTGGAACGTTCGCCTGGACGCGCTTGAACAGGCCCTGAAGGAGGAGCAGAATCAATGACTGCAGACAAGATCTCGCCCGACATGCTTCGCTTTGAACGAATCCTGGCGGCACCTGCCGCTACCGTTTGGCAGTACCTCGTTGATCCAGACCTGCGCGCGCGCTGGTTCATGTCGGGTCCAACGGACCTGCAGGTTGGCGGCGCCTTCGGGCTGACGATGGATCACGACCGTCTCTCGGACGAGGTCGTTCCTACGCCGGACCGGTACAAGCCATATGTCGGCCATCGTTGGCAGGAACGCATTATTCGCTATGAACCACCTCGGCTCCTGGCCTTCACATGGGAGGATGGCAAGGCGGGGGAAGTCACGTTCGAGCTGACCGAGATAGACAGCGGAACAACGCGCCTAGTCCTGACCCACACCGGCCTTCGTGGCTCTAAGGACGCGCTCGACTTCGGTGGCGGCTGGCACGCGCATCTTGCAGTTCTTGAGAAACGGCTCGCTGGAATAAGCATCCCTGATTTTTGGGCCCTTCACGCCGAAGCCCAGCGTGAAATGGAGAGGGCGCTCGGTTCTGAGGCGTGACGATTTCCGGCTCTCGCCGAATAGCACCGAAAGGAACCGGCCGATGAAGGAACGTTTCACATATTCCACCTACATCCGCTGCAGCCCTGACCTTCTTTGGCAAGCCCTTACTGCCAGGGAGGTTACCAGTCAGTATTGGGCGGGCACTTGGCAAGAAAGCGACTGGTCGCGGGGCTCTCCTTGGCGGCTGGTTGCTCCGGATGGGCGGACAGCGGATTCGGGAGAGGTCCTTGAGGCGGATCGGCCGAACAAGCTTGTGATTTCCTGGCGCGACGAACTTCATGAGGAGCTCCGCCAGGAGGGGCATTCCAAGGTTAGCTACGTCCTCGAAGAGATCGGCACGTCGGTAAAGCTGACGGTCATCCAAGAATCCGAAGTGGAAAACTCCCTTGCTATCGCTGCTATGTCAAAGGGATGGCCTCATCTCTTCGCCAGCGTCAAATCCCTTCTTGAGACGGGCTACCCGCTGGAAGAGACAAGGGCGTGGCCCGTAGACCTTTGATCGCGGATCACCATGTCGGGCCGGCCCGCAACTGCCTGAGCTATCTCGGTCGACGACCATAAGGCGATTTGGCGGTCAGAGAAGGAAAATTATGTTTACATGTCTGGCTCAAGCCTGTTTTTCCGCCGCGCTGACGTCGGTCGAATGAGACTGTATCTGTGCAGCGTCGAGCGCGATCCTCACGCCGGTCAGAAATGATTGCTCGTCGGCGAGCTCTGGCGTGTATTGGCGAACCGTATAAAGCCCCAAGAGTGCCAGGTAGATGGCCTTTGCAAGTTGTTCCGCCAGTGGGTGCGGCGCACCAAGAAGTTTGAACTCCTCCGTGAGGTGTTTCGTGCGTATCGCGTCCACCTCCCGCACTGCCGCCCTCGGCAAGGGGTCCCGTGCCGCCCACGCCCGAAGCGCGCACTCTGTTTTCGCGACGTCCAAAGCACCAGACGTCGATACGACGGCGAGTTCTGCCAACGCCTCCAAGCGTTCACGCGGTGTATCGAAGTGACTTGTCTGTTCGATTAGATTGGCGGTGAAGTCACGCTTCCAAAACTCTATGATCGCCTGGAGAAGCTCACCTCTATTCTTGAAGCGCCAGTAGAACGGGCCTTTGCTCACGCCAAGAATCACGGCCAAACGCTCCACCCTGACCGCCTCAATGCCTCCGGCTGTCAGAGCAGATAATCCGGCTGCGACCCAATCGGCCTTTGTTGGACCATCTCGTCTATCTGCCATTCGACCCGCCTCACGCTTCGTCCCGTCTGCCGAAGCTAGGGCACATCCAGGAAGGTGTGTAACGCTTTTCCGCCCGGAAGTGCGTCGTTTCAAAGGGTTGGAGCGCCGGCTCCGGTTTCCGCCGGCCGGGCGGCCGCCCAAAATAGGATGAGGCCTACGGGGCCGAAGATCGCCCATTGAATAAGGCCCCATGGGTTCCCGAACCAGACAAAGGTGAAGAACAGGCAAATACCCGAGACCACCAGGAAATGGCCTCCGATTATCCAGGCTACCGGCCAGCGCCAGTCGCTACGGAATGCCGCCACCAACGTGGCCACGGCACCGCCCGCTATCAGCGCCGCCATCTGGTACCACAAGATGTCGAGCACACCGGCGGAGGCGGGTGGCAGATTGGCCGAGTAGACGGGGTACATCACCTCGGGCGTCCCGCCAATGATGTGGTAAATGGCGGCAACTGCATTGACTGCGGATGCCATGAGAAGTGCACTACGGCCGGCGCGTCCATCTTGAAGGCGATTGACTCCTGCATCCGATTTCATTGTGCTGATCCATGTTCAGTATACGGTGGCGTATACTATGCCGCCGCGACCACGTCAATACGACAGCGTATAGAAGCGATTTGGCAGTGACCGCCGCAGCGCTGAAACTACAGGACGAGATCAGTAACCGCCGACGATCGGAAGAATCTCGCCGGTGATGTAGCTCGACGTTTGCGGAGAGGCGAGAAAGACGTAGGCCGGAGCAATTTCCTCTGGCTGCGCCGCACGCTTCATCGGCGTTTGGGAGCCGAATTTCTCCACATCTTCAGCCTCTTTGTCCGATGGATTGAGAGGCGTCCAGACCGGGCCGGGCGCGACGGCGTTCACGCGGATCCCTTTGGGAACGAGATGTCCCGAAAGAGCGCGGGTGAAGGCATGAATTCCACCCTTGGTCATGGAGTAGTCCAGCAGCTCCTTCGAGCCGGTAAGGCCCGTGACGGACCCGGTGTTGATGATCGCCGAGCCGTTCTTCAAATGCGGAATAGCGGCCTTTGCCATGTAGAAGTAGCCATAGAGGTTCGTCTTCAGCGTTTCGTCGAAGTGTTCGTCGGTCAGATCCTCGATGTCACGCGTGTGGACCTGGAAGGCGGCGTTGTTGACGAGGATGTCGAGGCGTCCAAGCTGCATGACCGTTTTTTCCACTGCCTTTCGGCAGAAGCTCGCATCCTTGACGTCGCCTTTGATCACAAGACACTTTCGTCCCTCCTGTTCCACAGCAGCCTTTGTTTCGTCTGCGTCCTGAGATTCGTCGAGATGCACGATGGCGACGTCCGCCCCTTCACGGGCAAAGAGGACCGCCACCGACCGACCGATGCCGGAGTCACCCCCCGTGATCAGCGCCACCTTGTCCTTCAGCTTGTCTGAACCCTTGTAAAACGGGGCATCGTACATTGGCGCGACGGGAAGATCAGCCTCTGAGCCCGGCTTGTCCTGATGCACCTTCGGAAATGGCGGCTCCGGATAACGGCGAGCGCCCGCCTGCATGGCTCCTGAGGCCTTCGGTTTTTCCTTCTTGTCGGCCTCTTCAACCTGCTTCTGGATGTCGCGCTGTTTCTGCCCGGTTTCGGATTTCATTGATGCCTCCTTCGATTGAGGAGGATAAACGCCGCCGAGGCCAAAAGGTTTGGGCGAGACCGCATCCTCGCCATTCCTAAATCATCGTGACCTAATGAGAGGCCAATGTGCTCTCATCGATGTGTGCGCTGGCATATACCCGCCGGGCGACGATCGCGAGAAGAAGGAGCGTCACCGTTGCGACGACGCAACATATGGAGAAACCAAGTGAAAAGCCGCTTTTCGCAGTCTCAAGCCAGACGGCTGACGTTGAACCCGGCATCGACCGAGCTGTCTCGACTGCGCCGGCAAGGGTAGCAGAAACGGCCTCGGCTTGCACGGGATCGAGGCCGCTCAGGTCGGCGCGGTTCATCGCCATACGATAGACCAGGGTCGCCAAGCTGCCGAGCACCGCGATTCCCAGTGCGCCTCCAAATTCTGCGCTCGTTTCCGATATGGCCGAAGCCGAGCCTGCCCGTTCGGGCGGTGCAGTTCCCACGATCAGGCCGGTCGTGGTCAGGACGACAGGAACGAAGCCGAAGCCGATGATCATGCTGGAGCCAAGGATCCCGATCAGGCTCTCGGCGTAGGCGGCTACAGCCATAGCAGCAGCTCCCGCCGCATTGATGAAAAGCCCGCCTAGCACGGTTCTGACGGGTCCGAAGCGGTTGGTGAAACGGTAGGCCTGAAAAGACATGACTGCGAAGACGAAGGCCGATGGCGCGGACCAGAGCGCAGCCTTCAATGGCGACAGACCGAGCACAAGCTGCAGGAAGAGGTTCTGAAACAGGAAGACGCCGAAGACGAAGAAGACACCGGCGAGGTTTACCATCAGCGAGGCCGTAAAGGCTGGCACCCGGAAGAGCGCGAGGTCGACCAATGGGTCGCTGAGGCGTCGCTGACGCCTCACAAACAGGAGGCCGACCAGAAGCCCCAGTCCGATATAGACGACTTGGGCAAGCTGGAAACCGTCGGCAGCCATATGCTTGAAGCCGTAGATGATCGGCAGAACCGTCGCGAGCGAAAGCACGACACTCAACAGATCCAGTCGGCCGGCATCATTGTTCCTGTATTCCGGCAGCAGAAACGGGGCGACGGCCAGAAGCAAGAGCATGACTGGTATGTTGATCAGAAACACCGATCCCCAGTGGAAATACTGTAGCAGAATTCCGCCGATGAGGGGGCCAACGAGGCCGCCCAGCGCAAAGGCCGTGCCCCAGATGCTGATCGCCCTGTTTCGCTCCGCCTCGTTTTTGAAGAGATTGACGATCAGCGACAGAGTGGAGGGCGCGATCGTCGCACCCGCGATGCCAAGCAGAGCCCTTGCCAGAATGAGTTGCTCCGGCGTGTTTGCAAAAGCCGCGAAGGCCGATGCGACGCCGAAAGCAAAAGCGCCCATCAGCAATACCCGTCGCCGCCCGATTCGATCTCCCAGCGTTCCCATGGTCACGAGAAAGCCCGCGACCATGAAGCCATAGATGTCGTTTATCCAGAGCAGTTGCGATGCGGAAGGATCGAGGTCCGCGACGATCGCTGGTACCGCGAGGAACAGCACCGAAAGGTCCATCGAATAGATCAGGCATGCGATCGACAGGACGCAGAGGCCAATCCACTCACGGCGGCTTGCCTGCTCAGGCGTGTGACTAGTCTCGGCCATGGTCGTCCTCCGGAAAGCCGGCGGAGATTTCCCCGAATCGCAGCCGTTGACAAGTATCAATTCGACCGGCTTCGATCCCAAGGCAGGTTTTCAAGAATTCAAACTCGGCTTGAACGAGGCCGTCGTCCTTTGTCACTGAAGTAATCACACGTGAAAACGATCAGAACGGCTGCTGACGTTGATCGGAAAGCATTCGCGCTGTAGGTTCGGCACGCGAGCCAAAAGTGCGCGAGCAAGGAGGGACTATCATGCCTACAGGTACTGTTAAATTTTTCAACGACGACAAGGGATTTGGCTTCATCACGCCTGAGGATGGCGGAACGGACGTCTTCGTTCACGTGTCTGCCTTGCAGCACGGCGGTTCGCTGAAAGAGGGTGACAAGGTCAGCTACGAGGTCGGTCAAGATCGCAAGACCGGAAAGTCGAAGGCGGAAAACGTCTCCGTGCTTTGACGGCAGACTTCCGGCAGGTTCGGAGCGCCTCCGTGTTTCATTGAAACGCGGAGGCGCTCTGTCGATGACGCTTCGCCGTGTCCGGGAAACCGCTGCACACTTTCCTGGAAGTGCTCTAAAGCCGGATCACTCCTTTGACCACGACGATCCCGGCGCCGGAGAGTTCCGGCACGGGAGCAAGCCGGACGCGCAGAATGCTCCGGCGGCCCATTTTGGTGCCCTGCTCGATGACCAGTTCGTCGTTCGTAAGGTTTCCCGTGGCGGCAAGATAGGCCGCCAGGGGGCCAGCCGCGGTTCCCGTCGCAGCATCCTCCCAGAGACCAACGGAGGGGTTGAAAAACCGAGCGTAAGCCGTATCCGGCGCATCGGCGTCGAGTGCATAGATATAGCAGCCCTCCGCAGGCGTCTTCTCGAGAACGGCGAGCAATTTGTCGGCCATCGGCCGCGCTCTGTCTACGGTATCCGCATTCAGGACGCGCACCATAAGGTGCGTGGCTCCGGTATCGGCCGGACGTGCAGGCGGGTCGGGCAAAATGTCTCTGGGATCCAGGCCGAGAGCGTCAGCCAGAGGTGCGACGTCATCGAGCGGGTCCGACAGGCTCAAAGGCATCTGGCGCATGCGGCCATGGATGCGACCGCCGACCGACTCGAGCTCGATCGGCAGAACATCTCTGCCGATCTCCTGCTGAAAGGTTCGGGCCGCGGTCAGCGAACCGAGATCGCCATTCTCCCCGAGCCAGAGCCACGCCCCAAGGGCATTGTGACCCGCACCGAACACCTCTGCACCGCTCGCAGTGAACGATCGCAACTTCCAGTCCGCCCGTGTGCTCCGCATGAGGAATGTGGTCTCGGCTTGATTGAATTCGCGTGCGATCCGTCGCATCTGGTCGTCGGTCAGGTCGTCGGCGTCCTGTACCACGGCCAGCGGATTGCCCGACAGCGGCACATCCGCAAATACATCGATGAGACCTGCGATCAATTCAACCATTTTGTACCCGACTTGAATGAGCTAGATTTAGTGTAGCGTAGCGTTCATCACTGTAGCTTTTTCTTATTGAAGGATAAAAGTCGAAATCCTCAGCTCTAAGATGAACTGGATTTAGCATGCAACGTTTGCGCCTGCCTCCCTTGTCCGCACTTCGCGCCTTTGAAGCCGCCGCGCGCCGCGCCAGCTTCAAGGCCGCAGCCGAAGAGCTTTTGGTCACGCCTACGGCAATCAGCCATCAGGTCAAACAGCTCGAAGCTTATATGGGCCTGCGCGTACTGGACCGGACGCCCAGAGCCGTGACGCTGACGCCGCCGGGTAAGGCGCTTTACGAGGCGACGGCCTCCGGTTTTGGCGAAATCGAACGGGCAGTCACACGACTGCTGGCCGAGACGGCGCCGACAACAGTCACCCTGACGTCGACGACAGCATTTCTGAGTCACTGGCTGGTGCCGCGAATGGATGCGCTGCGCCAAGCCCTTCCGACGATCGACCTGCGGTTGCACACGTCGAACACGATTGAGGACTTGCGCGCCGGGGGCATCGAAACCGCGATACGTTACGGGCGTGGTCCATTCGCCGGCGCAGCCAGCACGCAACTTTGCAGCGATGCGATGACGCCGGTTTGCAGCCCAGGACTCGGTCTGTCGCAACTTGAGGACCTGCGGCGCGTCACGCTGATCCACATCGACGGGCGAAGTCGCCCGACGTCGAAACCCGACTGGAATCGCTGGTGTGAACAGACCGGCATCGCCGACCTCGATACTAGTGCCGGCCCCCGATTTCCCGATAGCATGCTGGCCGTCCAGGCGGCCATTGCCGGCCAGGGCGTGGTCATCGCCAGTCGAGTCCTTGTCGCCGATGCACTTGCTGCTGGTTTGCTGGAAGCCCCATTCTCGCAAACACTTGCCGGCGACGCCTATCATTTTGCCTCCGCCCTGGGGCTGGAACAGCGCAATGACATCGCAGCACTTCGGACGTGGTTTCAGAACTGCTTTTCCGCAGCTCATCCTGAGCCCAGACCGGTTACCGTGAGCCTCGCGGCTCGTCCTTGACCGCTGCCGCGGATCGAGATGAACAAGCTCGAATCAAGTTCCTAGCGACCGCTGACGCCAAGCTGTGCATCGATCGCGCTGCCGTTGCTTTTCGCTGAAAGTGTCACAAGGCCGCCCGAATAACTGTCCTCCGTGCCGACTCGCCATTGCCTCGTCAGGCCCGGCAGCACATATCCGACAAACCCGTCACGTCGGGCGATGACTTCCCCGCCCTGCATCAGCTTCACATCAGACAGCCTCAGCCTCCTGGCCCCATTATTTTCAACCACGAGCATGAGCCAGCCGCGGGAGCGTGCCAGACTCCAATCAACCTCCGACGCCGAAGCTTCCGGAGTGCGGAAAAGGACTGGCAGAACGTGTTGCACGGCCACGCTTTCGGCACCCGACCTACTCCCCTTTGGATCGGGCAACTCGTCGATCAACACCCGGTAGCTCTCCTCCAAGCGTAGCGGCTCCTTGCTGACGCGTACCACACTGACGATGCGGTTGCCGTGCGGCGGCAGCCGTGCTGATGGCGGGCTTGCAACGACATCGTTGGTCGGCTTCAGTTGCTCTACTCCGCCTTCCTTACTCCAACGAAGTACCCGCACCTCGATGTCGACCGGGCGGCTCACCTGGTTTCTAAGATGCAAAACCGCCGCTCGATCCGGTGCAACACGCTCGACCGAGGTCGGAGAAATGACGAGCGAAGCAGCGTTGGCAGTCAGTGTGTACAACAAAAGCAAAACAGCTAGGCCGATGCTTTTCAGCATGGAGCACATGGCGATCTCCTGTCAGGCACTTCCGTGCATCAACGCCGTGGAACTGGCGGCACTTCAACGAGAACTCGGACGGCGAACGGAGATTTCACGAAGCGCCACTCGCCTTCAATATGGGTAGGAAGAGTGCACCACGCCTAGGCTCCAGGGGGACGATAGCCAATCGACTTTGCCTTTCCAAGGGCTTCCATCGTATCCTCGACGCTGAGGAGGACAGTGGTTTCGATAGAGCTGAGCGCGCCTCCTGCGCCGATGGCAAGGGCGACGGCCGCCATCGATACGTTATCGGGCGCCTCCCACAGATTCCAACCGTCATGCTCGCCAAAGGCGTACCAGAACCCATGGAGCTTTCCGCCGACGGATTCGATATACGAACGTGCCGCCTCACGGCGATCTTCCGGGTTTTCGATCATTCGCGCCCACGTCTCGGGCGTGTAGCTGAAGCGCGTGAGATACATGGCCATGTCAGCCTCCTCTGTCACGATAACTCAGTTAACGCCGGGTCCCCGGAGAACGCGAGTTATTTCCGACGTTCGGGATCGGCCTGCGAATAGCTCCAACCTTGCCGCCTTGGATGGCAGCTTGCGTGTCATTGCGGACTGCAGCCATCGGCTCGGCCAGTGCTGAACATGGATGGTGCCCACTTCGGCGTTTAACGATGATATAATGGGTTGCTCGCTGCCTTAAACTGTGTGCACGGGGATGGCGACACCGGGGTGAACCCATGGAACGACGCGACAAGGAACAGGAGAACCTTTCCCGGCTCGAACGGGTCGCGCAACAGACCGCTGATCCAAAAACCATGCAACAGAAGGCGAAAAGGCCCGAGGAAAAATTTCGCTTCAGCCTTCGCAAAGAAGACGTCTGGTGGACGGTTGGCTTCGCGGCCGCTGCCTTGCTGCTTTTTGGCGTCCAAGTCCTGATCAATTGGCGCCTGGATTGGTTTGACGCGCCCTTACGCCTCCGCGTGATGAATTACGTCAAGGGCGGCCTTCTCATTTTTATTATGCTGACCGTTGCGAACCTAATTGAAGTCTTTCTCATTGGCCGAATTCCCAACCGTGTCTCGCGTTTCAACCTGAAACGTATTTTTCGATTGGTCGTCGTGGTCGCCATCGTCTTCGTGGCGATTTCGGTCTTATTCGTAAACTGGTACGCCGCGGTCGTTTCGCTCGGCCTGATTTCACTCATTCTCGGCTTTGCGCTGCAAATGCCGATCTCCAGTTTCATCGCCTGGATTTATATCCTGGCCAGGGCGCCATATCGCGTTGGCGACCGAATTCGCATCGGCGATGCCCATGGCGATGTCATCGATGTCAGCTATCTCGATACGACGCTGTGGGAATTCGGCGGCGAGTACCTCTGGACCGATCATCCGAGCGGACGCATCATCAAGTTTCCGAACTCAACCGTGTTCGAGACGCCGGTCTTCAATTATTCCTGGCCGCTGTTTCCCTACGTCTGGAACGAAATCAAGTTCCAGCTCGCCTATGAAAGCGATCTGGAGTTCGTGGCGCTGACCATGAGAGAGGTCGTGGAAGAGCAGGTCGGCGACATCATGAGCCAGAAGGTGAAGATCTATAAGCACATCCTCTCGAATACGCCGGTGGACGAACTCGAGGTGAAGGAGCATCCCGTGGTTCATTTTCGCGTCAGCGAAAACACCTGGCTCGAGGCCATCGTGCGTTATCTCGTGCCGCCGAAGGAAGCGGGGCGCACCAAAACACGCCTGATCAAGGAAATGCTGGCGCGAATGAACGCAGAACCCGATCGCGTACTGTTTCCGAAGAGCAATTTGCGGTGAATTTCCCCACGCCGGGTTTGCGACCATCCCCGCCGTGACGACTCGCCGGATGTTTTCGCGCCTTTGTATCCGAGATGTCAGTATTTCGCGGGAACATAAAGCTCCGGAGGCAGGACCTTCCGCTCGTAGTTGGGATTGAAAATGCGCTCCGGCAAGGTGATATCCTCGTGCGGCACATCCTCATAAGGGATTTGCTTCAAGAGATGGTCGATGCAGTTGAGCCGCGCCCGCTTCTTGTCGTTGGCCTCGACGATGTGCCATGGCGCTTCGGGAATGTTGGTACGGGCGAAGGTCTCTTCCTTGGCCTTGGTATAGGCTTCCCAACGCACGCGCGATTGCAGGTCCATCGGCGAGAGCTTCCACTGTTTCAGCGGGTCGTGGATGCGCGTCAGAAAGCGCAGTTGCTGTTCCTCGTCGGTAATCGAGAACCAATATTTGACCAGCCGAACGCCGGAGCGCACCAGCATGCGTTCGAATTCCGGCACGTCGTCGAAGAACTGCTCGACCTCCTCCTCGGTCGCAAAGCCCAT
The DNA here is from genome assembly GCF_059070375.1 of Sinorhizobium sp. Lineage (NCBI taxonomy): Bacteria > Pseudomonadati > Pseudomonadota > Alphaproteobacteria > Hyphomicrobiales > Rhizobiaceae > Sinorhizobium > Sinorhizobium sp. The sequence continues at coordinate 664,857 of NZ_JCACWC010000001.1, forward strand.
GACGCGTTCGACGCCGCAGCGGTTGTACCAGGAGCGGTCGAAGAGGACGATTTCGCCGCCGGCCGGGAGATGTGGCACATAACGCTGGAAATACCATTGAGTCTTCTCGCGATCGGACGGCGCCGGCAGTGCCACCGTTCTCACGATGCGCGGATTGAGTCGCTGGGTGATGCGCTTGATGACGCCGCCCTTTCCAGCCGCGTCGCGTCCCTCGAAGATTACGACGACCTTCTCCTTGTGGTAGACGACCCAGTCCTGCAGCCTGATTAGCTCCGCCTGCAACGCCAGGAGCGCGCGGAAATAGTCCATGCGGGGAAGCGTCGGAGGGTGCGCTTTACGGTAAATCTTGCGTATTTCCTCGGATAAGGCCGGCTCTGAAAGCTCGAGCTCGTAATCCTCGTCGATTGTGTCAGCAAGTTCCGCTTCGAGCCAATCGATGCGTTCTACCTCGTCTTTCGACTTACTCATGTCACGCCTCCGCAGTTCACGCCAACAGCTGATCGCAAGAATGGCTTATTCCATGTCGGAGTGAAGGAAATTTTACATTCCCCAGGACGCATGCCGCCGGCGTAAGCAGGGTCGAGACTCACCGGCGACACAAGAACGTTGTGATGGCAGGTCCCATTTGGGCATACTAACCCGACGATCTCAATGGAGCGGACGAGCAGCGGGCATGAACTGTGAATGCCACTAAACTCCTGCTGATCTTGCCGCTATTGGCGGCTTTCGCATACATCTCGCTTGTCGGCGTGACGTATCTGTCCCAGCGCGCGCTCCTTTACCCCGGTGCAAGCGCAACTTCGGCGCCGGAGCGAGCGAGCTGGGGGCAGAACGTGTACATCCAAACGAGCGATGGAGAAGCGCTTCATGGCCTCTATAGCCAGAGCGAGCCCGGCCAGCCGTCGGTGTTGTTCTTCCTCGGAAATGCCGACCGGGTCAGCAATTATGGCTTCTTCGCCCAGACTCTTGCCGCACGCGGCATCGGCCTGCTCGCGCTTTCCTATCGCGGCTATCCGGGATCATCTGGGACGCCGAACGAGCATGGCTTATTGATTGATGGCATTGCCGCCTTCGACTGGCTTGCGGTACGTTCCGGAAACGAGATCGTCGTGCTGGGCCAGTCGCTGGGAAGCGGTGTGGCGGTCAATACGGCTGGACAACGGCCGGCAGTCGCGGTTATCCTCGTGTCTGCCTACCTGTCGGTCCTCTCGCTCGCCCAGACCTACTATCCATTCTTCCCGGTTGCGCTCCTCACCAAGGATCCCTTCCGCTCAGATCTGAAAATCGCAGAGGTGAGGCAACCGAAGCTGTTTATCCACGGCCGGCATGACACCATCATCCCATTGTCTTCAGGCGACGCTCTGTATCAAATCGCTCCCGAGCCCAAGCAGATGCTCATCTACGACGCCGGCCATAACGATCTGTGGGACGCCCGCATGGTCGACGACATCATTCGTTTTGTGGAGGCGCAAAAAGGGGACAACCCCGATCCACCGCCGCGAAGGGACCGGAACTGACGAGCCGCTAGTCCAGTGGTCATTGGGTGCTGGCGACAGACGTCAGATTATCACAACTAAATCCTAGTCCCCTAGGATTTTACAGCTTGAAGTTTTGAGGCAAGAGGTACAACGTTTCGCCCCTAACACGCAGGGGCAGCTCATCAGTACGTGCTTTTAATCAGGCAACCGTGACGCAATCGGAGGCCGCATGACCAGCACTGCTCAGAAACTTTCGCTCGCTTCGCTGTCCGCGCTCGTCGTCGGTTCCATGGTGGGAGCGGGCATATTTTCACTGCCGCGCACCTTCGGCAGTGCGACTGGTCCGTTCGGAGCGATCGTGGCCTGGTGCATCGCAGGGGCGGGCATCTTCACTCTGGCTCACGTGTTCCGGGTGCTCGCGGAACGCAAGTCGGACCTTGACGCAGGCGTCTACGCGTATGCGAGCGCCGGCTTCGGCGACTATGCCGGCTTCCTTTCGGCTCTCGGCTATTGGCTGGTCGGCTGCATCGCCGATGTGTCGTACTGGGTGTTGATCAAGGCCACCCTCGGCGCGTTCTTCCCGATCTTCGGCGACGGCAACACGATCGCGGCTGTGCTTGTCTCCTCTGTCGCGCTGTGGGGCTTCCACTTCATGATCTTACGAGGGATCAGAGAGGCCGCGGCCATCAACACCGTCGTCACCGTGGCAAAGATCGTGCCCATTCTGATCTTCATAGTCATCCTGCTCGGTGCGTTCGAGACCGACCTCTTTCGCACCAATTTTTGGGGCGGCGCGGACATGCCCGAGGCGAGCCTTTTCGAGCAGATTCGTGCGACCATGCTGGTCACCGTTTTTGTGTTCATCGGCGTAGAGGGCGCCAGCGTCTATTCGCGCTACGCGCGCGAGCGCTCCGATGTGGGCGTGGCCACGACACTGGGGTTCGTAGTCGTATTGGGACTGATGGTGCTGGTAACCCTGCTGCCCTACGGAGTCCTGGAACGACCCGAAATCGCGGGCATGCGCCAACCATCGATGGCTTCCGTTCTGGAATCCGTCGTCGGGCCATGGGGCTCCGTCTTTGTCAGTGCCGGTTTGATCGTTTCCGTGCTCGGAGCGTATCTCGCATGGTCGCTGATCTGCGTCGAAGTGCTCTTCTGCGCCGCCAAAAACGGAGACATGCCGAGCGTACTCGCCAGGGAGAACAGCAACAAGGTTCCGGCGGCGGCTCTTTGGCTGAGCAATGGCGTGATCCAGCTCTTCCTCATTAGCACCCTGTTTTCGGAAGATGCGTTTCGATTGATGGTAAACCTGACGAGCGCAATGGTTCTGGTTCCATACCTGCTGGTGGCAGCCTATGGCTTCCTTGTCGCCAAGCGGGGCGAGAACTATGACATCAGACCTAAAGAGCGGCTCCGCGATCTGATCTTCGCGGGTGCCGCCACCGTCTACACGGCATTTATGATCTATGCCGGCGGCCTGAAGTTCCTGCTGCTTTCCGCCATTCTCTACGCGCTTGGAACGGTCCTGTTCGTCTACGCAAGGCGAGAACAGAAGAAGCCGGTGTTCGGCCCTCGGGAATGGCTCGTTTTCATAGCTGCCGTGGCCGGATGCCTTGTCGGCATCTACGGTCTCCTGACCGGCCGCATCACTATATAGATTGAGAAAAAATGAAGTAACACAAAACGTTGAAGTGTTCTTTACCCGTATGAAAGTCACGCGCGGCGATGTAGATCTCATGTCCTTGGGTAAGGATTTCATCAGCAAAGCGTTTCGCTCTTGCAATTTTGAGTATTACACGTTAACATTGTGATTAATTCAAGTACGCTATAAAGCGGCGCCAGAAGCAGATAGCATCTTCAAAAATCCACGCCGCATGCAATATCCGTAATTTCACCTGTCAAGCAAGCGATCTCCAGAGTTGTTCGCGCGTCCGCACCTCCGCAGACGCCTCTTCACCGGCGAATCCGGGAGTAATGCGATGGCGCAGAAGCTTTCCCTGTTTGCTCTGACTGGCATGGTCGTCGGTTCCATGGTCGGCGCAGGCATCTTCTCGCTCCCGCGAACATTCGGCGTCGCAACAGGGCCGTTCGGCGCAATCATCGCCTGGTGCATTGCAGGGGGCGGCATGTACATGCTGGCGCGCGTCTTCCAGTCGCTGGCGGAACGCAAGCCCGATCTTGACGCCGGCGTTTTCGCCTATGCCAAAGAAGGTTTTGGCGACTATCCCGGCTTCCTATCCGCCTTCGGCTACTGGATCGGCAGTTGCATCGGCAACGTGTCGTACTGGGTACTGATCAAGTCCACGCTTGGCAATTTTTTCCCGGTCTTCGGTGACGGCAATACTGTCGTCGCAATACTCGTCGCTTCGATCGGTATCTGGCTCTTCCACTTCATGATCTTGAGAGGCATCCAGCAGGCGGCGTTTGTCAACACCGTCGTGACCGTCGCGAAGGTCATTCCTATTATTGCCTTCATCATCATCCTGTTCTTTTTCTTCAAGCTCGACCTGTTCCGGCTCAACTTCTGGGGTGGCGAGGGGATGTCGGAGGCAGGCCTCCTCCAACAAATCCAGGCGACAATGCTGGCGACGGTCTTCGTCTTCATCGGCATCGAAGGGGCGAGCAACTATTCGCGCTATGCTCAGACGCGCTCCGATATCGGAACGGCCACGATCATGGGCTTCATCGGCGTCAGCGCGCTGATGGTACTGGTCACGCTGCTGCCCTATGCGGCCCTGACGCGCCCCGAGATCGCCGCCATGAGCCAGCCTTCGATGGCCGGAGTGCTTGCTGCCGTCGTCGGCCCCTGGGGTGCGGTTTTCATCAGCATCGGGGTGATCGTCTCGGTGCTTGGCGCCTATCTCGCCTGGTCGTTGGTGTGCGCGGAAGTGCTCTACGTAGCCGCGCGCACGGACGACATGCCCCGTCTTTTCGGCACCGAGAATCAAAACAAGGTGCCCGCAGCGGCGCTGTGGCTTACCAACATCATCGTCCAACTGTTCGTCATCAGCACCTATTGGTCGCGGGATGCGTTCGCGCTGATGCTGAACTTGACGAGCGCAATGTCGCTGATCCCCTACATGTTCGTGGCTGCCTTCGGCTTCATGCTGGCTCAACGCGCCGAGACTTACGAGGTCCGGCCGCGTGAACGCACCCGCGACCTGATCATCGCCAGCATCGCCGCCGTCTACACATTTTTCATGATTGTCGCGGGCGGCATCAAGTTCGTCCTGCTGTCGGCTCTTCTGTATGCCCCTGGCACGATCCTCTATTTCTGGGCAAGACGGGAGCGGGGCAAGCGCGTTTTCAACACATCCATCGACTGGCTGATTTTCGCGACTGCAGTCATCGGCTGCATCGCCGCGATCATCGGATTGTCCACCGGCTACCTGACGATCTGAAAAGGAGATTTGCCATGTCTTCTGAAAGCTCGACCCAGCACACTTTCGGCGTGCATTCCGAGGTCGGCCAGTTACGCAAGGTCATGGTCTGCGCGCCGGGGCGTGCTCATCAACGGCTCACGCCGAGCAATTGTGACGCCCTCCTGTTTGACGACGTCCTCTGGGTCGACAACGCCCGGCGCGATCATTTCGACTTCATGACCAAGTTGCGAGACCGCGGCGTCGACGTTGTCGAGATGCACAACCTGCTGGCCCAGACCGTGGCACTTCCCGAAGCCAGGAAGTGGATACTCGATAACCAGGTCGTGCCCAACCAGGTCGGGCTTGAGCTCGTTGACGAGATCCGCAGCTACCTCGAAGGGCTGCCCGACCGGGAGCTTGCGGAAACCCTGATAGGCGGACTTTCGACCCATGAATTCCCCGAGGCTATTGGCGGCGAAATGTTGGATTTGATCCGGGACGCTGCTGGAGTCGCAGAGTATCTCCTTCCCCCGCTGCCTAACACGCTCTATACGCGTGATACCACCTGCTGGATCTACGGCGGAGTGACCCTCAACCCGCTCTACTGGCCGGCGCGTCACGAAGAGACTATTCTCGCCACTGCGATCTATAAGTTCCATCCGGATTTCGCCGGCAAGGTCAATGTCTGGTGGGGCGACCCGACCCTGGACTGGGGGCTCGCCACACTCGAGGGCGGCGACGTCATGCCGATCGGTAAAGGTAACGTGTTGATCGGCATGAGCGAGCGAACGTCGCGGCAGGCGATCAGCCAGCTCGCCGCAACCCTGTTCGAAAAAGGCGCCGCGCAGCGCGTGATCGTCGCCGCAATGCCAAAATTACGTGCGGCTATGCACCTGGACACGGTCTTCACCTTCGCCGACCGCGACTGCGTGCTTATCTACCCCGACATTGTCAACGAAATCGAGGCATTCTCCTACAGACCGGGTGAGAAGCCGGGCTCCGTCGAGCTCCACAGGGATCGTGGCTCGTTTGTCGAAACGGTGCGGGACGCCCTGGGTCTCAAGGAAATGCGCGTGGTCGAGACCGGCGGGAACGCCTATGTGCGCGAACGGACGCAATGGGACAGCGGCGCAAATCTCGTCTGCCTCTCGCCCGGCGTGGTGCTGGCCTACGACCGCAACACCTACACCAATACGCTTCTACGCAGAGCCGGCATTGAAGTGATCACCATTACGGGCGCCGAACTCGGTCGCGGACGCGGCGGTGGCCATTGCATGACCTGCCCAATTACCCGTGATGCGGTGGATTACTGACCAAGATCGGCGGTCGCTGGCCCGGAGCGCCTCTAGCCCTGCCCTGAGAATCGTCTGATCTCTCAGCCCGATTTTCCAGAGATTGGCGCTCTCGCACAAGGAGAAATGCCATGACCCGAAGGACGATACTCCCTCTCACGCTTGCGGTTGTGGCCGCGCTTGCCGGTGGGTGCGCCACCGAACAGAACCAACGCGGCCTGGGCGGAGCTCTGATAGGCGCCGGAACAGGCGCGGTGGCGGGCCAGTTGATTGGAGGGAACACAACGAGCACCGTCGCCGGTGCGGCTGGCGGAGCTCTGGTCGGGGCCGCGGTCGGAACTGCAACGACTCCGTCCTACAACCGTGGCAACTGCAGATACAGACAGCCCGACGGGACAATCATCATCGCAAGGTGCCGATGAAACCTGCCGCCTGGCGCGCCCTGCAACCTTATTCCCGGAAGGCCGTGAACGCCTGCGCGACCGGCACCATTGGGCATTCAGGGTGCGCGCCAGGTTGCCGCTAAGCTTCGCAACTAACGTAAATGGGAGTTAGTCATGTCCAGCCTGATTGCCATTATTTATCCCAGTGAAGACAAAGCCGAAGAAGTCCGACAGCGCCTGATTGGACTGCAGAAAGAATACTTGCTCACATTGGGCGACGCCGTGATCGCGACAAAGACTGACGCAGGCAAGGTCAAGTTGAATCAACTGATGAACCTCACTGCGGCTGGTGCCGCTTCAGGAAGCTTCTGGGGTCTGCTCGTCGGTGTGCTGTTCCTCAACCCGCTGATCGGGGTGGCCGTAGGTGCGGCCTCCGGAGCAATCGGGGGCGCGCTGAGCGATGTGGGCATCAACGACGATTTCATGAAGGAACTTGCCAGAGGTCTTCAGCCCGGCAATGCGGCACTGTTCGTGCTGGTGAAGGAGATGACTGAGGACAAGGTTCTGAAGGACATATCGCCATTTGGCGGCACCATCCTGAAAACCTCACTGGATGAAAGCAAGGAGCAACTGCTGCGGGACGCCTTGCAGAAAGCGAGCGCCGCTTAGACGCCGTTCGCGCTGGTGACGACTGAACCGGACGCGGAGAAATTGGATACTCACATGGCAGGATACGGCGAAAACTTCAACCTGATGAAAATGAAGCTAATCGGCTTCGCGAGTATCATTATTGGTTTCCTCCTCGCGGCGTCCGGCTACCGATATGGCTCGTTCGGAATTGGATTGGCAGGAGTAGTCCTTCTGCTCATCGGTATAGCTTTCATCGCGGGCCACGTCCTTCGCCGAAATGAACGGCGATAGTGCGATCTGCCGCCCGGCACTGCAGGCGCAAGGTCCGTACAGACGGTCAATCCGCCCGCGGATCGATGCGCCGACGTCTTTGAAGATTTGCCGACGATCGCACCGCTTCTCGGAGCATAGTGTTTGCAACGAGCAGCCGGAGTCACGAGGAAGCCATGGCATCTTACGACACCATGCCGGTCAATGCAGGTGGCGACCCGAGCGGCCCCCCGCCTTCTGTTCGGGTCGTCCTTGGCGGCGTAATGCTTCTGGCGGGACTGGTCGTCCTGGGGGATGTGGCGTTTGCACCAGTCGTCACTCCGGCCTTCGTCGGAACCGCCGCCATCTTGGTTGGCGTGTTCGAAATCGTATATGCCTTCTGGGCGAGACGATGGGGTGGCCTGTCATGGCAAACGCTGCTCGGATTTTTATATATCGCCCTCGGCTTAATGCTAACCGACGTCGCCGGCTCGGGCGTGATGGAAGTCCTCACGAACATGGTGGCCCGCTCAGGGCGCACACAAGACTTGCTGCAAACCTACACGGTCGGCCTGCTGTTCATCCTCTCGGGCGCCGTCAGGATCTTGCTCAGCATTAGCCACTGGCGTGAGGCAGGATGGCCTATGATGCTGTCGGGAGCGTTCGGGGCCGGCGCGGGACTTGTCGTCCTGGCCGAGTTCCCGAAGACGGGCCTTTGGCTCCTTGCACTCTTGCTGGGGATCGATTTTCTGGCGCATGGCGTGGCTTGGCTGAGATTTGCATTTTTCCCCCGGCCGGACAAAACTGGAAACAATCAGGCATCGCCACCCACCTGACTGCCGGGACGGTATCGGCGCGATCGTAATCGCTTGACCCACATAGCATGGCCGACGATGACGACCGCATTATCCGCTGGGCGTCGAAGCGTCGGTTGCGATCTCCAGACCGAACAATTCTGAAAGCCACTTGCTGGACGGATGCTGGTTGCAGAAGGTCAGCAACGCGATCGTTATCGGCACGCCGATGAAGGCGCCGAAGATCCCCCATAAGTAACCCCACAAGAAAACGGAAAACAGGACCATGACAGGGGACATTGACAGCGCGCTGCCTGAGGCTCGTGGCTCGATATAACTGCCCACAACGAACTGAATGAGGTTCAAGCCCGTAAAGACAATCAAGACGGTCTCCACAGTCCCGAACTGGATAAGAGCAAAGAGCGTCGGGAACAGGGTGGACACAAGCGGCCCAAGAAAGGGGATGTAGTTGAGAGCGAACGCGATAAAGCCCCATTCCTCGGCGAGAGACAGCCCGACAGCGCGGGTGAAAATCCAAACCAGAAGCCCGGTGACGACACTCATCACGGTCCTGATCATCATGTAGCGGCGAATCTTCATAGCGGTTTGTTGGCTGCCACGAAGAAACCATGTACTGCCCGTCCGGTTTCGCATGGCCTCGAGCCTGCGCCCGAAAGCCTCCACCTCCATCAGCCCGAGCAGGACATAGACGAGCGCGATCAGCCAGAAACTCAAGGTGCTGTTAAGCCGGCCGCTTACGGCCTGTACAGTACGCACGATCCAGCCAACGCTGAAGTTCTCTGACCAGAGCATGCCAACCGCTACGCCGTGTTCCTCGAGCCACAGGCGAACCTGATCGTAGAGCTGCTGAAAACGCGCTGCATCCGCGATGAACCACCGGCCGACATGCCCGAATGCCCAGGCTATGAGCCAGCCGAACGCGACGATGGCGAGCACGACCAAGAGGAAGCTGATGATGAGCGCCAAGTGGCGAGGGAGCATAGCCTGCAAGCGGCACTGCGTCGGCCACACAAGCGCGATGATAAATAGCGCAAAAGCTACTGGGGCAAATATCGAACTTGCCATCGAGAGCATTGCGAGGAGGAGCAGAGTCGCTATCAGAATTTGGGTAGTGTAGATTATCTTCATTCTTGCGGCGGGCATGCACCTACCTCTCAGACGATCTGCTCAGTCCATCAGTAGCATGCGACGACAGCAGTCTTCGGTGGTGCCATCAGGCCGTCGTTTCTCACTGGGCGAGTGTGTTTTTGTAGATCATGCCGTCCTTCATGATGATCTTGAAGCTGTTGGCGGGATCGGCCACCAGGTCGATATTCTCCAGCGGATTGCCTTCGACGAGCAGGAGGTCCGCGAGCGCGCCTTCCTCGATCACGCCGAGCTTTCCCGGATAGGGGTTGCGCTGGCCCGACAGCGCCAGCAGTTCGGCATTGGTCCCCGTTGCCATAACGAGCGCTTCGGAAGGCGTGTACCAACGCACGAGTGAGGCAAGAATTGCTCCTTGTTGCCTCGCCAGTGCACGGGAGAACAGGACATCCGTGCCCCACGCGGTCTTGATCTTGTATTTCTTTGCCAGTTCGTACGTCCTGCCGATACCCGGCCACACCTCATCGGCCTTGGCACGCTCGACCGAACCCTCGCGAAGGCCTGTCCTCATCAATTCCGGAAGTGGCTGCAAGCTCAGCCAAATGTCCTTTTCGGCGATCAGCTTGGCAGTGGCCTCATCCATGAGGAAGCCGTGTTCGATGCACTTCACACCAGCAGCGATAGCCTTCCGGATCGCATCAGGGGTGAAGGCGTGCGCGGCGACGTAGCTGCCCCAATTCTCGGCGATTTCCACGGCGGCCCGCAATTCCGGCTCGGTAAAGGTGGTGACGTCGAGCGGGCTGAAGGGTGAAGACACCCCGCCGCCCGCCGTCAGCTTGATCAGAACGGCGCCTTGCATGAACTGCTCGCGGACGCGCAGACGCACCTCGTCGGGGCTGTCCACGACCATGGCACCCCCGCTCGTCTCCATCGGGGTGAGCAGGCCGCCCGTCCTCCTTGGCAGGTCGGTGAGCTGGCGGAAATCGCCATGCCCGCTGGTCACCGTGATCATGGCACCGGACGGATAGATGCGCGGTCCGGGGATGATGCCCCGGTCTATGGCCCGCTTGAGGCCGAACGCCGGCCCGCCCACGTCGCGAACGGTGGTGAAGCCGCGCATCAGCGTATCCGTCGCCTCATCGCCGGCCACGATGCTGGCGAAGCTGACGTCGCCCATTGCCTCTGCCGGGGTGGAAGCAGCCAACATCGCATGCCAGTGCGCATCGATCAGGCCCGGCATTAGCGTTCGCCCGTTGCCGGCAATGCGCTCAGCGCCTTCGGCTTCGATGGGGCTTACCGAAATCTCCGCGATAACATTGCCTTGGACCAGAACATTCGACGGCGCTGAAAGAGCAGCACTTTTTCCGTCGAAGATGTGGACGTTTTCGAAAAGCACGTCATCGGCGCTGGCGGTCGCGCAAAGTCCGAGCACGAGAGCCGCCGCAAGCATTTCTCTGCCAGAGCGCAGCAAGGTGAAAACGGGATGCGCAAGAAGGAACAACGCTGCAGGACGGGACGCCGCATGCACGGCAGCCTTACATTGCGTCGACTGCTGCGATCCAGAGGATTTTTGACACATGACGATCATCCCGCTTCAGGAGGAGAGGTGGTCACGCCGCAAGGACAAGTTGTAGCTTATACAATGCAGACGTCAAGAAGCGGTGGTCTCTTTCATAGTACAGGGGGGTTGAAATCTTGGCACGCCAGATCGCCGAAGGAACGGGCAACCGCGCTTCGCCGTCTCACTCATTCCCGACATCGGATACCGACACAGTGTCCACTTGGCAGACCACTTGCTGATCGCAGACTTTCTTGGCGTAGTCAGCCTCCGCCGCCTGGCCGGCGGGCAGTCATGATCCACGCGCGAGAGTCGAAAAATACGCCCTTCGGGGTCATATGCGCCTCAAGCAAGCCGCGCAGCCGCTGCAGTGGTTTGTCCGGCGGTTCATTTGCGGCCGCGAGAGCGTCCTGCACAAGATAAAGGCTGGTGAGTGCATCGAACGCGGCATCGACATCCGATCCATAGAAGACCGGCTCTCGCACGTCCGCAAAGTCGATCGAAGTAAAGCCGGCCGATCTCAGAAGGTCCGCGGCAACCGGAGGATCGCCAAGTGAAAACGGGTCGGCAGCACCTGCGGAAACCGCAATTGCCGGCGCCAGGGCTTGCCGGATGGCGCGCGACCACTCGTTACGCTCCCGGTTCTGCCATACCATCCACACAAGGCGCGCGCCGGGGCGCATGGCCCGGCCGATATTGGCAAATGCCGCCGCCGGATCGGCAAAGAACATCACGCCAAACCGGCTGATGCAAAGGTCGAAACTGCCGGTCGGGAATCCGTGAAATTGCGCGTCGCCCTGCTCGAACATCACATTCCGCAGACCCTCAGCGGCACTCCGTCGCCTTGCCTCCTCAAGCATCTCCGCGGAAATATCCACACCGATCGCTTCGCCTTGCGACGCGGCGCGGGCGGCCTCGCGCGTCGTCTGTCCTGCACCGCAGCCGATATCGAGCACCCGATCATCTGCGCCAAAGTCGGCAGCAACCCGCAGGTGGCGATTGTGTCGCGCCAATTCTGCGTCGTAAAAGTCGGCACGATCCAACGCCATAGCACTCCCTCTCTTTGTGAGGGCTGGTCCGGGAGTTTGATCCTCCCTCCCCTGCACCCCGTTACTCTCGTCTTCCCGTGTAAACCGACGTGGTCATGTTTCTGGTGACAACGCCTGCGAACTCGGTTTCGGCCACTTTCTCCAGTCCGCCGAGCAATCTTTCCCGCTCGTCCTCCGGCAGTGCCGTGACATTCGAGTAGGTCGCGTAGAGGCGTCGAACAGCGGACGGGTCCAGCGACAGGGTCCAGTCTATGAGCTCTGGCTCGTCGGTCGTAAATCCAGCCTCCGCCAAGTCGGCCAGTCGCGCTCCGACATCGAGGCCGTATGGCGTCTGGGTCGTTCCGCCACCGGACGGGCTCGTACGATGGCCCGAGAACAGGTGTGCCGTTGCTCGATGAAATGGGTCGGGCCTGACACCGTCCCCGAACACGTTCCAAATGAGAGCGACGCTACCGCCGTCTCGCAGCAGTCGCTGTATGCGCCGCAGGGCAGGAACGGCATCAATCCAGTGAAACGCCGTCGCACTGACGACGAGATCGAAACTCTTTTCCGGAACTTTCAATTTTTCGAAGGGAGTTTCCACCACTTCGAGCTCTTCCTCGTCCAATCGATCGCGAAGAAACTTTGCTAGCCGCCTGTCTGGCTCTACAGCCAGAAGCCGTTGGGGCCGATCGTCAAGAAGGCGTTCGGTGGCCAGCCCGGTTCCGGCTCCAATCTCGAGGATGGAAATACCGCTTCGGAGTCCCGCGCGCGCTCGTAGCGCATCCCAGACGAGCTCCGGATAGGGCGGCCGGGCCGTGTGGTAATTCTGCGGGTCGAGCCCGAATGCCTCTTTGCCGAAGGAACGGGCAAGGACGTCACTGGCCATGGCGGTCACCGAGTTGCTGACCGTCGAAGCTAGCTGCGAAGACGAAGCCGATCAACGTCGCCCGACGGCGGGAGCCTGACGCTATGCCCTCAACTGCGGTCCAACAAGGCAAGATTGGCCTCGATCGTCTCATCCCCCGGTAATGCCGCACGAGCTTCGAGCAGCAATTTGCGGGCGTTTGCCTTCTCGCCTCGGAGATATTGCGAGTATCCCATGTTGTTGACGATGCGTGGCTGGCGCCCGGCCACCCTGAGCAATTGACTATAGACGCGGTCCGCCAGATCGAACCGGCCGAGGCGGTCATAGCAGGCCGCCAATCCCATCAGCGCCTCGGCGTTGTCCTGCCGCAGCTCTACCGCCTTTCGAAAGTGCTTCTCGGCGAGCCCATAATTGCCGTTCATGAATTGAAGCTTGCCCTGATCGAGATCGGACTTGCTCACGTCTCCGGATGACATCAGAGCGGATGTCGGGTCGAATTCGGCACCCGACAACACCTCCGACGTCTGACAGCTCGAAAGAAGCACAGCGGCGACGATCGCCATGGCCAGTTCCGTGGTCCGGCGTTCTCCTCCCGGACGGCCCAGCACACTGCGGCCGGACTCGCCTATTCTCATCTCCATTCGCTGATCGCCGCCCTCTTGCTACTGCGTCGTGGTGTCGTTCGGATAAGGCTCACCATTTCCCCCGTTCGTCCCGTTTTGCTCCGCGTCCTGCGGCTTATATTGTTCCAGGTCGGCCGGCGTGACCAAGCTGGTCTGCTTGACCCTTGGCGGCCACGGATCGACCATCTGCATCGCGCTATTGGCCGCGATTGCATCGCCTGCGGACAGGGCTATCGTTTCGCTGCGGACGAATTCGTAGCTCTGGCACCCGGAAAGCAGGATCGACGCAAGAAAAAGAAAGCCGTGAAAGCCTTTAGGCCTGCTGCTTCTGCGGATCATTGGAGCTCCAGAAAATGGCCGGAACTCGGTGCGCGGACGACACGCGCCTGCCTCGACGCAGACCGGCCCCTGCCGTTGACCTCCACTTCATCGATATTGCCGAGAAAGAATTCAGATTCGGTCGGTCGTTTCGTTCGATCCGACGGGCTGGCGACCTTCTTGAGGGGATCGATCGGTTTGACGAGATGAGGCGTGACGATGATCACGAGATCGGTCTCGCGGCGCTGGTAAGCTTTGGACGAAAACAACGCGCCGAGAATGGGAAGTTGCCCGAGGCCCGGCACGCGCTGGGTGATGAGATTGTTCTCGCTCTGCAGGAGGCCGGCGATCATGAAGCTCTGGCCGCTCTTGAGATCGACGGACGTCCGGGCACGGCGGACGGAGAAGCCCGGGATCGCGATATTTCCCACCCGGTAGGAGGCGGTGTTGTCGATCGCCGATACCTCCGGCTCGATGTCGAGGGAGATAAGGCCATCGCTGAGCACGGTCGGCGTGAAATCCAGACCGACACCGAACTTCTTATAGCTGACGGTAATGGTTCCGTCCTGCTCCGAGATGGGGATAGGGAATTCGCCGCCGGCCAGAAAGCTTGAGGTCTCACCGGAACGCGCTATCAGGTTCGGCTCGGCGAGGCGCCGGGCCATACCCCTGTCTTCGAGCGCATCGATCGCCACATCGACCGAGTAGCCCTCTCCGATGAGGCTGCCGATAAGCGAGCCGGCCGGCGTATTGGATGTCGCGCGCGGGGAGGAGTTGAACTCGACACTCCCGTTCGACCAGGCATAGGCGGCACTGATCTGGGTTCCAAGCTCCTTGCCGACGTCGCGGTTGATCTCCACGAATCTGACATTCAGCTGTACCTGTTGGGACGACGTGATCTTAATGGAATTGATGACCTCCTCGTCGCCGGCAAAGCGCGATGCGATCTGCTCAGCCTGGGTAGCCGCAACCGCGTCCGTGGCAGAGCCGGAAAGAACGATCCTTCCGTTCGCCGAGGTTACCTTTACGCTCGAGCCCGGCACCGACTGTCGGATCGTCGAGGACAGCAATTTCGTATCGAGCGTCACCTCTATGTCGATAATGCCGACCGGATTCTTTTCCGCATCGAAAATGGTGACGCTTGTCGAGCCCAGTTCATTGCCGAGAATATAGAAGGAACGATCGGTCAGAGGGGTTACGGTCGCAATCTCCGGATCCCCGATGACGATCTCATCGAATCGCTGCACGGCCCTGATCGTGACCGTCTTGCCCTTCGCAACCTTGATTGACCGGGAAAAATTCGACGAGATTTCGACCGAATCGCCGTTTGCCGAGGCCGGGGGACTGGCGCCAATGCCCGTACACAGAGCCACAACGAAGCAGAAGAACGCAAAAAGGGAGCCTCTTGACCTTGTCATGGTTCCTGTGTTCCTCCACGACACTCGGCACAATGTCGCACTTTCGTGACGCTACGTGTTGGCCGTAACCGCCGGGAGTGTTTCGAGAACCTGCCCCAAGGTCAACCAAGAATCCCCCCAACCCACAATAAACACCCAGGAATTTTAAATAAAACCGGCAATTTTTAGTGGCCCGCGCAGCCTGTATTCTCAGGTACTGTATTGGGACCGGAATGCCTCATCGTCCGGTTCCTATCCGAGCCGACCGCTCCGCCGTTCACGGTTCGAGAGGTTTGCGACAAGGTCGCCGAAGCGGTCGCCTTGGACCGCCACATGGCTGCGCAATCCCTCCCGCGCGCCATCCGCATTGCCGGAAAGAATGGCATCGACGATCTCTCCATGTTCCCTGAACGAGACCTTCATGCGGTTGCGAACTCTGAGCTGCAGGCGGCGATAGGGGCGAAGGCGGCGATGGAGGGTAGTGCATTGCTCCTCCAGAAAGCCGCTATGGCTCGCCGTGTATATCGCGCGATGAAAAATCTCGTTCTCGTAATAGTAGCGATCGGTCTCCTCGCTGAGGACCGCTTCCCGGCATTTCTCGTGGGCGGCCAACAGAGCCGCGCTGTCTTCCTCCGTATGCCGGCGCGCGGCAAGAGCACCGGCCATGCCTTCCAGTTCAGCCATGACCTCAAACATTTCGTAGACGCGCTGCGGGGCCGGATCCACGACGACGGCGCCGCGCCGCGGTCTGATCTCGACGAGCCCGATCGCGCTCAGTTGCATCAAGGCTTCGCGGATCGGGGTGCGGGATACGCCGAAGCGCATGGCGAGTTGCGTCTCGTCCAGACGTTCACCCGGCTCGAACTCGCCCGTTACGATGCCGTTCTCGATATCGTCCCGCAGCTTGTAGAAAATGTTCTCGCTCATTCCTTACCGATCCGTATGCAACAACCATTCCTCTTGTATACAAAAATCTTGACACGGTACGCAAGATGGATCCACTCTTACTACCAAGCCGGCGGGAGGCCGGCATGTCAGGGAGGAAGAAATGAGCAGTTTTCAACGGAAGTTGACGACTTCTGCTGTCGCGGCCATCTGCAGCTTGATCGCTTCCACAGCGGGTGCCCAGACCGTGTTGAAGGCGTCACACCAGTTCCCGGGGGGAAAGGGCGACATTCGCGACGAGATGGTGCAACTGATCGCCCGCGAGGTCGCCGCCGCCAATGTCGGCCTCGAAATCCAGGTGTTCCCGGGGTCGTCGCTCTACAAGCCGAACGATCAGTGGAATGCGGTCACACGGGGCCTGCTCGATATGACTTCGTTCCCCTTGGATTATGCTTCGGGCCGCCACCCGGAATTCTCCGCGACGCTGATGCCCGGCCTCGTGGGAAATTTCGATCGCGCCATGCGGCTTAACGATTCCGAGTTCATGGGGGACATCAAGAAGGTCATCGAGGATGCCGGCGCCTTGGTGATCGCCGATGCGTGGCTCTCCGGCGCCTTCGCCTCCAAGAAGAATTGCATCACCTCCCCCGACACGATCAAGGGACAGGTGATCCGCGCCGCCGGGCCGGCCTTCGAGGAGATGCTCGTGGAAGCCGGTGCTTCGATCTCATCCATGCCTTCTTCGGAAATCTACACCGGCATGCAGACCGGCGTCCTGGATGCGGCGAACACCTCGTCGGCGAGTTTCGTGTCCTATCGCCTGTTCGAACAGGCCAAGTGCCTCACTGCGCCGGGGGAAAACGCCCTCTGGTTCATGTACGAACCGGTGCTGGTGTCGAAGCGCGTCTTCGATGGCCTGACGGAAGAGCAGCAGAAGGCGATCCTCGCTGCCGGCGAGAAAGCGGAAGTCTATTTCAACGAAGAGGTCCGCAAGGGCGATCAGGTCATGATCGACACCTACAAGAAGGCAGGCGTCGAAGTCGTCGAGATGTCGAAGGAGGATTACGATGCCTGGCTCGAACTCGCCAAGGCATCGTCCTACAAGAACTTCGCCGCCAACGTTCCCGGCGGCGACAAGCTGATCGAAAAGGCGCTCGCCGTGAAGTAAGGCGGACCGACAGAACGGCGTGCTCCGGCGCGCCGTTCCTTCCAGCGCAACTCGGGGATGATCTGATGCTCAAAGCCTATACACAGGCTGTCGGCAATGCTTCGCGTGGCCTTGCGGCCATTGCGACGGCCCTGCTCATTGCGGCGATGCTCGTCGTCTGCCAGATGATCATGCAGCGCTATGTATTTCGTCAGGCGACGATCTGGCAGACGGACTTCGTCGTGTTTTCCGCGACCGCAGCCATGTTTCTCGGCGCGCCATACGTCTTGCTCAAGGGCGGCCATGTGGGCATCGACGTCGTCGAGATGCTAGTCGGCGACCGCACGCGCTACGTCCTGCGAATCCTCGCCGGCCTGCTCGGACTGTTGTTCTGCGTCGTCATGCTGATTGCGACGTGGATTCAGTTCCATGACGCGTGGGCGGGAAACTGGAAACACTCCAGCGTCTGGGCGCCGCCGCTTTGGGTGCCGCTCGCTGCCCTACCCGTCAGCTTTGCCATGCTGTGCCTGCAATATGTCGCGCAGATTCTGACGCTCCTCACCGCCCCGGCAGTCCCGGAAGCCATAGGTCCCGGCGCGGCCGAACCGGGTTCGGCCCCGGGCGCCGACCGCCATCCACAGGAGATCATTCAGTGAGCCCGACTGTCTCTGGACTGATGATCGTTGCATGTCTTTTCGTGCTGCTGGCAACGGGAATGCCCATCGCCTTCGCCCTGGGTCTTGCCGCCTTCGCAGCGCTCTACATGCAAAGCGGCGCCGGCATTTTCTACGTGCTCGGCGATACGATGTTTTCAGGCATCGCCAATCTGGCCTATGTGTCGATCCCGATGTTCGTCCTCATGGGCGCGGCGGTTGCCTCGTCTCCGGCGGGATCTGACCTCTACACCTCGCTCGACCGGTGGCTGAACCGCATCCCGGGGGGCCTCATTCTGTCCAACATCGGAGCTTGCGCCATCTTTTCCGGGATGACGGGCTCGTCGCCCGCGACTTGCGCGGCGATCGGCAAGATGGGCATTCCGGAGATGATGCGGCGCGGCTATCCCGCTTCGGTCGCGAGCGGCTCCATCGCCGCCGGCGGCACGCTGGGTATTCTCATTCCCCCTTCGGTCACGCTGATCGTCTACGGAATAGCGACCGAGACCTCCATCGGGCGGCTGTTCATGGCGGGCATCGTCCCCGGCATTCTGCTGACGATCATGTTCATGATCTGGGCCGTCATCGATTGCAAACGCAAGGGCTATGAATTCGATGCACGCCTTGTTCGCTACTCGATGAAGGAACGGCTGGCCGCCCTTCCGCGCATCCTGCCGTTCCTGCTGATCATTGCCGGCACGCTCTACGTACTCTATGGCGGTATCGCCACGCCTTCTGAAGCAGCCGGTGCGGGCGCATTCCTGACATTGGCAGTCGTGATCGTCGCCTATCGCCTCTTCCGGTTTCGGCCGGTCGCCGGCATCTTCGGGTCGGCGATGAAGGAAAGCGTCATGATCATGATGATCATGGCTGCTGCCGAGCTCTTCGCCTTCGCGCTGTCGTCGCTGTTCATCACGCAGACTGTCGCGGCTGCGATTGCGGACATGGAGGTCAACCGCTGGGTGCTGATGCTGATCATCAACGTCTTTCTGTTGATTTGCGGCATGTTCCTGCCCCCCGTCGCCGTCATCGTGATGACCTCACCGATGCTCTTCCCGATCGTCACCCAGGCGGGTTTCGACCCCTACTGGTTCGCGATCGTGCTGACGATCAACATGGAGGTCGGCCTGATCACGCCTCCGATCGGGCTCAACCTTTTCGTCATCAATGCCATTGCGCCGCAGATTCCGACGAAGGACATTCTCTGGGGGTCCCTGCCTTACGTGCTCGTCATGTTCCTGGCGATCATTCTCCTCTGCGTCTTTCCGGACATCTCGACGTGGCTGCCGAACCAGATGCTGGGAACCGTCCAATGAGCACGACGTCATTTTTCAGCGACATGCTGCAGAGCATTGCCGAGCGCGGCCGGCGATTCTTGTCGCTCGGTCCGGCCCGGAACGGCGATGTCAATCCGGTCGGCACCATGGAAGCGCTCTGCGACACGCTGCTGTCGAGCCGAGGCGAGGCGTCGGGCATGGCGCTGGCCAAGAACATTCTGGATCGGTGGCAAGGCTTCGATCAGGACAAGCGGTGCGATTTCATGTTGGCGCTGCTCTCTCGTTTCGGCCCTGATATCGAACGGCTGGAGCGGGCGATCGACGCCTATCGCGCCGATCCGACGCCGAAGGCGCTGCTTGAGATGAGCATGGCGGCAGAACCGCGCCGCCAGGAATTGATCCGCAGGCTCAATCTTGCGCCGAACGGCATCGCGACCCTCGTCCGCATGCGGGCGGACCTCCTCGAACTCAAAGCCCAGAACCCCGATCTGGAGGCGGTCGATACGGACTTCGCGCATCTCTTCGGTTCCTGGTTCAATCGGGGCTTCCTGGTGTTGCGGCCGATCAGCTGGTCGACGCCGGCCGACATTCTGGAGAAGATCATTCGTTACGAGGCCGTCCATCATATCGGCGGCTGGGACGAGTTGCGCCGGCGGCTTGCGCCGGAGGACCGGCGCTGCTTCGCCTTCTTCCATCCGCAGCTGGTCGACGATCCGCTGATCTTCGTCGAAGTGGCGCTGACACGCGAAATGCCTTCCAACATCGCGGAGCTGCTGAAGGAGGACCGTGCGCCGATCCGCGCTGCCGACGCGACGACAGCCGTCTTCTATTCCATTTCGAACTGCCAGGAAGGCCTCAGGGGCATCTCTTTCGGCAACTTCCTGATCAAACAGGTGGTGGAGGATCTGCGGCGCGACCTCCCTCGCCTCGACACCTTCGTGACGCTGTCGCCGGTGCCGGGCTTTGCCGATTGGTTGTCGCGCGAACGCCGGGCCGAAACGTCCAACGCCCTATCCGCCGCCGACCGCAGCAGGCTCGCGGTGCTCGACGAGCCTGATTGGGCCGATCAGCCGGAGACCGCAGCGGCCATCCAGCCAAGCCTGACGGCTGCGGCCGCCTGGTATTTCCTCAGGGCTCGCAATCGCAACGGCAAGACCGTCGATCCCGTCGCCCGGTTCCATCTCGGCAACGGCGCACGGCTCGAACGCATCAATTTCCTGGGCGACCGGTCCGAACGGGCGATGCGCCAGGCCCACGGGATGATGGTCAACTATCTCTACAAGCTCGACGACATCGAGACCAACCACGAGGTCTTTGCGACCCGCGGCGAGGTCGTCGCCGCACCCGCCATCCGCCGGCTGGTGCCGGCCGACAGGGGTTCACGCAGCCTCGTTCCAGGTCCGGACGCCTTTCCCCCGGACGTCCGATCAGCCGACGCACCAGGAAGGAAAGGCAACAAGGAGTTCACCTCATGAGCAACCATCTGTTCGACGCCATACGCCGGGCAGCGCGCCCCGACTCCGCCTTCATCCTGACGGCCGACGGCGGCCGCTGGACCTATGGCGACATGCTGGAGCATTCGGGCCGCATCGCTTCCGCGCTCGACAGCCTCGGTGTGCGGCCTGGCGATCGGGTGGCGGTGCAGGTGGAGAAGAGCCCCGAGGCGCTGATGCTTTATCTCGCCTGCCTGCGCGCGGGCGCGGTCTATCTTCCCCTCAACACGGCCTATACGCTTGCCGAACTCGACTATTTCTTCGCAGATTCCGAGCCTCGGCTCATCGTCTGCGGGCCGGCTGCAAAGGAGGGGATCTCGAAGCCTGCCGCCGATCACGGCGCCAAGGTCGAGACGCTGGACGAGAAAGGTGGCGGCTCGCTGATCGACCTTGCCCGGGGCAATGCACCGGATTTCCGCAACGCCGATCGCGGTCCGGATGACCTCGCCGCCATCCTCTACACGTCGGGCACGACCGGGCGGTCCAAGGGCGCGATGCTGACGCATGACAACCTCCTCTCGAACGCCGCCACGCTTCGCGACCATTGGCGCTTCACGGCCGACGACAGGCTGATTCACGCCCTGCCGATCTTCCACACGCATGGCCTCTTCGTTGCATCGAATGTCGTTCTTCTGGCCGGCGCCTCGATGTTTTTCCTGCCGAAGTTCGACGCCAACGAAGTCCTGCGTCTGATGCCGCAAGCAACCGCAATGATGGGCGTTCCGACCTTCTATGTGCGTCTCGTTCACAATCCGGGACTGACGCGCGAGGCAACCGCCGGGATGCGGCTTTTCGTGTCTGGCTCGGCTCCGCTGCTTGCCGAGACCCACAGGACTTTCGCCCAGATGACCGGACATGCCATTCTAGAGCGCTACGGCATGACCGAAACCAATATGAACACCTCCAACCCCTATGACGGCGAGCGCATCGCCGGAACCGTCGGCTTCCCATTGCCGGGTGTTTCGCTTCGCGTCGCCGATCCGGAGAGCGGCAGGCCACTCCCGAAAGGCGAGACGGGAATGATCGAGGTGAAGGGCCCGAACGTGTTCAAGGGCTATTGGCGCATGCCCGAAAAGACGCAGGCGGAGTTCCGCGCCGACGGCTTCTTCATCACCGGCGACCTCGGCAAGATCGACGAGCGGGGCTATGTCCATATCGTCGGGCGAGGCAAGGATCTCGTGATTTCCGGCGGATACAACATCTATCCCAAGGAAGTCGAAACCGAGATCGACCAGATGCCGGGGGTCGTGGAAACGGCAGTCATCGGCGTGCCGCATCCGGACTTCGGCGAAGGCGTCACGGCCGTGGTCGTCCGGAAGCCGGGTGCGACGATCGACGAGCGCGCCATTCTCGATGGTTTGGAAGGCCGGCTGGCGCGCTACAAGCAACCGAAACGGGTGATCTTCGTGGACGACCTGCCGCGCAATACGATGGGCAAGGTTCAGAAGAACGTCCTTCGCGAAACATATGCGCGTCTTTATGCAGGAGCCGTGGCGCGCGCGTAGGCATCGCGCGCACGCCGAGAGATTGCTTCTAATCGGTCAGAGCATTCAAGGTTTCACAGAAACACTGAAATGCTCTAACCATTTGATCCAAAGCACCTCCGGACCGAAAACCGTTACACTTTCCTCATCCCGCTCTACGAGATGGCGAGCACTTCGAGCTCCTGATCGCCGACACTCGCGATGTCCCCGACAGATTTGCCCATAAGAACCCTTGCCACGGGGGACACGTAGGAGATCGAACCGGCCTTGGGATCGGCTTCATCCTCTCCGACAATCCGATATTTCTGCACCCGCCCGTCATCACGGCTGAAGGTGACCGTGCTTCCAAATGCGACCACATCGAATGATGCCGGATCGGAGACGAGTTGAGCCGTTCGAACTCTTTCCGCGAAGTAGCGCAGATCCCGCAAGGGGCCCGCCGCCTGCCGCCGCCGTTCGTTCACGTCCTCGATCGTGCTTGCGGCCTCGTAGGCTTCCCGAGCCTGTTGGAGGTGCAATTCCAGAGCCTTCAATCCCTTTGCTGTGACAAGGTTCGGATGGGGCGAGACCGGCCGGTCAGGCAGCAGTGTTTCCGAGGCCGTTTCGGCACTTTCTTCCTTGATGAAGGCTACGCTCACCGGCGAACTCCGCTTGGACGAAGCGCTCTCTCCTTGGGAGCGATCGCACTCTGTTTTCTCGGAACTATATAGGGCGATGACAGGAACCGACAGTATCGACACATCGAGTTTCTGCTCATTCTCTCGCCGACGGAATAGAAGCCTCGCCGTTCCGTTACTCCCGGGCCATTCAACGGGAGAAGCGGGATGTTAAGTTTCCTAAAGAAAGATCCGCGGGTCATTCAGTTTGTCTGCCATCCGGAAGACGACGGCGTTATCGCGCGGCCGGTACCGGCCAAATCGGTTCTGCCTGATTGGTTCCGCCGGCTGCCGGCGGTCGACAAAGGGCACCTGTCGGCAATCAACAACGGTCTGACCGTCAAACGCTGCATGCCCTTTCTCGATGCCATGACCACTGGCTGGATCCTGCGGATCGCCGCGACGGTGCGCCTTGACATCAAGGATGACGGCCGCAGCGTCGAGGCCGGTTGGGAGTTCGACCGGGTAATGGTCAGCAACCACGGCGCCCATCAGGTGGCGGGAAATCCGAAAGAGCCCTCCCCGCCCTGCAAGTTTCACAATTACTGGTCGATCCGCACGCCGGCCGGATGGAGTTGCCTGTTTCTGCCGCCGCTAAACCGCCCGGGACAGCCTTTTGAATGCGTGGCCGGGATTGTCGATACGGACAGCTATAGCGCTCACATCCATTTTCCGTTCTTCGCGACGGCACCGGATGGCCTTCACGTCGTCGAAAAGGGAACGCCGCTTGTGCAGGTGATACCCTTTCGCCGTGCCGATGCGGCAGTCACAGCGGAAATCCGCGCCGAAACCCGCGCGGAAGCAGTTGAGCGCGAGACGGTCCACCGAAACACCATCGCCGCAGAAGGCTGGTATCGAAAGTCCGCGCGCGCCGCTCGCTAGGGCACTTCCAGAACACGTGTGTAACGGTTTGCCGTCCGGAAGTGCGCAGCTTCAGAGGTTAGAGCGTTTCACCGTTTCCAACGAGACCCTAAAACGCTTTGAAAGGTCCGGTAAAAAAGGCGGGGGCCGGAATGTCGGCCCCCGCTCTCTTGTCGCACCGTCAGCTTTCCCGCAACCTCAGCGCCCTGTGTGCCACAGCTTGCCCGGACGGTACGACCGGTCGGACCGGTTCGAGCTCGAATTGGACGAACGGTTGGAGGATGAGTTCGACGAGCTGTTCGAGGATGAATTGGAGCTCGAATTCGAGGAACTGTTGGACGACGAGTTGGAACTCGAATTGCTCGAGGAGTTGGAACTCGAATTGGATGAGCTGTTGCCGGCGACTATGATCTCGCCGTCGGTTCGGCCGGTCGTCTGGGCGGTTTGCGTCGAAGCGCGCTCCACGCCGGGAAATGAGGAGGTATATTCCCTTGCTTCGGCGGCAGAGCCCACGAGTGCCGCCAAGCCGGCGGCGATTGCCTTGTTCGTCCAGTTCTTTGTCATCTCATCTACTCCTTATGAAAACCGGACCGCTTCTTCGGTCCGCAGGAGTAACGGGCGGTGCGCGCCTCTATTCCATGATCGCGATTTTTGATGCACTCACCGTTGCGCACCTCGGAGTTCGCCGAGAGCTCTAGCCTCTTCCGCCGCCTCGAGCGGCGCCCCTGCATCAATCGCTGTCAGATAGGCGTCGAGCGTTTCCGTGGAAGATGCAGGAGCATAGCCGCCGCTCGCTACGGGTGCGATGACGGCGAAGGTCACACGCCACTCGGCCCCGGTGCGGCAGGCAACCGAAACCACTGTTGAGCCATCGGCCGAGTCCAGCTCGAACTCGCGGCACAGCGCCTGCGCATTGTCACGGAATGTCGCAATCGCCCGGAAGCGTTGCTTGGAACCCGGCAGCCGCCGTTCCTCGCCTGCGGCGACCGTGGCGAGCGCCTCATCAAGCGCGGGGCTGCCTATGGCGGCAACGCGCAAGCCACCTTCGATCGGTGCCTCGACACTTCCCCGCAGCCAATATCCGCCGAATCCCGCAACGACAGCCGCCAGCGAGGCAGCGACGGGAGCGAGCCATCGCCTTCTGTTAGATTCGTTCGCAACGCGGCGTGGGAAAGGCAGGATGCCCGCGCCCGATACAGGAGGTGGCGACGTCTTCTCCGTCACCATTCTTTCGACCGCACGCTTGAGTCCGGAAGGTACCGGCTCATCGAGCAGCGGCTCCATAGCGGTCTTGGCAGCGTGGCGCGTTTCGATGAAGAGCGCCACCCGCGCGACCAGCTCGTCATCCGATTCCATCGCTCGTTCTACTTCGGCGATCGTCCCGGCGTCGAGCTCGCCGTCGGCGAACCGCATCAGTGTCTCGTCGGAGAAGTCCGTTCCTGTCATTCCTTTGTGCCCTTTATTGACTGAGAACGTCCGGTCGACTGTGTTATTCCGGCAGCCTCGGCCAAACTCTTACGTGCCCTCGCCAGTCGGCTCATAACCGTGCCTATGGGAATGCCCATCACATCGGCCGCTTCGCGATAGGATAGCTCCTCGACGCAGACAAGAAGAACCACCTCCCGCTGCTCGTCCGGCAATTCGGTGATCGCCTCCGCGACGGTTTTGAGGGTCAGCCGCGCTTCGGCTTCACGCTCGCCGGATGAACCGGCGATGTCATGACGCTCGGTGATATCGTCCTGCACGCCTGCGGTCTTCTGCCGGCGCACCTGGTCGATCCAGAGATTGCGCAGGATGCGGAATATCCAAGCGTCGAAGCGCGTGCCCGGCTCGAAGCGCTCGGCACTGGCCAGTGCCCGCTCGCAGGCCGCCTGCACAAGATCATCGGCGACATCACGCGAGCCGCAAAGGGAGATGGCAAAGCGGCGCAGATTGGGCAAAAACGCCATGAGGCGTTCGCCGACATCCTTTACCGCACTGCTCATGTCCCGAAACTCCGTAATTGGCTAGAAGAGGGAATAGACCGACGACTCAGCCGTTCTGACACAATCTACAGGTAGCGGTCTCACCGTCCAAAGGAATGCGCTATCCTCCTATCCGCCTGACCTAGCCGATTGAGGTTTTCAGATGCTGACCACGTCGAAACTGGCCCTGCTCGCGCCCATTGCTGCAATCGCACTCTTATCCGGCGACGTCCTGGCTCCCGGGAACATGATCGTGCGTGACGTGCTCGGAACCGGGCTTGCCCTGGCCGACGACGACGACGACGATGACGGTGGGAATGACGGCAACCGCGGCTCGCGCGATTCCGGCCGCTCCGGCTCCTACGGCGCCGGCGCCGGATGGAGTGGCGGCAAGAGCCTGTTTCCATTCCGAGAGTTCCTGCCACGTCGGACCGCCCCGCGGCGCTCGCGCGCAGCCGCACCCGCCGCACCCATACGAGCGCCCGATGAGATCGTCGGGCTGGGTTTCAGTTCGACGGAACTCGGCGGGTTGGCGGCCGCAGGCTTCGAGCTCCTCGAACGGAACACGATGGCTTCCTTCAACGCCGAGGTGATCAAGCTTCGCATTCCCCAAGGCCTGACACTGGAAGCCGCTCGGCAGCAGGCCCGCGCCCTGGCGCCTCAAGCGGTGATCGACTTCAACCATTATTTCCGGCCGGAACAGCATCCCGATGCCCCGTGCGTCGAAAGCGACTGCCTGGCACGCGACGTGATCGGCTGGCCCTCGGCTCAAACCTGGCCTGGCACTTGCGCGGCAGGCGTGCGCATCGGCCTTGTCGATACGGCGATCAACCCCGATCACATCGCATTCGAGGCTCGCAACGTAGAGATCGTCCGCCTCGTCGACGAAGAACTGCCGGAGTCCGGCAGGCAGCACGGCACCGCTGTCGCGGCCTTGCTCGTGGGCTCAGCCACGAGCCGCACGCCGGGCCTGATACCGGGTGGCAAGCTCATCGCCGTGGACGCGTTTCACCGGGCGGGGCGGCAAGACGACCGCTCCGCCGCCTTCGATCTGGCGCGCGCACTCGACCTCCTCGTTGGGCGTCAGGTTCAGGTGGTCAATCTCAGCCTTGCCGGCCCGCCCAATCTCCTGCTCCAACAGGCGGTCAAAAAGGCGGGGGAGCGCGGAACCATCATGGTCGCCGCCGCGGGCAATGACGGTCCGAGAGCCAAGCCCGTCTATCCGGCTGCCTATGAAGAGGTCATTGCCGTCACCGCGACCGACAGGCGCAAACGGCCCTACCGGCGCGCCGGACGCGGGGAGCATATCGACTTCGCCGCCCCTGGCGTGGCGGTCTGGACAGCAGCTTCGGTCAGCGGCGTGCGTCCGAAGACTGGAACCTCTTTCGCCGCCCCTTTCGTGACCGCGGCGGTGGCGATGATGAAAGCATCTGAAGCGGACCTCGCTCCGGAATTGCTCCGCGACAGGCTGACCGGACACGCCGAAGATCTCGGAGAACCGGGAAAGGATCCCGTCTTCGGCTGGGGTCTGTTGAACGCGCGAGCGATTTGCACGACGAAGTCCTGAGCTAAGCAGCGTCGTCCGGTGCAAGACATGCATGGGAACGGCCAAACCCACCGACCGGCCACTCGCAACAGCCGCGCCATCCTCGCTGTGTGAAGACGCTGCGGCGTTGCGAGGCTGATGTGCCTGGCTTTTCTTGCGGGCGCATTGAATACTTGGTGATCCCGTGCGACTTTCGAAGCGCATAATGGGAGCCTCTTCCGTGAGGTAGCTCTACGTTCACTGGCGGCCGGGCAGGTGATTTCCCAATGTCGGCCGCTTGCGGCCCAAATCCGAATGTTTCCAAGCGAAAGGACCAGGCAATGGCGAAGAATACGATTTGCCTATGGTACGATAAGGACGCCGAGGCTGCCGCTCGTTTCTACTGTGAGATCTTTCCTGACAGCGCGGTGCGTGCCGTGCACCGCGCACCCGGTGACTACCCCGCGGGCAAAGAGGGCGACGTGCTGACGGTCGACTTCACCGTTGCGGGCATTCCCTGTATCGGCCTCAACGGGGGGCCCGCATTCAAGCACAACGAGGCTTTCTCCTTCCAGATCGCCACCGACGATCAGGAAGAGACCGATCGCTACTGGAACGCCATCGTCGGCAATGGCGGCAAGGAAAGCGCCTGCGGCTGGTGCAAGGACAAATGGGGAATTTCCTGGCAGATCACTCCGCGCGTACTGACCGACGCGATGGCCGCCGGCGGCGACGAGGCAAAGCGAGCGTTCGAGGCGATGATGGACATGAAAAAAATAGACGTCGCTGCAATCGAGGCGGCGCGGCGCGGTTGATGCTCCACCGGACTGCGACCCGGTTTGCGGCAAAAGCGTCCGCGTGTCCCTGTGCAGACGCTCGGACCGCCAGTTAGCTGAGCATTTCACTGTTTCATAGAAACGTTGAAATGCTCTAACCCTTTGGTCCAACGCTCTTCCGGACGGAAAACCGTCACACCCTTTTCCTGGAAGTGCTCTAGAAGGAGGTTCCTTGAGCCTTTTCTGTCGCAAGAAGCGGACGAAGTGAACTCTTCGGCATCGGTCTGGACAAATGGAAGCCCTGCAATTCGTCGCAGCCAAGCTTGCGCAGGATCTCGCTCTGCTCCTCGGTCTCGACTCCCTCGGCGGTGATGCGCAGACCTTTTGCATGTGCGACACCGACGATGGACTGCACGACCGCCACGCCGCCACCGGGCTGATCGAAGGCGTGGACGAAAGAGCGATCGATCTTGATCCGGTCGACCTCCAGGCGCTGCAACCGCCCAAATGAGGAGAAGCCCGTACCGAAATCGTCAAGTGCGAACTTGACGCCGAACTCGCGTAGCGCCGTGATGTTTTTTTCGCAGACGCCGGCTTCGTCGAGGAGAGCCGTTTCGGTGATCTCGAGCTCCAGTCTCGACGGCTCGACCCCGAACTGCCGCAGCAGTGAGAGAACCTGGGCGGCATAATGCCGTTGTCCAAGCTCGACCGCGGAGACGTTCACTGCGATGTCGAGGCCCGGAAATTCGCGCGCCGTAGAACAGGCTTCCTTCAGCACGAAAGCGCCGAGCCGATCGATGAGGCCGGCAGTCTCCGCAAGCGAAACGAAGGCATCCGGTGCTATGTTGCCCTTGCTCGGATGCCGCCAGCGAATAAGAGCTTCCAGCGAGCTTATCTCATGGGACTGCGCCGAATATACGGGCTGGTAGAAGACCTCGAGCTGATTGCCGGCATCCAGGGCCGCTCGCAGATCCTGTTCCAGATCCCGCTTCGTCCTGATCAGTTCGTCCATGTGAGGGCCAAACACTGCGTATCGGTTCCGCCCGGCCGACTTGGCGTGGTAAAGCGCGATATCGGCCTTCCGCGTGATCTCGACGGGGTCGGCGCCATTCCCGGTCGCGACGGCCACACCTATCGAAAGTCCGATGAGAATCGGCTGTCCGTCTATCTCGAAAGGCCGGCGGATCGAAGCGATCAGCGAGTCACAGAGCTTCTCCACCTGGTCCTGGCGGGTGCGTTCGACGATGATGGTAAACTCATCGCCACCAATTCTGGAAATGGCGGCACCAGCAGCGGTTTCCTTAAGCCGTTTCGCGACCTCGACCATCAGCCGATCGCCAACAGGATGGCCGAGTGTGTCGTTCACTTGCTTGAAGCGGTCGAGATCGAGGTACAGGAGAGCATTGGCTTGATCGATTGTCGACGTAGCAACGACCCGCGCCAGCAGACCGTTGAAAGACGCACGGTTGGCGAGTCCCGTCAACGGATCGTGACGCGCCAGATGGTTGAGCTCCGCCTGGCTTTCCTGCAGACGTCTCGACCGCCTCCGCAATACGATACTGAGCGCGCTGGTGAGGGCAAAGAGGAGGGCGCCGGCGACCAGAAGCACCGGCGCCGTGGCCTTCATCACATCGGCACCGGGCCTGAACGGGAGCCAGGAGAAATACCCTATCGTTTCTCCGGACGATGAAACGATCGGAGCATAGGACCGCTGCCGACCGAGTTCTGGCAAAACAGAAAAGCGCAGGTCCTCGAAACCATAATCCTCACCGAGATGGGTCAGGAGATCGCCGTCGAGAAAGCGGACGGCCAAGTGCAGAAATTCCCTGCCGGGCTCCTGAACGATATCACCGGTGTCCGACACGATCGGCTTCACGCTGATAATCGCCGGGCGGCCCCCGATGCGTACGAGATCGCTCTCGCCGATGGACAGCACCTGCTCGCTCGTTCCTTCCTCATCGCCTGCTGCGAGCCTCTCTTGCAGCTTGGCGATCAGCGGCATTGCTTCGGGTTCTATGTTGCTGAAAGCTTCGTCAGTCCGGCCGGCAAGAAAGGCGTATAACGGTTTACGGTCCGGACTGATCACGAATGCGCCGTCGTGTCGGAAATAGCTGTTCATCCAGCTGCCCAGGTTGGAATCAACCCACCGCGAATCCCATTCCTGCGAAACTTTTCTGACGGCGTCATCCCAGACGGTGACGCTCTCCTGATCATGGGCGATGCTGCCTTGCATCTTGGAGATGACAAGCTCGACGAGGTGTTGCTGCCGCTTGACCGCCACAGCGTCCGATTGCTGCGCCGACCAGCGGACGGCCAGGTATATGCCTCCCATCAACGCCATCGCGATGGCCAAGGGCAGCATCCACCTGAAAACCGCGACTTTGCCAGCCACAAACCTCATCCGCACTCCTCCTGACAGGGCTGCTCATCATTGAGCTGAACGTCTTAAAACGGCGTAAGCTTCGCACGTGCCCTTCGGCATCTCACGATCTAGTCCGCTTTGACCGTGCTTTCCCTATCCGCACGCTTGCTTCTCCGCATGGCGTATCCGGGTGCGATCTTCGGATGGGCGAGTTTCAAAGACCGAGGCAATTCGTCTGAAAGCGCCTCGCGGACGGCGTCACCCATCCCGAATACCACGAAATCCGCCTGCAGCGATTCAACGAGCTGGTCTCTTTCGGTAGTGTCCGGCCGGCCATCCTCCTGCCACAGAACGATCCCGATGCGCGCCGCAGGGGCCATGCGTTTCAGCCGACGCACGGTAAACTTGGCATGTCTCATGAAATCCTGGTCGAGAACGCTCAGGACGACGGCGTTTCGCCCCTCGAGCTTCAGAGCCTTTATATTGCCCGCCTTGAGGACGTCGTGACCGGCGTGAGCCGCCTCCGCGCCCTGGATCCATAGGGTCTGGGCGAGCATCGATGCGGCAACGTCATCGAGATCACTGCGCCCTCCGACGCACAGGACGGACTTGCCGTCGCCGAGGGGAAGATCATATTCGTCCGCATCATCATCACCATTTTCCTGCGCTTCCGCGCCCGTTTCCTCCTCCTCCTCCTCCTCTTCGCCGGCAATCTCCTCGAGATTGGCGATGAGGGTGTTCGCACTCTGGGCAATCTGAGCCGCCTGGGCGTTCGTCAGGGCGCCCCGTGCGCGGTCCCGCTCCGCCAGGAGCAGTGCGGGAATAGCAACCGTGTCGTAGAACTCGACGAGATACTTCTCCTCCAGCATGTCTTCCGCATTGTCCGTCGCCTCATCCGGATCTCCGGCGAGCAGACGCTGATAGAGGCGCTCCTTCGGATCGAGCACGGGCTCGTTGCCCAGCAGTATCTCCAGAAACTCGAATTGCGGGACGTGGCGACCGAGAACGACAAGGCACACGGTGAGCGGCGTCGACAGCACCAGTCCGACCGGCCCCCAGAGCCATGCCCAAAAGATCGCCGCGACGATGATCGCAAGCGGCGACAAACCGGTGCGGGAACCGTAAAGCCAAGGCTCGACGACATTGTTGCTCACGAGCTCGAGGACAATGAACAAGGCCGCCGTCCAGACGAGCAGGCTCCATCCAGGTGCCGCGGCAAACGCCAGGAACAACGGCAGAGCCGCAGCGATGACCGGCCCGATATAGGGGACGAAGCGCAACACGATGGCGAGCATCCCCCAGAGGACCGCATTGGGGATACCGAGCAGCGAGAGGCCGATGGCCAGCGGAATGCCGTAGGTGATGTTCACGACCAACTGCATGAGCAGGTACCGGCCGACGCGAGCGCCCGCGTCCTGAAGTGCTTCGGTCGTTCGATGCAGGTCGCCGTAGCCGACCAGCCGAATGAAACGGTCGCGCAGCTCCTCCCTCTCGAACAGCATGAAGATGACCACGACGATGACGAGGCCGGTCGTCGCCAAGGGCCCAAGCAGAGGATTGATGATATTCTTCAGTGTTTCGACCGGCCGCTGCGGAGAGAAAATCTCCACGAGCAACGGCTGGGTCTCCGGCGCCGGTTCGGGTGAGGCACGCACCTCGGGTTCGGGCCGGCTGATCTCCGTGCTGATCCTCTCTATAACGCGGCCAATCCGTTCAAAAATCTGGCTTTCCGATCCGGTCTCCTTCAGGGTCCTGACCTTCTCGACGATGTTGTACTGATAGGTCGGCAGGTTCTGAGCCACCTCGCTCACTTGCATCGCTATGACCGCGCCGAATGCGGACAGGAACAGAAAAGCCGTCGTCACCGTCCCGACGACGGCCACCGAACGGGGACAACCGACTCGACGCAGCCTCGAAACCAGCGGCGCGAGCGCAAAGGTGAGCAGAATGGCGATGGCCAGCGGCAGGAAGACGTCCCGGGCGAAATAGAGGACGGCAACCGTGGCAGCGGTTGCGACGAGGGTCGGTAGACGTGACGGCTGCGCCGCGGCTGCTGCGCTGCGCGCAAACGCGATTTGCTGCAGGCCGCCTGCGGCGGCTGCACGATCCTGGTCAACGCCACGCGAGAACTTCAGCACCACACCCTCCACCACATCACCCGGCGGTCGACCTGGTTGCGACCAGCAGGCAAGAACCTTGTTCGCAAGTAGGTAGGGCAGTGTTTGGCGCCGCCCAGCAGATGCTCCGTTGCATGGAACCGCAGCAGTTGCCATTTCCGGTGCCAAAGCCAAGCCGCCCACCAGCATGGCGGCCGGAGCATCGCGCCGGGAACCATTCTGCGCCCGGCGTGTTTCTGCGACGGGGGATCAATCGCGGTCTTCTGAAGAGGTAACCACATGAAAAATATGATCATTGCCGCGGCAGCACTGATGAGCGCCGTGGCCACGACTTCACTCGCGCAGACGACGCCTTCAGCGGAAGGAGAAACGCCTGCTGTCGCAACGCCCGATTCTGAGAACCCGACGGCACCGGTCGAAGGCGCGAACAGCTTTACTGAAGCGCAAGCGAAGGAACGGATCGAAGAGGCCGGATACACCGAGGTCAGCGGATTGAAGCTCGATGACAAGGGTGTGTGGCAGGCAACTGCGATGAAGGAGGGCAAATCCGTTTCGGTCGCTCTCGACTATCAGGGCAACGTAACGGCGCAGTAGTCCACAGACACCAAAGGAAAGGGAGAACGAATATGAGAACCGTAACAGGGCTCTTTGACGACTATGCAGATGCTCGCGAGGCCGTAAGCGATCTGGAAACGGCAGGCGTTCCTTCAGATAACATCAGCATCGTCGCGAACAACACGGGCGATCGCTACTCGACGGACGGCTCGAACGCGGCCGAAGGGGCCGGTGCCGGAGCTGGCCTCGGCGCTGCCGGAGGCGGCGTCGTTGGCCTTCTGACGGGGCTTGGCCTTATGGCCATTCCTGGAGTTGGCCCAGTGGTGGCTGCCGGCTGGCTTGCCTCCACCGCGGCCGGTGCGGCCGCCGGCGCAATCGCCGGGGGCGCAGCTGGTGGCCTGATAGGTGCGCTGACGGAATCCGGCGTCGATGAAGAAGACGCCCATGTCTACGCCGAAGGCGTTCGCAGGGGGGGCACTCTGGTCACGGCAAGGGTCGAAGACAGTGTCGCACCCCGAGCAGAAGCGATCCTGAAACAGCGCAAAATCGTGGATCCTGCGGCCCGCAGAAGCATCTATGCCCAGGAAGGATGGTCACGTTTCGACGAAAATGCCGATCCGTACACGCTCGATCAGGTCGAACGAGAGCGTGAGCGGTACCGCGGCATGATGCCATAACGGCAGGGCTGACGTCCGCCGCTGCGGGGGCTGCAAGGGCGGCCGGCCCTCGCAGCTATTTCCGCGGCCGTCGAGCCAAACCGGTAGCGCGCGCGCGCCCCATGCTTCTTCTGGGGCGTGCTCACTTGATCTTCAGAAGCAGCATCTTGCCGGCCATGGTAATGCCGTGAGCCGACTCCTCGGGCGGAACATCCGTATCGAGCGCCTTCACGAGGTTGTGCTCGCGCAGCTCGTTCAGGGTCGCGGTCGTCAGGAACTTGATCTTCTGCGGCCGTTCCTTGAACCGGTCCTTCCTTGCATAGGTGACCTGGGCATTCAGGTGCGTCCACCTCTTCCCACCCTGGGGATGCACGTCACCGTCCTTGGCAAGCTTAAGGCCCCGGATCTGCGTTGGCGTCAATTCAATCATGTCGTCGTCTTTCGTACATCTTCGGTAAGGGAGCGGCGCAGCGACCCTGCGGCGTCGCGGAATGAAACCAGCCTCCGGCGCCGGTCGTCCCAGAGCACGAGCCGGACGCATTTGAGGCTGTCCCACAAGGTGATCCGTCCGATGCCGGCAAGTTGCGGATGGTCACGCAGTACCTCCGGCAGACGGTAATAGGGGATCCGGCTGGACAGGTGGTGCACGTGATGAATGCCTATATTGCCGGTGAGCCACCGCAGCACCGGCGGAAGATCGTAATGCGAGGCGCCATGCAGCGCCGCCTGAGGAAACCGCCAATCCTCGCCCGCCGACCAGTGAGTCTCCTCGAACTGGTGCTGCACATAGAAGAGCCAAACGCCGGCTGCACCTGCGAGCAGCACGACCGGAAGATGGATCAGGAGAAAAGGTCCCAACCCGACGGCCCACACCATCAAGCCGGCCAGCGTAACGATCGCAAGATTCGTCCCCATGGTCGAAATCCAAGGCAGAGCACCCGAGTTCATCATCCCGAACGGCAGGCGTTGCTTGAACAGGAAGAGCCAGGCCGGCCCGATGCCGAACATGACGAGCGGGTGCCGGTACAGCCGGTAGCCGAGGCGCTTCGTCGGCGAAAGGGCTCGGTACTCGGCAATGGTCAGCGTGGTGATGTCACCAACCCCGCGTTGGTCGAGATTGCCCGCAGTCGCATGATGGGCGGCGTGTGCACGCCGCCAATAGTCATAAGGGGTCAAGGTCAGGACCCCGAGCACGCGGCCGGTCCAGTCATCGAGCCCCCGACGGGCGAAAAACGATCCGTGGCCGCAATCGTGCTGGATCATGAACAATCTGAGCAGGAAGGCGCTGGCAGGAAGGATCGCGATCAGCCCAGGCCAGAAGCCGTTGGCCAGGGAAAAGCAGGCCGCTGCCCAGAAGATGGCGAAAGGAACGAGAGTGACGAACAGTTCGAAGGCGCTACGCCCCAGACGGGGCTGCCGGTATTTCGCCAGCGTCTTCAACCACGCTCCAGCATTGTCCTCAACAAGTGAAGCGGGTGGATAGACATGTGCGCTCATTATAACCGGTCCGTTTTTCGCTCGCCCCGTGATCATCTGCCAGGGCAATGGGCTGCGCCCGTGGAACGGGAGCAGGTGTTGAAGTGTTACGCCCGGCGGGCTTTGCGGGCCGCATAGCGGCGGTCGCGTTCGGCCTTGCGGGCCGCTTCGTCGGCGACGACGCGCGAGACCCGATCGGCAATTTCTGCCTGGCGGGCTTCGGCTTCAGCCCTTTGCTCGGCCTCGGCAGCCGCGGCCAACGCAGCGGCTTCTGCCAGGATTCGCTCGTTCTCGGCTGTCTTCAGCGCTTCGCGCTCCGCGCGGCGGGCCTCCCTGGCACGGTTGGCCGCTTCGCGCGCAGCCAGTTTTTCCTGCATTTCAGGGTCGGTCGGTTTGGGAGCGGATGCAAATTTTGTCAGAAGCTGGCGCTTTGCATCTGCCGCGGCATTGCGTCGTTCGGCAAAGCCGTTGTCGTTCGGGTGTCTCAATCGTTGTTCCTTTGATATCGTTTGGTCGCGAAGACCGCCTCAACGGAAAAAGGCCAGACATTCGCCTGGCCTCTTCGAACCTCTTGCCGCGATGCCAGTACATCCGTGGTCATCAGCGGCGAAAAAGCATTAGGCAGCGCGGAGCTGGCCTGCGGACATCTTGCCCGACTTGTTGTCGCGCTCGAGCTCGAAGCCGAGCTTCTGACCTTCGACGATCGAATTCATGCCCGCGCGTTCAACAGCAGAGATGTGAACGAACACATCGGCGCTGCCGTCGTCGGGCTGAATGAAGCCGAAGCCCTTGGTGGAATTGAACCATTTAACTGTGCCAGTGGTCATAACGAACCCTTTCTTAGCAACATAGATCACCGCTGGGCGACGCACAGCGGGGTTTCGACTTTTGAGAGAGGGAAGTTCGTCAAGAGACGCGCACAGCGCAGCAAAACAAATATCGGCAAACAAAGTATCGATGTCCTCTCATAGACGAGAGCGGCGACCGCGTCAACCTTTTGTTTTCAGAAAAATCGAAGACAACCTTTGGTAGATAACTCTAGGTGGTCGCGTTTCTTTCCATACCGGTGCACCCGCCGCTAGGCCAAATGAGCTGAGTACACCGGTACGCCTCGAAGTGTTTTTAACTAACGAACGCACAGTCTCCTAGTCATCCTGAATACTATCTTGCCGCGGAAAAGGGTAATTTAGGTATTTCAAAATATTAATTCCATTTCTCCCGGAAAACAATTCGCGTAATTGCAGACACCGATTTCAGGTCATATTCAGCTTCGAATAATATTTCTTGGCACTCCTATTAATCGATTGCCGTCGATGCTATTTAGGAGTTGCAGCCGCCCTATACGCCGGTCGCAGAAAGAATCCCATGACATTTCGCCCGCTCCTCGACCGCGTCGTCATCCGACGCGCCGAACGTAACATCAAATCCAAGGGCGGGATCATCATCCCCGACGCCGCCAAGGAAAAGCCCCAAGAGGGCCAAGTGATCGCCGTCGGTCCCGGCTCCCGCGACGAAAGTGGAAAGCTGATCCCGCTCGACGTCAAGATCGGCGACACGATCCTGTTCGGTAAATGGTCCGGAACAGAGGTCAAGATCGATGGCGAAGACCTACTGATCATGAAGGAATCCGACATCATGGGCATCGTCGCAGCAAATACCGTCGCAACCGCCAATGCTGCCTGATCCCTCGAATTTCGATCCCTTATCTCAAGCCCGAACAGGCCAAAGACAATGTCCGCCAAACAAATCATCTTCTCCACTGACGCCCGCGATCGCCTGCTTCGCGGCGTGGAATTGCTCAACAATGCCGTCAAGGTGACGCTCGGCCCGAAGGGCCGCAATGTCGTCATCGACAAGTCCTATGGCGCTCCACGCATCACCAAGGACGGCGTGTCCGTCGCCAAAGAAATCGAGCTTGAAGACAAGTTCGAGAATATGGGTGCGCAGATGGTGCGCGAGGTAGCCTCAAAGACCAATGACCTTGCCGGCGACGGCACCACGACGGCCACCGTGCTCGCCGCGTCCATCTTTCGCGAAGGTGCTAAGCTGGTTTCGGTGGGCATGAACCCAATGGACCTAAAGCGCGGCATCGATCTTGGCGTTGCCGCCGTCCTCGCGGAAATCAAGGTGCGCGCCACGAAGGTCATCTCGTCGAGCGAGATCGCGCAGGTCGGCACGATTGCCGCCAATGGCGACGCCAGCGTCGGCGAAATGATCGCAAGGGCGATGGAGAAGGTGGGCAACGAGGGGGTCATTACCGTCGAAGAGGCCAGGACGGCCGATACCGAACTCGACGTCGTCGAGGGCATGCAGTTCGATCGCGGTTATCTCTCGCCGTATTTCGTGACCAACGCCGAGAAGATGCGCGTGGAACTGGAGGATCCCTATATCCTCATCCACGAGAAGAAGCTCGGCAGTCTGCAGGCTATCCTGCCGATCCTTGAGGCCGCGGTGCAGACCGGGAAACCGTTGCTGATCATCTCCGAAGACGTCGAAGGCGAAGTGCTGGCGACGCTCGTCGTCAACAGGCTGCGAGGTGGCCTGAAGATTGCGGCCGTCAAGGCTCCCGGCTTCGGCGACCGCCGCAAGGCCATGCTGGAAGACATTGCCATCCTGACGGACGGCCAGACGATCTCCGAGGATCTGGGTATCAAGCTTGAGAACGTTACGCTGGATATGCTTGGCCGCGCCAGGCGGGTGCTGATCGAGAAGGACACGACCACAATCATTGACGGCTCCGGCGACAAAGCCTCCATCCAGGCGCGCGTCAGCCAGATCAAGGCGCAGATCGAGGAGACGGCGTCCGACTACGAAAAGGAAAAGCTGCAGGAGCGGCTGGCGAAACTCGCCGGCGGCGTCGCGGTCATTCGCGTCGGCGGCGCGACCGAGCTTGAAGTGAAGGAAAAGAAGGATCGCATCGACGATGCCCTGAACGCTACGCGCGCGGCGGTCGAGGAAGGCATCGTTCCCGGCGGCGGAGTGGCGCTACTACGGGCAAAATCGGCTCTTGTCGGTCTCACCGACGAGAACGCCGACGTAGCGGCAGGCATCTCGATCGTGCGCCGGGCACTGGAAGCACCAATCCGCCAGATCGCCGACAATGCCGGCGTCGAGGGTTCGATCGTTGTCGGAAAACTTATCGACGGCAGCGATCACAATCAGGGGTTCGACGCGCAGACGGAAACCTATGTCGACATGATCAGGGCCGGCATCGTCGATCCCGCCAAGGTCGTGCGGACAGCCTTGCGGGACGCCGGCTCGATCGCGGCTCTTCTGATCACCGCCGAAGCCATGATCGCCGATATTCCCGAGAGGGAGTCTCCCCAAGGCACCGGAAACGGCGCCATGGGCAGTATGGGATACTGAGAGCAGTGCCTGAACCGTTCGGCCCGGTGGTCAGGCGGCGAAACGCGAACAACGACGGAGGGGGAGGCTTCCAATGGCCATGCAGAACAGCAGCAAGACGTCAATCACCCAGCAATTCGACAATTACAAGCCATCCAAAGCGATCCTCGTATGGGCGTGCGCCGCGACGGCGGCCGCAACGATGATCGTCGGCTTCAACTGGGGCGGCTGGGTGACAGGCGGCACGTCTCGCACGGCGGCAGCGGCCGCAGCCGACATCGCGCGCGGTGAACTGGCATCCGCCATATGCGTCGAGCGGTTCAACGCCGCGCCGGACGCGGCCGCAAAACTGATCGAGTTCAAGGCAATCACCGACGGCTACAAGAAGCGTCAATTCGTAGAGGCCGGCGGTTGGGCGACGATGCCCGGCCAAACCTCACCCGACAGCCGCAGCGTTCAAGGTTGCGCCACCGCTCTGGCCATCTGAGCGCAAAATCTGAAAAGCGCTCCCGTGTTTGTTTGGAGCGCTTCAATCTGCCAGATCAGGAGAACGTCAAATGATCCGTTTCGAGAGAAAGCCCGACCCGCAGCCCTCACTGAAGGAAGCCGAAACCAATCGTACCAAGCAAATAAGCGAAGCCGCGAAGGAAGAGAACAAGAAATCGGACACAACGGGAGCGCGGCGTCGCGCGCCTCAAGCGGCTGATGACGACCGGCTCATTTGAGAGCATATAGGACGCCACGGCCTGTTTCTCATTGGGGCCGCCCATATGGCGGGTCGGCTTCATCAAATTCAACGTCAAGAGGATCGCATCGATGGCTAAAGGACAAGTGAGAGGCAACCGCGAGGCGCGGAAGCCGAAAAAGGAAAAGGCGCCGGTGAAGGTAGAGACGAGCTTCACCAATCAGCTCAAGAATGCCGAGAAGAGCAGCCCACAGGGTGGTAAACACAAAGGCTGAGCCCAAGGGAACGGCGGGGGCGCTGGAAGACTTCGGAGCCGCGTGCAACGGCTATTTTGGCGCTGCGGCCGCGGTTTCGCCCGGCGGCAAGATCCTGAACATAAAGGTTGATACCTTTTCCCCTGGCTTGAACGGGCCCGGCACCTGATGACTTACCGGCTTCAGGCTTTGAAGGAATGCTGCAATTGCGCCTGCGTCTTCTTTTGTGAGTTGCGCAAATGCGTGCCACGGCATGATCGGCGCCAGCATGCGGCCGTCGGGGCGCTGCCCGGTCTGAATGGCAGTCACAATCTGCTCCGTGGTCCAGCTGCCGATGCCGGTCTCTTTGTCGGGCGTGATGTTGCGACCGATGAAAACACCCTCTCCGGGAATTTCGAAGCCTACATCCGACCCGCCGAGAAAGCGTGAGCTGTCCGGTTTTCCAAAAAAATATCCCGGTGTGTGGCAGTCGTTGCAGCCGCCCATCGTGACGAGATATTCCCCCCGCGCAATTTCGGGATCGTCGGCAGCAGCGGCCCCGAGCGGCTGTAGCCCAAAAGCATAGGTGGCGAAACATGCGAACCCAATGCCCAACCGAAACATGCTTGCCTCCTTGAGGTTCGCTGCTGAAGCAAACTGAATATCATAACGGAGTTGCCCTATATATTAGCCATTTCGAATTATCGGGAGATCGCCGAACCTCTATGTGGTTCAGCCTGACGGAGGTCGCACCATTCGGCGACGACCTTCTCGGAAAGTGCGGCCGGTAGAGCGCTCCTGGGCCAGCGGTCTGCAGCGCCTTTGCGACAACAAATCGCGATGCCGCAGGCTAATGCTGCTGACGACGTCGACGTCGCTCGAATCCGCTTGGTTTGTGAGCTCCGGCGCGACATGAACGTCAACGATGACGCTGTGCCGATCATCCTTGCGCTGCTGGATCAGCTCTATGGTCTAAGGCGGGAGCTTAGAACAATTGCGACGGCGCTGTCGAAGCAGCCTGATGAGGTACGCCAGCAATTGAAGCAGTCGCTCTTTTCGCATATTGGTTGAGAGCCCGCTCTCGCCTTGAGCCGGCACGATCCAGCCGCTGTGCACCCACTGGCGCAGCTGTTTGAGGGTTACAGCGTCGCACCGTTCAAGGACTTGCCTCTCCGTCAATTTCATGTGGCCCTCCGTAGAGCTTCGCGCGGGTCATAAGCGTGGCTCTGCCGCCACGTTTCCATGAAACGCTCGAGATCGGGATCGGTCGTCGTCGGCAGAACGACCTTCAGCGTAACACGCTGATCCCCGGCGGGGCCGTGTTGAGACTTCACCCCTTTGCCCTTGAGACGCAGGATGTCGCCCGTATTTGAACCCTTAGGGATGGTCATCGATACGCGGCCGGAGATCGTCGGCACTTCGATCTTTGCACCAAGCACGGCTTCATAAAGCGTAATTGGCAGATCCATTTCGATGTCGTTGCCTTCACGACGGAAGACGGAGTGGGAACGGACGCTGATTTCGATCAAGGCATCTCCGGGTTCCCCGCCAGCAATCCCCGGTGTCCCCTTGCCCCTCAGCCTGAGCGTGCTGCCGTCACGTGTGCCGGCAGGAATGGCCAAGTCGAGCGTGTTCCCGTCGGGAAAGGTGATGCGGCGGCGGGCGCCGTTTGCCGCGTCCTGGAACTCGATTTCGAGGTGATAATGACGGTCCTGCCCACGCGCCTTGAAACGAGCCCCTGCCCCGCCCCGCCCGAAAACATCCGCGAAGATGTCCGACACATCCTCGAATTCACCGGTTCCGCCCGCTGACCCATACCGCCGCGCGTGGTCTGCATCGGCGTAGTTCCTGTAAAAGTGCTGCTGCGGCCGTTCTGCCCCCGATGCATCGATCTCGCCCCGGTCGAACCGGGCCCGCTGCTCGGGATCGCTCAGCAAATGGTGGGCTGCGGAAAGCGCCTTGAATTTGGCTTCCACCTGCTTGTCGCCTGGATGCAGATCCGGGTGCAGCTCCTTTGCGCGCTTGCGGTAGGCTTTGCGGATCTCATCCGGTTTGGCGGTACGCGGAACGCCGAGTATCTGATAGGGATCGTCAGTCACCGATCACCTCCACCAATTTGACGTGCACGTCGACTGCGCGGCTGCGGCAAGCTGCGCGTCAACATCTTCAGGCCTCTGCTCGCTAGACTTCCTTTGAAATCTGCACCAGCGCGGTTTCCAGTTCGCTGTCCAGAAACGGCTTCGTGAGCAAGGGGATGTTCGAGTACCTTGTATCCAGGCCTTTGCTGCCATAGCCCGTGGCAAAAATGAAGGGTACGTTGCGTTCCGCCAGAACGTCCGCGACCGGATAACTGGGCTCCCCGTCCAGATTGACGTCGATGATGGCGATGTCGAACTGACCTTTCCGCGCGATATCGAGCGCCTCCTGCATCCGAGAGGCTATAGCGACGACCTCATGCCCGAGTTCGCATAGACTATCTTCAATCAGCATGGCGATCATGGATTCGTCTTCGACCACGAGTACCCGAAGTCTGCGCGCTGTCATGCGTCAGGCCTGTAGAAGCTTGAACGTCATGCCAGTGGCGCCTCGATGTGAAAGCGCACGCCGCTCGGCGCAAACACAAGATCGACCTTGCCGCCGAGTTCGCGAGCCAAAGCACGTTCGAGCAGGCGGGTGCCAAAACCCGTCCGCGCTGGGACTATGACAGATGGACCACCAATCTCCTCCCATTGTAGATGCAGGTGAGACGCACTCTCAATATCGCTGACATGCCAGCTGACCTTGATGAGACCGCCGTCGTTCGTGAGCGCCCCGTATTTTGCAGCATTTGTGCAAAGCTCATGAAAAGCCATCGACAATGCCAGTGCCATTTTCGGCCGCAACCGGATCGGCGGACCGGAGGCCTCAACGCGCTGCTGGGGTTCCACGCAGATTGGATTGATCGTCGCGAGAAGGACCTCTTGAAGATCCGCACCCTGCCAGCTCTCCCGAGTAAGCACGTCGTGCGCCCTCGCCAATGCGACGAGCCGGCTTTGGAACCGGCCAAAATCCTGGCTTGCATTTACACCACGGAAGGTTTGCGCAGCCAGCGACTGAACCGTGGCAAGCGTGTTCTTCACGCGGTGGTTCAGTTCGTTGACCAGGAGCTTGCGGTGTTCTTCGCTGCGTCGCCTTTCTGTAATATCGCGCGCGATCTTTGACGCGCCGACGACGCGACCGCGGGCGTCTTTCAAAGGGGAAACCGTCAAGGAGACATCGATCAGGGTTCCGTCCTTTCGAATCCGTACCGTCTCATAATGGTCGATGTGCTCGTCTCGCCGAATCCTTTCAAGAATGCCGGGCTCCTCGTCCTGGCGGTCGGGCGGAATGAGGATGTTTATAGGCTTTCCGATCACTTCCTCGGCGCTATAGCCGAACAGGCGCTCGGCACCTCTATTCCAAGTCTGGATGATGCCTTGCGTGTCCTTGCTTACGATCGCATCGTCCGAGAACCTGACAATGGCCGCGAGCCGTTCTGCATATTCCGCAGCCTTCTCGCGATCGGAGATGTCCACCAGCATGTTGACCGCCCCAACGAGCTTGCCGGCGACATCATGCAGCGGAGTGGGATAGGGTATGAACGGCACACGGGTCCCATCCGGCCGTTCGGCCACGGCTTGTTCGCCACGGACCGCTCGGTCTTCTTTGAGCGCCACGGCCATTGGACATTGGTCGTGCGGCAGGTAGGTGCCGTCCGGTCTGTAGAGACGCCAGGTGACACACCATTTATCTCCGAACTGTGGGGTGCGGCCGGCCATCTCGACAGCCGCCTTATTGAAGAAAGTGATGCGACCTTCGGCATCTGTGGTGTAGACGGCGGCGGGCAGCGCCTCGAGCAAATCACGCATATGCTGTTCGCTTTCGCGAAGACGGTCGTCCATGCGTTTCGCTTCGGTGACATCAAGCAGAACCCGCACGCCATAACGGAAACGACCGGCGTGATCGCGGACAGTCGAACTGTAAACATCGAGATAAACGACCGTACCGTCGGGCTTCACGGCACGTTTGCGAATTGCATAAGTATCAATCTCTCCGTTGACCTGCCGCGCATAGGAGCGGGCTTCCTCACCGCGGTCATCCTCATGCGTATAGTCGAGGAACGTCATAGTCAGGAGTTGTTCGCGCGAGCGGCCCAGCATGGTGCAGAATGCGTCATTGACCCGCAGCAGGCGGCCATTCGCATCGGATTCAGCGATCCCGATCGTCGCCGCCTGGTAGGTGGCTGAAAGTCGTTCCTCGCTCTCACGTCGTGCGTCTTCCGATTCGTACAGGCTGGTAACATCGGTCGTGAAGCATCGGGTGTTGACGAATTTTCCGTCATCGAAGCGGCTGTTGGATGTGATCAGCACATGCTTGATCGAGCCATCGCGTGCGCGCAAGCGGGCGGGATAGCGATCGAGTTTTTCGCCACAGGACAGGCGGTCAAGAATGTCGCCGATGACAGGCGGATCTGCGTGAAATTCAGCGATGTGCCGGCCTACATACTCGTCCGCCGGATATCCGAGGAGCTCCAGCTCTGCCTTGTTCGCCCGCAGGATGATCCCCGCGGCGCTGACGATGTGCAGCCCGATCGCGCTGTTCTCGAAGAAGTCCTCCAGGTCCTTGCTCTTGCGGATGACCTCCGCTTCGATCCGCTTCTGTTGCGAAATATCCTGGAAGCAATTGATCGCCCCTTGAATTGCTCCCCGATGGTCTCTGAGCGGGCGAATATTCACGAGCGCAAAGATGCGGGATCCGTCAGGTCTTTCGATGATCACCTCGGCGTTGCGCGTGGAGACACCGTTCTTGACCGCCTTAGCCATAGGGCAGTCCTGATGCTCCAAGAGCGCGCCGTCCGGAAGGAAAAGACGTTGGGACCCACAAAACCGCTCTCGCGATGCGCTAAGCGATGGCTGTCTACCCCAAAGCTCGGCTGCCTCGGCGTTGTAGCGCACGAGCCATCCCTC
This sequence comes from Sinorhizobium sp., assembly GCF_059070375.1. Lineage (NCBI taxonomy): Bacteria > Pseudomonadati > Pseudomonadota > Alphaproteobacteria > Hyphomicrobiales > Rhizobiaceae > Sinorhizobium > Sinorhizobium sp. Next base: position 709,076 of record NZ_JCACWC010000001.1, read on the forward strand.
GTGATCACAGACATAAACGGCTCCCGGGATAGCATCGAGCGCAGTTGGAGCTGACGTGATCAGCGCTTCGTATTCGGTCAATACGCGACCGGTAAGCGGAAATTCTTCGACATTCGACATGAAAACAAGTCCCTCGCGGCTTTTCAAGGGATCGATTGAATCTCAGCCGGAGTCATGGAGGGACAACTCTGCTCGACGCGCGACCCCAGGTGCGCAAAATTGCTTAACCGACATCAACGCACCGGACGCGGTTTTGTTCCCGACATTTTTGACTCGCACATTCTCGGACTGGCCACGTCATCCAGGCGGTACCGTTGACCGCCCCCATTTCCTGCACCCTATCGAAAGCTCACATCTAGACCGCGGCGCTTTAGAGATCTACAGTCGAGTTTCTGTGATCCTGAAATTGCATCAGGTCCAGCCCTTCGCATCGTCCACCGCAATGAATTGCGGTTCGGGCCCGCGCTTCAGCCCTCAATAAACGCAATCTCACCGTGCAAGCGGGAGGAGTTTCCATGGCCACTGCCCAATGCGCCTGCGGCGCTCTAAGATTGATGCTTAACGAACCGCCACGACTGACCGCGCTGTGTCACTGTTTCGCCTGTCAGCGAAGAACTGGTGCACCTTTCAGCGCGAATGCGTTCTACTCGATTGACTGTGTCGAAATATCTGGCGTGTCTACGGAATACATTCGTACTGCCGAGAGCGGTCGCAAGGTCCGGATGCATTTTTGCCCAAGCTGCGGCTCGACCCTCTATTGGAAAGCCGATGCTTCGCCGTCCTGGATCGGGGTGGCGGTAGGGTCATTTGCCGACCCGAACTTCGCCCCGCCTGCCATGTCAGTATTCGTGCAATCGAAACATAAGTGGGTGCAGCTCGATGAAACGGTAGAGCAATTCCAGGGCCTTCCGATCGGACAGTAAACGCAGGTATCGACACGGGGAGGCTAGAGCCGGTGGGCGCACACGAACTTTCCACGCGTTGCAGACGCTCTGCTCACCGCTGAAAGCGACGGCCCCCGGCTCACCAATCTGCTGCTCTCTAGCCGCCGCCTGAAACGATCCGAAGCACCAGTGGATGAGGTTTCTGATTCATCGGTGGTGCCAAGGATTTACCACGGTAAGTCCAGCCGCTTCGAACGGGCTGATATCGCGCGTCGCGACGAGGAATCCCCTGGAGGCGGCAATGGCGGCAATATATCCGTCGGGCGTCGGAAATCCCTTGCCGGCGGCTCGAGCGGTCACGGCAAGCCCGGCATAGTAGCGAGCAGCTCCGATATCGAACGGCAATACGCGATCGCCAAACAGTTCGAGCACGCCGTCAAACATTTCGGCCAGAGCCTTCTTGCGCCGACCATCCGGCAGCGCACCGATGCCGAACAGCAGTTCGGCCAAGGTCACACTGGCCAGATAAAGGGTTTCAGCGACCTGCTCGTTCAACCAGGAGCGCACGGCCGGATCGGCGGCCGGTTTCATCACCTCGGAGACGACATTCGTATCGAGGACAATCATTCAAATCTCATCGGCTGCGCCGGCGCCTTGTCACGTATCTCGTCGAACACTGCGAAATCGTCATTGGTCAGGCCCAATCGCCGGCCGAGCTCGGCCAGGGCATCGCCCATGCGAACGCGCTGCTCGGGCTTCACCGCACTTTCCAGAATCTCCCGCACTTCCGCCTCGGTGCTGCGGCCGTGCATCGCCGCTCTCACGCGCAATGCGCGATGCACTTCATCGGGCACATTTCGAACCGTCAGGATCGCCATAGTCAAACCCTCGCATTTGCCTTCAATGATAGCAATCTAGTCCTTTTGCAGTCATGTCGCAAGTTTTGGGCGACAGGGCTTTACGCTAGACTAGAATTTCCGCTTTCCCCGAGACGGGGAAACTCTCTAACCCTTTGTTTTCCGCAATCCCGGACGGAAAACCGCTGCGCACTTTTTCCTGGAATTGCGCTAGACGGCTGGCACCAATCTCATCCGATGGCCAGGCGCGATCTCGACCAGTTCGGAGGGCGGGGGCGCGGAAAAGACGTCCGGTGCCGTGCTGCCGTCAAGTGCGAAGCGGCGACCGGCAGGAAGCGGCACATCGGCAAAGTGGTCTTTCGTCCGCGGGCTCAGCGCCGCATCCGGATCGGGAATGGCAGCGATGAGCCGGCGCGTATAGGGATGGGCGGGCCTTTCGAAGATGTCCCGCCAGCCGCCCTCCTCCACGACCTGTCCGAAGAACATCACCAGCACCCGGTCGCTCATATGCTCCACCACGCTCAGGTCGTGGCTGATCATCAGGTAGCCGAGGCCGAGCTTTTCCTGCAGGTCCAGCAGCAGGTTGATGATCTGTGCGCGGATCGACACGTCGAGGGCGGATACCGGTTCGTCCAGCACGACGATTTCCGGTTCGAGGATCAGGGCGCGGGCAATGCCGATGCGCTGGCGCTGGCCGCCGGAGAACTCGTGCGGATAGCGGTTCGCCTGCTCGGGCGTCAGCCCCACATTGGCGAGCATGACCTCGATCCGGTCGGCGATCTCCGATGCGGCCGTGATCCCGTGTAGCCTGAGCGGCGCAGCGAGCGAGGTGCGTACCGACTGGCGCGGGTTCAGCGAGGCATAGGGGTCCTGGAAAACCATCTGCACCGCCTTGGCGCGCTGCATGCGTCCGGGCGCACCCGGCCCGGTGAGCGGCTGACCGCGGTAGCGGATCGTGCCTTCGGTCGGCTCCTGAAGACCGAGAATCGAGAGCGCCGTGGTGGATTTGCCGCAACCGGATTCGCCGACGATCGACAGGCATTCGCCCCTGGCGAGCGAGAAGCCGATGCCGTTGACGGCATGCAGCATGCGCCGCCCGGTTCCGAGCAGCCCTCCGCCGGCAACGGAAAAGCGGACATGCAGGTCGTCCACTTCCAGCAGGGGGTCGGTCATGACTGCTCCCTCTCTTCCACGCTTCGCTGCGCGATGAAGCGGGTCTCGGTAAGCTTCGAGCGGTCGGCAATGATGCTGTCGATGTCGACCAGCCGTTGGCGGCCGTGCAGACTGCGGCTGCCGAAGCGCGGCAGGGCGCCGAGGAGCCCACGGGTATATTCGTGCCGGGGTGCCGCGAAAAGCGCCCGTGTCTCGTTCTCCTCGACGAGGCAGCCCGCATACATGACGCCGACCCGCTGGCAGATGCTGGCGATCACGCCGAGATCATGGCTGATGAAGAGAACCGCCGTACCGCGCTCGGCGCAGAGTTCCTTGATCAGGCGCAGCACCTCGGCCTGCACGGTGACGTCGAGCGCCGTGGTCGGCTCGTCGGCGATCAGGAGGTCCGGATTGCAGGCGAGCGCCATGGCGATCATCACGCGCTGGCGCAAGCCCCCCGACATCTGGTGCGGATAGTTGCGCACCCGCCGGTCGGGATTGGGCACGCGCACGCTGGCGAGCGCGTCGACCGCGAGCTTCTGCGCCTCGTCCCAGCTCTTTGCCTGATGCAGCACGAACATCTCGGCGATCTGCCGGCCGATGGTCGAGAGCGGGTTCAATGCCGTCATCGGCTCCTGAAAAATCATGGCAATGCGGTTGCCGCGCAGGCGCCGCATCTCGCGCTTAGGCAGCGCCAGCAGATTCTGCCCCTTGAACAGGATCTCGCCGCCGCAAACGGCGAGCGGCTTCTTGAGAAGCCCCATGACGGCGAGCGAAGTCACCGACTTGCCCGAGCCGGACTCGCCGACGAGACCATAGGCCTCGCCCGGCATGATCTGGAAGGAGACTCCTTTGAGGAGCGGACGATTGACGGAGCGGCCGACCGCGACGCCCAAGTGGAGTTCCTTGATGTTCAGAAGCGCGGTCATGGGGTGCGCGTCCTCATATGCGGGTCGAGGCTGTCGCGCAGGCCGTCGCCGAGAAGGTTGAAGCCGAGCACCGAGAGGAAGATGGCAAGGCCGGGGAAGATGGCCACCCAGGGCGCGAGCTGGATGAGCTGGCGCGCATCCGTCAGCATCGAGCCCCAGCTCGGGAACGGCGGCTGGATGCCGAGGCCGAGAAAGGAGAGTGCGGCTTCCGAAAGCACCGCCGAGCCCATGCCGAGCGTCGCCATGACGAGGATCGGTCCCATCATGTTGGGCAGGATCTGCGTGAACATGATGCGCAGGTCCCCGTAGCCGAGCGTCTGCGCCGCCTGCACATAGCCCAGCGACTTCAGGGAGAGTGTGGAAGAGCGGGCGATGCGGCAGGTCCAGCTCCAGTTGGTGAGACCGAGCGCGATGAGCAGCGACGGCAGGCCGGGACCCAGCACCGCCATCACCGCCAGCGCGAAGATCAGCGAGGGAATGGCGAGCATGACGTTCGTGAAGCCATTCACCAGATCGTCCCACCAGCCGCCCCAGTAACCGGCGGTCATGCCGAGCGTGACGCCGATGATCGAGTTGATCACCTGCGAGACGATGCCGACCGTCAGCGAGATCTGCGCGCCGTAGAGGATGCGGGTGTAGACGTCCCGCCCCTGCCCGTCCGTGCCGAACCAGAAGGTGGCGTCCGGCGGCAGTTCGGAGTTCATCAGGTCCGCGTCGAGCACGGGGTCGAAGGGCGCAATCCAGGGGGCGAGGATGCCGGCGAGGATCACCAGCGTCGTCAGTCCGGCACCGAGCCAGAAGTTGAAGCCGAGGCGCATTCCCGTCACTCCTGCTTGATGCGCGGATCGATCGCGGCATAGATCAGGTCGACGGCCGTGTTGATGACCAGGAACCAGAGCACGATGACGAGGATCGTGCCCTGCACCACGGGAATGTCGCGGCTCGCCACGCTATCGACCAGAAGCGAACCGATGCCGGGCCAGGCGAAGAGCTTCTCGATCACGACAGCCTGGCCGATCAGCGAGCCGAATTGCAGGCCGACGGTCGTGACGATCAGCACCAGCGCGTTGCGCGCCACATGCCAGCGCACCACCTTGGCCTCGCTCATGCCCTTGGAATGGGCGGTGCGGATGAAGTCGGCGTTGAGGACATCGAGGACGCCGGCCCGCGTGGTGCGCGCGAGAAGTGCAAGGGGCGTGACCCCGAGCGTGACAGCGGGCAGGATCAGGTTCCGGAAGGACCCGTCGCCGTAACCGAAACTCGGCAACCAGTTCAGCTGCAGTGCGAAGAGATACATCATCAGGAGACCCAGCCAGAACTGCGGCATGGAGAGGCCGGACACCGCCCCGATCATGGTCACCGTATCGAGCACGGAGCCGGGCCTTAGCGCAGCAACGAAGCCGAGCGGCACACTGATGACGAGGGCGAAGACCATGGCGGCGAGCGCCAGTTGCAGCGAGGCCCACATACGGTCGTTGATGAGATCGATCACCGGCTGACGGGTGCGGAAACTGGTGCCGAGATCGAATTGCGCAAGGTCCGTGACATAGGTCACGAAGCGCTCCATCAACGGCCTGTTCAGCCCGAATTCCTCGTTGAGGCGGGCGATCATCTGCGGGTCGGCGGCACGCCTGCCATCGGCGAAGAGGCTTGCGGCGAAGGAACCTGGTACGACGCTGAAGATGACGAAGATGAGCAACGCCACCACCACGACCGTGGGTATTATCTGCAGGACGCGGCGCAGGGTAAAACGAAGCATGAGCGGTCCCGTTCTGGCCGCCCGTACGGGCGGCGACAATCGATAAGGGGGCAGCCGCAGCTACCCCCTCCCCCTCAAGGTCTTACTGGCGCGATGACGGCGCCGTCTCGTCGATCCAGATTTCGTCATAGGGCTGGATCGCCAGTTCCGTGGCGTTCGGAACCAGGCCATGGATCCACGGCTGGTAGGCCATCACCGCCTTGTTGTAGTTGAAGAACCAGACCGGAGCGTCGTCCTGCACGATGTTGTTGGCCTGGCGCAGGAGGTCGTTCTGCTTGGCCGGGTCGCGTTCCTGCTGTGCCGCCTCGTAGAGCTTGTCGAATTCCGGGCTTGCATAGCTGGTGTAGTTGCAGGCCGATTGCGCCGTCTTCGAATAGTAGCAACGCAGTGCGTTCAGCGGGTCGGGGCCGGAAAGGTTCGACCAGATGAAGGCCTGGAAGTTGTTGGTCGTCACCGCCTCGCCAAGCGTGGAGCTTTCGACCGGCTTCGGCTTTACGGTGATGCCGACCTTCTTCAGCATCGGCAGGATGGCTTCGACGATCGGCACGCCCCAGCTTTCGTTCGGGCTCGCCGTCACCTCGAATTCGAAGCCGTCGCCATAGCCGGCCTCGGCGAGCAGCGCCTCTGCCTTCTCCGGATCGTAGGCGTAGGGCGCCTTGTCCTTGTCGAAGGCGGGCGAGGAAATCGGCAGCCAGCCGGAGGCCGGGTAGGCCTTGTTCTTGACGAGGCGTTCGATGATCAGCGGCGCATTGATGGCATGGTTGATCGCCTGGCGCACCCGCTTGTCCTTGAAGGGCTCGAAGGCGGGGTTGAAGCCGATGTTGCGGGTATACACCTCGGCGACTTCCAGGAGGTGATCCTTTAGCCCCTCCTCGCCCTGATAGGCCTGGTACTGGGTGGGGCCGAGGATCGACACGTCGATTTCCTTGTTGCGGAAAGCGACGTCGCGCGCGGCGTCCTCGGCCATCAGCACGATGTTGATGCGGTCCAGATAGGGCCTGCCCTCCTCGTAGTACTTGTCGAATTTTTCCACGACGACCTGCGAACCGGGCACGTGCTCCTTGAAAACGAAGGCGCCGAGGCCGACCGGATTCTTGCCGAAGGTCGATTCGTCCTCGACATTCGAAGGGTAGATGACCGTCGTGTTCTGCATCAGCGGGAAGCCGGGATTGATCGTACCGGTATAGGTGATCTCCAGCGTATGGTCATCGATCTTCTTCAGCCCCGAAATCTCGTCGGCCTTGCCGGCGATATAGTCCTCGGCGCCCTTGATGACGGCGATGAAGCTTGCGCCGGGGAAGGCGTGTTCCGGGTTGGCGATGCGCTTGTAGCTGTAGATGATGTCGTCGGCCGTCAGCGGCTTGCCGTTGTGGAACACGGCGTTTTTACGCAGGTGGTAGGTGTGGACCCTGCCGTCCTCAGAAACCTCCTCCGAGGACGCCAGTTCCAGGACGGGCTTGTTCTGGTTCGAATCCCAGCTGTAGAGCGCACGGTGGATGGCCTGCGTGATGAATTCTTCCTGCGTGTTGGGGCTCGACTGCACGTCAAGCGTGGCGAAGCTCGAGCCGTAGGGCGCGGTGAAGACGAGCGTACCGCCATGGCGCTCGCCCGCGGCAAGCGCCCCGGCAGCCACGCCGAGGCTGAGCATTGCGGCCAGTGTCAATCTCTTCAGCATTTCGTTCTCCCTCTCGTGCCGTTCTCGGCATCGTTTCGGTTCAGTCCGGCAGGCCGTCAGCGCGCATCATGCACGACGCGGCCCGCAAGCAGGGTCAGCACGCACTTTGTGTCCGAAAGGATGGTTTCGGGCGCGGCGGCCAGAAGGTCGTTGTCGAAGACGGCGATGTCCGCCCACTGACCGCGCACGAGCCGCCCTTTCACCCCCTCGGCTTTCTGCGAATAGGCGCCGTATTCGGTGTAGGCCTGCAATGCCTCCTCGCGGCTCAGCCGTTCGGATGCCTCCAACACCGTGCCCCTGCCCGTCTGGCGCGTGAGCATCGCGTGCAGGTTCGGGAACGGATCCGGCGAGCAGACCGGCGAATCCGAGCCGGTCGACGGTTTCAGGCCCATGCGCATCCAAGTGCCGATCGGGTAGGATGACCGGCCGCGCTCCTCCCCGAGCACGGATATGTAGCTGTCGCCGAAATCGTGGATGAAGGCCATCTGCGGCGCAGGCAGAATACCGGCTGCCTTCATGCGTGCATTCTGATCCGGTGTGGAAAAGCCGCAATGCTCGACGCGATGGCGGCGATCGGGATCGGGATTTTCGGCAAGCGCCTTCTCGTATGCCGTGATGAGCTGCTCGATCGCGCCGTCGCCGATGGCGTGGCAGACCATCTGATAGCCGCGGTCGTGGCACGCCTTGACAACCGCCTCGACCTCCGCATCCGGCAGCATCTGCACGCCGATATTGTCCGGCTCGCCCCTGTAGGGCCTCGTCATCCAGGCGGTGCGCCCGCCCGCCGAGCCGTCGAGGAAGACCTTGACGCCACCGACGCGCAGCATGTCGTCACCGGCGCCGGAAAGAAGGCCCGCGCGCCAGCAATCGTCAACGATGGAAACCCCGGGATCGCCGAGCAAGGTCAACCAGACGCGCACCGGCAGCCGGCCGGAAAGCTTGGCCATCTCATAGGCCTGGATTTCGGCAAAACCGGAGACCTGCCCCACGGCCGCATCCATGCAGCTGGTGATGCCGAAGGAGAGCAGATATCGCCCTGCCCGCTCGATTCCGTCGATCAGGTCCTCGGTCGTTGCCGCCGGCATGGCGGCCCTGACGAGGCTCTGGGCGTTTTCCGCTAGGAAGCCGTTCAGCCGGCCCTCCGTGAGGCCGATTACGCCGCCTTCCGGCACGGCCGTCGCCTCGGTGATGCCGGCAAGCTCCAGAGCGCGGGAGTTGGCGACCGACACATGGCCGCAGGCCCGTGTCAGCAGGACCGGGTGATCGGGGGCCACGCGATCGAGATCATCGCGCGTCGGGTGCCGCCCGGTGTCGAGCTTGACCTGGTCATAGCCGCGGGCGCGCACCCAGCCGCCCTTCGGCGTCGTGGCTGCGCGGTCGGAAATCCGGCCCAGCAGGGCGGCAAGCGTCGGCGCGCTGGCGGGCGTCGCGTCGACCCAGCCCATGGCCATGCCGGTCGCAATGAGATGCAGGTGGTTGTCGATGAGGCCGGCGGTGGCGAAGCGGCCTTCGAGATCGATGACTTCGGTGTGCGGCCCCTTCAGGCCCGAAATGTCCGCATCGCTGCCGGTTGCGAGAACCTTGCCTTGCCACACGGCGAGAGCCTCGCTGATGCCCTCCTCCCGGCCGCGCCAGATCCGGCCATTGATGAGGATAAGATCGGCTTCTATTCCGAGCGCCATTCGCAACTCCCCCCATGTCGGTCCCGGACGGGCCGGCACCTATTTCCTCCAGACGCAACGTGGAAGGTTGCAGTTGGCTTGGCCAATTCGCTTTTGGCAACAACCCATGCAGAATTGACATACCTATTTCGATTGAATGACTTATGATCGCGCACAGGACGCGTGCAGCGAAGGAAGCGGATATGGAGATCAAGTGGCTGGAGGATTTCGTGACGCTTGCCGACACGTCCAGCTTCTCGCGCGCGGCCGAGCTGCGCAACGTGACGCAGCCCGCCTTCAGCCGCCGGATCAAGCAGTTGGAGAGCTGGCTGGGCGCGACGCTCATCAGCCGCGCGACCATGCCGGCCGAACTCACGCCCGCGGGGCGCAATTTCCTGCCCGTGGCACAGGACGCGATCCGCACCTTCTACGCGGCGCGCGAAGTGCTGCGTCTCCCGCACGAGCCGGGCCTCATCCGCTTTGCCGCGCTGCATACGCTGACGGTCACCTTCTTTCCGCGCTGGCTGAAGACGCTGGAAGCGGCGGGTGGATCATTCAGCACCTCGCTCATTCCGGACCGCGGCGGAATCGAAGCGAACCTCGACGCGCTCGTCGGAGATGAGGCGGATTTCTTCCTGACCTATGCGCATCCGGAAGTGCCGTTTCATCTCGATAGCGGGCAGTTTTCCGCGCTGACCGTCGCCCATGACCGGCTGATCCCGCTGGTCGCGGCGGAGATCGTGCTGTCCGGCGATGCGCAGCCGGGACTGAACCTCCTCGACCGCGCCATCGCGCAGCCGCGGCTCGCCATCCCCTATCTCAGCTACGGCTTCAATTCCTTCTTCGGGGTCGCCCTGTCGCGCCTGCTGCTGCGCCGCCCGCCTTTCCGGCGCCGTACGACGCACGAAAACACGATCAGCGCCGGCCTGATGAACATGGCGGTGACGGGCGCGGGCGTATGCTGGCTGCCGGAGAGCCTGGCGCGCGAGGAAATCGATGCGCGCCGCCTCGTGCCTGCCTCTGCCGACGAGGGTTGGAACCTTGACCTCGAGATCCGCCTTTACCGCCACGCTGCGAGCCGCAACCGCAAGGTCGAGGAACTATGGGCGACGGCGCAGCGACTCCTGGAACCCGCACCGGCCTGATCAGACCTTCACGAAGATCATGGGAACGGGTTCTCCTTCAGCCAGTCGGCAAGGCAGGGATAGATGCGGCCGTTGCGCGCCGGCATGGCGGAGGCCATGCAGAGCGCGTTCAGGACCGCCTCCTGCGTCGTCTCGGCGGCAGCGCGGAAGGCGATGTCGATGTGGCCGTCGACGAGCCGCTCCTGCGTGGCGAACGGCGCGGCGGGTTCATGGTCCACCGGGTCGGCGGTGGTGAAACAGAGGGCGACATCGCCGCTGCCATGGCCCCAGAAGGCACCGAGCCGGGCAAGGCCCGCGCCGGCACGCCGCGCGACCCGCTGCAATTGGCGATCTGCCAAGGGAAGATCGGTCGCCATGACGACGATGACGGAGCCGCGCTCGCGATCGGCCGGCGCCCGCGGATCGGGCCGGCGCCCATCCGGCAGGACGAGGTCTCCCGTCGCGCCGAAATTGGCAAGGACCAGCGTGCCGAGCGTGAAGTCGCGCTTGCCGATCCGCATGCGCCGCGAGGCCGTGCCGATGCCGGCCTTGAATCCGAAGGCGGTCATCCCGGAGCCGGCGCCGACCGCACCCTGCTCCACCGGCCCCGTGCGCGCGGCGTCCAGCGCCGCCTCGGCATCGGCGGGCCTTACGGCCAGCGCCTGAATGTCGCTGATGCTGCCGTCATTGCACTCGCAGACCAGCGCATTGACCGTCGAGATCCTTCGCCCGATCTCCGGATTGGCGGCGATGGCGCGGCGGACCAGCGCTTCGGTGCAGGCGGCAACGCCGAAGGTGTTGGTGAGCAGGATAGGCGTCTCGATCGTGCCGAGTTCGGCCACCTGCATCAGCCCCGCCGATTTGCCGAAGCCGTTGATGACCTCCACCGCCGCCCGCGGCTTCACGCGGAAGACGTCGCCTGCATGCGGAAGGATCGCCGTGACCCCGGTGAAGAGGCCCTCGCCGCGCAGCGACCGGTGGCCGACCGAAACGCCCGCGACGTCGGTAATGGCATTGCCCGGCCCCGGTTCGAGCCTGCCCTGCGGGATCAGCCCCAGTTCGCGCGCGGTCTTCATATCGCCCCTCCCTGCATCGCTTTTTCTGGTTCAGTGAACCAGTCAACGGATCTAGAGCATTTCAACGTTTCATAGAAACACTGAAATGCTCTAACCATTTGATCCAACGCACTTCCGGATGGAAAACCGTTACACACTTTTCCCGGTAGTGCTCTAGACCGGAACGCCGGCCGCTTCCAGATAGAGGGCCTGGAGTTTTCGGGTCATCGGACCGGGCTTGCCGTTGCCGACGACCCGGTCACCGATGCGCACGACTGGCATGACGAGGCTGGAGGCGGAGGTCTGGAACGCCTCGGCGGCGCCCTGCGCCTCGTGGGGCGCGAAGGGGCGCTCCTCGATCGCGAGACCCTCGGCGGCACAGAGCAGTGCGAGGGCACGCTGCGTGCAGCCCGGCAGCGTCGCGCGCGACGCCGCGCGGGTGAGAATGCGTCCGTCACCGGTGATGACATGAGCCGTGGAGGATGCGCCTTCCGTCACCAGCCCGTTCTCCACCAGCCAGACGTCGTCGAAACCGCGGGCGCGTGCCGCCTGCTTCGCCATGACCTGACCGAGCAGCATGGCGGTCTTGATGTCGCGTCGGCTCCAGCGGGGGTCTTCGGCGAGATCGACCGATATGCCGTCCTGCTGAGCCTTCGTGCCGGTCAGCGTCTTCGCCTGCGTGAAGCCGACGAACCGCGGCACCAGCGCGTCGGAATAGAGAAAGTCGCGATCCGCCTCGCCGCGCGAGACCTGCAGATAGACCGTGCCGTCCCGCAAGCCGTTGCGGGCGATCAGTTCCGCCTGGACGCCGGCAATCTCCCTGCGCGAGAGGGCAAGCGGAATGGCGAGTTCCCTCAGCGAACGTTCCAGACGGCCAAGATGCAGGTCGTTGTCGATCATCCGTCCGCCGATAACCGCCGTCACTTCGTAGACGGCGTCACCGAACAGGAAGCCGCGATCGAAAAGCCCGATGCGGGCCTCCTCCTCCGGCAGGAATTGACCGTGGACATAGACGATCCTGCCCATGTGTTCCCCTTGCTGTGCCTGCTGCCCTGCAGCGCCGCGCCTCTCTGGACGCAAAGGTCGCTGCAAAATCGTCAACTTGCCGCATGTCTCGTTTCACCGGTCCGATGAAAGGAGACATGCGGTCATCACGGAACATAGGAGCGACTTGCCGCGGCTGACCAATTCAATTCGCGCAGCATCCTATGCAAAATTTGCCTGAGATGATTTTCAGTCGGTTGGAGCGGTCTCCTGGTGCAGATCGCCCAAGCGCCTCTTTACCGGCACTGTTTGCGCGGGCCGCCGCTGTAAGGCTGGTAACTGTTGTCTTCCGGGCGGTAGGAGCGGTAGCGGCTGAAGCAATAGGCAACGTGTTCCTGCGTCAGTCTGATTGCCTCGCCATTGTCGGCCCCATTGTCGGCCGAGTATTCCAACTGCGTCGAGGGGTCGTCGGCCTCTTCCGCCTCGATACCGCGCGTTACAGGCGAAATATCCTCCGACGGCCCCCACGCCGCATCCATGTAGGGTGAGTTGCAGGTCCGCCGTCCGCCACTGAAAGATCGGTAGCTGTTGTCGAACGGACGATAACTGCGATAGCGTTTCGCACACCATTCGGCATGAGCGGCGGGTACTGTCGACGCCGTCGGCTGCTCCTGCGCCGGCGGCGGTTGAATTGAAGCGGTGGCCGTCTTGTCCAAAGGCTCCGGGGCGCGTTCCTTTTCGGCCTCGTTGCCCATTGCGGGCGTCTCGGACTCTCTCGAAGCGTTAAGGTCGGACGGGGCGGAGCGGGCGGGCAGTCGCTCGAATTGCTGGGCCGCCCTGTCGACTGCTCGCGGCTGCTTGGTCCATATTTCCGCCTGGTTCACGTCGAGCTGCGGCTGGCGCGCAGGCTTGCCGGTAAGGAACAAGACTGCGACGACCGCTCCGCTCAGGAACAACGCGAGAGACAGGACGAACCCGCCAAATACCGCCAACGCCGTTTTCACTTAAGCCTCCTTCGTCCTTCCACGAAGAAATGCAAGGGCTCGGTCTCAAGTTCCGACGATGCCTCAGAATGCTTGAGCTTTCGGATAGTGAGCGGCGGTGCCGGTGCTCCGGTCGACGAAATCCTATGCCGCCCCGGGAATGCGCGCGATGACTTTGATCTCGAAATCGAACCCGGCAAGCCAGTTCACGCCCAGCGCGGTCCAGTTGGGATAGGGTGGAGCGCTGAAGATCTGATTCTTGACGGCCATGATGGTTTCGAACTGGTTCTCGGGGTCGGTGTGGAACGTGGTCACATCGACTATATCGTCGAAGGTGCAGCCGGCCGCATTCAGCGTCGCCCGCAGATTTTCGAAAGCCAGTTGGACCTGGCGCCCGAAATCCGGTTCCGGACTACCATCGGAACGGCTGCCGACCTGCCCGGAGACGAACAGGAGGTCGCCGGAGCGGATCGCGGCTGAATATCCGTGAGCTTCGTACAGGGCATGCCGATCGGCGGGAAAGATTGCGTCGCGTCGCGTCATCTGGTCATTCCTTTTCAACGTTTCTGCCGGCGCTGGGTGATTGTGACATCGCGCTGCCGGCTCTACATACGCGGCGTATGTGAACCAGCGTCCGCAGCGTCTGTCAACTCAAATATACGCGACGTATGTGAAACGCCGGGTGCCACCCAAATTGTTCGGACGAACTTCTAAGAGTTGATCAGCCGCTTGCCACCTGCCCGGACACTCGCTGCAATGACGCAAGCGTTTGCCTTATTCGTACCTTGAAAGGGCACGTGCTACGGATTGGCGGCACTCGGGGAGCAGCGCACAACTCAATCCCTTGATCGAGCGTCGAGCTCGAACACATGGTGGTGGATGTGGCCTTCGAACATCTCCAGCAGACCCTTGGTCAGTTCGCGGCTCTCGTAGCGCACCGGCGACTCCAATGCTCGCGCCAAAGCAGCGCGATCATCATAGATGGTGGAAAGGATCATCGCGAAAACCGGTGCCCCTTCGTCCCGGTCGACGGCATGGAGCACCCGGACTTCCCTGACGCCCGGAAAGGCCTGCCACAGAGGCAGCAGCTTCTCCTCGACATAGTCGCGGAATGCCTGCTCCCGGCCAGGATGGATGATCCCCTCGAACAGGGCCTGGCGAACGATCATGATGTCTTCTCCCGCTTCAGTTGACGGTGTTCGGCGCTTTTTCGCCGGCAAAGTGGGCGGCGAGATTTGCAAGCACGAGCTTTCCCATTGCCATGCGCGTCTCGACCGTCGCGCTGCCCTGATGTGGCATGAGCACCGTATTCGGCGTGGTGTGGAATTCGCTTCGGATTGCGGGTTCGTTGACGAAGACATCGAGCCCGGCACCCGCGATCGTTCCGGACCTCAACGCCTCGATCAGGGCCTCCTCGTCGACGACGTTGCCACGCGCGACATTTACCACGATACCCTCGGGACCGAGCGCCTGAAGAAGGGATGCGTCAACGATGTTCTGCGTCGCCGCACTCGCCGCCACGCAGACGGCCAGAACGTCGCTGTCGCGGGCGAGATCGACGGGACTCTGATGCGCGATCCAGTCGACGCCGGAAAGCGCAGACCGATTCCAGTATCGCACCGACATGCCGAAGGCCTCCGCGCGCGACGCGAATGCCCGCCCGATCTGACCAAGACCGAGTACGCCGATCCGCTTCCCCTTCGGGCTGTGGCCGAGCGGTAATTGTTCGCCCGTGGCCCAGCGGCCTTCGCGCACCAGCCTGTCGCCATCGCCGACCCGCCGCAGGACGGCGAGCATGAGCGCGATACCGAGGTCAGCGACGTCGTCCGCAAGGACACCCGGCGTCGTCGTCACATCGATGTTGCGACTGCGCGCGCGGGCGAGATCCACCTTGTCCGTCCCGACCCCGTTGATTGCGATGATCCCCAGTGATGGAAGCTTCTCCATCCATTCATTGGAAAGGCCCGCGCCGCCGCCCGTGGCAACCGCGCGGATCGATGGGAGCGCCGCTTCGAGCGCTGGCCGATCGGCGGCCTGGTAAAGCCTGTGAACCGTATAATTCCGCTGAAGTTCGTCCATGACGAACGGCATCATCGGCTCCACGAGCAATAGATCTGGTTTCACGTTTCGAAACTCCAATTACCGGGGTGTGGCCATCAGGAGATCTGGCCGAGGAAGAAGCGCGTGCGCTCGTGTTGCGGGGCCCCGAAGAAGGCATCGGGCGGCGCAACCTCCAGGATCTCGCCGCGGTCCATGAAGACGACACGATCGGCGACGCTTCGCGCGAAGCCCATCTCGTGCGTGACGCAAAGCATGGTCATGCCTTCGTTGGCGAGATCCACCATCGTGTCCAGGACCTCCTTGACCATCTCCGGATCGAGAGCCGAGGTCGGCTCGTCGAAGAGCATGATCTTCGGGTTCATGCACAGAGCCCGCGCGATCGCGACGCGCTGCTGCTGTCCGCCCGAAAGCTGCGCCGGATATTTCGCGGCCTGCTCGGGGATGCGCACCCGTTTCAGATATTTCATCGCCGTCTCTTCGGCCTCTGCCTTGGCGAGACCCCGAACCTTCATGGGAGCCAGCGTGCAGTTCTCCAGCACCGTCATGTGCGGGAAAAGGTTGAACTGCTGGAAAACCATGCCGGTCTCCTGCCGGACCAGATCGACGTTCCGTCCGCCGGCGGTCAGGTCGTGACCGTCCACGACGATCCTGCCCGAATGAATGGTCTCGAGCTGGTTGATGCACCTGATCAACGTCGACTTGCCGGAACCCGATGGTCCGCAGATGACGATCCGTTCACCGCGGCCGACCGCCAAGTCGATGTTCTTGAGCGCGTGAAAGGCGTCATACCACTTGTTGACGCCCTCCATGCGGACGGCCGGGTCCGAAGCCTCGCGCGAATCCGGGGGCGAGGCGTTTTCGCGTTCCGTGTTCATCGCGAGGGCTCCATTCTTATTTCGCTTCAGTGACGAATTCCGGCAGCGGAGAGCCGAGCCACTTCTCGTGGATGGCGTTGAGTTGTCCGTCCGCCTTGACCTTGTCGAGGAAGCCGTTGACGAAGTTCAACATCTCGCTCGATCCCTTGCGAACGGCGATACCCTGAACCTGCTGGCTAAGCTGAAGCTTCTGATTGAACCGCCCCGGGGCGGCGGCTTCGATCTGGGCCGCGACGACATTGGAAACGCCGATCAGTTCGACCTGTCCGGAAAGGAGCGCTTGCACCGCACTGGCGTCGTCGTCGAAGCGTTGAATGTTGGCGTCCTCAGGGGCAATCTTTGTAGTCGCCGTGTCCTGCGTGCTGGCACGGGCGACGCCGATCGTCTTGCCGGCCAGATCTTCAGGCTTTGTGACGTCCAGGTCGGCGGCGCCGAACACGCCGATCGAAATGCCTGCGTAAGGTTGCGAGAAGTCGACGTTCTTGGCGCGCTCCTCGGTGATGCCTAGCGAGGCGACCAGCAGATCCACCTGGTTGCTCTGCAGGTAGGGGATGCGGTTGGGTCCCGTCACCGGCACGATCGTCACTTCGACTCCGAGCTCCTTGGCAAGCAGCTTCGCAACATCGGCATCGTAACCATCCGGCTGGTTGTTCGCGTCCATGATCCCGAACGGCGGGAAATCGACCAGCATGCCGATCTTCACCGTTCCGGCCGATTTGATCGCCTCCACCGTCTGCGCTGCGGCGGGCGCCACCAAACCCGCGACAATCGCAGCTCCGAGGACAGATATTGCCATGCGTCTCGAGATATTCATTAGCCCTTCCCTTCTCATATGCCGGCCCTCCCGCCGGCGGGGCCCGTCAACGTGCCGTTGCCCGGGAAAAACGGGTTTCCATCCGGCGTGCGATCAGCGACAGCGGCCAGCAAAGCAGAAAATAGACGGCGGCAACGGTGCCGAAGACCAGAAACGGACTGAACGTCGCATTGTTGATGATCTGCCCTTGTCGGGTCAGTTCGGTAAAGCCGATGATCGATGCGAGCGAGGTGCCCTTTATGAGTTGCACGAGGAAACCGACAGTGGGCGCGACGGCGATACGGGCCGCCTGGGGCAGGATCACATGACGCATCGACCGAAAATAGCGCAGGCCGAGCGCTGTCGCCGCCTCGCGCTGTCCCTTCGGCACGGCCTCGATGCAGCCCCGCCAGATCTCGCCCAGGAAGGCGCTGGCGTGGAGCGCGAGCGCAATCGTCGCGGCGATCCAAGGATTGATCGAAAAGCCGAAGATGTTCATGCCGAAGAAGACCAGAAAGAGCTGCATCAGCAGCGGGGTTCCCTGAAAGACGCGGATGAAGCCCGTCGCGGAGAGACGCAGCACTCGCGTATCGGCGACGCGCATCAATGCCACCAGTAGTCCGCCGACGCTGCCGCCGGCAAAGGCGATCGCGGAAAGGGCGATCGTCCACTGTGCCGCGGCGACGATGACGAGAAACTCGTTCCAGCCGAAGGCTCTGATCATGACAGTGCTCCTAACGGCCGAGGGGATATTTGAAGGCCATTTTCTCGACCGCATAAAACAGCGCGGAGAAACCGACCGACAGGGCAAGATAGATCAGAGTGACCGCGATATAGACCTCGAAGCTCGCAAAGGTCGCGGACTGAAGGTCGTTGCCGGCCGCAGCCAGGTCATCCGCCGAAATCACCGACACGACGCTGGTATTCAGCATCAGATAGATGAACTGGCTGGTGAGCGCGGGATAGACGGTGCGCAAAGCCGGCTTCATGACGATGTAGCGGAAAATCTGGGCCCTCGACAGCCCAAGCGCCCAACCGGCCTCCACCTGTCCCCTGTGAATGGATTCGATCCCGGCGCGGATGATCTCCGTGCCGTAGGCGCCGAAGTTGACCACCAGCGCCAGCAGCGCCGCACTGTTCGGCGAAAGCCTCAGGCCAAGCGAAGGCATGCCGAAGAAAATGAAGAAGATCTGCACGAGGAAAGGCGTGTTGCGGATAATCTCGATATAGCCATCGATCACGGTACGCAGGATCGCCGGTCCTGCTGTCTTTCCCCAGGCGCAGAAGACTGACACGACGAGGCCGATCAACATGGCTGCACATGACAGGCGAACCGTGAGCCAGGCGCCGATCAGCAACTGGTCGAAGGACGCGAGCACAGGCGCGAAGTTGAACTCGTACATGCCGGGACCTCCTCCCACACTACCGCCGCCACACCTCGCGCTTCCCGCGATATGCGTCAGTTAGATCGATCTAAAATGTTTCCTGACGTGCGTCAACCGCAAATGACGTCCGGGATCGGGCGCGGTCAGGCGGGCCGGCCGCAGGACTGCCGAATGTTCAGCGTCGTGTCGTTCACCATGCGCCGCGGCGGCAAATCCGGATTGGCGATGCGCTCGACGAGGAGCAGCGCCGCCTTTTCGCCGATCGCAGTCGGGCCGGTCGAGACCGAGGTCAGTCTCGGCCGGATGGCCTCGGCGTCAGCCACGTCGTCGAAGCCGATCAGCGAGAGATCGCGTCCGATCGTCAGTCCGCAATCGTGAAGTCCTGCGGCAAGGCCAAGAGCGACAAGATGATTGAAGCAGATCACGGCAGTCGGCTGTGTGGCCTTTGCAAACAGAAGGTGGGTCGAGCCGGCGATTTCTCCGAGCTGTGCCGGCAAATGGATCAGGATCTCGGGATCGAACCCCTTTGCCAGCATGGCGGCACGAAAGCCGTCCACGCGCTCCCGATAGGCAGAATGAACCGGGCCGTGGGCGGCAAAGGCAATCTTCTCATGACCGAGCGTTGCGAGATAATCCACCGCCTGACGCATGCCGCCGGCATAGTCCACGCCGACATAGTCCATATCGGCGGAAATGTGGCGCAATACCTGGACGACGGGCATACCCCACGCCGCCAACTGCTCGGACAGGTCGGGTTCGGTGCCCGCGGCGGGGCAAAGAACGACCCCGTCCACCCCATGTTCGCGCATGCGCTGGAGCAGCATCGCCTGCCGCTCCACCCTCTCCCCGCTATTGGCGAGAATGACCACCTTGCCGGTGGCCCCGATAGCCTCCTCGATACCTGAAAGGAGTTCCGCGAAGAATGGATTGGTGAGATTTGGAACGATTGCGCCGATGATCTGGCTGCGTTCGACGCGCAGGCGGGCTGCGCCGATGTTGTAGACATAGCCCAAATCCCGCATCGCCTGCTCGACTCGCGCGCGCGTCTCACTGCCGACCAGCGGGCTCTTGCGAAGAACGAGAGAGGCGGTCGCGCGGGAAACATTGGCATGCCGCGCGACATCCAGAAGCGTGACGCGAGGCTTCTTTCGTTCTTGGAAAGACATTGGATACCGATCGGGTAAAAAAGCGTGGAGAGGACTATAGTCGACGGGCGAACACTAGGGCAAATCGAGCGAAGCTGCGCAACGGTTTCCGCCCGGCGCGGCGCCCGGGAGCCCGCGGCTGACGACATGCTCAGCCAGATTTCGCGGCGATACGCGTGGAGACGCTCAGCGATTCACCCGGCTCGAGAATCTTGAGGCCGCGGGCTTCGGCCTTGCCGGGAAGGTTGAACGCATCGACCGGGTGCGTCACCGGTTCGAAGCAGAAGAAGCCGGCGTCGGCAGCGGGTGAGAAGACGACGTATTGGCGCAGCGCCTCGCTCGCATCCACGTCCGCCACGAGCCCACGCCTCGGCCAGTGGATGCGGGCCTTGCCGTTCCAGCCGTCGAACCAGTTGTTGATCCATCGCTCCGGCAATGGCTGCGGCCTGCTGAAATCCATTTCCGGATGTGCGGCTATGGCATCGTAGGCCTTTGGCAGGTGATCGGATTGCTCCAGCCAGACGCCGCGGGCCGGCGCGTGCAGCGTCGTATCCGGCTCGCGCACGAACCAGGGATGAAAACCGGCGCCATAGGGCAGACGGATCCTGGCGCGGTTGACGAGGCTCAGCTCCATCGCCAGGCCGGCGCTCTCCAGGCGGTAGGACATCCTCGCATCGTAGCGGAAAGGCCCCGGTCCTTCTGCCGAAAGGGTGAGCGTGATCGAATCCGCGCTCACGGAGGCAACGTCCCACGCGGCCGAAAAGCCGTTCCCGTGGATCGGGTATGGCTCCGTCTCCACGTTCCGGGGCAGGGCATGAAAGGTTCGGTCAAATGTGAACCCGCCGCCGGAAACCCGGCCGGAAAAAGGAACGAGCAGAATGTTCGAAAGCGCGAAGGGATGCGCGGCAGAGGGATCGACCCTGCGGAAGATCGGTTGCCAGGAGCCATCGTGCAGCACGTCGAATGCCGTCAGCCCGGCGCCGAGATCGGGCCGCAGGACGATGCGTGCATCGCCGTTGGAGAGCTCGATCGCCGGCATCACCAGCCGCCGTCGATCGCGATGTTCTGGCCGGAAATCATGTCGGAGGCAGGCGAGACAAGGAAGTGGACCAGGTCGGCGACGTCGGAGGGCTGGATGCGCGCCTTCAGCGACTGGTTTTCGACGATCCAGTCATTGTATTGTTGCAGGCGGTCGGCAAAGACCCGCTCTTCGGCCTCCGAAACCACCGCGCCCGGCGACACCGCGTTGACGCGCACGCCGTGCGGGCCGAGTTCGCGCGCAAGCGCCTTCGTCAGCCCCAGCATCGCGCCCTTGGACGCCACATAGGGCACATAGCCGTCCCAGCGGCCGTTCAGCGTCAGGGAGCAAAAGTTCACGACCTTGCCGTAGCGCTTTTGCTTCATCCCGGGCGCGACGGCCCGGGCAAGCGCGAAAGCCGCCGACGAGTTGACGCGGACCTGGTCCTCGTATTCCTCCAGCGAAAATTCCTCGAAAGGCTTATTGATGATGAGCGCCGCATTGTTGATGAGAATATCGATGCCGCCATGCTCGCGGGAAAGCGTAGCTGCGCGCTTTTCCGCCGAAGCCAGGTCGTTAAGGTCCTCGCCGACATAGATCGCGCTCACACCGTGAGCCGCGGCGACACGCGTCGCGAAGCCCTCCCCGGCTTCGGCGCCGGGCCTGTCGAGCAATATCAAGGCGGCGCCGGCGCGCGCCAGCCGCTCGGCCTGGGCGCGGCCGAGGGTGCCGAGCGCACCGGTAATGAGGGTGGTCTTTCCGGAAAGCTCTGTCATCGTTACCTCACAGAAGCGCGTGAACCTCGTCTATCGACGTCTCGGCGGTCGGCTTGTCGAACACGATCTCGCCGCGTGCCATGGCGACGATGCGGTCGCAGGATTGGAAGACGTGCTGCATGTTGTGCGAGATGAAGATCCCGGTCAGGCCCTGCGCCTTCAATCCGCGCACGAAGCCGATCACCTTGTCGGTCTCCTTGACCGAAAGATGGTTCGTCGGCTCGTCCAGGATCAGCACCTTCGACTTGAAGTGCATGGCGCGCGCGATGGCTACGCCCTGCCGCTGGCCGCCCGAAAGCTCGCCGACCAGCGCATCCGGCGAGCGCAGATGCAGATCGACATCGGCGATGGCACGGATGCTTTCGGCGCGCATGCGCTTCTGGTCCATGATGCCGATGCCTAAGACCGACCATTTCATCGGCTCGCGGCCGATGAAGAGATTGCGGGCGATCGACATGGATGGGACCATGGAATTGTACTGATAGATCGTTTCCAGCCCGTGGCGCATCGCATCCTTGGGGCTGCGAAGAGCCACCTTGCGGCCTTCGATCAGCACGTCGCCGGAATCCTGATGGTGAACGCCCGAGAGAATCTTGATGAGCGTCGACTTGCCGGCGCCATTGTCGCCGACGAGGCCGACGGTCTCGCCGGGGTGGATCGTGAGGTCGACATTCTTCAACGCATGCACGCCGCTGTACCATTTCTGGAGGTTGCGGCATTCGATGATCGGCGTGGTCATTTGTGCGCCTCCACCTTGATCTTGCGGGACATTTTACCCATCCAGGCATTGGCGATGACGGCAAACATGGTGAGAACCCCGATCGCGAACTTGAACCAGTTGGCATCGACACGGGAAAGGACCAGGCCGTTGTCGATCGTGCGGATCAGAAGGGTGCCGATGATGGCGCCGAAGACCGTGCCGATCCCTCCTGCGAGCGCCGTACCGCCGATGACGGCCGCGGCGACCGCCTGCAATTCCAGCCCTTCGCCGATCGACGGCAGCGGCGAACCGAGACGCAGCACCTGAAGCAGTCCCGCAAAGCCCGCCAGTACCGAGCAGAGCATAAAGCAGACGATCTTCACGCGCTTGACCGGAATGCCCATGGAGGCGGCGGCCTCGTTGAAGCCGCCGGTCGCCCGGATCCAGTTGCCGAAATTGGTGAGCGACAGCAGCGCCGCCACGAGTGCGGCGATGACCACGAACCAGAGGAAGGACATGCGGAAGGGCGAGCCATGCCAGATATAGTCCGTGAAAAGCCAGGTCGGCAGGTCGGGCGGCAGAAGCGGCGGGAAACCGCCTGATATGACGATGGTCAGCGAGCGCGCGATGAAGAGCATCCCCAGCGTGGTGATGAAGCTCGGTATCGAGAATTGCAGCGTGACATAACCGTTGATGAAACCGATCGCCCCGCAGATCATGAGACCGAGCAGCACCGCGACGGTGAAGGGCACGCCGGAATTCAGTATCACCGCCATCGACATGGGCATCAGCGCAAAGACGGACCCGACCGATAGGTCGAATTCGCCGCAGATCATCAGGAGCGTCACGCCGATGGCGACGAGCGCCATTTCCGGCAGAAGGCCCATTACGCCGCGCATGTTCTCGAAGGAAAGAAGAATGCCGTTCGACTTCGCCTGGAAGACGAGAACGAGGACGATCAGCAGTGCAAGGCCGGCAAGCTCGGGCTTATCGAGATAGATTTTCAGAAATCGCTTCATGGGCTGCCACTCATGGTTCGGCGTCGTGCCTGACCGATCACGACGATCTCAGGTCGGGTGCCTGAGATCGTCAACGCGATCGATTCCGAGAGCTGGGACGGGATGCGGGCGGAAAGCCGCATGAATTCCCCCCGCTCCGGTTTCGAGCTCGGGCAAGACGCCTGTTGCTTATCGGGAGCGCCGGATCAGCGCAGACCCTGCTTCGCCAGTTCGAGGATCGTCGGCACATCCTTCGGCGTGACGATGCCCTGCCCCGTATCGACATCGGAGGGTGTCAGGCCGGCGGTTTTCCAGAGATAGGCCTGCATGACCGGGATGAAGCCCTGCATGTAGGGTTGCTGGTCGACCTGCACCTGAACATAGCCGGCCTCCATCTGCTGCAGCACCTCGGGCACGAGGTCGAAGCCGCCGAGCAGGACCTTGCCGGGCTCGATGCCGCGATCCTTCAGGACCTTGGCGACGCCGGCATGCCAGTAGCCGGTATCGAAATAGGCGGTCGTGTCCGGGTTGGCATTGAGATAGGCGCCGATGCGGTCGGCGGTCAGCGCGAGGTCGGTGGCCGAATCGATGCGGGTGATGTTCACCTCGCGGTCGGAATGCTCGGCCTTGTACTCCTCCAGAAATTTCGTGACGCCGCCGGCGCGCTGCTCGGACCAGGTCTGGCCCGGCGCGTTGACGCCGACCAGCAGGTTGAGCGGGCCCTCCTTCGGGAAGTTTTCCGACTGGGCCTTGGCGAGCGAGTAGCCGGCCGCGGTGAAGCCCTGGCCGATGAAGGCCTTACGGGCGTTGCCCTTGGCGCCTTCGCTGTCATCGACATTGACGGCGAGCACCAGGATGCCGGCGTCGACGGCTTCCTTGATCACGTTGTCATAGGCATTGTTGTCGACGATCGCGACGAAGATCGCGTCCGGCCTGGAGGCGATTGCCGCCTGCAGATTGGCGACGGCCTGCTCGACCGCGCCTTCCGTCTGCGTGAGGATCAACTGGCACGAGGCGCCGACTTTTTCGCAAGCGTCGTCATAGCCCTTCTTGACCGCCTGCCAGAACGTGTTCGAGGCCGACGAATGGCTGACGAAGGCGATGCTGAGACCTTCCGCGCTGGCGGCTGGAGCCATCAGCGTCAGCCCCAGGGCCGTTCCTGCTATCAATTTACTGATCATGATGCGTTACCTCCCGTTGAACATCGATCATATTGCGGCGGCCGGTCACCCCGTGCCGTCGAAGAACTCCGCCCGCGATCGCGCGATCTCGGGCAAAGATTTCAGAATTTCGCGCAGATGCATGCGCAGCGCCTGCTCTGCCCCGCCGACATCGCCTGCCGCGATCGCATCGACGATCTGCTCGTGTTGTTCGATCAACCGGCCGATCTGCGGGTCGTCGACGCTCAGGAACCGGACGCGGTCCATCTGCGCCTTGACGCTTTCGATGACGCTCCAGGCATAGGCGCGGCCGGCGGCCGTCGCGAGCGTGTGGTGGAAGAGTTCGTCCAGCCGCAGGAACGCGGCGCGATCGTCATGCGGCACCTGCTTCTGGCGAGCGATCTGTTCGCGCAGTTCGTCGACGATCGCCACCTCATGCTCGCCGGCGACCTGGCGCACGATGTCGGCCTCGATGGCCTCGCGCACGAAGCGCACGTCCATGACCGATGCCGTCGAAATCCGCGTCACATAGGTGCCGCGTTGGGGCAGCACCTGGACCAGCCCCTCCTCTGCCAGCTTGATGAAGGCTTCGCGAACCGGTTGGCGGCTGATCGAGAGGCTTCTTGCTATCTCGGCTTCGGAAATGCGCGCGCCGGGCACCAGCTCCGCCTGGATGATCTGCTCGCGCAGGATGCGATAGACCTGCGGACCGACAGCTTCGATCGCGGACAGAACGCGCTGCGGTTTGATGTTCTGCATCCGGCCCCCCTCCAAGCTCCCGGCAGTATTGGCCTACTACCATACAAGTTGGTCGAACTTCAATCCTTCGAACTGCGCCGCAACACTTCGAATTTCCGGTCGAGATCGGGAGCGAGGTCGACCCCGTGCCCTGCCCCCGGCGGAATGGTAATCATGCCGTTCGTCACAGTGGGCAGCTGCGTCGTAAGGTCGGCATACCAGGTCTTGTAATAGGCACGCACGCTTTCCTGGACGAGCGCGTTCGGAGCATTCAGCGACAGATGCGTCGAGGCTGCGAGCACCACAGGGCCGGTGCAATCATGCGGCGCGACCGGAAGGTGCCAGGCTTCCGCCATGGTGGCGATCTTCTTTGCCTCGGAAATCCCGCCGCACCAGGAGAGGTCGAGCATGACGACCCCGGCCGCATCCGTTTCCATGAGATCGCGGAAGGCCCATCGGGTCGCGAGCGTTTCAGACGCGCAGAGCGGCGCGCGGCTTGCCGCCGCGTAGCGCTTCAGACTGGAGAGCGAGTCCATCTTGATCGGGTCTTCATGCCAGAAGGTGGCATAGGGCTCGAGTGCCCGGGCGATCTGGATGGCGGGCGTCAATTGCCACATGGAGTGGAACTCGACCATGATGTCGATGCGGTCGCCGACGCGCTTGCGGATCTTCTCGAAGGGCTCCAGCGCCTTGCGCAGGTCCGGCCCGGAAATATACTGGCCGCCGCTTTTCTCCGCCGCGATATCGAACGGCCAGATCTTCATGGCAGTGATGCCTTCCGACAGGAGGTCCTCGGCGAGTTCGTCCGCCCGTTCCAGAAATCCGTTCAGGTCGTCATAGTCGCGCCGCGGGCCGCCGATGCCGTAGTTTGCCGTCTGCTGGCCCTTCGCGTCGCGCATATAGGTGTTGCCGGCGCAGGTGTTGTAGGTGCGGATCTCGCGCCGCGAGAAGCCGCCGAGAAGCTGGGCGATCGGCAGGTTCGTCGCCTTGCCGAAAAGGTCCCAGAGCCCGATGTCCACCGCCGAATTGCCGCGCATCTCCGCCCCGGTCGAGCGGAAGCCGAGATAGCCTGTCAGATCCTTGGAGATGCGGTCGATCTCCAGCGGGTCGCGCCCGACGAGTTTCGGGGCCACCACCTCGTGAATGTAGGTTTCCACGGTCTGCGCCATGAAGAAGGTCTCGCCAAGTCCGACAAGCCCCTCGTCCGTGTGGATGCGGACCCAGAGAATATTGGGAAAGTCGCGGACGCGGACCGTTTCTAGTTCCGTGATCTTCATGCTCAATAAACTCCTGCCGCCAAAAGCGCCTTTACCGTCAGATCGAAATGCTCGACCATCGCCTCCTCGCCTTTCGCCGGGTCGCCGTTGGCGATGGCCTGCGCGATGGTCATGTGGCCGTCGATACTTTCCTGCCGCGTCTCATTGCTGGCACGGCTCGCCCAGCCGATGGGCCAGGTATGGCGCGTCACGACATGGAAGGAGCCGACGATCAGCGCGAACATCGGGTTGCGGGACGCCGTGCCGATCGCTTCGTGAAAGGCGATATCGTGTTCCATGACCCTGACCGGCTGGTCGAAATCCCGCTGCATCGCTTCGGCAAGCGCGACGATTTCGGCGGCCTCCTTGTCGGTGCGGCGCATGGCTGCCAGCACGACGGTGCGGCGCTCGACAGTCCGGCGGACATCGAAAATCTGCTGGATCGTCACCTGGTCGGTATGCACGGCATGGTCGGTCACCAGGGCCAGCACGTCCGCCTTGGGCGCAGCCACCCGCGGACGCCGGCCATTACCGATGTCGATCAGCGTCAGCGCCGCGAGCGAACGATAGGCCTCGCGCACGACGCTGCGGGATACGCCCAGCTTTTCGGCAAAGGCCCCCTCGCTCGGCAACGAATCGCCGACCTGAAGACCGTTTTCGCGAATATGGACCTTCACGGCAGTCACGACGCCGCCCAGCAGTCCATCCGCGCCGGAACGTCCGGATGAGGACTCTTCCTCCGCCTTGAGCTCTATCAAGTTAACCTCCTACCTATCAGATAGGTTTGTGATGACCTGTGAATAGATTCGCCTTCGGCTGTTGTCAACGCCGAATTGCAAAAACTGTTTGGGAGGCGCTAGGGAAGCAACCGCTCGACAGAAGCGGCCTAACGGGCATCGCCCGCCGTATCTGACGCGAAATACGCCGAAAACCGCTGAGCAAGCTCGCCCAGATCGACCATCGCGCGCCGAAGATGCAGCCGCATGATCTCCTGGGCCTTGGTCGCGTCCCCTTCGCTCACAGCCTCGAGAACGCGCCGGTGATCCTCGACCAGCTGGTCGAGTTGCCCCGCCTGTATCGACAGACGGCGGACCCGGTCCATATGCTTCTTGGCATCCGAGATGAAGGCCCAGACTCCGTCGCGGCCCGCGAGGCTGCAGTAAAGCGCGTGCATGCGTTCGTCGCACTCGAAAAACAGGTCGGGGTTGTCCTCGAGGACAGCAAGCTCCTGCTCCTCGATGGCTTGCCGTATGCCGAGCAGGACGCGGCGGTTCGATTGCTGCGCCGCTTCGGCAACGATCGCCAACTCCAGCTGTTCGCGAACGAACTGGGCGGTCCTGACCGCGTCCATGCGGATCGGCGCCACCACGACGCCTGCCCGTGACCGGAGGTCGACAAGTCCTTCCGCACTCAGCCGCGAAAGGGCCTCGCGCACGGGCGTACGGCTGACTCCCAGCAGCCCGGCCAGCGCATGCTCGCCGATCGGTTCGTTCGGCTTCAGTTCGAGCCCGATGATCTTGCGCGAAAGCGTGCGGTAGCAATGCTCCGCGGCCGAGATTTTTATGTCACGCGTCATAAATTGAGAGCCCTATGTATTTTTGCATGCAATCGTTCATCGCAAGCAGATTACCCGGACAACGTTTCGTTTGCTACTCGCCATTGAAGCTCCCTTGACGATTTCTGAAATCTTGCATACAAGAATGCAAACGGGTTTGGGAGGACACCAATGACCAACCGCAAGCGGCAACGTCCCGCAGCGTTGCATACCGGATTCATGGCGCGGCCATGAGTGCCACGGTTTCCCTGCTCCTCGATGCGAAGGACATCGTCGGCGAGAGCATTCTCTGGTCCGGGGACGAGAAGGCGCTTTACTGGGTCGATATCGTCGGCAAACGCATCCATCGGCTCGAACCCGAAAACGGCCGTCATGACACATGGCCGACCCCGGACTTCGTGACGTCGATCGGCATGCGGGCGGATGGCGGGTTCATCGTCGGCCTCAGCCGCAACGTCTGCCTGTGGACGCCCGGCGGGCCTTTCGAGGCGTTTGCCGTGCCGGAGCCGGATCTGCCGGAAAATCGCCTCAACGAGGGTCGCGTCGCACCGGACGGCTCCTTCTGGGTCGCGACGATGCAGAGCAATCTTGACGCAGGCGGCTCACCGAAGGCCATGGACCGGCAATCGGGCGCGGTCTACCGCATCGATCCCGCCGGTCACGTGTCGCAGCTCACGCCCAACGAATACGGCATCACCAACACCATGGGCTGGACGCGGGACAACCGTTTCTTCTTCGCCGACACGCTCGCAAACGAGATCTACGTGTTCGATTGCGATCTTGCCGCCGGGCGGATCGACAACCGGCGCACCGTCGTGGCCGGCTTCGCCCGCGGCCTGCCGGACGGCTCCTGCCTCGATGCGGACGACCGGCTCTGGAACTGCCGGGTGGCGGGAGGCGCAGCCGTCGCGGGCTTCGACGGAACCGGCCGTCTCATCCAACTGATCGAGCTGCCGGCAAGTTGGCCGACGAGCTGCACATTCGGCGGCAAGGATCTTTCCACCCTCTACGTGACCTCGGCGCGTTTCACCATGACGAACGATCATCTCGATAGGCATCCGCTGGAGGGCGGGCTCTTCGCGGTCGAGGGCGTGGGGCACGGCGTCGAAGAGCCAAAATTCGGGCAGGCGTCCGACAAGTTCCCCTCTGTTACGGAGACAGCGTGATGAGCGATTTCAACGGCAAGAGCATCGTCGTCACCGGCGGCAGCCTCGGCATGGGTCTCGCGTGTGCCCATCGCTTTGCTGCCGGCGGCGGCAAGGTGACGAT
Organism: Sinorhizobium sp.; assembly: GCF_059070375.1. Classification (NCBI taxonomy): domain Bacteria; kingdom Pseudomonadati; phylum Pseudomonadota; class Alphaproteobacteria; order Hyphomicrobiales; family Rhizobiaceae; genus Sinorhizobium; species Sinorhizobium sp. The sequence goes on from NZ_JCACWC010000001.1 coordinate 737,868, forward strand.
CGTGGCAAACGACAAGGCTTCGGTCGATGAGGCCGTTGCTTCCATCGGGGACAATGCCGCCGGGTTCGTCGGCGACGTCCGCTCCAAGGACGACATGGAAGCGGCGGTTCAGGCCGCGGTATCGCGCCATGGGGGCGTCGATATTCTTGCCTGCTGCGCCGGCATCCAGCGCTACGGCACCGTGGTCGACACGCCGGATGAGGTCTGGGACGACGTTCTCGACATCAATCTGAAGGGCATCTTCCTCGCCTCCAAATTCGCCATTCCCGAAATGCGCAAGCGCGGCGGCGGCGCGATCGTCGCCATCTCTTCCGTGCAGGCCTATGCTTCGCAGGCGGGCGTCGCCGCCTATACGGCGAGCAAAGGCGCGATCAACGCACTCGTGCGCGCCATGGCGCTGGATCACGCCGGGGACAATATTACTGTCAATGCCGTCTGCCCCGCCTCTGTCGATACCCCGATGTTGCGCTGGGCCGCCGATCTGTGGAAAGGCGAAGGCACCGCCGAGGCGACCCTGGAAGCTTGGGGAAGCGGACATCCGCTGGGCCGCGTCGGCAAGCCTTCCGAAATTGCCGAACTGGTTGCCTTTCTTGCCGGCGATAAGGCCCGCTTCATCACGGGCGCCGACATCAAGATCGACGGCGGCGTTCTTTCCAAGCTCGGCATCGTCATTCCAGATTGACCGGAGGTCCGTCATGAAACCGCTTCCCGATTTCCGCTCGAAAGACTTCCTGCGCGCCCATATGCGCGAGATCATGGATTTCTACCATCCGATCTGCCTCAACGAGGAAGACGGAGGCTATTACAACGAATACCGCGACGACGGTTTCATCACCGACCGGAAGACCCAGCATCTCGTCTCCACCACGCGCTTCATCTTCAACTATGCCACCGCCGCGGTGCTCTTCGAGCGCCCGGACTTCGCGGAAGCGGCCGCCCATGGCGTAAGGTATCTCGACGAGGTTCATCGCGATCCGAAGCATGGCGGCTATTTCTGGCTGATGCGCGGCCGCGATGCGGTGGATGCGACGAAGCATTGCTACGGCCACGCCTTCGTCTTGCTCGCTTATGCGACAGCCATGAAGGCCGGAATTCCCGGTATGGATGCCCGGGTTTCGCAGACCTGGGAACTTCTCGAAAGCCGCTTCTGGGAGCCGGACCGCGAACTCTACAAGGACGAAATCAGCCGCGACTGGGGGGCGACTTCGCCCTATCGGGGACAGAACGCCAACATGCACATGACCGAGGCGATGCTGGCCGCCTATGAGGCGACCGGCGAGGTGCGTTACCTGGACCGCGCCGAAACCCTCGCCCGGCGCATCTGCGTCGAGCTTGCCGCCAACGCTCAGGACGTGGTCTGGGAGCACTATCGCGAGGACTGGTCGATCGACTGGGATTACAACAAGGACGATCCGAAGCACCTCTTCCGGCCCTACGGCTACCAGCCTGGCCACATGACGGAATGGACCAAGCTGCTCCTGATCCTCGAGCGCTATCGCCCGCAGGACTGGATCCTGCCGAAAGCCCTCCTTCTCTACGAGACGGCCTTGGCAAAGAGCGCCGATCTCGAATTCGGCGGCATGCATTACAGCTACGGCCCCGACGGCAAGCTCCATGACCTCGACAAATATCATTGGGTCCATTGCGAAACGATTGCGGCCGCGGCCGCGCTCGCCGCACGCACCGGACGGGAGCGCTACTGGCAGGATTACGACAGGCTCTGGCGCTACAGCTGGCGGCACCTGATCGATCACGAATATGGCTGCTGGTTCCGCATTCTCTCGCCCGACGGCGTGAAGCAGAGCGACATCAAGAGCCCTCCAGGCAAGACCGACTACCATCCATTCGGTGCCTGCTACGAAATCCTGCGCGTGCTGGCGGAGGCGCAATAGCAGGGCGACCGTTTCCGGCCAGCGCCGACGGACACGGCCGGCGCCCCGCACCTTAACCTCCGCACCCGACAGCCTGCATTGGAGCCTCCCATGAAGCGACCCAGGATCACCGATATCCGCGCGACCACCGTCACCGTTCCGCTGGAGGCGCCGCTGCGTCATTCCAATGGCGCACATTGGGGGCGGTTCGTCCGTACGATCGTCGAGGTGGAAACCGATGTTGGCATCGTCGGTCTCGGCGAAATGGGCGGAGGCGGAGAGAGCGCCGAGGCGGCGTTCCGGGCGTTGAAGCCCTATCTGGTCGGCCACGATCCCTTCGAGCTGGAAAATCTCCGCTTCATGATCTGCAACCCGACCGCCAGCCTCTACAACAACCGCACCCAGATGCATGCCGCCATCGAGTTCGCCTGTCTCGACATCATGGGCAAATTTCTCGGCGTGCCGATCTGCGATCTCCTCGGCGGGAAGATGCGCGATGCGGTTCCTTTTGCCAGCTACATGTTTTTCCGCCTTCCCAACAAGGACACCGGCGAAGGCGAGACGCGCACGGCCGATCAGCTCATCGAGCAGACGCTGGCGCTGAAAAAGAAGTGCGGATTCACCTCGCACAAGCTGAAGAGCGGCGTCTTCGCGCCGGATTACGAGCTGGAGGTCTTTCGCGCATGGGCGAAGGCCCTCGGTCCCGACAGCGTCCGCTACGACCCGAACGCGGCGTTCAGCGTCGAGGAGGCGATCCGCTTCGCTAAGGGCATCGAGGATCTCAACAACGATTACTACGAGGACCCCACCTGGGGGTTGAACGGCATGCGGCGCGTCCGCGAGAACACGACCATGCCGCTCGCCACCAATACCGTCGTGGTGAATTTCGAGCAGCTCGCCGCCAATATCCTCAGTCCCGCCGTGGACGTGATCCTGCTCGACACCACCTTCTGGGGCGGCATCCGCCCCTGCGTGAAGGCGGCGGGCGTCTGCGAGGCCTTCCAGCTTGGCATCGCGGTGCATTCATCGGGCGAACTCGGCATTCAGCTCGCCACGATGCTGCATCTCGGCGCGGTTCTCCCGAACCTCGTCTTCCACGCAGATGCGCATTATCACCAGCTGACCGACGATATCATCGTCGGCGGCCCGATGCGCTACGAGAACGGTGCCATCAAGGTACCGACGGCGCCCGGTCTCGGGGTCGAGCTCGATCGCGACAAGCTCGGGCAGTACGCCGACCTTCATAAGACGCTCGGCGGCTATCCCTACGACCGCGATCCCTCCCGCCCCGGCTGGTTTTCCGTCGTCCCGAACACCCGATGGGCGGATCCCAACGACGATCGCGCCGTCGATTACTGAGGCTGCACCCGGGACCTATTCGCAACCTCACCGAAATGGAACCCATCCTGCCGAGACCTGATCGTCGTCATTCTAGTAACCGGGGCAAACGGAAGAGAATTGCGATGTGTCTCACCTGAGGGCCGACCGCTTGGAGCTGGAAACTGTTCCAACTCTGAAAGGTGGCATATCTGCGAGAGCAGCCGGATATTGGCCGAAGGCTCAGGCTTTAAAACTCGGACCTGGGGCAGCGCAAAAGCCGATACCCACTGTTCAGTGCTCCATGAATGCCATGGTCAAAATTCGGTCTTCCGTCATGTCGGCTCGGTCGACGACGCCGGCGAGCCGTCCCTTGGAGAGAACGGCGACGCGATCACACAGCGCCAGGATCTCCGGCACCTCCGACGAAGCGATGAGGACGGTCAGCCCCTTTTCCGCTTCCCGGGCGACGATGTCGTAGAGCTCGGACTTCGCGCCGACATCCACTCCGTGCGTGGGCTCGTCCAGGAGCAACAATCGCGGTTCGGCCATCAGGGCGCGGGCGAAGATCGCCTTCTGCTGATTGCCGCCCGAAAGCGTCGAGATCGGTTGCGTGTCGCGAACCATGCGAATGCCGAGCGTTTCGCGATAGAACGCCATACGCCCGGCCTCTCCTGCCCGATCGGAGAACAGGCCCTTCGAAAAACGGCGCAGGCTGCTGATCGCGGCATTGTCGCGCACCGAATGCTGCGGCAGGATGCCTGCCGTCTTGCGGCCTTCCGGCACGAGCGCAATCCCCGCCTTCACCGCCTCGCTCGGGTCGGCGAAGGCCACCTTTTCTCCGAACAGCGAGATGTCGCCGGCCTTTGGCCGGTGCACCCCGTGTATAAGCTCCAGCAGCTCGGTGCGGCCGGCACCGACGAGACCGAACAGGCCGAAGATTTCGCCTTTGCGAATGTCGAGGCTGATGTCGTCCAGCAGACGATCGTCCGACAATCCCGCGACCGACAGCGCAGGCGTCCCGCTTGCAAGGGAACGCTGCCTGTACTGGTAGATGGCGGGCTTCCCCGTCATGTCCTTGATCAGCTGCTCGCGGCTCGTTTCGCCGGGGCGTCGCTCGCTGACGATCGCCCCGTTCCGCAGCACGACGACACGGTCGCAAAGGGCCATCGCCTCCTCGAGGCGATGCGTGATGAAGATGATGGCCGCTCCTGCCTCCCGCGCCTCGCGGACATAGGAGAAGAACCCGGCGACCTCGTGCGGCGTCAGGGATGACGTCGGCTCGTCGAGGATCAGCAGCCGTGGCTTTCTTGCCGCCGCCTTGGCGATCTCGACCAGCTGCTGTTCACCCGCCCGCAGGGTCCCTGCTTCCCGGTCCGGCTGGATGTGACCGGCACCGACCCTTTGAAGCAGGGCACGGGACGCGTGCTGCATCAAGTCGATATCGACGAGGCCCATACCGGTCCGCGGCATCCGACCGAGATGCAGGTTCTCGGCGACGCTCAGCGCGCCGACGACCGACAGTTCCTGATGAACGAAGCTGACGCCCGCTTCGATGCCTTCCGACACCGAACCGAAACGGACCGACAGGCCGTCCATTTCGATCGTGCCGCCGTCGGCCTGAAGGCCGCCGGAGAGGATATGCATCAGCGTCGATTTGCCGGCGCCGTTTTCACCGAGCAGGCCCACGATCTCACCCGCCCTCAGGTCGAGGTCGACCGAGTGAAGTACGGAATTGCCCGAGAAACTCTTGGCAATCCGGCGCGCGCGAAGGAGCGGCACGGAGACGGCGCGCGCGGCTTCTGCGCCGGGCGTAGCCGCCGCGCGCGGGCTGTTACTTGGCGTCATCGGGCGTCAGCAGCTTTCCGGTCACCGGGATGACCTTTGCGGGCGGCTCCTGGCCGGCGACGATATAGTTGTAGAGCATAACGCTCGAATCGAGCGCCTGCTGGTACGGCGCCTGGTCGAGCAGGCCGACCATCTCACCGGTTTTCAGGTACTGGATATTGTCGGGCGTATGGTCGAAGCCGACGACGCCGACCTTGCCGGTCAGGTTGAGATCCTTGACGGCCTTTGCCGCACCGAACGGCCCGCCGGCGGTCACGTAGACCATCGAGAGATCCGGATTGGCGGTCATCATGTCCTGAACGAGCGAATAGGCCGACTCCGCCTTGTCCTTGTTCTCGAAAGGACCGACGATCTGAATGTCCGGGGAGTTCGCCTTCAGATATTCCAGCGCGCCGTTCATGCGCTGCGTGTGCTGGGTGGCGCCGAAATAGCCGGTGATGACGCCGAGCTTGCCCTTTCCGTTCATCTTCTTGGCGATGAATTCGCCGATCTGCTTGCCGGCCGAGGTCGCATCCTGGCCGATGAAGGCAAGGCGCTGCGATTCCGTCGCACCTTCCGCAATGATGTTGAAGACCGGCACGCCCTCTTCCGTGGCTTCGTTGATAATGCGCGCCGTGCCGTCGAAGATCGGCACCACGACGATGCCGTCATATTTCTTGGCGAGTGCGCCCTCGATGCCGGCGACGACCGCCTCGGCGGAGAGCTCGTCCCCGAGATCGACGAAATCGACCTTGGCGTCGTATTTCGACAGATAGTCGTTCGCCGCCCTCGCCCCTTCCGTGACCGGGGTCCAGAACGGATTGTTCTGAAACGACAGGAACGCGATCCTCACCGGCCCCTTGGTGTTTTCCACCGCGGCGACGGTGCCGCCCTGCGGTGCTTCGCCCGCCAGCGAAGGCAATGTGACCGCCGCAACGGCCGCAGCGGCAAAGGCCATGGTTTTAAGTCTCTTGAGCAACATGCTTGTCTCCTCCGATAAATGATCAGTCGTCGTCGCCGCCGCGCTGCAGCCCGTCCAGCCCGACGGCGAAGATGATGACGAGCCCCTTGGTGACGACCTGCCAGTAGGCAGAGATGCCGAGGAGCACAAAAGCGTTGTTGAGCAGCGCCATGAGCAAGGCGCCGATGACCACGCCGAGGATCGAACCGCGGCCGCCGCTCAATGCGGTGCCGCCGAGGATCACGGCGGCGATGACGTCCAGCTCGTATCCCATGCCGAGATTCGGGTCGGCGCTCGCCAGGTTGCCCGCGAGGATGAGCCCGCCGAGCCCTGCCAGCAGGCCGCACAGCGCGAAGACGAACAGCCGGGTCGAGCGCAGGTTCACGCCGGCAAGACGGGAGGCCTTGGGATTGTCGCCGATCGCATAGATTTCCCGGCCTGTGACGGTCCGGCTGGCGAATACATGGACGATCATGGCGAGCACGATCATCAGCAGGAAGGACACGGGTATGTCGAAGATGCGCCCCGCACCGACGAACTCGGCAAAGCCGCCAAACGATACAGGGATGCCGCCGGTCATGAGGAGCGCGATCCCGCGCGCGATCGAGAGCGTGCCGAGCGTGGCGATGAAAGGATTGATTTTCAGCCGCGTGTAAAGAAGTCCGTTGGCAAGACCGCAGGCGAGTCCGGTCAGAAGGCCGCCGAGGAGGCCGACGGTCTCGCTGCCGGTGTCGCGCATCAGCACGGCTGCGACGACAGCGGAAAGACCGATGACCGAACCCACGGAAAGATCGATCCCGCGGGCGATGATGACCAGGGCCTGCCCCAAGGCGACGATCGCCACGACCGAGGCCTGGCGGCCGACGTTCAGCAGGTTGCGCGGTTCCAGGAAATAATCGCTGGCGAATGTCAGATAGAGCGCCACGACGGCGAGCATGGCAAGCACCGATGCTTCGCGATGCCGGCCCAGTCCTCGTGCGAAGGTCAATGCTGACTGCATGGTCATCACCGCCTTTCGAAATTGGGGGCGCGCTTCTCCTTGAAGGCCGCCCGGCCCTCGGCCGCGTCCGCAGTCGCAAAGCAGATCGTCTGCAGATCGCGTTCGTATTCGATAGCCTTGTCGAGCGGCATCGTAACCGCCGCCTTGAGGTTGGCCTTCGCCGTTTCCGCCGCGATCGGTGCCCGCGAGGCGATGATTTCGGCGATCGCGCGGGCACGTTCCAACAGGTCGGTCTGGGGAACGACCTCGCTGACCAGCCCCCAGGCAAGCGCCTTGTCCGCCGATATCGGGTCGCCCGTCATCAGCATGAGCGCGGCATTCGAGGCGCCGATGGAATGCATCAGATGTGCCGCCATGCCGCCGCCGCCGATCCATCCGAGCTTGATCTCCGGCGCCGCGAACTGCGCGTTTTCCGAGGCGATCCGGATGTCGCAGGACATGGCCGTTTCCAGGCCGCCACCGAAGGCATAGCCGTTCACCGCGCAGATCGTCGGCTTGAGAAGCGCGCGGAACGCATCGCAATAGTCGGGCCGATTGCGGAACTGCCAGGGCGTCCGGTAGGTGTCGAGCTCGCGGATATCGGAGCCGGCGCAGAAGGCTCGATCACCGGCGCCGGTAAGGATGACGCAGCGAATGCGGTCGCTGTCGTTGCTTTCCTTCACGGCCTCGACGATCGCATCGGCCATTTCCGGCGTCACGGCATTGAGCTTTTGGGGCCGGTTGAGGGTTATCGTGGCGATTGCACCGTCCACGGCATAGAGAACGTCGTCGGTCATTTACCTACCTTTCGCCACCGGCTTTGCGATGGCTTGCATAGAGGGCCTGCAAGCTTTCGAGCACGCCGTCGGCCGGCGCCTTGTCCTCGAAGGCCTGCCGCAGAAGCGCCGAGGCCTTGCCCTGGAAGGCGATGTAGCCGTCGTGGCGCGGGCGCACATAGGCCTGCTCCAGCGTATCGGCCGTGTTTTCGTAGAATCCGCCCCAGCGGGCGTTGACGCGTGAATCATGCCAGGCCTCGCGCCGAGACGGCTGGCCGTCATGGGCAGGGATGAAATCGACCTGGGCCTCGCGGCTCATCAGCCACAGCAGGTGTCGCTTGAGAGCCGGCGTGATTTCGCAGCGCCGCGAGATGCCGATTCCCGTACCGCCGAGCGTCGAACCCAGCCGCCCGCCGGGGATGCGGCGCGGCGCGTCGTGGAAGGCGACCTGATGCCCCGTCTGCGGCGCGGCGTAGTTCACGTAACCGTAGACCAGCGGGCAGAGCACGACGTCGTCGTTCGACGCCATGTGATCGAGGATCCCGATCGGGTTCCGGTCGCGCACAGACCGCGGACTGCGGTTTGCGAGATCGCGCATCAGTTCGTAAACCGGGCGCCCGACGTGCCGGGAGACGAGGACCTCCGGATCCGTCTCCGCCGGAGGGTCGCCGAAGGCCGCGGCTATCGAGAGGAACGAGAGCGCCGCGTGCGGACCGGCGAGCGACAGCGCCACCTTGCCGGTGGTCCGGGAGAGCGCCACGACCTCGTCCCAAAGCTCGGGCACCGGTGCCTCGAGAAGATCGGCCCGCGCGGCCATCACCTGCGTGGCCGCATCGAGCGGCAGCGCCCAGTGAGCGCCGCCGAATCGGTAACTCCGCAAGGAGGGACCGATGCTCGCCGCCTCGAGCGCCTGGACGGTCGCATCGCCGAACACGTCCTCGAGAGACCGCAGGCAATTTCCGGCCAGAGCTTCCCCGACGTGCGGATGATCGAGAACCACGAGATCGTAGCGCGCGCAAAGATCGGCGATCGGATGGGATTCGAAGCCTTCGAGCGGCTGCTTCTCCCAATCTATGGCGAGCCCCCATTCTGCAAGTTCAGGGCGCGCGGCGGCAGCCGCAAGCGCGTTGTAGCCGCGTGGATGATCCCATGTCAGAGCCTTCAGCCGTTGCATCGTCAGACGTCCTCGACGGCAATGGCACCGGCGGCTTCGAGTGCGGCGATGCGAGCCTCGTCATAGCCCGCGTCCTTCAATATCTCGCGTGTATGCTGACCGACGACCGGCGCCCCGCGGTCGACGGTCGAGGGGGTCTTGGAGAACCTGATCGGAAACCCGGGCGTCTTGACGCGGCCTTCGGTCGGATGGTCATATTCGACGAAGGTACCGTTGTGCCTGATCTGCGCGTCCTCGACGAGGTCCGCATAGCCATAGACCGGGCCGCACCAGATGTCTGCCGCACGAAGCCGTGCCAGCCACTCCTCGGAACTTTTCGTCTTCAGCTTCTCGCGTGTCTTGGCGAAGATCTCGTCCCGCCTGGTCCAGGTGTCGACTTCGTCGTCCATGGTCAGGAAGCTTTCCTCGCCGATCACCTCTCCCAAGGTCTTGAGCTTGGGAAACGCGACGATGATGAAACCATCGCTGGTGGCGAAAGCGCCGTAGGGTGCGCGGATGTAGACATGGGCGTGCGGCTCGGCCGAGCGCTTCTGCGGTTTCTGGCCGATCGTGAAGACAGAGAGCTCCTGCATCTGGATCGTGGTGATCGCATCCAGCATATTGACCTGCACGAGCTGTCCCTCGCCGGTCCGCTCCCGGTGAAAGAGAGCTGCCAGGGCGCCTTCGAATGCGTTGTAGGCGGTGATGGCGTCGACCAGATATTGCCCCGCCGCCGTCGGCGCCTCGCCTTCGCGTCCCGCCGAAAGCATTGCGCCGGACATGCCCTGGAGAACGAGATCCTGTCCGGGCCGATCGATATAGGGTCCATCTTCGCCATATCCCGACATCGACACATAGACGAGGCGCGGATTGATGCGGGAGAGCGTGTCGTAATCGACGCCGAGACGTTTCGCGACGCCCGGACGGTAGTTCTGCAGGAAGATGTCGGCCGTCTTCACCAGGTCGAGAAGAACCTCTTTGCCCTCCGGCGACTTCAGGTCGACGGCGAGCGAGCGCTTGTTGCGATTGAGCGACAGGAAGGAGACGTTGACCCTGTTGCCTCCGGCTCCCCCCGCGGCGACGTGGCGCTGCCACTCGCCCGTCACGGGCTCGACCTTGATCACGTCGGCGCCGAGGTCGCCGAGACGCTGTGCCGCAAACGGACCCGCCATGGCGATCGAGCAATCGAGGACGCGAAATCCGCTGAGAATTCCCATTCGTTCAGTTCCTTATGTATTCAAGCGGTCAGTGCATCACCCAGCCGCCGTCGACGTTCAGGGTCTGGCCGGTGATGAAGCCCGCAGAGTCGGAGATCAGGAAGGTGAGAGCGGCAGCGATGTCGGCCGGGCGACCACGGCGTTTGACCGCCTGGTGGTCGAGCACGAAACGCATATAGCCTTCCGGATCCGGATGGATCTTTTCGGCATCCGTGGGGAAAGCGCCGGGCGAGATGGCATTGACGGTGATGCCGTAGCCACCGAATTCGCGCGCCCAGGCGCGCGTCAGCCCGACGAGGGCGCCCTTGGACTGCACATAAGGGGCGAGATTCGCCCACCCGCCGGACAGGGTGACGCTGGCGATATTGACGATCCGGCCCCAGCCCCGCTCGCGCATATACGGCAAGGCCGCCTGGACGCAGACGATGCCGGCATCGACATTGATCCGCTGCACGCGCTGGAAATCCTCGATCGAATACTCTTCGAACGGCCTCGACGGATAGATCGCGGCATTGTTGATCACCACATCGAAGCCGCCCGCCTTCGCAGCAGCCTGGTCGAGCGCGGCGCGCAGGCCGCTCAGGTCGGCGAGGTCGATCGCCCGCACCGTGAGACCGCCCAGCCCTTCCCTTTCCGAAGCATCCACGAGCGCGCGCGTCTTTGCCTCGTCGTTGTCGATGGCCACGACGCGTGCGCCGGCACGGAGAAAACTCAGTGTCGTCTCCGCTCCCAGGCCGCCGGCCGCACCCGTATAAAGGATGACCTTGCCGGCGATCGACATTCCGGGGACGACCTCCCCGGCGGTCAAAGGTCCGGCAATCATCGCCGTCCTCCGATGGGCAAGTGATTGCCGGTCGGCCGGGGAAACGCGTCGACGGGTTGTTCGGCGAGGCTGCGGATCCGCCTCTCGCTGGCTGCTATCGCATCCGCATCGGGAAGGATCCGGAAGGTGGTGTCATATCTCCGTTCGTCACCATGCTCGAGCCAGATCAGTTCGCCGCGCTCGCGCGCAGCACCGTGGCCGAGGACGTGATTGGTCGACGGCTCTATGCCGAGCGCATACTGCCCGGCTTGCAGGTTCTGCCATTCGTACATGCAGGGAAACTGGTCCTTGCGGGTGACGACTTCGAAGCCGATGCCGAGCGCATCGTTGACGAGCGCAACCGGAACCCGGCCATCGTCGTCCGCGGCCATTTCGTGCTGCCAGACCTGCTCGTGGAAATTGAGCTGCGGAGCCGGCAACGTATGGTAGCCGACACCCTGCTTCTCGTAGTCGGCGCCGGCATGAGCGGCCCAGACGACCTCCTTGATGGGCGCCAGGTAGCGGGAATTTTCCGCCAGGACCGGATGACCGACGTTGATGTGGTAGCAATACATGTGCGGAGTGCGGTAGAAGCCGCGATTGACCACCCGGTCGGTGAGCCTGATCTCGTTGGTGCCCGCCTTGATTTCGATGCGGCGCACGAGGTCGAGATGCTCTCCGAACACCGTACCCTGGGTGACGACACCCTCGCACCAGAGGATGCAGTCGTCGCCCCTCCATTCCTCGCCATAGCCCGTGAGCCTTGCAGGAATCGTTCCGATCCGGCCGTGCAGCGAATGGCTGACGGTCTTGCGCGGGCCGTAGACATAGGTGTCGCCCGGCTCGTCCGCCATGAACAGGATATGGTCGAGACCGCAGGTCACCATGAGTCCCGAGAAGGAGCGCAGCCAGGAAAGACCACCCTCGCCTTCATATTCATGCAGGCCGGGATGCTTGAAGCCGGCCGGGGAGTTCCATCCGATCGCCATGCCGCGAAATTCGCAGTCGGCGATATCGAGGGCGCGGTCGACGAGCACGGTGAAGCGCAATCCCGTTCCGCTGCGGAATTCCAGCATGCGGATGCCGCGCTCGACGCCGTCGTCGAGCGTCATCAGGCGCACGCCGGCAAATTGCGAAAAAGACCCGGCCCTGGCGGCGATGTCGCGGCGCGACATCGCCTTCCCGTAGAGTTCGACCATGTGGATGTTCCTGTCGTATGCCCGGCTCGGGCATTCCTTTCATGCCTTTGGTAGACGCGGCCGGACCCGTGCCCGGCCGGTCCGGTGATCAGAGGCCGAGCGCCCGAAGCTTCCCGTCGAGGAACCTCTTGGCGCGCGGCACATCGCTTTCGTCGAGATGCTCGATGATGACGGGTATGTTCGGATGCTTCTTCGAAAGCCGCTGGAGATAGAGATCGTAGTTCAGCGAGCCGAGGCCCGGTGCCGGAAGCTCGATCTCGCCCACGCCGCGGAAGGTATGGCTTTCGAGCGCGTCCTCATCACCAATATCGGCATGCTTCTCCGTCTTGTCGTCGCCCGAACGCTTGACGTCCTTGGCATGGGCGATCTTGATCCTGTCCTGCAGGGTGTCGAAGACCTGGTTCAGGATCTCGTCCATGCGGCCGATGTTGTGCGCCTCGAAGTAGTTCGTGGGATCCATCAGCAGACCGAGACCGGGGTGATCCACCTGGGCGAACATCTTCACGGTCTCCTCGACCGAGCCGACGACGTTGTTCACGTAGGTTTCGAGGAGGAAGACGGCACCATGATCATAGGCGTGCTGGGCAAGATCGGCGATGACCTTGCGGCACTCCTCGAAGCCTTCTTCGGTCTTGTTCCTCGGGTGATGCACCCAGTCCGACTCCGTGTTGTAGGTGCCGGTTTCCGAGATGACATAGGGCGTGCCGAGATACTGGGCGTGGCGGATGATCTCCTTGAGGTAACCGACGCGACGCTCGCGCTCTGCCCTGTCCGGATGGATGATGTTGGTGTAGCCCGAAATGCAGGAGATCGGCAGATGATGATCGCGGAAGGTCTCGCGGATCCGGATGCACTTCTCCCGCGTGATCTGGCCCGCGGACAGCTCGACATCCTTGAAATGCATGTCGAGCTGAACGGTATTGAAGTCGAGCGCTCTTATTTTTCTCGCCGTCTCTTCCAGGCTGTATGGGAAATAGCCCGTAAAAATGCCGGTTTGCATCATGATTGAAATTCCTCCCTTGCAATCAGTCGACCGAGATCTCGGAAAGCTTGACCGTTCGTGCCTCGGCGATGGAGCGGTAGCCCGCCTCCACCAATGCGACGGTTTTGACGTTGTCGGCCACGGAGAGCGCCGGGGCTTCGCCGGATTTCAGCGCATATTGCAGCTGTTCCATCACCCCGATGAAGGCATGGGGGAACCACATGGTCTCCCATTCCGGGCTGACCCACTTTCCATCCGTCGTCTTTTTCGACGCGTATGAGAGCGTCGAGGGCGAGCCGTCCGGCCAGCCGATCGTGCCCTGCGCGACGCCTTCCGTGCCCTCGACCCGCCACTTGATGTAGATGTCGCTGTCGAACCCCTCCTCGCGCGGGCCGGACCAGACGTCTTCCATGGAGACGGCGAGAACGCCGTTGGGGAAGGTGAGCGTCGAGACCGTGATCCCGTCGGTATGGGCAAATTCGGTGCGTGGATCCGGCCGGGTGACCGTCGTGATCGCGTCCGGTTCGCCGAACAGGAAACGCAGCACGTCGAGGTGATGCACGCTCATATTGGCGAGGGTCAGCCGGTCGTATTCCTCAAGGAAACCTTGCCAGTGCGGAATCGCCCGCATCTCGATGGTCGCTATGACGACCGTGCCGAGCTCGCCTCTGTCGAGGATCTGCTTCAGAACCCGCATAGACTGGTCATAGCGCATATTCTGGTTGACCGAGAGTATCTTGCCGGCGCTTGCCGCCTCGTCCCGCAAGGCCTTCGCTTCGTCCAGCGTGAGCGCCAATGGCTTCTGCGCGAGGATTGCCTTGATATGCGGCTGCGCAAGTGCTTCGCGGATCAGCGCCGGCTGCTGGTCCGGCGGAAAGGCAATGTCGAGGATCTCGACGTTCGCATCGGCGATCAAAGCGGAAGGCGTCGCATGAACGGCGGGAATTTCCCAACGGGCGGCGACGGCCTCTGCCCGTTCCTGCGTGCGTGAGGCGATCGCAGCGACGGGAAAGCCCGCCTGCCGATAAGCGGCCAGATGACATTCGGCCATGATCATGCCGGCTCCGATGCAGCCGATCTTGTATTCTTTCACCCGCACCGGCGGGTCAGGCACGAAGCCATTGGCAGCGCTCACGAAACTCCTCCCATTCACCTCGCCGGCGGCGCCGCACTCCCGTAGCGGCAAAATTGCGGCCGGCGACTTGTCCGGTTCCATTCTTCCCCGGCACCAAGTCGAGCGGGATACTCATTCCGATACGCATCAAAGTCAACATCATTATCAATCTTTTTACATCATTTTTTTAGTCTTTATGATGTACCTCCCCAACCCTCCATTGTGCCGGCCTGCGGCATGATCGATATTTCAGTGGAAAACCGGGCATTTCTCCTGCCCCATTGTCGCGACGACCCGACTCCCTCTTGTTTCTCTGCCAGGAAGGATTACATCAAAATACATCATTTCAGGCGAAGAGGCGGCTTTGCGATCCACACTGACTGATATCGCCCGGGAGGCTGGCGTTTCGAGCGCGACCGTCGATCGCGTCCTTAACAATCGCAGCGGCGTCAAGCACAGGACGCGCGAAATCGTCATGGATGCCGCCCGGCGTCTGGGCTACCTCAGCCCCGCCGCGCACAACGCCTCCGCGGAAGGGCGCGTGCGCCTCGACTTCGTGCTGCCGGCAGGCACCAATACCTTCATCGCCAACCTTCTCCGGCAATTGCAAAGCCAAGGCACGGCCAGACCTGATCTCGACGTGCGCGTCCACTCCATCGAAGGGTTCAATCCGGACACGCTCGCCGGCACCCTTCAGGAATTGAGGGGCGAGACCATGGGCGTGGGCGTAATCGCCTTGGACCATCCGACGGTCAGAGAGGCAATGCGTTCACTCGCCTCTTCGGGAGTGCCGATCGTAACGCTCGTATCCGACATCCTGCACGTACCGCGCACCGGCTATATCGGCATCGACAATCGCGCGGCCGGAAGGCTCGCAGGATACCTGCTCGGACGTTTTCTCGGCCGAGAGACGAAGGGTAAGATCGCGCTCTTCGCCGGCTCTCTCTCCTACCGAGGCCACGAGGAACGGGAGATGGGCTTTCGTCACATCATCGCTGACGAGTTCCCCGCCCTCGAAATCGTCGAGTTGCGCGAGATCCGGGATGACCGCGAGCGCGCCTTCGAAGAAGCCGCTGCATTGTTGAAGCGTCACCCGGACCTGGCGGGCATCTACAATATAGGTGCCGGTAACTCCGGTATCGGCCAGGCCTTGGCCGAGGCCGGAAAGGCCGAAAGCATCATATTCGTCGGTCACGAGCTGACCGAGCACAGCAAGAGGCTGTTGCTAAACGGCGTCATGGACGCAGTGATAGACCAGAATCCGCGGGTGGAAGCCCGCGAGGCGCTTTCGATGCTGGACTGCGCCGTGCGGGGCAAGCCAATCGACTATCATCCGCCGCGTCTGCAAGTGATCTTCCGGGAAAATATACCCGAGACCTGACGGCGGCGCGGCCGACGCGACCGGTTGCAAATCGCGCTCACGTGACTACCTTCAACCGGGCAGCCTCCCTTGGTGACAGGGAGAGAGATGACCGGGAGCAAATCATGTGCCGAAACATAAAACCCCTGTTCAATTTCGACCCGCCGGCGACGGATGAGGAAATCCGTGACGCGGCGCTGCAGTTCGTGCGCAAGCTGAGCGGAACGACCAAGCCGTCGAAACGCAATGAAGCCGCCTTCGAGCGCGCGGTCGATTCGATCGCGGCATGCGCCCGCGAACTTCTGGACGCGCTGGAAACGTCGCAGCCTCCGCGCAATCGTGAGGAAGTCGCGGCAAAGGCGCGCGAGAGATCGGCGATGCGGTTCGCTTGAGCCTATGATCGACCGCTCGCTTGCCCCGCACGGATGTCGCGTTTCTCGTCAGACGGTCACGACGATTTTGCCGAACTGTTCGTTGGACTCCAGAAAACGATGCGCCTCGACGACCTGATCGAACGGGAACGTCCTGGCAATGACGGGTCTCAGGGCACCCGCCTCCAGACCTTCCAGGATGAATTCCTTGGCGAGCTCCAGGCGTTCCGGATCGGCGAGCAGTTCATGGACCAGGTAACCACGCAGCGTCAGTGATTTGCTCAGCACGTCAAACAGCGGGAACGGGGTCTTTTCCGGGCTTAGCCCGCCATACTCGACAAGTATGCCGCCCGGTGTCATCGCGGCCGTCAACGGTTCGAAGATCGGGCCGCCGACGGGATCGAACACGACACGTATTCCCCGCTGTCCGGAAACGCTTTTCAGCTGCGCTTCCAAGTCCTCCTCCAGGGAGGCGACGACATGCGCCGCGCCCGCCTCCAACAGGCGTTGCCGCTTCGCGGAGGTCCGGGTGACGGCTACCGGTATGGCGCCGACCATGTTGGCGATTTGGATTGCGGCAAGCCCGACACTGCTCGATGTCGCGGTAATGGCGACGAAATCTCCCCTGCGAAGCCCTCCGATATCGACCAGGCCGCCGTAAGCGGTGAGATACTGCATCCACACAGCGGCCGCCTCTTCAAAGCTCAGCGACGGCGGATGCCTGACGAGGAGTGCGGCAGGAAATACCGCAAGTTCCCCATAGGCGGGCCACCGGGTCATCGATTTCGGCGGCAACAGGCTGACCGGATCGCCGGGAGCGAACCCTTGAACGCCCGGGCCGATCGTTTCCACAAAGCCTGCTGCCTCAAGGCCGAGGCCGGACGGAAATACTGCCGTTTCGATATAGGCGCCCGCGCGGAGCAAGGCCTCGGCCCGGTTGAGGCCCAACGCCCTGACGCGAATGCGAACCTCATGGGGCCCGGGCTCCGGCACATGCACCTCTTCGATCCTCAGTACCTCCGGACCACCCAACTCGTGAAAGCGAACGACGCGCGCCATAGCAAGACTCCAAAACAAATGTATTGAATGAGCTATGACAGCAGTGGTTCACTCGATAAATGGAGAGAAAGGCAGAACAGTAGAAACGGAGAGTTTTCGATATGGATCGCCTGACCAGCATGGCTGTATTCGTCAAAGCGGTCGATCTCGGCTCGTTCGCCGCCGCAGCGGATGCTCTTGGACTATCCGGGCCGATGGTCGGAAAGCATGTTCGATCGTTGGAGGATCGGCTTGGCGTGCAGCTTATCAGCCGCACCACGCGCCGACAGAGCCTGACGGAGTTCGGTCATGTCTATTACGAACGCTGCCGGGTGGTGCTCGCCGAAGCGCAAGCTGCGGATGCGCTTGCGGCCGATCAGCTTTCCGAACCCCGGGGCAAACTGCGCGTGACGATGCCGGTCCATTTCGGCCGGCACTGCGTCACCCCGGTGTTGCTGGAACTCGCCCGAAAATACCCCGCGCTGGAACTTGACCTCTCGTTCAACGACCGCATCATCGACCTTGCCGAAGACGGTTATGATCTCTCTATCCGCACGGGCGTCTTGCAGGACAGGGCGGGATTGATTGCGCGTCGTGTGGCACGCCAGCCGATGATCGTGTGCGCCTCGCCCTCTTATCTGGAGTTGCATGGCTATCCGCAGACGCCGGAGGATCTGGCGCAGCACTCGGCAGTCGTATATCGCCGGTCCGGGCCGGTCCCGCCCTGGCTTTTCCCGGGGCCGGGGCAATCTTCATCGGAGGTGACCCCGCTCCACCGGTTCCGTCTCGACGATCTCGATGCGATCGCTGACGCCGCCGCACGAGGGCTGGGGCTTGCATGGCTTCCCTTCTGGCTGGTGCGGAGGCGGATCGAGTCGGGCACGCTCGTCCGCCTTCTGCCGGAGCAGCAGCCGTTTCAGTATGATTGCCATGCAGTATGGCTGCAGACGCCGCACCTCCCGCTCAAAGTTCGCGTTGCCGTCGATGCCTTGGCGGCGCAACTGCCGAGTTTCATGAACCTGAAATGAGAGTTGCTCACCACGCTTCGTTGCAGGGCGCCTCCCGACAGGAACTGGTGGGAGAGAGCGTTGAAAACCTCCGATATCGCCGGTCTTGGAGCGCACGGAAGGCAGTCTCACGCCGAACAAGGCTCATGCCGGAATGACTGCTATGCGGGCCGGCTCGTTTCCTCCGGATCGAGAGCCCGCAATCGAGCTTAATCGGCCCGCTGTTGCGTCGCGCGGAATACCGTCACCTGTCAACCGGAGACGCAGGCTGCGGAGGCGCGGCCCGTCACCCGCGCAGGCCCGGCGCCTCTTGCCCGGTCCGCTCCACGTATTCGCGGTAACCACCGCCGTATTGATTGATCCCCTCAGGCGTAAGCTCCAAAACGCGATTGGACAGTGCCGACAGGAAACGGCGATCGTGCGAAACGAACAGCATCGTGCCCTGATAGGCCGAGAGCGCCTTGATCAGCATTTCCTTCGTATCGAGGTCGAGATGGTTGGTCGGCTCGTCGAGGACGAGGAAGTTCGGCGGGTCGAACAGCATTGCGGCCATTACAAGCCGCGCCTTCTCACCGCCGGAGAGCACCCGGCATCGCTTCTCGACGTCATCGCCGGAAAAGCCGAAACAGCCGGCCAGCGCTCTAAGCGGCGCCTGTCCGGCCTTGGGGAAGCGGTCCTCCAGCCATTGCAGAATGGTACTCTCGCCGTCGAGCAGATCCATGGAATGCTGGGCGAAATAGCCGACCTTCACGCTGGCGCCGAGTGAGACGCTGCCCTTGTCCGGGTTGGTCGTACCGGTGACCAGCTTGAGCAATGTCGATTTGCCGGCGCCGTTGATGCCCATGATGCACCATCGTTCACGCCGGCGCACCATGAAATCGAGGCCGTCATATATCGTCCGGCTGCCATAGGTCTTGTGGACGCTCTTGAGGTTGACGACGTCTTCGCCGGAGCGCGGAGCCGGCAAGAACTCGAAGGCGACGGTCTGGCGACGACGCGGCGGCTCGACGCGGTCGATCTTTTCAAGCTTCTTCACCCGGCTCTGAACCTGCGAGGCGTGCGAGGCACGGGCCTTGAAACGTTCGATGAACTTGATCTCCTTGGCGAGCATCGCCTGCTGGCGCTCGAACTGAGCTTGCTGTTGTCTCGCGTTCAACGCACGCTGCTCTTCATAGAAGCCATAATCGCCGGCATAAGTCGTCAGCGCGCCTCCGTCGATCTCGATGATCTTGGTGACGATTCGGTTCATGAACTCGCGGTCGTGCGACGTCATCAAGAGAGCGCCGTCATAGCCTTTCAGGAAGTCCTCCAGCCAGATCAGACTTTCGAGATCGAGATGGTTGCTCGGTTCGTCGAGCAGCATGACGTCCGGCCGCATCAGAAGGATGCGGGCGAGCGCCACGCGCATCTTCCAGCCGCCCGACAGTTTGGCGACGTCGCCGTCCATCATCTCCTGGCTGAAACTGAGGCCGGCGAGAACCTCGCGAGCACGTCCCTCGAGCGCATAGCCATCGAGCTCTTCGTATCGCGCCTGCACCTCGCCGTAGCGCTCGACGATCGCATCCATTTCATCCATGCGATCCGGATCCGACATGGCCGTCTCGAGCTCACGCAGCTCCGCCGCCACGGCGCTGACCGGGCCTGCCCCTTCCATCACCTCGGCGACGGCCGACCTGCCGGCCATCTCGCCGACATCCTGATCGAAATAGCCGATGGTCATGCCCTTCTCCACGGAGACCTGCCCCTCGTCGGGCAGTTCCTGACCGGTGATCATCCGGAAGAGGGTTGTTTTTCCCGCTCCGTTCGGCCCGACGAGCCCGATCTTTTCGCCGCGGTTCAACGCTGCCGAAGCTTCGATGTAGAGTATGCGGTGACTGTTGGACTTGCTGATATTTTCGATGCGGATCATGCGGAGAACGGCCTATCTGGTTGCGGGCACCCCTATGCCACGGGTTGGTGTAGCTGTCACGCCGGCCGGACGCATCTTCTTCTCGGCGAGGCTATGCCCCGCACGGCGGCTCCCAACCAGCGAACACATGGTAGACGCCGCTCCCCTCGCCTCGCTGGCGTGAGCAACCTACAGGTCTAGACCACCTGGTCTGACCCACCCCGACCATCAGGCCGAATTAAGGTGTTAACCCGGACGAGCTATAAGCGCACCTGCGGATCAGATCTCGGCGCATCGCACGCGGGTACTGACCTGACTTCAACTCCGATGGCCTGGGAAAACGATGCCTGCAACCACGACTTATGCAACGACTGGTAACGCCTATGTCAACGGTCTCCTCGGCGACTGGAAATGGGGGATCAAGGACTTCACGTTCAGTTTCCCGACCAGCGCTTCATTCTACGGCTCCGGTTACGGCAATGGCGAGCCGCTGAAGGGCTTTGCCGTCTTGAACGCCGCACAGCAGGCCGCCACGCGAGCAGCCCTCGATCAGTTTTCCTCCGTCGCCAACGTGACATTCACCGAGGTCACGGAGAGTGCGACCAAGCATGCCGATCTCCGCCTCGCCTCGTCCGACGCTCCGAGCACCGCCTGGGCCTATTTCCCCTCGACCGCGGCGGAAGGCGGCGACGCGTGGTTCAACAAGTCGTCCGGCCACTACAGCCGACCGGTCAAGGGAAACTATGCCTATGTGACATTCCTTCACGAGATCGGCCACGCGCTTGGACTGGAACACGCCCATGAGGGCAACGTCATGCCCGTGAATCGCGACTCGATGGAATACACGGTCATGAGTTACCGTTCCTATGTCGGTGCCTCGACCACGACCGGTTACACCAACGAGACCTGGGGATACGCGCAATCGCTGATGATGTACGATATCGCCGCCTTGCAGCATATGTACGGCGCGGATTTCACCACCGAAAGCGGAAACACCACCTATCGCTGGAGCCCGACGTCGGGCGAGATGTTCATCAATGGTGTCGGTGAGGGTGCCCCTGGCGGCAACAAGATCCTGCTTACGGTATGGGACGGCGGCGGAACGGACACCTACGATTTCTCCAATTATACGACTGCACTGAAGGTCGATCTGCGCCCGGGCGAATGGACGACCACCTCGGCCGCGCAATTGGCGAAGCTGCACTATAACGGTTCAAAGGTGGCGATCGGCAATATTGCCAACGCTCTACAGTTTCAGGGCGACGCTCGCTCCCTCATCGAGAACGCGAAGGGTGGCACAGGCAGCGACACGATCACCGGCAATGCCGCTGCAAATGCTCTTTGGGGTAACGGCGGCAACGACAGGCTGATCGGCGGCGATGGCAACGACAATCTTTTCGGCGGTGCGGGCGCCGACCGGCTCGACGGCGGCAATGGCACCGATCTGGCGAATTACTCGAATGCCACAGCCGGCATCGTCGCAGATCTTTCCTCGCCCGGTTCCAACACGGGGGAAGCGGCGGGGGATACATATGTATCGATCGAGCGGCTCTACGGTTCAGCCTTCAACGACTCCTTGCGCGGAGACAATGGCGCAAACCTCCTGAACGGCCTTGCAGGTAACGACGTGCTGAATGGTCGTGACGGCAACGACACCCTGATCGGCGGTAACGGGGCCGATCGGTTGATTGGCGGCGGCGGTGCGGACACCTTCGTCTTTCAGACGACCGCACAATCGGCGCCGGCTGCCAGGGACGTGATCGATGACTTCGCGTCCGGCATTGATCGGATGGATTTGCGTTCAATCGACGCGAACAGCAATGCGGTCGGAGACCAGGCATTTCTATTTATCGGCAGCAGTGCTTTCCACGGCAAAGCAGGTGAACTTAACTTCAGGAGCGGGATAGTCTCGGGTGACGTCAATGGCGACGGCCTTGCAGATTTCCATATCAAGGTGATGAATCTTTCGGCTCTTTCCGGAAGCGATTTCCTGCTGTGAGGGGTTGGAAAAGCCATGAGCGAATGGATCGATTTTGAGCGCTGGCCAGACTGCAAGAGCATGGAGCGACCCGGGATCGTCTTCGAGGTCACCAACGGAGATCAGACACTGCTGACCGACTGCGTCGTCCCGCTGCCGTTGCCGGCTGACTGGGTGGTTCATCCTCAGCGCTTTCGCGCCGTGCCGCAGCCTCGGCCTCGGCACTCTTCGCCGTTACCGAAGCCGGCAGGTCCGCAGTAAACACATCACCGATCAGGCGGCCGATCGGCGGCCTGATCGATCAGGCGCATCATCGATGCCTCACCCCTCGCGGCGTCGAAGCGCCATAGACGTGCTGCGCCACAGCTATTCGACTCGTCGGATTATACGCGGTAGCGATGGTCGCGGCTGACGGCCCACTCTCGCGCCGATCAGGTGAGTCCAACCACGCTGCTGGGAGGATTGATGAACACTCTCCCCCGGCACCTCGCTCACGGTGGCGGTTGCGGCTGCAAACTCGCGCCCTCCGTTCTACAGCAGCTTCTTGCCACGCAACCGGCTGCCCGGCCTTTGCCCAGCTCCAGATGATGCCGCCGTATGGCAGGTAGACGACAGCACCTGCGTGATTGCCACCGATTACCGTTTTCACCGGTTTCGGAGTCCTCGGACACGGACTTGAGATGGCCCGTGCGTGTCAGCTTTCCCGGTCGGCGGCGATTGTTCCCCGCGGGGAACATTTGAAAAGCCTGCGGCCTAATCTGGTCCGGTTAAGCGAGGCCTCGCATCGTCAGCAGTGGCGGAAGTCATGCGCTATATAGCTTCCGTAAGGCTTTTTAACCATTATATTTCAATGGCTTACCCAGACAGTCAAAAAACCCAGAAGGACCCGTCAGCCAGCACTATAGAGCGTACCCTAATTCCGCCGGCTCACGCAAACTGTAATTTCCCGGCTGCCAATGCAAGGCCTTTCATACCGTTTAGCGACCTTTGCCATGAAGCAGAGCGGGAGTCCTTCAGAGGAGATCCGTTACGAGAGGTCTCTACAGCACAAGCCTGCTTTGTCGAACTCAGCCTTGCCCCGATCCCGCTCTCCACCCGCCCGAGGACACCCGAAATGCTGATGGCATACTTGTCTCTCGCTCACTCGACCATCTGCTGGGAGATAAGCTTCGATGCAGCTAAATCCGATCGCCATGCGGTTCTGCGCTCAGGATGCGCATCCAGCCGTGCACCCCCGCCATCCGTGACGCCCTCCCCTCCCCCAGGCAGGGCACGAGCCGACCAACGTCCCTTCGCAAATGCTTGAAGCTTCACGGGGTCGATCAGCGGAGATCCTTCACGGAAGGCAAAAGCAAAAGCCCGGTTGCGGGCCGACCGGCGCCAAGCGCAGCCGTCACCCACAGGCGTAGCCGAAATGGCTCCGAAAGTTCCCCGCGGGGAACCGAATGAATAGCGGCATCCGGCCGCATCTGAAGCGCTGCACGGCAGACCCGCGGCAAGGCCAGCCGAACATCCATTGGATCTCCGCCTCGCCGTAGGCCGCACAAGGTTTGTGCGGCCGCGAATGAATCCTCACCCAGGCCTGCGGGAACATGCCGTGTAAGTCGAGTTCGTGGCCGTCGAGCAAAGCGTGGCTGGCGGCATCTCACACCCGCCGCAGATGGCCGCGTCAAGGGAGCACCGGTTGGCCCTCCGTCAAGTTCCCCGCGGGGAACGCCTGGCGTTCCGACCGCCAATTGTCTGAGGCAAGGGTCCAGACGGAAAGCATATTGCCGGAACAGTTCCTGACGACAGCCGCAAGGCTCCTGCCCTATGCGGCGCACCATATATACGCCACCGGCAGCATGCAGCGCGCAACCGTCTCCACAATCCTAGTCTCGACGCGATCCTTGTCTCGTGTGGCGGGCGATGCATTGCGTGTCTCTCCAATAGTCCGTTCGCGCCAGGCCACCGTCGCGTTCCCCGCGGGGAACCGTTCGGTGCAGTCGTCGCCCGCATGCATCCTACGAAGCTGGGGCAGGGGGTACGGGCGAACATCGAAAAGCCGGGCTTTTCCCATGCATGCACATATGTGCCGCCTTTGCGGTCAGCCGGTACCCCCTCGCAGCTCTCGCCGTCCAGCCCGTTCCCCGCGGGGAACTCTGGCTAGAGTTCACCAGGTCACCGTTCGAAGCAACGCTGGAGGCTCCGAACCGACCGCTCGCCGTGAACCACTGTCGCGGCTCAACATGCCCGCGTGGAGGCTCGAGAACCGCAGCGCGGGCGCTTCCCACCGGCACCAAGCGTCATCCACAGCGCGCATTGATGGCCATAGCCGAATCGGAGTACGTCTTAGTTGCGGAGATTTTTCGAATTTGCGTGTTTTCGAGTAGTTACGTGGCGGTTAGCAAACGGTTAACCACTTCACTGCTTATGTGACGGAAACGATCACCAGGGATTCTTTCGATGACGCGACACCTAAGCAGCCTCGCTTTCATGGAAAACTTTTCCAGCAAGCTCGAAATGGCGCTGAACAACTTAAGCATGGCGCAATTTCCCCCGGATGCGCGCCGCACGATGCGCAAGTTCACCTCCACCGAAGTTGCCGCCCTGCTGGGCGTTACGGAGGCCTATATCCGCCAGGTTGCGGCCAAGGAACAGGGCCCCGAACCCGAAATCGCCAACGGACGGCGTTTCTACACGCTCGATCAGGTTCTTGAATTGCGCTTGGCTCTTTCGCAAAACGGCCGGAAGAAGTGGATGAATCCCCGCCGGACAGGCGACGAGCAATGCCAGATCGTTGCCGTCACCAACTTCAAAGGCGGCTCCAGCAAGACCTCCACGACAATCCATCTCGGCCACTATCTGGCGCTCAGGGGCTATCGCGTGCTGGCCGTGGATCTCGACCCGCAGGCATCGCTCACCGCCCTTCATGGCAGCCTGCCGGAATTCGACTACCGTGCGGGCGACACACTTTTCTCAGCCATTCGTTTCGACGATCCCGTCCCGACGAAGTCCATCATCCATAAGACCCACATCGTCGGTTTCGACGTCATCTGCGCCGGCCTCGAACTGACCGAATTCGAGACGGCCGTCGCGCTCGAGATGCGGCGATCCGCAGGAACGGGCTTCCTGCTTCGCGTTTCCCAAGCGCTTGAGCAGGTCGCCGAGGATTACGACTTCATCCTCATGGACTCGGCTCCGTCGCTGAACTTCCTGACGCTTTCGTCACTGACGGCTGCCACCGGCGTCATCATCCCGGTTCCTGCGCATATGCTGGATGTGGACTCCACGGCGAAGTTTCTGGAGCTTGCCGGGTCCTACATGCAGATCCTGAATGAGGTGGGCACGGCGGCTCAATGGGATTTCGCCAAGTTCCTGATCACCAAATTCGAGCCGAACGATCATCCTCAAGCCAACATGTCCGCGCTGATGAGACAGGTGTTCGGCGAGGATCTGCTCCTCAACTCGGTCATCAAGTCGACGGCCGTGGCCGATGCACTGACTTGGAAGCAGAGCCTGTACGAGGTTCAGAGGTCCCGCTTCTCGGCTCCGAAAACCTACGACCGCGCCATCGAGTCGATCAACGCGGCCAATGCTGAACTCGAAGGCCTGTTCTGGAAGGCATGGGGGAGAGAATGAGCCGCAAGGATTCCAAAGGCCTTTTTGCCAATGTCCTCGGGCAGCTGGAGAACTCTGCCGAGACGGGCGGAATGCAGCGGTCCACGTCACCCCACCTTCTCAAAGTCGCCGCCGGCGTCCGCCAGATGCAGGAACGCAGCGAGCTTGCCGAACGACTTCTCAAGGATGGTGGCCAGATCGTCGAGATCGATCCGGACGAGATCATGGAATCCGCCATCCGGGATCGCTTCGATTCCGGCTACAGCGAAGCCAGCATCGCGGATCTGCTCGAGTCGATGCGTGAGCACGGGCAGAGTACTCCTGGCTTGGTCCGCCCGGTTCGAGGGGCCGCAAGGCCGTTCCAGATCGTATTCGGCCGCCGGCGGCTTGCCGCTGCCAAACTCCTCGGCATCAAGTTCAAGACGATTGCCCGGGAGCTGAGCGACGAAGAGGCGATCGTTCTCCAAGGGGAGGAGAACAGCAACCGCAAGGACCTGTCCTTCATCGAGCGGTGCCTATTTGCGCAGTCGCAGGAGGCTGCGGGTTATCGCCGCGACGTGATCTGCAAGTCGCTGAGCACCGGCAGGTCGCATATCTCAGAAATGATCCGGATAGCGGCAGCATTGCCGCGCGACATCCTGATGCAGATTGGTCCGGCCCCTGAAATCGGACGGCGCAGATGGGTGGAATTCGAGCTGCGCTGGGCGGCCCACAGGGAGCCCTCGCTGGTAGCGCAGTCGGTTCTGGAGAGAGACCAGATGCAGGCCTCATCCAGTGACGCTCGTTTCGCTGCAGTTTTTGAGGCGCTTGCCAAGGTGGATGCCAAGGCTGCAGCCTCTTCCGCCACGGCCGATCTGATATCTCATGGCCTCGTGCTTGGCCAGATCCAACGCGGCAAGTCGGCTTCGAAGCTCACGTTCAACAAGTCTGTGCCGTCAGGCTTTGTCGATTTCATTGCAGGTCAGATCGAAAGCCTGCACGACCAGTTCATGCAAAAGCAGCATTCGAAACAAGGAGACTAACCCGCAAAAGAAAAAGGCCCCCAACGAACAAGCCGTGGAAGCCTTCCTCAGATTTGTAGCAAGATCGAGAATCGCATTTCCACGAATCACAGTCAAGAGTCCTTGGCACCGTTTTTGGTGAGCTGCTTTCTTTTGCCTTATCGAAGGTGAAGGAAAATGGAGAGTGGAAGTGTGACGACGCCCTTTGGGCGGCGGACGATGACTCTTGCCATGTTGGCAGGCCAGTTCATCTCCCGCGACATCGAACCTGGGAAGTCGGTCGACAAGTGGAAGCTGTTTCGCTCGCTTTGTGCGGCCAAACGCCGTCTGGGCATCAGCGACCGGGCGCTGGCCGTTCTGAACGCGCTGTTGAGCTTCTATCCCGAGAACACGCTGAGCGGAGAGACCGGTCTGGTCGTCTTTCCCTCGAACGTTCAGCTGTCGCTGAGAGCCCACGGCATGGCGGAGGCGACGCTAAGGAGGCACCTGGCCGCATTGGTCGAGGCAGGTCTTGTCGCTCGCAAGGACAGTCCGAACGGCAAGCGCTATGCCCGCAAGTCTCGTGATGGAGCGATCGGCACGGCGTACGGCTTTTCGCTCGCACCGCTCCTGGCTCGCTCCGGCGAAATAGAGCGGCTCGCTGCGGAGGCTGAGGCCGACCGGGTCGAGCTGCAACGGCTGCGCGAGCGGTTGACGCTCTGCCGCAGAGACATCGCCAAGCTGATAGACGTGGTGCTCGAAGAACTGCCCGGTGACTGGACGTCCATGCAGGAGAATTTTCGAAGCCTTGTCCAGGCTATACCGAGGGCGCCCGACATCGCTGACCTCACCCCTCTGGTAGAGGCGTTCGAAACGCTGCGCGAACATGTGGCTAACCAGTTGCAAAAGCGTATAAAACCACAAGAGATGAGCGGCAATCCCGATCAAACTGAGCGGCACAAACAGGAATCAAAACCCGAATCAATTATTGAACTTGAACGTGGCTCTTCGAATGAGCGGTCAGACGGCCAAGCCATTGAACGGGCTCACGAGGCAAAAAGGGCCTTTCCGCTGGGAATGGTACTGAAGGCCTGCCCGGAAATCATGAACTACGGTCCTGACGGCACGGTGAAAAGTTGGCGCGACCTTATGATCGCTGCGGTTACGGTACGATCTATGCTTGGCGTTTACCCCTCGGCCTATCAGGACGCCTGCGAGGTCATGGGACCGGAAAACGCCGGCATTGCCGTGGCCTGCATTCTGGAGAGGGCAGGGCATATCAACTCCGCCGGCGGCTATCTGCGCGATCTGACCGCCAAGGCGCGGCAAGGGAAATTCTCCCTCGGCCCGATGCTGATGGCGTTGCTGAGGGCGAATGGATCCGATCAGCCGAGGGTGTCGTGATCCTGACGGGCGGCCGCCGCGGGGAACACGATCGGCACGCGTATATTGCCGACCCGCATGGGCCGAGCGATCCCACTCGTGCGAAATAACCAGCGGCATCCACTGTTGCCGCCTTCAACCGTGAGCGTCGGGCGTCCCCAATTTCGTCGGTGGCTTACTAGGAAAGTACGCCGGCCTCCTTGGCTACCTTCCAGTGAGATGCCTACATCCGGGTACAATTCCGGCGGTTTCGCAAACATGCCCGATACGTCGCGCAGGCAGAACACACGTCGTCAAATGTCGCGATCGTGCGACGCAACCGAACGGAGTGTCTGATGACAACGCAGGAAAAGGTTCTCTACACCGGTAAGACCCATACGACCGGCGGCCGTGAAGGGTTCGCCCGCAGCGACGATGCCCAACTGGACGTCAGGCTTTCGCCTCCCGGCAGCGGCAAGGCCGGAACCAATCCTGAGCAGCTCTTCGCCGCCGGCTGGTCGGCCTGTTTTATCGGTGCACTGGGTCTTGCCGCGGCGAAGCGTACGTTGTCGCTCCCGGCCGAAACGGCAGTCGATGCTGAAGTCGATCTCGCCAAATCGGATGGCGGCTTTTTCCTTCGAGCCCGGCTTGCCGTCAGCCTGCCCGGCATCGACGCGGACCTTGCGCGATCGCTCATCGCCGAAGCGCATCAGACCTGCCCCTATTCAAAGGCAACGCGGGGGAACATCGAGGTCGATCTGACGCTCGCCTGACCGAGTTCGTGATTCAAGGAGGTTTAGATGAAGCGCTTCATAGTCGGCATACTGACATTCGCCGTTGTGGCAACGCCTTGCGCCTACGATATATTTTCGGCGGAGCCGTCGGCGCTGGCCGGACTCCTCGCGGCGTCTGTAATGCCGCTCTAACGGAGCGGATGCCGCCATTTCGCGGAGGGATCGGCTGCGAGACCAGCCGATCCTTCACACGTTCAGGCTTTCTGCGGTCGATCGGGTTCGCGTCTCATGGCAGTCTGGAAAATGGCCCAGCGGCTTTCGAACAGGCGAAGATTTTCGGCGTCCGGACACTCGGACCCGCAGAGACGGACACGATTATTCGCGCCTTCAAGCAAATCGACAAGGACGTGGCAAATCTCAATGGCAGACCCCGGCACGATGAGGCCCGCGGCCTGAGCCGATTTGATCGCCTGCACGACGGGCTCCAGTGCAGCACTCGACCACGCCGCCAACCTTTCCCGCAATGGCAAGGAAAACACGGCCTCGGCGGTAACCGACATATAGAAAGCGGAATAATCCCGGTCCGTGCCGAAGCGGAAATAGCTGAAAGCCATATCGCGCAACACTGCGAGAGGTGCATCACCCTGTCCCGCTGCGTCGGCAAGCGTCTTGCGAAAGCGGACGAGGTCACGTTCGACCACGGCTTCCAGAAGCGCCTGCCTGTTCGGATATCTCCGATAAAGCGTGTGTTTCGAGATTCCGAGCTTGGCGGCAATCTCTTCCATGGACGTGTTCGCAACCCCCTTGCGGGCAAAGGTCGAGCGGGCGCTATCCAGAAGACGGCGGGTCAGAGCCTCGGCCTCTTCCCGGGTGGGACGTCCGCCGCCACGTCTGCGAACTATATTCATCTATGTCCGACCCCGTCGATGGGCGGGATGGACAACGCCATTGTTCGCACCGCCCGTTGCTGATAAAAGCACGGTACTGTGCTGTTATTAGCAATGCAACAGGTTCGCGATGCCCTCCATCACTCTCTCCGCACTTTCCTGGTCGAAACCCGACGGGGAGCATGTCTTGACCGATCTCGACCTGGCGTTTGGTCCGGAGCGGACGGGGCTCGTCGGAAGAAATGGCGTCGGAAAAACCATCCTGCTCAACATCCTTGCCGGTACATTGAGACCTTCCTCCGGCACGGTTGCCATCCAGGGACGCGTCGCGCTGGCGAGGCAGATGCTTCGGCCCGGCGCCGGTGAAACCATCGCCGATGTGTTCGGTGCGACGCAGGCGCTTGCGGTGTTACGGCGCGCCGAAACAGGCGAGGCGACCCTTGAAGAACTGGAGAATGCGGACTGGACGGTGGAAGAGCGCATAATGTCCGCCCTTGTCCGGCTTGGACTGGAGGCGCGGGCGGATACGCTCCTGACTGAGCTCTCCGGGGGACAGCGCACGCGGGCGGTGCTCGCGGCGGCAATTTTCTCCGAGCCGGACTTTCTCCTTCTCGACGAGCCGACCAACAATCTGGATCGTGACGGCAGACGGGCGGTTATCGACCTTCTTTCCGGCTGGCGCAGCGGGGCGATTGTCGTCAGCCACGATCGCGAACTGCTCGAAGAAATGGACGCGATTATCGAACTGACCTCGCTCGGGACAAAGCGCTACGGCGGGGGGTGGAGCGCCTATCAGGCGGCGAGGGCGGTTGAGCTGGAGGCGGCGCAACAAAGCCTTGCGCATGCACAGAAGACCGCCGACGAAATCGATCGCAAGGTACGTGCCCTGGCAGAGCGGCAGGACAGGCGTGACGCGTCTGGTACCCGAAAAGCGGCAAAGGGCGACATGCCGAGGATTCTCCTGGGCCGGCGCAAGAACAATGCGGAAGAAAGCCGGGGCAGGGGTGTGGAACTCGCCGAGCGACAGCGCGCAGGCGCGCTCGAGGCCATCACAGCCGCCAAAGCGCGGATCGAGGTGCTGCAGCCCTTTTCCATCCGTCTTCCGCGAACCGAGCTTCCAGCCGGCCGGCAAGTCCTCGCGTTTGAAGGCGTCACGGCGGGCTACGATCCCGCCCGTCCGGTCATTCGGGATCTATCCTTCTCGCTGGTCGGCCCGCTGCGCCTTTCGATCACCGGCCCCAACGGGTCGGGCAAGACGAGCCTTCTGAAGGTGGTCACCGGAGAATTGCCGCCCTTCGAAGGAACCGTTTCCGTAAACGTTCCTTTCTCTCTGTTGGACCAAAGCGTCAGCATCCTGGAGCGCGGCGAGACGATCCTCGATAACTTCAAGCGGCTCAACCCCGGTGCCGGCGACAACGCCTGCCGGGCGGCGTTGGCCAGCTTTCGCTTCCGTGCGGATGCGGCATTGCAAAGGGTGGAGACGTTGAGCGGCGGGCAGGTGCTGCGCGCCGGCCTTGCCTGTGCACTCGGCGGTTCCGATCCCCCATCGCTGCTCATTCTCGACGAGCCGACCAACCATCTGGATATCGACTCCATCGAGGCGGTTGAAGCTGGGCTGCTCGCCTATGACGGCGCACTCGTCGTCGTCAGCCATGACGAGACATTCCTTGCCAACGTCGGGATAGACACGCGTCTGGAGCTTTCGATCTGCAGCGGCTGACGCCGATGCCTTGGGGTTACCGACGCTCTTCAGAGGTATTGCGGTCGTGCCCGTGTCGGGTTGCCGCGCCGGGATGTCCTTCGTGATTTGCTCCTTACGGGATCAAAAGCAGTTTGCCGGTGGTTGCACGGCTTGCCATCGCGGCATGGGCGCGGGCGGCGTCGGCAAGGCGATAGGTTTCGCCGATCGTCACCTTGATCGTTCCGTCCCCGATCCAGTCGAAAAGCTGTTTGGTGCGATCGAGAAGGAGTTTGCGAGTGTGGATGTGATCCATGAATGTCGCGTAGCCGATCTTGATGCTCTTCGGCAGGCTCATGATATCGAGCGGTCCGGGCCCGCCGAGCACCGGTCCATACCAGCAGAAGGTGCCGGACCGGCGGAGCGCTTCGATCGAGCCCTTGAAGGTTTTGGGACCGGAGCCATCGTAAACGACGTTCACGCCCTCACCACTAGTCAGGCGCAGGACTTCGTCGGCAAACTGTCCCTCTGTATCGACGATGACGTGCTCGGCTCCGGCCTTTTTGGCGATCGCGACCTTGTCTTCGGAGGAGACGCGTCCGATTACTCGGCCACCCCTTAGCCTGATAATCTGTGTCAGCAGGAGGCCGACCCCGCCGGCCGCCGCATGAACAAGGGCGATGTCGCCCGGCTGCACGGGATAAAAATCCGTCGCGAAGTGACTGGCCGTGAGCCCCTGCATCATCGCGGAAGCAGCCGTTCGATCGTCCACGGTATCGGGAATTTTCACGAGGGAGGCTGTCGGTACCGACTGGCGCTGAGCATAACTTCCGGGAGCATAGACCCAGGCGACGCGATCGCCGACTTCAAACTCGCCCGCTCCATCGCCGACGGCGAGCACGCGGCCAGCGCCCTCCACACCCAGAACTTTCGGGTTAGGGATGTCGGTCCAGGCCATACCTTGGCGCACGCCGATGTCCATGAAGTTCACGCCGGCCGCGGCGACCTCCACCACGACATGTCCCGGCCTTGCGACAGGCTCAGGCCAATCGACGAATTCCATCACGTCGGTACCACCGACCTCTTTCATCACAACGGCTTTCATGCATAGATCCTTTTATTGACTGATCATTCCAAAAAAGAGCAAAGTTTTCTGCCTGCTAGGCGACTGCGCGAAGCGCCAACCGGCTGAGGGACTGCAGATGTTCCCGACCGGCTCCCCCACGTGCGGCTATCCTGATACCGGCGATATTGGCAACGAGGAAATCGGCCACCGCCTCAGCGGGCAATGAACCGGCTAAGTCACCTGCAGCCTGGGCTTCTCTGATGCGTTCAACCGCGGCGTTCTTGAGCCGAAGATCGGCGGCGTGATGCAGTGCCGCCAGGTCGGGCCGCCTTTGACCGAACTCGCAGATCGAGTTCACGCCGAGACAAGCTTGGTTTGCATTGTCCACAACGCGTTCCATCACCAACCGGATACCGTCCAGTGCACGCGGTTTGCCGCGCAACAAGGCGATATGAGCACTCGTCTCACTCGCCGAATAGCGTTCCACCGCGAGGCAGTAGAGCTTCCACTTGTCACCGAAGGTGTCGTAGAGGCTCTGGCGGCCGATTCTCATCGCCCGTATCAGCATCTCCGTCGAGGTGCCTTCAAAGCCATGCTCGCGAAACACGGCAATCGCCGCGTCCAATGCCTCGTCCCTGTCGAATTCCTTGATCCGTGCCATAAAGCCCATATAGGAATACTGGAACGATCTGTCAAGAATATGCTTGCCGGTTGTTCCTCAGGAGATGACCGCACGGGGCTCGAGGAAGGCTTCCAGGCCAAAGACGCCGAATTCGCGGCCGAAGCCGGATTGCTTGAAGCCGCCAAAGGGTGCAAACGGCTCGTGCGGTGCGCCATTGATGATCACGCGACCTGCCTCGATGCGATCAGCAACGCGCTTTGCTCGTTCGAGGTCGGAAGAGAAGACATTGGCCTGCAGGCCGTAGTCGGTATCGTTGGCGATCGCGATCGCCTCTTGCTCGTCGCGATAGGAAAGGACGCAGAGCACCGGGCCGAAGATCTCCTCGCGGGCAATGCGCATGTCGTTGCGGACGCCGGAGAAGATGGTTGGACGAACGAACCAACCTCGCTCGAGGCCTTCGGGACGCCCTTCGCCCCCGATCAGGAGAGTTGCACCTTCTTCCTGGCCGAGACGCAGGTAGCCTTGCACGCGGTCCCATTGCTTCCGGCTCACCAACGGCCCGATCCGCACCTCGCGATCACCGGGATCACCGACCGTGAACACCTTTGCCGCCTCTTTCAGGCGTGCCTCGATCTCCTCGCGACGAGATTCGGGAACAAGGATGCGGGTACCGGCAATGCAGGCCTGTCCGCTGTTGAGGAAGCCGGCAGCCAGAACCTGAGGGATCGCTACTTCGAGATCGGCATCGTCCAAAATGATGCTGGGGCTCTTGCCGCCAAGCTCCATGGTGACCCGCTTCATCGTCGCCGCGGCCGTCTGGGCGATGGCGCGGCCGGTGACGGTAGAGCCCGTGAACGTGATCTTTGAAACATCCCGGTTTGCGGTGAGCGCCACACCGACGACAGCGCCGTAGCCGGTGACGATGTTGAACACCCCCTTCGAGAGAGCCGCTTCATGCAGGCATTCCGTGATGACCTGCGTTTCGATGGCGCTCATCTCGGAAGGTTTGATGACCATCGTGCTGCCCGACGCAATCGCTGCCGACAGCTTTCCGCAGATGAAGCTATAATTGCTATTCCATGGTGTGATCGCCACCGCCACCCCCGAAGGCCGCATCTCCACGTCGGCGCGGCCGATGCGCCGCCGGAAATCGTAGCTCTCCAGTGTTTTCGCCATATCGAGAAACACATTTCCTGCTCGCCGCGCCGCAAAGTCGATGAAACTCGACGGCGCTCCGTATTCCACCCGCATGGCCTCCACGAGATCGCCCGCGCTCGGAGACTGCCGCATGCAAGCGCTTCAGCATGGTGATCCGCTCTTCCTTCGACGTATTGGAGAATGCGGGAAATGCGCGCCTGGCCGCCGCAACGGCGCGGTTCGCGTCTTCCTCATCCGCCAGGCGCACCTTTCCGATCTGTTCCTCGGTCGCCGGATTAAAGAGCGGAGCCCATTGCTCGCCGTGCGGTTCGACGAAGCTGCCGTCGATGTAGACTCTGTCGATGATACGCATTGCCTCTCTCCTGTTGTGGCTTCACCAGGAAGATGGAATGCATTACCTGTTGCGGCTAGTCGGACAAAATCGGACACGCTGGTGAGCTATATCGCACAATGAGGGCAAGCTTGAGCGAATTGGAGGCGGTTGCCGCGGTTGCCCGCCATGGCGGCTTTCGCGCTGCCGCGCGCGAACTCGGCATGTCGTCATCGGCATTGAGCCATGCGATAGCAGCGCTGGAAGAGCGCCTGGCAGTCAGGCTGTTCAACCGCACGACGCGCAGCGTCGCGCTCTCTGCTGCAGGAGAACAATTCCTCTCTGAGATCGCACCGGCCCTGCAAACGATCGAGAATGCGATCGAGCATATCGGCGAGCATTCGAGTAGACCCTCGGGCAGGCTTCGGCTCAATATGGCGCCGGGAGCGGCACGCATGCTGCTGGAGCCGCTGCTGCTCGAATACGGCCGCCGCTATCCCGAGGTCGAACTTGAGGTCGTGACGGAGAATGCGCTTGTCGATGTAATTGGTAAGGGTTTCGACGCCGGGGTACGACTTGCCGAGGCAATTTCGCCCGACATGGTGGCCATTCCGATCACCCGGACCCTCCGTTTCCTGGTTGTCGGATCGCCTGAATATTTCAAGGGGCGTTCCAAGCCAGTCGTCCCGCTCGATCTGGTGCGGCATCGCTGCATCCAGATGCGCATGGCGAACGGCAGACTGTATCGCTGGGAGTTCGAGCGGCGGGGTGAAGCGCACGTGGTCGACGTTCCCGGCAATCTGACGCTCGATGCGACGGATCTTATCCTGGAGGCCGCCCTTTCGGGCGCTGGACTCGCTTATATCGGCGAATATTCGCTCGCTGCGCATATCGCTACCGGGCGCCTTGTTCCGGTGCTGGAAGAGTGGTGCCCCGCCTATCCCGGGCTCAGCCTCTATTTTTCGCAACGTCGTCACATGCCCGCCAAACTGCGCGCCTTCATTGACCTGATCAGGGAACAAGCCGTTTGACCAATGGGGTAAAATTGCGCCAAATCATGGGGAGCATGCGCCGGCCCAATTGATGCCGCTCAATCGACTTTGCGGACAGGCTGCTTTTGGACGCGCACAATCGAGGAAGAGGAGATTACCATGGATCAGAAGAGCGATAGTGCGGGCAAGTGTCCCGTCGCACACACGGCACCGAGAGGCAGATCGAACCGCGACTGGTGGCCGGATCAGTTGGACGTCCAGGTTCTGCACCGGCATTCCGGTCTTTCCGATCCGTTGGGCAATACGTTCAACTACGCCGAGGAGTTCAAGAAGCTCGACCTCGATGCGCTGAAGCGGGACCTGCATGCACTGATGACGGATTCGCAGGACTGGTGGCCGGCCGACTTCGGCCATTATGGCGGGCTCTTCATCCGCATGGCCTGGCACAGCGCCGGCACCTACCGCATCACCGACGGCCGTGGCGGCGCCGGTCAGGGCCAGCAGCGTTTCGCGCCGCTCAACAGCTGGCCGGACAACGCCAATCTCGACAAGGCCCGACGTTTGCTGTGGCCGATCAAGCAGAAGTACGGCAACAGGATTTCCTGGGCGGATCTGTTGATCCTGACCGGCAATGTCGCGCTCGAATCCATGGGCTTCAAGACCTTCGGCTTTGCCGGCGGCCGGGTCGACGTATGGGAGCCCGAGGAACTGTTCTGGGGACCGGAAGGCACCTGGCTGGGCGACGAGCGCTACAGCGGCGAACGGCAACTGAGCGAGCCGCTTGCCGCCGTGCAGATGGGCCTCATCTACGTCAACCCGGAGGGCCCGAACGGCAATCCCGATCCGGTTGGTGCCGCGCACGATATCCGCGAAACCTTTGCCCGCATGGCTATGAACGACGAAGAGACGGTGGCGCTGATCGCCGGCGGCCACACCTTCGGCAAGACGCATGGCGCGGGCGATCCCTCGTTCATCGGCGCAGACCCGGAAGGCGGCGCGATCGAGGATCAGGGTCTCGGCTGGAAGAGCACCTTCGGCACCGGCGTCGGCAAGGACGCGATCACGGGCGGGCCGGAAGTGACCTGGTCGCAGACGCCCACCCGCTGGAGCAACCACTTCTTCGAAAACCTGTTCAACCACGAGTGGGAACTGACCAAGAGCCCCGCCGGCGCATATCAATGGAAGGCGAAGAACGCCGAGGCTTCCATCCCCGATGCCTATGACGCCTCCAGGAAGCATGTTCCGACCATGCTGACCACGGATCTGTCGCTGCGTTTCGATCCCGCTTACGAGAAAATCTCGCGCCGCTTTCTCGAAAATCCGGACCAGTTCGCCGACGCTTTCGCCCGCGCCTGGTTCAAGCTGACCCACCGCGACATGGGGCCGAAGGTTCGCTATCTCGGCCCTGAGGTCCCGGCCGAGGACCTGATCTGGCAGGACGTGATCCCGGCCGTCGACCACAGGCTGATCGACGAGACGGACATAGCCGGCCTCAAGGCGAAGGTCCTCGCTTCCGGCCTGTCGGTGCAGGAACTTGTCTCGACCGCATGGGCTTCCGCCTCGACCTTCCGCGGCTCCGACAAGCGCGGCGGCGCCAATGGTGCGCGAATCCGCCTGGCGCCCCAGAAAGACTGGGAGGTCAACCAGCCGACTCAGCTCGCCAGGGTTCTCTCTGTGCTTGAGGGCATACAGAGGGACTTCAACGCCGCCCAGACCGGCGGCAAGAGGATCTCGCTTGCGGATCTGATCGTGCTTGCAGGTGGCGCCGCCGTCGAAAAGGCGGCGAAGGCCGGTGGCCACGACATCGCCGTTCCGTTCACGCCGGGTCGCATGGATGCCTCGGAGGCACAGACCGACGCCGCATCCTTCGCCGCGCTGGAGCCTCGTGCCGATGGTTTCCGCAACTATGTGAGCACCAGCCGCCGGCAATTCATGAAACCGGAAGAGGCGCTTGTGGATCGCGCTCAGCTGCTGACGCTGACCGCCCCGGAAATGACCGTTCTCGTCGGCGGGCTGCGCGTGCTGAAGGCGGGCGAGCCCAGGCATGGCGTCTTCACGTCGCGGCCCGAATCGCTGACGAACGACTTCTTCGTCAACCTGCTCGATATGGGTACGCAGTGGTCACCCATCGCAGGCGAAGAAGGCGTATACGAAGGCCGAGACCGCAAGACCGGCGCTGCGCGGTGGACCGGCACCCGCGTCGACCTGATCTTCGGCTCGCATTCACAGCTGCGCGCCTTTGCGGAGGTGTACGCCCAGTCTGATGCCGGAGAGAAGTTCGTGAAGGACTTCGTCGCGGCCTGGACCAAGGTCATGAACGCCGACCGCTTCGATCTGGTATGATTGGCGAGGCCAGGACGTGGCTTGAACCATGTCCTGGCCTTCCCCCGGATCGTCGTGAAATGCGCTAACCGTCTTCAGCTTCTTTCGCCGTGCTGCCGATCAGCGTCAGACATAGAAAACCCAGCAGCGCAGCGAGGCTACTCGCCAAGGCTAGCGGCCACCAGCCTATGTCGATGAAAGGAGCGGCGGCGGCGGTACCTCCGGCAGTGATCCCAAGTATAGCGGCAACGACCAATGCGGCGCCGCGTGAATGATCCCCTCTTGAGGCAAGGATTGCCTGGTGGAAACCGATTGGTCCCCGGATGCCGAACGCGCCGTTTGCGGTCATCCACAGGGGCACGAGCACAGTCAGGCTGCGTCCACCGAGGGATGTGTAGAGAAGGACCAGGAAGAAGCCAAGAACCACACCTCCTGTACCGATCATGATCATGCGTTCGGTACCGAATCTTCGGGCAAGCGCATTGGACGCGTTCGACGCCAGAATAAAAAGGGCGATGCCGAAAACTTGAAGGAGAATGAAGTCTCCGATCGTCATGCCCAATGCCCCTGTCATCACTGCGGGGGCGCCGAATACAAAGATGAGAATGCTGCCGAGGGAAAGCGCCTGGCTTAAGCCGTGCCGAAGAAAATCGCGATTGCGGATGATCGACATATAGCTTCGATGGAGCTCAAGAGCCTCGAGCCGGTCCGGAAGCGATTGACGGTAAGCCCAGCTGCCAATGGCGCAGAGAATGGCAAGTCCGGCCAACATAAGGAAAGAAGTCTGCCATCCCCCCACCGTCATAAGATAGGCTCCGACGATGGGCGCAAGAGCCGGCGTCAAGGACTCGATGGAGCCGAGCCTGCCGAACATGGAGGGCGCCTTGTCCGCAGGGTAAAGCCCGTGAATAAAGCCCGGCGCGAAAACCGCCGGGCCCGAGCCGAACGCGCCTTGCGCGAAACGCAAGACGACCAGCCATTCCAAGGTCGGCGCGTAGGCAGACAGAAGAGACGTGACGGCAAACAGGCCCAGCGACCAGACCAACAGCTTGCGGCGAGAGTACCTCGCCCCGAGTTCCCCGAAGGTAAGCAGTCCCACGAGCGTGCCCCCGGCATAGGCTGCGAGGACCATCTGCGCCAATGCCGCAGTCCCGCCGAATGCCGTCGGCATGGCCGGAATTGCAGGCAGCACCAAGTCAGTCCCCGCGATTCCGAGGACGGTGCCGAATGAGATCAGCAGGAACATGACGGTTGGCGAAGCATTCACGGACATACCTGCCCATAACATGCAGACTTCGCTTGACCAATCGCACTTTGCTTATCGGTTTCACCACAAATCTTGATGGCACAGGGCAGATGCTCCGTCCGGAGCCCGCGTAACGCTTCAGGGCAGCTGCAGCACGTCGGGGTGCTGCAGCGGTGCGTCCTTGATCCAGATCTCAGCGCCTTTACGCCCGGTGATCGCTTCGAGCGCCTCTCCTGCGGGCAACCGGCCCCAACTCTGCGGCTCCAGTTGCTCACCCCTGGATGCGAGGCCGCCGGAAAGGACGAGGAACTCGAGCCCACGGCGATTCTCGACGCTGACGGCTGAACCCGGCAGCCAGGTTTCTATCGACACCCGCTCTTTTCCGTCGTCGAACAGGACGCGCGCTGCCTCGACCCCCTCGCGCAGCGGCGCCGATTCACCCTCTCCAGGGTAGCGAACGATTTGCGTGCCGTCGCCCTCACGATATTGCCAGAGCCGCACGAAGATCGTGCAGCCATCCTTCGAGGCAGGTATATGCGAGGTGCCGGGCGGATTGCGGAAATAGCTGCCCGCAGGATAGTCGCCGTGCTCGTCCTCAAACGTCCCTTCGAGCACGAGGATTTCCTCGCCGCCGCTATGGACGTGGCGTGGAAAGGCGCTGCCCGGCGCATAGCGAACGATCGAGGTTGCGCGCGCAACTTCGCCTCCGATACGGTAGAGCATGCGGCGATCCACCCCTGCGGCGGGGCTTGGAACCCAGTCGAGTTTAGCCGAATGGACGATTACGGGTTTCGTCAGGTCTTCATTGATGCGCATCTGACCGGTCTCCCATTGCCACGACTATACGGAACTTCCCGTCACCGGACCTCATTTTTCTCAACAGTTCCGTGGCCCGCTTCAGCGGCATGGGTTCAGCGCTGCAGCACCGGGGGAACGTAGTCGCGTCCCATGTCGATCGAGGCGGGACGCCCGGCGAGGAAAAGCTCGCCGACGCGCGGCGCGGTTTTCGCGATGACCTTGCCTGCCTTGATGACGAACAACCGGTTCGGTTTCAGCCTCAACGCCTCGGTCACGTCGGCGGCCTGAAGCACGACCAGGTCGGCATTGCAGCCGGTCTCGAGGCCGTAGCCTTCGAGCCCCATGGTCTTTGCCGAATTGACGGTGAGCGCGTCGAAGATCTTGCGCTTATCGTCAATGCCGGCCATCTGCGCGACATGGATCGCCATATGGCCGACCTCCAGCATGTCGCCGGAGCCCATCGAGTACCAGGGGTCCATGACGCAGTCGTGTCCGAAGGAGACGTTGAGGCCGGCCGCCATCAGCTCGCGCACCCGCGTCATGCCCCGCCGCTTCGGATAGGTGTCGTGACGGCCCTGAAGCATGATGTTGATCAGCGGATTGGGGATCACGTTGATCTCCGCCTCGGCCATCAGCGGGATGAGCTTCGAGACATAGTAGTTGTCCATCGAATGCATCGAGGTGAGATGCGAACCAGCCACGCGCCCCTTGAGCCCGAACCGCACCGTCTGGGCGGCGAGCGTCTCGATGTGGCGCGACAACGGATCGTCGGTTTCGTCACAATGCATGTCGACCGGCAGGCCGCGGTCGGCGGCGATCCGGCACAGCGCCTCGACGGAGCGGGCGCCGTCTTCCATCGTCCGCTCGAAGTGAGGAATGCCGCCAACGATGCCGATGCCCATATCAAGCGCCCGCTCGAGCGAGGCGACGCCGTCGGGCGCGCGGTAATATCCGTCCTGTGGGAAGGCGACAAGCTGCAGTTCGATATAGGGTGCGACCTTTTCCTTGACCTCGAGCAGCGCTTCGGCCGTGACGAGGCGCGGATCGGACGTGTCCACGTGGCTGCGAATATAGAGAAGGCCCTGGGTCACGGCGAGGTCGCAATAGCGAAGCGCTCGTTCGACGAGGGCTTCCTTCGTCAGCAGCGGCCGCAGCTCGCCCCAGAGCGCGATGCCCTCGAGCAGCGTGCCGGAGACGTTCATGCGCGGCAAACCGAGTGACAGCGTCGCATCCATGTGGAAATGGGGATCGCAGAAGGGAGGGCTGACCAGGCGGCCGGACGTGTCGATCTCCTCGCCGGCGGTCGCGGCTATCGACTTCTCGATGGCGGCGATCTTGCCGCCGGCAACGCCGATATCAAAGCCCTGCCGGCCGTCCGGCAGGTTCGCATTGCGGATGATCAGGTCGAACATGGGTCAGTCCTTCGGATTTAGCGCTCGCCGCGCCGGTAGGGTTGCATCAGCGCCTGCGGAACGCGGGCGCGCCGGGCCATGAGCGCCAGCGCTGCGATCGACATCAGATATGGGATCATCAGGAAGATCTGATAGGGGACGACGCCGCTCAGCCGCGCCTGCAGGCGCAGCTGGAAACCGTCGAACAGTGCAAACAGCAGCGCTCCGACGAGGGCGCGGCCCGGCCGCCAGGAGGCGAAGACGACGAGCGCTATGCAGATCCAGCCCCGCCCCTGCACCATGGTCGGGAAGAAGCTGTTGAAGGCCGAGAGCGTCAGGAAGGCGCCGCCGATGCCCATCAGCGCGCTACCGACGACGACGGAACCAAAGCGGATCGCCATCGGGTTGATGCCTTGCGCCTCGGCGGCGTGCGGATTTTCCCCCGTCATGCGGATCGCCAGGCCTAGCGGCGTACGGAAAAGGATGTAGCCGAGCGCCAGCGCCAGCAGGATCGCCGCATAGGTCGGCGGCGTCTGCGTGAAGAGCGCCGGACCCAGGAAGGGGAGGGACGATAGCACCGGCACGTCGATCGGCTGGAACGGCTCGATCGTCGGCGGCGTACCCGCGACCGGTACCAGCAGACGGAAGACGTAGTAGCTGAAGCTCGAGGCGAAAAGCGTCACGCCGAGGCCGGACACATGCTGCGACAATCCGAGCGTGACCGTCAGGCCCGCATGCAAGAGGCCGAAGATCCCGCCGGAGAGACCCGCGACGAGAATGCCCGTCCACAGGTCGGCGCCGTTATAGACCGTAAGCCAGCCGATCATCGCGCCGAAAGTCATGATGCCCTCGATGCCGAGATTCAGGACGCCGGAGCGCTCGCACAGGAGCGCGCCGAGTGTGCCGAGGATCAGCGGCGTGGCGATGCGCAGGACGGCCGCCCAGAGGCCGGCGGAAGCGAAAATGTCGATGACGGCGTTCATCGGCGAATCCTGTACTGGGTGAAGAAGACACCGGTCAGCATGCTGATCAGCGCCAAGGCCACCGTGACATCGGCTATGTAGGAGGGGATACCCATGCTGCGGCTCATCCCGTCGGCCCCGACGAACATGACCGCCGTGAACAGGGCGGCAAGCACCACGCCCAGGGGGTGGAGATTGGCGAGCATGGCGACGACGATGCCGGAATAGCCGTAACCCGGCGACAGGTCCGTCGTCACATAGCCCTGCACGCCCATGACTTCGATAGCCCCCGCAAGGCCCGCGAGCCCGCCCGAAATGCAGGCCACCGTCACCAGGGTACGGCCGAGCGGCACGCCGGCGAAGACCGCCCCGGCCGGATTGAGGCCGGCTGCTCGCGACTGCATGCCGAACACCGTGCGCGACTGAACGAGATGGACGGCGACGGCGAGGACGAGTGCGATCATCAGCCCGATATGGAGGCGGGATCGGGCGAAAAGCTTCGGCAGGACCGCCGCGTCGGCGACCGGTTGCGACTGCGGCCATCCGAAGCCCATCGGGTCCTTGAGCGGGCCGTCGATCAGCATGGAGACGAAGAGCACGGCGACGAAATTGAGGAGAAGCGTGGTCACGACCTCGTCGACGGAAAAGCGCAGCCTCAGCCAAAGCGGCACGAGCAGCAGGACGATGCCGGCTGCCGCGCCGACGACGAGAAGGAGCGGGATCTGCAGGGGGGAGGGGAGACCGCCAAAAAGGTGCGAACTGGCCGCGGCGACGGCAATCGCTCCGAGATAGAACTGACCCTCGGCGCCGATGTTCCAGAGCCTCGCGCGGAACGCGACCGCGGCGGCAAGGCCCGTTAGAATGAGCGGGCTTGCGCGGGTCAAGGTTTCGGTCGCCGAAAGCCGCGAGCCGAAAGCCCCGACGAGAATGCGCCAATAGGCCTCCATGACCGGGGCACCGGCGATCGCGATGAGCAGGCCGGCCAACGCCAGCGCGCAGAGGATCGCAAGCACGGGCGTCGCGATCACCAGGGCGAGCGAACGATGTTCGCGTCGTTCAAAACGCATGCGGAACCTCGTGCTCTTCATTCCATTCGCCGGCCATCATCAGGCCGAGTTTCGTGGCACTGGCGCTGTCGGCGGCGATTGGAGGCGAAAGCCGACCGTTGACGATGGCCTGAATGCGGTCGGCAAGCGCCATGACTTCTTCCAGGTCCTCGGAGATGAGGAGCACCGCCGTTCCCGCGCGCCGCGCTTCGAGCAGCCGCTCGTGCACCGCGGCGACAGCCCCCTCGTCGAGCCCGCGCGCCGGCTGCGCCGCAAGCAGGATGCGCGGTCGGTCGATCAGATTGCGCCCGAGGATGAGTTTCTGCATGTTGCCGCCCGAGAGCAGCCGCGTGCGTGTCGTCGGCCGGCCGCCGCGAACGTCGAAAGCATCGATGATCTGGCCGGCGAATGCCTGGCCGGACGGCCGATCGACGAGGCCGTAGCGCGAAAATCGCGGCAGGCGCTCGAGAACGGCGTTCTCCCAAATGGCCATTTCGCCGATCGCGCCTTCCTTGTTGCGATCTTCCGGAATGCGGCCGATCCCCGCCCGGACGGCGCCGTCAACCGTAAGGTCGCCGATCGGCTCGCCGAACAGCAGGAGTTCGCCCTTGTCGCGCCTGACCGTACCCGACAGGAGATGCGCCAGCGTCGTCTGGCCGTTGCCGGAAACTCCGATAATGCCGAGAATCTCGCCCGCGCGGAGGCTGAAATTGATGGACTTCAGCCGTTCCACCCCGTCGATGCTGACGCTCACATCCGCGACATCAAGCACCACCTCGCCGGGCGTCGAAGGCTCGCGCACCGGCCGGGCCACCTTGCGGCCGACCATCAGTTCGGCAAGCTCCGCCTTGTTCGTCTCTTTCGCAAGACGCTCGGCCACCTTGCGGCCGCCGCGCAGCACGACGATCCTGTCGGCCGCAGCCATGACCTCGTCCAGCTTGTGCGAAATGAAGATCAGCGAAAGCCCTTCGCGCGCCATGTCCTTCAGTGTCGAGAACAGCCGCTCGGCCTCCAGATTCGTCAGCACCGCCGTCGGCTCGTCGAGCACCAGGATATGCGCATCGTTGTAGAGCGCCTTCAGGATCTCGACGCGCTGCTGCTCGCCGACCGAGAGGTCGCCGACGCGCGCGTCCGGCTCCACCGTCAGACCGAACCGCTGGCAAATGCCGCGCAGTTTCCGCCGCGCCGCGCCGGTGCCGGATCGCAGCTGATAGAGGCGTTCCGTGCCCGCCATGACGTTTTCCAGCACCGTCAGGTTGGGGGCGAGCGAGAAATGCTGATGCACCATGCCGATGCCTGCGCGGATCGCCGCGCGTGGCTTGCCCGGAGGCAGTTCGCGCCCCTCGACCAGCACCTTGCCGCTATCAGGCACATAATGGCCGAACAGGATGCTCATCAGCGTGGTCTTGCCGGCGCCGTTTTCGCCGAGGAGGGCGACGATCTCGCCCTTTCCGAGACTCAGCGAGATGTCGTCATTGGCGAGATTGTCGCCGAAGCGCTTGCTGACGCTGCAAATGTCGAGAATGGCTTGGCTCATTCCGGAATTCCCGCGACGGCGAAACGGTGCTGCCAGCGGCCCTCTCTTTCCAGGCGCGCCGCAAGCTCGATGAGGAGGCGGTCGCCGCCCATGGGCGCCAGGATCTGCACCGGCAGCGGCAATCCGGCTTCATCCGCGCCGAATGGGAGCGTGAGGGCCGGAAAACCGGTGGCATTGGCGAGTGCGGCAAGTGGCGCAAACG
Source organism: Sinorhizobium sp. (assembly GCF_059070375.1). Lineage (NCBI taxonomy): Bacteria > Pseudomonadati > Pseudomonadota > Alphaproteobacteria > Hyphomicrobiales > Rhizobiaceae > Sinorhizobium > Sinorhizobium sp. The sequence goes on from NZ_JCACWC010000001.1 coordinate 782,601, forward strand.
CCGTCATGCGGCGAATCTGAAGGTCGATATCGTCGTGGTCGAAAGGAAAGGATCCGATAGGAAGGGGTGCCGACGCAAGCATGGGCGTCAGGATACAGTCTACCCGGTCGAAAAGCGACCAGACCGCATGGCTCGCATGGACGGCGTCGTCAAGCGTCGCCCAGAGCGCGGTCGCCTCGAGTCGCGTCCCATGTCTGATAAAAGCCTGCGTCAGCCGTTCGGCGCGCCCGGCATCGAGACCGGCGGAAACGACGAAATTGGCCAGGTTGACGGCGACGATGTCGCGCAGGACCCGGCCGCTCGCGGCAATGCCCGCAGCGAACGCGTCCCAACGCATCGCAACGATGCTGTGGCCGCCTCGCTCCAGTGCCCGCGCTGCCTCTTCGACGGCCTCGCTGCGCGCCGGTTCGGTCGGGTATTGGCTGCCGGTCTCGAGAAGAAGGCCGACACGTAAGGGGCCGGACGGGGAGGGGGCGAACCACGGATCGGCAAACGGCCCTCTGGCGCGTCCGGCTGCCGCGTCGAAGATCGCCGCCAGGTCACGGACGGAGCGGCACAGCGCAAGTTCACCGGCAATGCCGCCGAGATGATTGCCGAAGGATGGTCCAGCCGCGATCGCACCCCGGCTCGCCTTGAGGCCGAAGAGACCGCAACATGCCGCGGGGACGCGGATCGACCCGCCCGCATCGGTCGCATGGGCGATCGCCACGATGCCGGCGGCAACGGCAGCCGCCGCTCCGCCGGAAGAGCCGCCGGGCGTCCGGCCCGTATCGAGGGGGTTGCGGCAGATAGGCCCGGCTGCAGGTTCGCTTGCGAGCGACAGGCCCATTTCGGGCACCGTGGTCAGTCCGAAGAAGCAAAGGCCTGCTCCGCGGAGCCGCGCTGCCAGTTCGCTGTCTTCCGCGACGGCGGCACGGCGCTCGAGCAAGTTCGATCCGGCCGCAACCGGAAGGCCGGCAAAGGGGCCGCCCAGATCCTTGGCAAGGCTCGGGACGCCGAGAAACGGTGCGGTCTGCCCGCCGTCAGGCAAGTGGCGCAGGCGGGCGTCCGCATGTTCGGCGGCCGTTCGTCCGAGCGTTGGGTCGAGATGGACGATTGCGCCTATTTCTGCCGACCGGCCGGCCGCCGCAAGGGATGCTTCCATCGCTTCGGAAGCGGTGAGGCGGCCCATTCGGATCGCCTCACCGAGAGAGATTGCATCGCCTGCCATGGACAAGCCGGCTACTTCGGCTCGTCCGTGATGCGCGGAACCTCGAAGGCGCCGGATTTGATCTCGGCGCGCTTGGCTTCCATCGCCGCTTCGGCATCTGCCGGGGCGACGCCCTTGACATAGGCAATGTCGCTGCCGCCTTCCTTGAGCAGGCCGAAGGCTGTGTAGTCCTTGCCGACCGGCTTGCCGGCGGAGACGTCGGCAATTGCGGCGTTGAGGATAGGGCGGAAGCCCCAGAGCGCGTTGGCGAAGACCGTGTCGGGATAGCGCGGCGTATAGTCGATCAGCGAACCCACGGATTTGAGCCCGCGTTCCTTCGCGGCATCGGCGGTGCCGATGCGCTCGCCGAAGAGGATGTCGGCACCGGCGTCGATCTGGGCGAGGCCCGCTTCGCGCGCCTTCGGCGGGTCGAAGAAGGTACCGATGAAGGTGACGAGGTGCTTGGCATCGGGATTGACGGCCTTCACGCCCGCAGCGAAGGCGTTGATCAGCATGTTGACTTCCGGGATCGGCATGGCGCCGACGGAGCCGACGACGTTCGACTTCGTTATCTTGCCGGCGAGCATGCCGGCCAGATAGGCGCCGTCGTGGTTCCAGGTGCCGAAAACGCCGAAGTTGTCGCCCGATTCCTTGCCGCTCGAGCCGAGGACGAAGGCGGTTTCCGGATAGTCTGCGGCCACTTCGCGGGCCTGCTTTTCAACGGCATAGGCTTCGCCGATGATGAGCTTTGCACCCTGCTCGGCATATTCGCGCATCGCGCGGGGATAGTCCGTGCCGGAAACGCCTTCGGAGAAGACATACTCGATCACGCCTTCCGCGACCGCATCCTGCAGCGCCTTGTGCAGGACCGAGTTCCAGGCGTTTTCGACAGGGGAGGCGTGAATACCGGCAACCTTAACCGGCGTGCTGGCGCGGACGCCCGGCGCAAAAGCGCTCACGCCAAGCGCCAAGCCCGACGCAAGCACATTGCGCCGGCTCATCATCAGATCTCTTGCCATGGATGGTGTTCCCCATTTTTACCAATTGGTAGAATCTTTATTTTGTACAAAGCTTTGTCAAGCAGTGCGGGTGAATAGAAAAGCGGCAATGAGCGACTTTTCCGGCGATCGCGGATGACGGTCATCGATGCCTGAGCCGCTCGAGGCTACGGGCCTCGCGGAACAAGCGCCATGTGCGTTCGTTTTCCACCTTGCCAAGAAGCAGAGGCTGAAGTGAAACAGGAAGCCTCCGTGTGCCGCTGCACATGTGAGGCTTCCTTGTGCGGGGCGGTCGAGCCCCCAACCCGGAGCTGTCCATGGAAGAATTCATCCTGTTCGCATTGGTCGGCTTTCTCGCGCAGGTGATCGATGGCGCTCTCGGGATGGCCTACGGCGTCATCTGCTCAACGGTGCTTCTTGCCTTTGGCGTGCCGCCTGCCCAGGCGTCGGCATCAGCCCATGCGGCGGAATTGTTCACCACTGCCGCTTCCGGATCGGCCCATCTCTATCACCGCAACATCGATTGGAAGCTGTTCTGGCGGCTCATTCCTTTCGGCATCGCCGGTGGAATGCTGGGTGCCTTCGTCGTGACCTCGTTTGACGGAGATCAGGTCAAGCCTTTCGTCACGGCCTATCTTGCAGTGATCGGAGCCTGGCTGCTTTACCGCTCCTTTCATCGCATTCCCACAAACCCGGTCAAGCTGAGGATCGTGGCACCGCTCGGCGCAACCGCGGGGTTTCTGGATGCCGCGGGCGGCGGCGGATGGGGGCCCGTCGCCACCACCGGTCTGCTCGGCGCAGGCGGACAGCCGCGCTACGTCATCGGGACCGTCAATGCGAGCGAGTTTCTGATCGCACTTTCAGTGTCTCTGAGCTTCCTGGCCACGGTTCTAACCGGTCACTGGGAACAGGCTGGCGATTTCCGCGACCATCTTACATCCATCGGCGGGCTGATCACGGGCGGCGTGCTTGCCGCGCCCTTTGCAGGATGGGTGGTCAAGGCACTGCGAGAGAAAACGCTCCTGCGGCTCGTCGGATCTTTGATCACGCTGTTGGCCGGCTATCAGACGCTCGAACTTACCGGGTATTTCTGAACCCCGGCTTTCTTCAGATTGCGAAAAGTTCGATCGGCTTCTCAAAGCCCTTGAGAGAGTATTTTCGGCCCTCGCTTGCCGCCGTTTGGCTCTGCGCGCGCTCGCAAACGGCTTTGGTCACCAGAATTCGCCCCGCCTCGGCGGCGGACTGGGCCCGAGCGGCAGTATTCACAACCGTTCCGATTGCAGTCAGGTCGCGGTGGGATCGGCCGAACTCTCCGAAGCTGGCCTCACCGGTGTCGATGCCGATGCCGACACCGAGCTCACTTCCGTCCAGGCCGGCACCCTCCGCCAGGCGAACCTCACGGCGCAATTGGCATCGGCGCTGGATCTCGCGTGCGGCAAGTACGGCGCGCTCGGCGTGATCCGCGTGGGGGATCGGAAAGTTGAAGATTGCCATGATCGCGTCCCCGACCGTCTTGTTGAGAAGGCCGTCGAACTCCCAAATCGCCGCGGCACATTCATCGTAGAAATCATCCAGCAGCGACGAGACAGTATCGGCCGTAAGCGACTGCGAAAGCGCCGTATAGCCTCGCAGATCTGCAAAAAGGACGGAGACGTCAACGGTGATCTTGCGGGCTTTCATCACGCGCGTGAACATGAGTTCGCAGATCGTGCAGGTATTCGGGTTCATCCGGCTCGGGCGGATGCCAAAGGCGCGGAAGGGAATGGAAGCCGGCCCGCGCAGGGGCACGGGAATACGCATCTGCTCCCAGCATCCCTTGCAAATCCTGGATTGAGACATGTTGCCGCCGCCCTGTTTGCGTGACGCGCTGCGACTCTCGCATATATGGGCCACAAAATCTCTCGAAAACCCTTGCGGTCCGTAACTGAGACCGCGATGGTCCGTTAACCTTCGGACAGTTCTTCGGCCGTGGCCGCTATGGGTGCATTCCACAAGGAATTGTTGACGTATTTGAAAGCAAGGATGCTGACAATTGAGGCGACTATAACTATAATGACGATACGCATGAAGATTTACCAGGTTCGTTGCCACGCCGAGGAACTCTCCCGGAGACCTCGTTGTTCCAGCACATCCGGTTCGGCGGGAATTCCAACCGACTAACCGAGAAGTAATTCACGGATAAGCCCGATTGACGAAAACCGGTGCTGCCTTTTCGGCGGCAGCCGACGGCTTTCACCTGTCCGGCCGAGCGGGATCTCCAACAGTCCTTCCTCAACGAACCTGTGTTTGCGCGACAGGCAGATAGACTTTGGAGCCGGCGCGCTCTCCACCACTCAAGGAACCCCCGACCAGCAGATAGGCTGATATTCCGAGGACCGACAACAGCAGAATGCTTACGGGCAGTCCCGTTGAGGCGTGATGTTCCGGTTCCTGATAATTCCATCCAGTCATTCGAACGTACTCCACTCCACACAAAGTGAGAACGAGCCACCGATGCAGCAGTTCCTGCAACGATGGATGAACCTGGGTAACGATGTTCGAGGCGTTGTAACGAGCCGGCATTATACCATGCCGTCGCTGCCGCGGAGGGGTTATTGGCGGGGTATCATTCCGCCACGTTCACCGGCCGTTCCTAGCTATTTCAGGCGTGGCTCGGGCTAGAGCGGGATAAGGAAAAGTGTGTCCGGTTTGCGGCCGCTTGGGATGCGGACGCATTTGCCGAAGCCATTCACCAGATCACGTCGTAAAGAGTAATAAAGACGATCATTCCAATGCAGAGTGCTGGCGTCGACCTGATCGCGAAATCGACGGGATTGAATTGGTATCCGAAGCTTTCAACATAGGATTTCATTGTTTCCTCCCGGTGAGCTGTCTGGAATCGAGACGGTTTGGCGAACGGACCACCCGCTTCCTTCGGAAGCGTGATTTGCAAGGCTCGCTCAGAGCCCGCGGAGCAGGTTCGACTCCATGGCAGCACGAACAAGTGCCGCCATATTCTCCATCGGCAACAGAGAAAGCTTGCGCCTTTATGGAGTCGATCGATGATCGGAGAGATGGGTTAGGATCTTGGAGCCAAGCCCGTCAATGAGTAGCCATTAACTGTTGGGCCATAAATGTGGCGAAACCAAGGTTTGCTCAGCTATTACTGAAGAGATTCCAGGAGACTGAGGGAATTTTTTTAAACGCCTCGGGATTTTTCTTTCTCGCTGAATTCCCCCTCTTCAATATTTTCTTGTTCCGATACGCATAAGTGTTTTTCTCTGCAGCTCTCGGGATTTGATATTTACTTGGCTGGACTGTCGCACTTCCTCCCGCGGCAGGCTTTTTCGTTTCTGTCAGGCCGCAGCTTCAAAGCGCCAGGGCGAGCTGCGGCCCGCTGCGATCGGCCACGGGATCGAGAGACGAGAGCGTGACCCCGAGCAATCGAATGCCTTTGGCGGCGGGGAAGATCGGTGACAGCAGCAGTTCCACGATCTCGCCCATTTCGGCGGCGCTCGCAATCGGCGCAACGATGGTCTTGCTTCGGGTGATCTGCGTGAAATCTGCCCACTTCACCTTCAGTGTCACGGTCTTGCCGCGAATGCCGCTGGCTTCACAATAGTGCCAGACCTTGTCGATCAAAGGCTTAAGGCCCGCGCGGGCCGCCTCAAGATCATGAACATCCTCCCGAAACGTATCCTCGGCGCCGATCGATTTCCGGATGCGGTCGGGCTTGACCTCACGCTCGTCGATGCCGCGGGCGATCCAGTAGAAATACGGCCCCGACTTGCCGAAGTGCTGTTGCAGGAAGGCGAGATCACGGGATTTGAGGTCGGCGCCGGTTTCGATGCCGAGCCGTTTCATCTTCTCCGCCGTTGCCGGTCCGACGCCGTGAAACTTCTTGACGGGAAGCGCCTGAACGAAATCTGGGCCGTGCTTCGGCGTGATGACGAATAGCCCATCGGGCTTGCGCTGGTCCGAAGCGATCTTCGCAAGGAACTTGTTGTAGGATACGCCGGCGGATGCGGTGAGCTGCGTCTCGGCCCGGATCCTGGCGCGTATCTGTTGCGCGATCTCGGTTGCGAGCTGCATGCCTTTCAGGTTCTCGGTAACGTCGAGATAGGCTTCATCCAGCGACAAAGGTTCGATCAGCGGCGTGTATTCGGCAAAGATCGCTTGAATCTGCCGCGAGACGGCCCGGTAGACGTCGAAGCGGTGCGGAACGAAGATCAGCTCCGGACATTTGCGCTTGGCCGTCACCGACGGCATAGCCGAGTGAACGCCGAATTTGCGAGCCTCGTAGCTCGCGGCCGCGACCACGCCGCGCGCCTCCGGATACCCGACTGCGACCGGTTTGCCTCGAAGCTCCGGATTGTCGCGCTGCTCCACCGAAGCATAAAATGCGTCCATGTCGATGTGGATGATTTTCCGCACGCGAGCAAAAGTGGAGGAGGCAGGTGCCCCTCCACTCCTTTCATCTTCCTCCGGCTCCGCTGGCATCATTTCCTCTCGCTATAGCGCTGTCTATCCTATCCGAACCTCCCATGCTTGCTTAGCCGTAAAGTTACGCGGGGTAGATGCCCTTGGCATGTTCTAGCTGACTTCCGGAAGCTTCTCGATCAGCTTGTCGAGCGTGATCGGATACTCCCGTACCCTTATGCCGGTCGCATTGTAGATGGCGTTCGCGACAGCTGCCGCCACACCGCAGATCCCGAGCTCGGCAATACCCTTGGCCTTCATCGGCGAGGACATCGGATCCGTCTCTTCCAGGAAGACGACCTCCTGGTGCGGGATGTCGGCGTGCACCGGCACCTCGTAGGCCGCGAGATCGTGATTGACGAAGAAGCCACGCTCCTTGTCGACGACGAGTTCCTCGGTCAGCGCGCCGCCGACCCCCATTGTCATCGCGCCGATCACCTGGCTGCGTGCCGTGATCGGATTGAGGATCCGGCCGGCGGCGCAGACCGCCAGCATTCGCCGGATCCGTGTCTCCCCTGTCGCGACGTCGACCGCGACCTCGACGAAATGAGCTCCAAAGGTGGATTGCTGATGGGTCTTGGTGAGGTCGCCGAATTCGATGAGATCCTCAGCGACGAGCCCCTGATCGCCGGCAGCTTGCGCGAGCGGCATTCGGCGGTCACCCGACCGGACTTCGCCGTCTGCGAAGACAAGGTCGTCCGTGCTGTTGAAGCCGAGCTTCTGCGCCACGGCTTCCCGCAGCTTGGCGCAGGCCGCGTATACGCCGGCCGTGGAGCAGTTTCCTCCGAACTGCCCGCCGGAACCCGAGGAAACAGGGAAGCGCGAGTCTCCCAGGCTGACGGCGACCTTCTCGATCGGCACACCGAGCATTTCGGCCGCCGTCTGGGCGATGATCGTGTAACTGCCCGTACCGATATCGGTCATATCGGTTTCGACCGTGACGATGCCCTCGCGGTCGAGCCGGACGCGGGCGCCCGAATTCAGCACAAGATTGTTGCGAAACGCCGCCGCGACTCCCATGCCGATCAGCCAGTTTCCTTCGCGCCGAGCACCGGGTTGCTTGCTCCGGTCTTGCCAGCCGAAGCGCTCCGCGCCCGTGCGCAGGCAGCCGACGAGATTGCGATGCGAGAAGGGCCGTTCGGGATTCTCCGGATCGACCTGGGTGTCGTTGACGATGCGGAATTCGACGGGGTCGAGACCCAGCCTCTCGGCCATCTCGTCGATGGCGATCTCCAGAGCCATCATGCCCGGCGCCTCACCGGGAGCGCGCATCGCGTTTCCTTCGGGAAGATCGAGGGTGGCAAGCCGCATGGCGGTCATCCGGTTCGCTCCGGCATAAAGCAGACGAGTCTGCTGGACGGCCACTTCGGGACCACCGCCCGGAAGGTCCCCGGACCAGCTTTCATGCGCGATCGCCGTGATCTTGCCGTCGCGTCCTGCACCGATCCGGATCCTCTGAATCGTCGCCGGGCGATGCGTGGTGTTGTTCATCAGGAAAGGGCGGGGGAGGGCGACCTTTACGGGGCGCTTGGCTTCACGTGCGGCAAGCGCTGCCAACACCGCATCCGCGCGTAGGAACAGCTTCACCCCGAAGCCTCCGCCGATGAACGGCGACATGAGATGCACCCTGTCCTTGTCGATCCCAAGCGTCGTCGCGAGATCGGTCCGCCACCAGTCGATCATCTGGCTCGATGTCCAGACCGTCAGGTCGTCGCCGCTCCACGCGGCAATGGAAGCGTGCGGCTCCATCATGGCATGCGACTGGTCCGGGGTGGTATAGACCTGGTCGAGCTTGACGGAAGCTGCCTCGAAGGCGGCATCGAAGTCGCCCGCTCCGGAGTCTTCCTCGCCTTCCGGCTTGACGGCGCTGTCCTTGGCCGCGGCCAGATCGAAAGCGCCTTTTTCCTCGGCATATTCGACCTTGACGAGCGCCGCGGCGGCGCGGGCCTCCTCGAATGTCTCGGCGACCACGACGGCGATGGCCTGGTGGTAGTGCTGGATCTCGGTGCCACCGAAGAGCTTGGCGGTGTTGTATTTACCCTTCTTCAGTTCCCCGACGCCATCGGTGGTGACGACCGCGATCACACCGGGAGCATTTCTCGCGGCGGCGACATCCATCGACCTGATCCGGCCCTTGGCGATTGCCGAACCGACGATATAGCCATAGGCATAGCGGTTATTCGGATCATGCCACTCATAGGCATAGATTGCTTTGCCGGTCGTCTTGAGCGGACCGTCGATGCGGGGGATGGGCTTGCCGATTACCTTGCCCTGGTCGATCGGGTTCGTCGTTGCTGGTGTATCGAATTTCATTGTCTCATCCCTTCGCTTCGACGAGGACCGCGCTCAGCGCGCGTTCCACGAGCGTGAGCTTGAAGGTGTTCTGTTCAGTCGGGCGGGCGCCGGCAAGAAGCTTGGCGGCGACCGCCTTTGCTCCGTTCGCCAGCTCCTTGTCGGCCGCCTCGTCACGCCATGGTTTCGGCGCGATGCCGCCGAGCGCGACATGGCCGGTTCCGTCCGGCCGCAAGATGGCGCCGACGGAGACGAGCGCAAATGCGTAGGACGCCCGGTCGCGAACCTTGCGATAGATCTGCTTGCCGCCGGCCGGCTTCGGCAGGACGACCGCGGTGATCAATTCGCCCCGCTCGAGGACATGTTCGATATGCGGCGTGTCACCCGGCAGGCGATGGAGATCTGCGATCGGGAGGCTGCGCGTCGTGCCGTCGGCTCGCACGGTCTCCACGACGGCGTCGAGGGCACGCATGGCGACCGCCATGTCGCTCGGATGGCTGGCGATGCAGGCATCGCTGACGCCAACCACCGCAAGCTGGCGGCTGAAGCCGGCCAGCGCCGAGCAGCCGCTGCCCGGCTGCCTTTTGTTGCACGGCTGGTTGGTATCGTAGAAATACGGACAGCGGGTGCGTTGAAGCAGGTTGCCGGCGGTCGTCGCCCTGTTGCGCAATTGTCCCGATGCCCCTGCGAGCAGGGCGCGCGACAGAAGGGCGTAATCGCGGCGGACCCGTTCGTCGGCGGCAAGATCCGTATTGCGGACGAGGGCACCGATACGCAGCCCACCTTCCGGTGTGGGTTCGATCCTGTCCAGTGCCAGCCCGTTGACATCGACCAGATGTGTCGGTGTCTCGATCTCCAGCTTCATCAGATCCAGGAGATTGGTGCCGCCGGCGATGAATTTCGCGCCATCCGTGGTGGCAGCGGCCCGGGCCGCGGCCTCGATCGACGAGACGCGTTCGTAGCTGAAAGCTCTCATGCCTTCCTCCCCGCGGCTTCGGTGATGGCTTCGACGATGTTCGAATAGGCGCCGCAACGACAGATGTTGCCGCTCATGCGCTCGCGGATCTCGGCGGGCGTTATTTCGGCCGGCGCCGTAAGATCCACCGTCACATGGCTTGGGATATTGGCCCTGATTTCATCGAGCATTGCAACGGAGGAACAGATCTGGCCGGGCGTGCAGTAGCCGCACTGGAATCCGTCGTGCTGGACAAAGGCGGCCTGCATCGGATGGAGGTTTTCGGGCTGCCCCAATCCCTCGAGCGTGGTGATGCTGTCGCCCTCGTGCATGACGGCGAGCGTCAGGCAAGAGTTGACACGGCGGCCGTCGATGAGAACCGTGCACGCTCCGCACTGACCGTGATCGCATCCCTTCTTGGTGCCCGTCAAATGCAGATGCTCGCGCAGCGCGTCGAGGAGGGACGTGCGGTTATCGAGCTGAAGCTCCCGGCGTTCTCCGTTCACCGTGAAAGTGACCTTCGTGCTCTGGGGTGCGGTGGAGACATTGGTCTGCGCGTGACCGAGCGAGTGTGCGCTCACCACTGTCACGGTTGCGGCCGAGGCGGCGAGCAGGTCGCGCCGCGAGATTTCAAGTGCGCCAGGACTTTGCATATCCAGCTCCATGTCTTGATGATGAAAGGTCTAGGACGAAGCGGCCTACGCCGCGAACGCGCAACAACCGAGCGCGGGAAATGATCCCGCAGGCGCATTCACAAGTGAGTTAGGGCAGAGAGCGCGTGTGACTACCATCGCGATGCCGATAGTGCCTGTGAGCCGATTGTTAAATGGCGGTACTGAATCGGGCGCCTTCACAGGCAGAGGTGACTTGACGAAAGGCGAATCATGTAACAAACATTGTTACATGATTTGGGAGAACCGCACGATGAAATCTCCGGGCGTCGATAGTCCAGCTTTTACCGCCGCCCACGCCAGTTCCTACGTCGAAGGGACGTTGAGAAAAGTACCGGGGCTGGCCGCTCTGCATCGCATGACATCGATGTTGGTCGCGGAACGTGCACCGGCGCAGGCGCGGGTTCTGGTGCTCGGCGCCGGCGGCGGCATGGAGCTCAAAGCCCTCGCCGACGACAATTCAGGTTGGCGCTTCTGCGGCATCGACCCGTCGGCGGACATGCTTCGCGTCGCAGAACAGACGGTGGGGGCCCATCTGCCGCGTGTCCATCTGCAGCAGGGCTACATAGACGACGCACCGGAGGGGCCGTTCGACGCGGCGGTCTGCCTGCTCACGCTCCACTTTGTTGATCGCCCTCATCGCCTCGACACACTCGAACAGATTCGCCGCCGTCTGGTGCCAGGCGCTCCGTTCGTCGTCGCGCATATCAGTTTCCCGCAATCGGAACCTGAGCGCTCGACCTGGATCGCCCGTCACGTCGCGTTCGGCGGAACAGCCTCCGGCGATGCTGAAAGTGCAAGGCAGGCGATCGCGACGAAGTTATCGGTTCTCTCGCCCGAGGAGGACGAGGCGGTGCTTCGCAAGGCGGGCTTCTCGGATGTTCGCCTGTTCTATGCGGCGATGACCTTCAGGGGCTGGGTAGGATACGCCTGAACTCTCAACATCCTGAGTGCTCATGGTTTGCCCGTCCTGCTCCCGCGATAGAAGATCATGCCGCCGTGATGCAGAACGCCGTCGATAAAATCTCCATCCGCTGTAAAGCCAGTATCGTCCCAATAATCGATATGCGTGCCCGCCACTTGGTAGCGTCCCTCATAGGCCCGTTCACGCGTACCGCGGGCCTCGACATAGCGACCGTTCGGCAGGAGCTCGTGGCGGATGTAACTGTCTTCTGTGACCCAAAGGCCGACATAGGGGTGATTGGTCTGCATTTCGGCTTCCTCGCTACGGTTTGGCTCAGGAGTGCGGCGGTCATCAAGGTCGAAGCGATCAGCAGCTTGCGGCCGCCGCCGGTGAGGCGATCTGTCAATAAGGAAAAGAACATGGAATATTCCTTTCGTCAGGGGGACGCGGAAAAGCGTCCCGGGAACGCGCCGGGTCAATTGCTCGATGCGGTCGGCCTGATCGTGATCTCGGTGGTGTCCACACTCCGCGGAGCCTCGATCACCTGCCGGACCGCGCGGGCTATGTCGGCGGGCTGAAGCGCGATGGCGCGATAGGCGTCCATTGCCGCCACGGTCTCCTGGTGGGTGATGGTTGCAGCAAGTTCGCTCTCGACGACGCCGGGATTGACGCAGGTGACGCGGATATTGGTACTCTCCTGGCGCAGCCCGTCCGAGATCGCACGAACCGCGAACTTCGTTGCGCAATAGACCGCGGCTGTGGGTACGACCGACAGCGCTCCGATCGAGCCGATATTGATGATCTGCCCGCTGCGCTGTGCCTCCATGATCGGCAATACGGCCGCGATGCCCCAAAGGACGCCCTTTATGTTCACGTTGATCATGCACTCCCACTCGTCCAGCTTGACGGCGGCAAGCGGCGAGAGCGGCATGACGCCGGCATTGTTCACCAGAACGTCGATGCGTCCCCATCTGTCGACCGCGGCCTGCGTAAAGGCTGCCATGGAGTGACGGTCGGTCACGTCCAGCACCTGCGCCTGGGCGGTTCCTCCTGCGTCTCGAATCTCCGCGGCGATGGCCTCGATACGGGCCTGGCGGCGTGCACCCAGCAATATTTTCGCACCCGCGGCGCCAAGCTCCCGAGCAATGCCCTCGCCGATGCCGCTGGAGGCGCCAGTGATAAGAATGACCTTGTCCATGTTGTACTCCGTTCTTTGATTTGCACGGAGAAGATGGACTTCAATGACTGTCGCCGGTATCCATCGATCACTGAACTCAATGGTTAGCAGTGCTCTACAATGAAAATAGACATGAACCTTCTGCCGCTTTTCCTGGCCGTCGCGGAGGAGGACAACTTCCGCGCTGCCGCGGATCGCCTCGGTGTGACCCGCTCGGCTGTCAGCCAGGGAGTTCGGCGGCTCGAAGATGCCTTTGGTACGACGCTCGTCACCCGCACGACGCGTTCAGTTCGCCTGACCGGAGCGGGGGAGCGTCTGCGCGAGGCTCTGTCGCAGCCCTTGTCGGATATTGGGGCGGCGCTCGATCGGGTAGCGGGTGAGGATGAGCCCCGCGGTCTTTTGCGGATCGCCGTCACCTCCATCGCCGAGCAATTCCTTTCCGGTCCGCTCATCGCTTCCTTTGCTCAGACCCATCCGAAGGTGACGATAGACATCACCGTCACGGACGAGGAGTTCGACATCGTGGCCGCCGGGTTCGACGCGGGCGTCAGGCTTGGCGAGGTGATCGAGCAGGACATGATCGCGGTGCCGCTGACGGGCGATCAGCGCGAGCTGGCCGTTGCTGCCCCCGCCTATCTCGCAGTCCACGGCACGCCGGCGCACCCGCGTGAGCTCGTCCATCATCGCTGCATAGGCTGGCGGCGAGCGCCGAATGTCGCGCCCTACAGGTGGGAATTCGAGGAGAATGGTGTTCCCTTCGATGTGGCGGTCGAGCCCCAGATCACCACCAATGACCTGCGCTTCATGCTCCGCTCGGCACTGTGCGGGGCCGGGATCACCTTCGCAACGGAAGAAACCTTCCGCCCGTTCGTGGAGACCGGTGACCTTGTTCCGCTGCTGCAGGATTTCCTGCCGCCGTTCCCCGGCTTCTTTCTTTATTTCCCTCAGCGCCGCAACATGGCACCAAAGATGCGAGCTTTGATCGAGCATATACGGCGGTGGCGATAACCGGCGAGTTTTCGGGAGATGTGGTTGCGGGGGGTGAGGATGCCGATGCAAAGAGCGTGCCTGCCTCTTACGATGCGTGCCAATAGGTGGCGACCGATTGCTCCTGTTTCGTAACCCCCCGCATCCGAAGCGTTGCCCAGATAGGGTTGAGGTGCGCGTACAGGCTTTCGAAAAGCTGCGCGGCCTCCTTAGCTACGATTGTTGCCTGCAGATGGTACGGTCGGCCGCTCATGAGTTGCTCCAATGCGGACCCGCGGCCGGATGCCACAGCCGATTCGGAAAGAAATGCTGCCTGGAGATCGACATGATCGCGGCGCGTTTTGTCGGAAGGTCGACGGTTCTTGTGTGAGAGAAGCCCGAGCGCTGCAGGTTGCGGAGCTGGCGGTGGTGCGCTGAGCTCGGTTCCTGCACGATCCGTTCGGTTCGAGGATCATCGAGAAACATCAGATGCAGAAGGGAGGGTAGCCAAGCCGTGAACCAGGGCTTGCCGCGACAGGACTCCTCTCCAACTATGACGTGGCAACCGCGGTCGTAGTCGCCGGCACCTGAGAATGGTCCGATCACGTCCTCTTTTGCCCAGTAGATCTCGAAGTAGGAAAAGGCCCGTGCGTTGAAGCGGCCGATCAGCGGTATCGTATGCGGATCGGCGAACATGCGCTCCAGATAGCGTCCATGGGCGGCTTCGCTTCCCGCCTCGTTCCAGAATTCGTCGACCCTCGGGTCATTCATCCAGCGGTGAATGTCGGGAAGGTCATCGAGTGTCGCGACGTGGAGCGACAGCGTGCCCGACAGCCACGGGATGAATCGGGCATAGACGCATCCGGCTGGTTTTGGCGGGCGTAGGGGATGCTCGGTCCTACCGTCAAAGAGGTCGCGCCGTGGGAAGGCGACTGACGGCGAGGCCATCCAGATCTCCGGTATCTGCCAGAACATATCTGCGAAGATCGTTCGATGCGAGATCGCGCTGGTGTTCTCGCCCAAAATGCCACTCCGCTTCAACTCCGGGGAAAGAGCGTTCCAGCCCTCTCCCGCAAGTCTGATTGACGCCAGGTCTCGTCGTGTCGCGAACAGAAATTCGAAGGCTGCGCAGGCAAGCCGAAGACCCTCGGCGTCGCCTAAGTGGAGATCGTCGATGCGGAGTTCCCCCTCCGCAAATGCGAAGCGCGCGCGGTGACCGCGGGCCGCCGAGGCCGACAAGATTGAACCGGCCTCGTAGAGGTCGACGGGTCCGCTAGAATGAAGCTGAAAGGAGCGAAAGGCGCGGCCATCTTGAACGTCGGACCCAGCGTGCCCGCCGCCCGCTCCCGGGGTGGAACCCCACTGTCCTCGGTGACCCCGGTCCATTAAAAAACCTTGGTCAGCGAGACCGCGAATGTGCGGCCGCGGCCCTTGTAGTCGAACACCGACTCGTCGGCCAGGCCGCCGTAAAGGGCTTTGGCGCGAGAACCCCAGATAGTGGTGTAATCAGTATCGAAGATGTTATGGATACCGAAATTCAACGTCGTATCGGTATTCTCGAACCTATAGCCGCCGGTTAGATCAAACAGCGTATAATCGTCGATCTTGAAATCCTGGGCGTCGGTGAGTTCGAATACGTGCTGACCGGAAAACCTAACGCTGAGAGCGTCATTGGTCCAGCCGACATAGCCGCCGAATTTGGAGACGCTCGCGCTGCCGACAGAGTCCTTTTCCCAACCGTCGGCTCCCTTGACCTCGGTTCTGACCCAGTGCCCCAGAACTCCAACGTTGAAACCATGACCGAGCTTTACGCCCGCCTTTCCTTCGATGCCGTAGACGCGTCTCTCCCGATCGATGACCTCAACGGCAAGCGATGAGCGATTGAGATTGATGGAACGATCGGAGAGCGAGTAATAGGCCGCCGTTTCAAGACTGTAAGTGCCGTCATCGAGACGATAGCCGATTTCGAATGAGTTGGTCTTGATCGCCTCGAGCGCGGAATCGCCCACGTTCACGCTATCGAGAAGCGTGTAGTGTCCACCGGAGAAGGAGTAGTTGCCAATTCCATAGTACTTGGCCGGATCCGGCAATTCGAAGCCCTGGCTGAAATTGGCGTAGACCTGCTGCGTATTCGTCAACTGATAGGTCGCGCCTGCACTGAACAAAGCGGCGTCATAATTGACTTCGCCGCCAGGTATGGTGTCGGCAGAAGTTGCTCTGCCCTGCAGGATGGCGACCTGCTGCGCCGCTCCGATAAAGTCGGATACTTTGGTGTTGACGAATTGATAGCGCACCCCGCCGTTTAGAGTGAGCCTGTCGGTAGCCTCGTAGGAGGCCTCAGCAAAGCCGGCGATGGTGGAGACATCGATGGATGGATAAAGACCGGTCCTCCCGATCGTATCGAAATCGAGCCCTCCGGATTGCCCCGCTGTCAGCGTGTCGAAAATGTTCTGACGCGCCTTGAAGGAATCCCTGTCGGCGTCGACGCCATAGGTGATTTTCAGTGCATCGGTGGGTTCCGCGACCAAGGCGGCCCTGATGCCGTAATAATCTGTGTCCTGCGAACTGCCGTAGAAGTAAGGACCCGTCTCACTATTGCCTGAAGCAGGGAAGGGATGGAACTTTATTTGCTCAGTCCGGTAAGATCCTTGAAGCAATAGCTGCTGGCCGAGAACGTCATTATCGGTGTAGGTGAGGTTGAACATCGAGCGGCGTGTCTGCGGATTGAAGTCGGACTCGTATCCGGGACGGGTTTCAAACAGGCTGGGGTCGGCGAGCGCTGCAAAGAAGGGCCCGTAATAAACCCCGTAATCCGAATCCTGCTTGCTGTCGAAGTATTGCCCGGAAAATTCAAGGCGACGGCCGTCGTCGATCTGGTAGCCGACTGACCCCATCAGGTCGATGCGCTCGTTGAAGGCGGTGGACGTCTGCGTAATGTCGGGGATCAGCAGCGTGCCGCTGCCGTCATAAAAGGCGCCGGTCCTGTTGCCGGCAATCGAAAGGCGGGCATCCCAGTTTTCGCCGTTGTAGGTGACCGCACCCGCCGCATTGCGGTCTAAGTCCTGGCTGCCGGCAAAGCCGCTGCCCATGCCGCCGGTCACTTCCGCATGCAGGCCCTGCTCCGCGTCCTTGCCCTTCTTCGTGATGATGTTGATGATGCCGCCGGTCGCGTTTCCGCCGTAGATTGCGGTGGCCCCGGACAGGACCTCCACCCGTTCGATGTTGAACGGATCGATGGCATCGAATTGTCGGCTCAGCGAGCGCGCCGAGTTCATCGAGACACCGTCGATGAGGATCAGTGGTGGCCGGCCACGCAGGTTCTGGCCGAAGGACGTGCGCGCTCCGTCGCTCGCGGGATCGAAGCTCGGAATGGATTCACCCAGAATCTGCTGCAGCGTCTTGCCCGACCTAGCCTCGGCCTGGATCTGATCCGAATCGACGACGTAAATGGTGCGCGCGATTTCCGAAATTTGCTGAGCGGATCGTCCCCCGGTGACTACGATCTCTTCCAGGCTTGTCGCAGCTTCGGATTGATTCGCCGCCTCCTGCGCGACAGCACTCGTGCCAAGCGTCATTAACAGGAAGCAGACGCACGAGCCTAGGCCGCCCTTCTCAAAATTACCCATAACGCCCCCTGCGGCCCAGAAGACAACTGCCGCTGCCGGTGAATACAAGACTATTTAAGTCATGTTTAATGGGCTAAGGGTGTTCGCCGCTTGGATAATGGCGAACCTTATTTGGACGCATGCGAACGTCAACAGGAAAGGCTGCTCACGACATGGAGACGATCCGACCGCTGAAATTCGGGACGCTTTCTTTGCCTGATCGGGAAAGTAGACTCGTTTGCAGAAGCATTCTTCTGGATATGCTCGGAGAGGCGACCATCGCCGCGGACGAGGGCGATTTGACTGGTGTGACCGGCCTCTTCTGGAAATACGTTTCCCTGTCGCTGGCAACCGTCTATTTTCCCAGAACAATGCTTCGCGTCAAGGCAAGCGGCATGGGGGACGCCGGTATCGTCATCCTTCGTGCGATGGACGGTCCGCTCGTCATCCGTCACCGTCGGATAAAGG
The DNA here is from genome assembly GCF_059070375.1 of Sinorhizobium sp. NCBI lineage: Bacteria > Pseudomonadati > Pseudomonadota > Alphaproteobacteria > Hyphomicrobiales > Rhizobiaceae > Sinorhizobium > Sinorhizobium sp. The sequence continues at coordinate 800,284 of NZ_JCACWC010000001.1, forward strand.
TTGAGACGGCGCGCGCAGACGTCATATTTCTTCCCTCGGACGCTTCATCCGAGATCACACTGCCGGAAGGTGGGCGCTTCGATTGTGCGCACCTTCCGGCCTATGCTCTGGCTTCCAAGCGTGATCTTCTAAAGCCGATCATGATGCAACCGCTCGCGGCGGAATGCCTGCCTTTGCAGCTCCTGACGAATTATGCGGGCTATCTTCTAAGGCAGGAGTATCAGAGCGAGGAACATGCCGGTATGATGGTCGCGCATTTCTACGATCTTCTGCCGGTGCTTGCTCAAGATATCGGCAAGGTAACTCCGCGAGAAACGCCCCACAGTCGCATGGCATCCATCAAGATGCACATAGAACAGAACCTTGCGAACGGCTCTTTCTCGATAACCGACGTGGCCGAGGCCGAGCGTATCACCCCGAGGGCAATCCAGAAATTCTTCAGCCGCGAGGGCACAACATTCTCCCGTTATGTGCTCGGAAGACGGCTCTCACTCGCCAAGGGCCTCATACTGGCCGAAGGCGAGGCCACGTCCATCAGCCAGATCGCCTACAATGTCGGCTTCAACGATCTTTCCTATTTCAATCGAACCTTCAGGAGCCGCTACGGCGTGCGCCCCTCCGACCTGCGCCGGCTCGCGGCGGCCGCCTGACGAACTGGCAGACAAAAGGGCGCTCCCGGTTTAGGGAGCCGCCATTCTTCCGTTGCAGCCGCCTTGAAGTCGGTTACGCGGCGTTGCTGCGCTTGTCGAAGGCGACCAGTGGATTGTCCACCATGCCCTGGAAATCCGGTACCGGGCGCTCGTCGTCATCGGCATAGCCATGCGTGAACAGGCGAACCCGGTTCAGGCAAAGGCGCGGATATTCATCGCCGAAGAGATCGAATGTCGCGAAACGAGAGGCCATCTCGGGGAAGCGCTTCTGATAGGCGAGTATGCTGCTGCGCGCCAAAGCCCAGAAGGCTTGCTCGGAGAGGCCGGAGCGCTGGTCGAGCAGGACCGACATGTAGCGGAAGACGCATATAAAGAGCGTCGTCTGGATGAAATGGATCAGGAAGTCCGCAGGCAGGCACAGGAGAACCGCCCGGACCTCTTCCGGCAGGGTGGCGCTTTCGGGAAACGCCTGATCGCATACAATAACGTCGTCGATGAAATCGCGCAGTGCCAGACGCTCCGGCCGGCCGTCCTTGAGAATAAGTGTCGCATTCTGACCGTGCGCCGAAAAGGCAAGGCCGTGCTTCGCGAGCAGATGGAAGACCGGCGGGATCACGACGTCGAAGAACCGCGCCATCCATTCCGAAACCGTCATGCCTGTTTTTTCGGCGAGTGCCTGAACCAGCGGCTTGCGGTCCGTGCCGGCATGGAGGAGGGCGGCAAGTGGCATGCCTGTTTCGCCGGACTTCAGATGCGCTGCCAGACTATCGCGCCACATGCAGCCTAGCATTTCGTTGAACTGATAGGGCGCGCCCTCAATCGCGGAGAATTGCGGATGGACGTAGTGCATGCCTGCGCGCTCGCCTAGAAGAACGAGACCGCACTCCTCGGAAAGGAATCGGTCCCTGGCGAGCAGTTGGTCGAGCCACGTCGTCAGCGGCGCAGCCGTCAGCGCCCGCTTGCCGGGTATACCGCGATAGACGGCCGTGTTCAGGATGGTCATGCATAGCTTCAGCGTCGACTTCTCCGGATGGGAGATGTTCGACAAGGTTCGGACCGATTGCTGCGGCAGGTAGAGATCATCACCCTCGCCGAGAAACACGATGTGCCCTGCTGCTATGTCGGCGGCAAAGTGCGCAACGATCATGTGATCCCATTGCCATGGATGCACCGGCATCATGTAATGCGTGTCGACTGAACCGCCTCGCACGGCGAGCGTGGCGCAAAACGTGTCGAAGCGCGACACTCCGACGGCTTCGCGGACAAGCCCCTCGTTGGTCAGCGTCTTTTCCGCGACGAAGGAGGCGCGCTCCTTGCTGACACCGAGCCAAAGCACCTCGGTCGCCGTCCGGTTTTCTGGCGTGTAGGCAAGATAATCGGAATAGCCGAGGCCGATGCGCCCCTTGCTGACGGTGACCCACGGATGACCTGTGGTCTCGCCTTCCATGTTAATGTCATCGAGCTCGGCAAGTTCGGCGCCGGTTTTGGCCGCGCGTGCGGCAATATGGGCGTCGGAAAGGAGCGTGTTGCCGAGTTCTTTGATGAAGTGTGCGACCGTCATCGGCTTGACGCCGAGCTTGGGCAGCACCTCAGCGCAAAAGGCCAGCGGATCGTGAAGCGGGGTATCCGTATTGCCGTGTCGCTTCGACAAGCTCGCAGGATCGACCGAAAGGTTGTCGAAGACATAGCGCTTGGCTTTGAAGCGATACTGGCACTCGCCGAGATCGATGCGGTAGTGCCCCGGTTTTTCCTCCAGAACGCCGAAGACACGTTCATAGGCGAATTCCTCGACGACTTTGGCCAGAAGGCGTTTGGAGACCTGCTGCCAGAGCTCCTCGGAAAAGGCGCCGGGAAGAAGGGGATCATGATGCATGGGCATAGTAATCTCCTGAAATCGAGGACGAACCGGTCTGACTGGAGGGCAGACCGAACTTTTGGAACGATGCCGGCGCGTTGACGCGGTAATGTTCGCGGCCGAGAAGCTGATTGACGATGACGCCATTGCGGAAGGCGCCGAGGCCGAGATCCGGCGCGCCGACGCCGTGGTGGAAGGTTTCGGCATTCTGGACGAACACATGGCCGTAGCCGTCGTCGCTGCGGCGTGCACGGAAATCCTCGCCGACCATCAGGTCGCCCCGCTCGCAAATCGCTAGAACGCTGCCCTTCAGCGACCCCAGCCATTCCGGCCAGGCATGCCGGTACCCCGTTGCGGCCACAATCGCGTCGGTCTCAACCGTTGCCTTCTCATCCAGATGGTTGTGGTTGATGCCGATGCGCAACGACCCCGATGCCCCTGCGCTCTCCAGCGTTTCGACCGCACAATTGGAAAAGAGTGCCAGGCCTGGATCGCGTCCGCCCACCGAACGTTCATACATGAGATCGAAGATCTCACCGATGGTCGAAAAGCTGATGCCCTTGTAGAGCAGGCCTTGATTCGCAACGATCTCGCGACGTCTGGCCGGCGCGATTCGATGGAAATGGCGCATGTAGTCAGGCGTGAAGTATTCGAGTCCCAGCTTCGAATACTCCATCGGGAAGAACCCCGCCGAGCGGGTGATCCATTGGATCGAAGCGCCAGCTGCGACCATCTCCGGCGTCAGATCGTTCAAAAGCGCAAGAACGCATTCTGCGGCGCTTTGCCCTGAGCCGATGACTGTTACACGGCGTCGTTTCGAGAGCTCCAGACGCCGCCTCCCGAATTCGCTGGAATGCATGAGCGGTGCCACGGTCTTGATCTGCGCCCACTTCGGCAGGAAAGGAGCCGTGCCGACACCGACCGCAATGTTTCGGCTTCGATAGTGCTGCTTTCCCCCCAGGGCGGATCTGCTTTCGACAATGAAGCTGTCGGATGCCGGCTCATGGGCGACGTCGACCACTTCCTCGCCGAAGCGGCAAGCGGAAAGTTGCTGCGAGGCCCAGCGGCAATAGTGATCGTATTCCTGCCGCGGGATCATGAAGTTTTCGTAGAAGTAGAACTTGTAGAGGCGATCGTGCACAGCAAGGTAGTTGAGGAAGCTCAGATGATGCGTCGGGTCCGCCATTGTGACGAGATCCGCTATGAAGGGGACCTGCAGCGTCGTCCCGGGAAGAATGAGACCTTCGTGCCACCGGAACACCGGTTTGCGCTCGAGAAACACGCTCGAGAGATTTTCGTGGGAAGAGAGAAGGGCGGCAAGGCCAAGATTGAACGGCCCGATGCCGATCCCCACTAGATCGAAATCCGTCATGATCATAATCCGAATTGTTGAATGAAGCGTTCCCGGTAGCAGAACATCAGTTTGGCGCGCTTGTCGGGAAGGTCGATTTCGCCCTGTTCCTCGAAGGCGCAGGCTGGTGCATAGCGAAGCAGGCGCCGGGCTGCGACGCTCGGCTCACCGACTACCTTTTGCGTTCCCGGGTCATCGAGAAAGAGGAAGCGGGTGAAGGCACGGATGACTGCGGGCGCGATGCCGCGGCCGAAAAATGAAGGTTCGCCGACCAGCATGTGCCAGCCCCTGTCCTTTTTCTCTGCCGGATAGTAGCGGCCAAGCACATCATCCTTCGCCCAGTAGGCTTCCCAATAGCTCATCGGGGTCCCGTCGATGAGGCCGATATACGGATCCTGGTGCGGATCGGCGAGGTTGATATCGATATAGGCTGCGATGTCTTCGATCGGTTGCGCCATCTTCCATTGCGGCACGACATGCGCCTGGTTCATCCACCGCCAGAGGAGCTGAAGATCGCGCTGCTTCTCAAGAAGGCGGAAGCTGATCGTCCCGCGGATGTCGGGGTCGTAGCGCGAATAGGCCAAGGCAGTGTCCAGCTCGCTCCTCTCAAGCATCTGCCAGAACCTTTTCCGGTTCAAACAGGGGGTTGGTGATTTCAAGGTAGACCGATTGCGTTTCAAGCGGGCCGACGAGCTCGTCCATGCGGGCAAGCCGCGTCTTGAGATTCGCCTTGCATTGTAGCGTCGGCGCCAGCATCTTGCGCACAATAGGGGAATTCGCCCCCTCAAGCGCCTCGAGCCGCAGCAGCTCGCTCCGCAACATCGCAAGAAGGGCGGTCTCGCTGACGAGTCCCTCCCGCCCGAGCGCTCCAACCATGCCGAGAACCGAATTGATGAAGGCGTAGTAGAGCAGGCGCTCATCGACCGGCTCTTCGCCAAAGACGGACTCGCTTGGCTCTCCGAAGCCCGGCAGCGCCTCGACAAGCGCTCCGTGTGCACGCTCATGATGGAAGAAGCCCTGATTATCACGGTAGAACAGGCCGATCGGATAGCCGCGCTCAATTTCGACCAGGATGTTCTGCTGGTGCGCCTCCATGGCGATGCCGTGGCGTAGATAGAGCCCAAAAATCGGCCGGACGAAAATCGCCAGGAACCGCTCGAACCAATCCCTCGCAACGATATCGAGCGGGCGTTTCTCCAGGCGCGCCCGGTTTCGTATCAGCGCCCCGAGCCGGCTGCCGCGGTCCGGCAGATGCTCGCAAACGGCCGCAAGCAGCGACACATTGCGATCGGCATCCGCGCCAGTAAAGGGATTTTCACGCATCGAGAGGGAGAGACCGTCGACCAAGGTGCCGTCAATCTTGACGCCCATAAAGGCCGGATCCGGAATGAGTGTCAGGCCCGGATAGCTGCGCGAGAAATCCTGCCATAGCCCGTGGCGGCGGAAGCGGTACATGTCGTCCCCGCGGAGGAGTTCCCGGGCAAGATTGACGCGGACGGAATTGGTGATGCCGACGCCCAGCGACATCTTCAGCATGAAAGGCGCATCCGGGCGGTAAAGGGTGCGCACGGACGATGTCGGGAACCATGGCTTGCCGGCCTCGCCGCAATCGATTATACGCCCGCCCGCCACGAGAGCTGCCACTGTGGGATCCTTCAGCATCTGGTCAGCCTGCCAGGGGTGCACTGGCAATAGAGCGAAGTCGCCTACGGGCAGACGTGCCTTGAGGGCATCGATGTCGCTCCCCATTGCCTCTTTCAGCCATTCTTCCGCCGAAGGCGAGCCCTCGGAATGGCCGGTATGGAAAAGCCCGCCTTCGACGGCGAACCAACGCAGCGGGAAGCCGGCGGCGAATTCGGGGGAGTAGCGCCGCGATTCCGCTTCCGTCATGCCTTCGCGGCTTTTCGGGCAGGGATGAATGCCGTGTCCGGCAATCAGCCCCTGTTCCGCCGCGACGAAAGAGACCTCATTGCCCGCGAGTGCGGCCAGGTCACCGTTGCGGGCTTGAAGCGCCGCTTCGATCAGGAGCCGGCTCGAATGCGTGCGGCTTAGCAGGTCGGCACGGCCGTCTTTCGCAGCATTGGAAGGTTCCAGACGCTCGATAACGGCGGCTATCGCTTGCACGGCATCGACCGCCTTCGCCCCATTTTCGTCCGTCAGCATCACCGGCTCGCCGAAAAGATGGTGACCGGTTGCCGAGCGGTAGTGAGCGGGTAGGCCGAGGCTCCCGCCGCCGTCGGGGAAGGTCAGCATAAAGCGCAATTGGCCTTGCGTCTCCAACCAGCGGACGTGATGGGAATACTCGCGTGCTACGCAGTTGAGAAGGGAGCGCAGGGTAAGCGTCGCAGCGTTATGGGCGTGCATGATGGGTCTCCAGTTCGCGGGCCGTTTCGCCGATCGCATCGAGGATGCGGTGGACGACATCGGGGGTTGAACGCGGATTGAGCAGGGTGAGCTTGAAGTGGACGCGGCCGTCGAGAACGGTCGTCGCAAGCGCCGCGATGCCGGCGTTGAAAAGCGCCGCTCGCGTCTTCAGCGTGATTGCATCGGCGAATTTCGGTCCCCTCGCCGAGACGTAACGGAAGAGAACCGTCGACAACGACGGTGGCCTAGCAAGACTCAAGTATTCCCGTGTCTTCACTGCTTCCGCGGCGGCAGACGTATTTTGCAAAGTCTGGCAGATCAGAGCGTCCAGCCCGTCGCGGCCGATAGCGCGCATGGTCATGAGAATCTTCAATGCGTCGGCTCTGCGCGTCGTCTGCATCGAACGCTCGACGAGATTCGGGGCGTCGGCAAAGACTGCATCTTCGGGGTTAAGGTAATCCGCCTTGCTCGCAAGCGGTGCGAAATCCGCCCGGTCGCGCAAAAGCAGCGCGCCGCAACTGATCGGCTGAAACAGCATCTTATGAAAATCGAGCGCGACCGAGTGGGCACGCTCCAATCCCTTAAGGCGGCTGCGATGGCGGGAAAACAGAAGCCCGCCGCCGTAGGCAGCATCCACATGCATCCAAAGCTTCTGAGCGGCGGCCAAATCGGCGATGTCGACGAGCGGATCGATGGCGCCGAGGTCGGTCGTTCCCGCCGTGGCGACCACGGCGATCGGTATGCGACCTTCGCCGGCCAGCCGCAGCAACTCGGCTTTAAGCGCGTGCACTGACATCCGGCCATCTGCATCACATGGAATAGCGATGACCGCATCTCCGGCGAAACCCAGTATCGCGGCGCTCTTGCGGATACTGAAATGCGCATGTGCCGACGTCAGGATGACGCCTGCTTTGCGCGCTTCGGGGCCGCACCGCACCGCGGCCAGATATAAGGCGGTCATGTTCGACTGGGTGCCGCCGCTGGTGAAATTGCCGCTTGCCGAGGCCGGCAATTCGGCCAGTTGCGTGAGGCAGGTGAGAACGTGCTCTTCGACGAGCGTGGCGAAGGGCGATTGATCCCACGAATCGAGCGACTGGTTGGTGGCCGAGATCAGGACCTCCGCCGCGAGTGCAGGCACCGCGACGGGGCAATGGAGATGAGCCATTGCCGCCGGATGACCGACCGTCATAGCATGCTCGAGCGCCGGTCTGCCGATATCGGCAAGTGCGGCGGCGATCCCCGTCCCGGCCTCCGGCAGCGGATCGAGATCGTCGAGGAGGCCGCGTAGCCCCTGGACGCTCGTTCCGGAGTAGAGACCGCTTGCGGCTGCCGTTTGATCGACCACCATGTCGATGGCCTGCAGCATCGCGTTGCGGAATACCAGGCGTGACTCGCTGTCGGTGCCGAGTATCTGGTCGGCGTGATCAGGTTGGTTGGTCGGTGGGGTTCTGAATGCAGCGACGTTGATGTTCATGCCGCCTTGCGTCCACGACGCTCGAATGCGGCGGCAAGAGCGCCAGAGACCTGATCGATCTCCGCGTCGGAGATTACCAGCGGGGGCAAGAGGCGTAGCACGCTGCCGTAGCGGCCGCCTGTTTCGAGAATGATCCCGGCACGGAACATCTCGTGCTGGATCGTCCGTGCGATCTCCTGCCCATGCGGCGGATGGCCGAGCGCATCCGGCAGGCCATCTGGATCGACGACTTCGACGCCGAGCATCAGGCCTTCGCCGCGCACTTCACCTATGTAAGGCGTCTGTGCCGCGATCCGTTCGAGATTGGCGCGAAGCCTTCGCCCGGCGATCGCCGCTCGTTCGACAAGCCTGTCGCGCTCAATGATTTCCAGCGTCTTGGACCCGGCAGCCATGGCAAGCTGATTTCCACGGAAGGTTCCGGCATGCGCGCCCGGTTCCCAAAGGTCGAGACCCTCGCGGTAGATCACGACCGCAAGCGGCAGTCCGCCGCCGATCGCCTTGGAGAGCACGACGACGTCGGGAATGATGCCGGCCTTCTGGAAGGCGTAGAAGCTGCCCGTGCGCCCGACACCGCTTTGCACTTCGTCGACAATGAGGGGGATGCCGAGATCGCGCGTCACGCGGCGGACCGCGCGCAGCCATTCGACCGGAGCGGGTATGACGCCGCCTTCTCCCTGCACGGCTTCGAGAATGACCGCGGCTGGGCGGTTGAAGCCCCCCTCCGGGTCACGCAGTGCGCGCTCGAAGTACTCCGCGGCGAGGGTTGCAGTCTCGTTGCCCCCACGGCCGAAGGGGCAACGATAGGCATAGGGGTAGGGAAAGAAATGCGCACCGGGCACCAGCTGGCCAACGGAAGCTTTTGGTCCAAGCGAGCCCATGAGGGAAAGCGAACCCTGCGACATGCCGTGATAGGCGCCCCGGAACGAGACGACGTCGGTGCGGCCTGTCGCCGTCTTCGCAAGTTTGATGGCCGCCTCGACGGCATCAGTACCGCTCGGCGAGCAAAATTGGATCTTTGCCTCGTCACGAAGTCCGGCGGGGAGGGTGCCGAAAATGTCGGCGACAAAGCGGTCCTTCACCGGCGTCGTCAGATCTAGGGTGTGGAGCGGCAGGCCCGAACCGAGGACCTGCTGCAGCGTCTCGATCACTTCCGGGTGGTTATGACCGAGCGCCAATGTTCCAGCGCCTGCGAGGCAATCAAGATAAGATCTGCCGTCGACGTCGGTAACTGTGCAGCCGAAGGCCGATTTCAGCGCGACGGGAAAGCGGCGCGGGTAGCTGCGGGCATTCGACTCGCGTCTTTCCTGTCGGTTGAGATAAAAGGCGTTGTCAGCGCGTGCGGAAGCATCCATGAGATCAACTCCGTTCAAGATTTTCGATGACGTTCGGGCGGCTAACTCAGCCGGCGCCTCGGCCTAACTCTTTACAATCACTCTGCTTCTGCGATTTTCAGGTCGATCGACCTGAAGTCATCATGACCTAGAGGTGAAGGACGCGCTTTGATCCTTTCCAGCATCCAGACGGACAATCCGATGCCGAGCACGGAAATGAACGTCGCCGAGGAGAAGAGCGTCGCATACCCGTATCGGTCGGCAAGATAGCCCGCGACCGAGGTACCGATCAGATACACCACCAACTCGGCGCAGCTCAGGATGGTGAAGTCCGTCCCAGGCTGGTCGTCGGACGAGGACGCCATAAAGAAGGAATAGATGGCGACCAATTCCATGTAGCGGATCAGGGTCTGGAAGGCGGAGGCGGACATTACGATGGCTATACCGGGCCATATGCCGAAGGCATTGAGTGCGAAGGCAAGGAAGCAGAGGCTGCGAAGCCCGCCGAGCAGGATGAGCGTCGCCGTCAAGCCCGCCTTGCGGATGATCAGCGCGGCGATCAATGCGCCGAGAAGCCCCGCTGTCGCTGCGGCCGCCCCGGACATGTAGCCGATCCACTCGGTCGGCACTTTACTGTCGACGAGGTAAGGTCCTTCCATGCCGCGCACGAGGCCCTCGCTCGCCCTATAAGTGAGGGCGAAGGCAAGGATCATCCAGGCATTCGGCCGCTGGAAGAAGCTGAAGAGGCTTGGTCGCATGCGCGGCGGCGCTTCCGGACTAGCTATGGCCTTATCTTTCATCCAGACCGCCGCGACCAGCGGCAACAGGGAGAGGCACGCGACAAGCAGGATCGTCGGCCGCCAACCGATCTTGTCGAAAAGGACCAGCGTCAGCGTACCTCCGACAATGACGCCAAGCGCGACCGATCCGGCCTGGACGGCATTGCCGATAGGCCGCGTCCTGCCGCTAAGGTGGCGCACTGCATAGCCATCAGTGGCGATATCCTGCACCGAGGAAAGAAGCGTAATGCAGATGCCGATCGCGAACAGCGCGCCGGCCTGGTCGAGCTCGACCAGCGCCATCGATGCTATACCTGCACTGACGAGAAGCTGTGTCGGCACGACCCAGCCGCGCCGGTGGCCGAGCCCCGGCCACGGCGTCCAACGATCGATGAGAGGCGCAACCGCGAATTTCAGCACAAGCGGCAACATCAGAAGCGAGAACAGACCGATCGCAGTGCGCGATGCGCCGCTCTCGCGCATCAAGGGCGGAAGGGCCACGAGCAGGAGGTAAGTTGGGATCCCCTGGGCGAGATAGAGTCCGCCCAAGACCGCGTAAAGCCTTCCTGCACCTGCCGCCGTCGACCCTTCGCGGACCGCTGGAGAAGTCTTCGCAATTGTCATGATAAGGATCCGATCCTTGGACCACAGCGGCGAACATCGAAAACTGCCACTGCCGGGCAACATTGTTTGATGATAAACATGAGTATCGTAATCATCTTTAAATGGGCGGCCGGTGAACGGCTTGGATGTGAGCGAACCTGATTAAGACAATAGCGAACGCCCTTTTGAGAGTGGCGATAGGACGTCACAAGAGCGCTTACTCTGCTGAAATACTCGGGCGAGGAGAAAGAGACCAGCCGACGCTTCCGGCGCAGCGTCGAAGGCTATGATCACCCTCGGCCCGAACTCCTTATCTTATCTTATGGGGCAGCCACCCGGCGTGGCGGCGCTTGCGGTTTATGCGCGGGCCCTCAGTCAGGTTTAGGAGGATGCAATGGTCGAGGTGTTGATCAAGCTCGTCGTCGCCGTCGCGCTCGCAACCCATCTTATCGTGACGCTTGTCGGCCAGACGTTTCTCGGTTGTAGTGACAATTTAGTCTTGGTCTAGTCACAGAGCGTGATGCTAGGCACACCGGTCGGCGCCTTTCGGTCGACATGGTCAAGCGCGTCGTGACGCGCGACCACGGAGCTCCGCCTGATTCCCGACGGAATACGACTTCCTCGTCGTGCTCGCACATCAGGCCGGCCGCGTGGTCACCCACAGCACACTGCAACCTCCATCTTGGGCGTCGCTCACGGGAGGACATTTGAGAGTCTACATCCAGTCACTGCTTGGCAAGATCGAACGGGATCCCGGCAATCCAAAGATCGTCCGCAGGGACCCGGCGTCGGTTGCGGCTTCGTGGGCGAACGGGGATTGAGGAGCTCGAGCAGCCGACCCCATCATCGAGCCCCGGCGGCGGTGAATTCTCTGCAGGGCAATTCCAGGAACAGTGAGCAGCGGTTTCCGAATTGCGGGAAACGAAGCTGGAGCATTTCCGTGCGGAGAAGAGTGGGGGTCGCCATGTTCAACCCCCTTATTCATTGGCCTCTGGGCTGTTACTTCGGGTCGTCGCGCCAGATGCGCTCTACGGCAATGAAAGTAAACGAAGCCGACCAGGCAATCAGAACGAGCCCGTTCAACCCTTCCAGTCCGGCAAGAATTCGCATGTCGCCTGTCGCGTAGACATCGCCAAACCCCATTGTACTGTAGCAGGTCAGCGAGAAATAGAAGAAGTCTGTGGCGTTTGAGCCTGCCAGCCCTTCGAGTGAACCGAATTCAGGATGGTAATGCATCCAGGCAAAGGCCAGAGCGTAAAGGCCGACGCCGAAGAGGTGAGCCATAAAGGCTGACCCAAGAAAAACGACCATTTCAGCTCGTTTTGAAAGCACCTTGCGTCGACGCAGGATCGCTACGCCGGTCATGATTTCAAAATGAGTAGCGCTTGTCACGGTGATGAGTGCGGCGGAAAGCAGGCAGACCAACACAATCCCTGGCACTTATCAACCTCGCCCTGTGCTTGCCGCAGTACGACGGCGCCTCAAACGCACCAACTCGACTCGACGACGCTGGTACAACCACCATAGCAGGACATCGTCCGGATTGGGAGTTTCGGTCTGTCGGACCCGTCCCAATGTGCCGTTGCCGAGACCGACGGTGGGCAATAGCGGGAGTACAGGACAATGCATCTCAGGAATTCGGCGCGGTCCGTCGAGCATTTCCTTATTTTCTCTAATAGGAACCCCTGCGAAGCGCTGCCAGAGGACAGCCAGTGCGATGACCATCACGCATTGCTGAACTCTACTGCCACATGGTGCGCATCCGGGCCGCGACATCGATGCGGATCTGCTTTGCGCTGCGCTCGGAGGCATTGGGGCTGGCGACGGGCCAGATTGCACTCTCGAAGAACTGAAGCAATGTCGCGGGGATAAAGCGTGTGCGGCTCGCGTAGACATGGCGGTCACCCTGCGCGTGCTGACCGCCGGTGAAGAAGCGTTGCGGCACCATCAGCGTCAAACTGTCCTTGGCGCGCGTCATGCCGACATAGAGAAGTCGCCGCTCCTCTTCCAGCTCGTGGCTGGTGCCTGTGGCCAGATCTGACGGAATGCAACCGTCGACGACGTTGAGCATGAAGACGGAGCGCCATTCCTGCCCCTTGGCCGAATGGATGGTCGACAGGATCAGATAGTCCTCGTCGAGCAGCGGTACGCCGGCCTGGTCGCTCGTCGCGTCCGGCGGATCGAGCGTCAGCTCGGTGAGAAAGCGCTCGCGGCTCTGATAGCCGGCGGCGATCTGCTCGAGTTGCACGAGGTCGGCCCGGCGCGTTTCGGCATCCTCGTGTAGTCGTTCGAGATGGGGTTCGTACCATATCCGCGCAATCTCGATTTCCATCGGCCATGCGGGTTTGCGCAGGGCCTGCAGCAGCTCGACCAGGGACAGCCAGTCCGAGCCGCTCCTCGGCGGAGCGGGGACTTCCCCAAGCGCCATCAACGGCTCGGGGTCGGTTGCGATCGTGTCCAGGATCTTGCCTGCGGTCTGCGGGCCGACGCCCGGCAGCATCTGCAGGAGCCGGAAGCCTGCGACGCGGTCACGCGGGTTCTGTGCAAAGCGCAGCACAGCCAGCATGTCCTTGACGTGAGCGCTGTCGAGGAACTTCAGACCTCCGAACTTTACGAAGGGGATGTTGCGGCGGGTCAGTTCCACCTCGAGGGGGCCGCTGTGGCTCGAGGTGCGGAAGAGGACGGCCTGCTGTTTGAGGAGCATTCCGGATTCGCGATTGGCAAGCACCTGCTCGACGATGCAGTTCGCCTGATCGGCCTCGTCCCTCACCGTCAGCAGCTTCGGACGTTCAGCCGACTCGCGATCCGTCCAGAGGTTCTTGGTGAAGCGTTCCCGGGCCAGATCGATGACCCCGTTGGCGGCCGCGAGGATCGGCTGGGTCGAACGGTAGTTGCGGTCGAGGGTGACGATCTCGGCCGGCGGCGAGAACTGCTTCGGAAAATCCAGAATGTTGCGGACCGTCGCCGCCCGGAACGAGTAGATCGACTGCGCGTCGTCGCCGACGACCGTCAGGCCGCGCCCGCCGGGCTTCAGGGCCAGCAGCACTGAGGACTGGAGTCTGTTGGTATCCTGATATTCGTCGACGAGGACATGGTCGAAGCGGTTGCCGATATCGTCGGCCAGGGAGGGATCGCTGACCATCTGCGCCCAATAGAGAAGCAGGTCGTCGTAGTCGAGGACGTTCTGCGCCTGCTTGGCCTCGACGTAGACGGCAAACAGTTCCTTCAACTGCTGTTCCCAGCCGGACACCCACGGGTACCAAGTGCGGAGCACTTCATTCAGCGGCATTTCCGCGTTCACTGCCCGCGAATAGATCGCCAGGCAGGTGCCCTTGGCCGGAAACCGGCTTTCCATCTTCGAGAAGCCGAGTTCGTGCCGCATGAGGTTGATCAGGTCGGCGCTGTCCTCGCGGTCGTGAATGGTGAACTCCGCATTCAGCCCGATCTGTTCGGCATAGATTCTCAGCAGCCGTGCCCCAATACCGTGAAATGTGCCCGCCCACGAAAGAGCGTCGGTCGTCGTTGCGGAACTGGGACCGAGCACCTGCGCGCAGATGCGCCCGACGCGGCGCGACATCTCGGCCGCGGCCCTTCGCGAAAAGGTCATCAGCAGAATGCGGCGCGGATCGGCCCCGTTGACGATCAGGTGAGCAACACGATGAGCCAAGGTGTTGGTCTTCCCGGAGCCCGCGCCGGCGATGATCAAAAGCGGGCCTGCCTGGGCGTCTTCTCCTGCTCCGATACCATATTCGACGGCGCAGCGCTGTCTATCGTTCAGTTTCTCCAGATACGCCGCCGTCGCCATTTACTTTCCCTCGATGAGCTCTTTGATATCCGGCCGCGGCCTTAAGAACGGAGGGGGAACATACAAGCCCGAACGGCCGTTGGAAAGTGGGACGTCCCGGATTCGCTCGGACGTTGCCGCTTGTAATCAATCGACCGGCGCGGACCTTTGTCAGCCGGTCGGTGCGGCGGTGAAAACCGCCAGCTGAGCGTCGAAAGCGCGTTTGTATGCGGGCCGCGCTTTGCCGCGGGCCACATAGGCGCAGAGGTTCGGATATTCCTCCAGTATCCCCGATCCTTCCAATCTCCGCAGCACCGTCACCATCAGGAGGTCAGCGGCGCTGAACGCTCCGTCGATCCAGTCCGCATTGCCCAGACGGCCGGAAAGTTCGCCCAGCCGCCTGCGGATGCGTTCATCGATGAAGGGCAGACGCCGCTCGTACCAGGTCTCGTCGCCTTCCAGATACTCGGCGACCTCGCGATCGACGATCGGCGGCTCCACCGTGTTGAGCGCGGCAAACATCCATGTGATCGCGCGCGCCCGGGCATGGGCATCGTCCGGCAGCAGGCCCGCATGGCGCTCAGCGATATGGAACACGATCGCCCCCGACTCGAACAAAGCGAGATCGCCTTCTTCATAGGTCGGAATCTGCCCGAATGGATGAAGCGCGAGATGCGCGGGTTCCTTCATCGCCTTGAACGAAAGAAGACGAACGTGGTAAGGCTGGCCCACTTCTTCGAGCGCCCAGCGAACGCGCATGTCACGCGCCATCCCCTGGCCGCCATCGGGCGACCGCTCAAAGGCGGTAATGGTAATAGTCATGCTGCTCTCCATCGCTTGTCCGTCTTGAAGACGACCGGCTGAACGCGATTCCGACACTCCTTGCGCGAGATAATCCTCGCGGCCGATTCAGATACAGCACGATGGTGCGTTCCTGCCGTTGCTAAGCGGAAGACGGCTTCCTGGCAGCTTCCGCCCCAAAGCGTCATAGGAGTTCCGAGACCCGCTGGCGCAGAAATGCTGCCGTCCGCTCGGAAGCAGTCTGCCGATCTTGCCAGTCGTCCTTGACCTTGCCCAGATAGGCCTCACCCGCGTAGATCAGCATATCAGCTTCCTCGTCCGGCATCTGGCTTGCTGCCCATGTCGCTGCAGCATCCTTGGTGATGAAGTCACCGGTGGCCGATGTACGCCACATGCGCGCAAGGGTTAGCAACACGTTCCGCTCGTCCCCCTGTAAACTGTCGCCCAATGAGGGGAGTGCATCGCGCATTGCGCGGCGAATTTGTTCCGGCGGAAGCGAGGGCAGAAGCTCCATTGCATCGGGGCCGAACAGTGGAACGGCCTCTTGTCGCGCCTGGGCCAGCACAAGCGTGTTTTCCGGGTCGGACACAGGTAGGGGGAGACCTCCGCATTCAAAGGTGTCCCGCAGCCATTCGCCATAGATGAATTCAGCCCGAGCAGGAAAATTCGGTGCGGCGATATCTGCCCGCAGAAACACCATCAGTTCGATGCAGCGGGGCGCCCCGACCAGACGGGGATGGCGGCCGGACATTCGCAGCAAAGCCGCCAGAAGATCGCGACGCTGTTCGTCAGCCATGGGGCAGTCGACGATCGCGAGGAGGTCGACGTCACTCTGCGGTCGCAAGCCACCCGACACTGCCGATCCATGCAGATAAACCGCAAGGAGCGCGTCTCGAAGGATGCTGCGGATGGTTTCTGTCGCTGCCAGTGCCTCGTCAATCTGTTGTCTGTCCGCTCGCATGGCTCGGCTCGATTTGCATGAGTACTAACAGGAGAAAGTGCGTACCGGCTTCCCGTGCGGAAATGCGCAGTTTCAGAGTGTTAGAGCGTTTCACTGGTCCAATGAACAGTGAAACGCGCTAGAATATTGCAACGAGCGTATCAAGCTCTTGAACCGATACAAGGCAGCTTTTAGTGCGAGCGGACCTTCAGGCAGCGCTCGACTGGCCCGGGTCGCCATCTCGCAGCCACCGGACGTCACCTGGGGAAAGCGCAATTGAGAAAGCGTCGAGGCTGTGGTTGAGCTCGGAAAGCGAGCGCGGGCCGATCAGCGGGATGACACGGCCCTTCTGCGCCAGAACATAGGCGAGCGCTATTTGAATCGGGTCCTTGCCGAGCTTGCGCCCGAGTGCGATCGCCCGGTCCCGCCGAGCGAAGTTGCTTTCGGAATACCAGGAGCGGGCAAGTTCCGAATCGTCCCGCTTGCCGCGGCCCGCGCGGTCGGTGAAGAAGCCGCGCGCCTGGCTCGACCAAGCGAAATTGGTGACGCCTTTCTCCTCCAGCCAGTGCATCCAGGCGTCGTCCGAGGACGAAATGCAGCCGGCCCAGACCGGCTCGACCATCTCGGCCAGTGAGAAATTGTTGGAAAGCACGCTCGGTTTCGTCTTGCCGGTACGCTCGGCATAGGCGATTGCCTCATCGAAGCGTTCGCGCGTCCAGTTCGAGCCGCCGAAGGGACCTCGGATCCGTTCGGCCTTCACCTCCGCGTCCATGGCGTCGACGAACTCGCCCACGGGGATGTCCGGACTGTCGCGGTGCATGAAATAGATGTCGACATAATCGGTGCCCATGCGCTCGAGACTGGTTGTCAGTTGCTTGCCGATCACGTCCGGATAGCAGAGCGGACTGTGCGCACCCTTGGCGATGACGACCGTTTCCTGGCGCACACCGCGGCTGCGCATCCACTCGCCGACGAGCCGGTCCTGCAGGCCATTGCCGTAGAGAAACGCAGTATCAACCAGGTTGCCGCCCGCCTCGAAAAAGGCGTCGAGTACCATGGCAGCGGATGAGAAGGTCGAAAACTCCATGAGGCCGAGCGCAGCAAGCGATATCTCCTTTTGCAGGCCGTCGATGCGGCCGCTCCGCACATGGCTGGTCTTGCGGGAAAGCTTGTCGCCGCGCACCGTTCGGGTCCGCACGGTGTGTTTCTCGCCTTCGTATTCCAGGCCGATCGCCGCACGCCACTTGTCCATGACACGCAGATTCCCGAGTGTGTCGGCCCGGCTCGTGCCCGGATAGGCAAATTCCGTGCGACCTGCGCGGATCGCGTCGCCGGCGGCCTCGACCTCGAAGCTGTAGAGATGGCGTGGCTCGGCGACCGGGACTTCCTCCTGGCGGCCGTCGGCGTGGATTACGCGGATGATGTTGGTGCCTCCCCGCTTACCGCCGGCGAACCAGAAGTGACCGACCTCGATGCGGCCATTCGCGCCGAGGATCCGCAGCACGTTTTCCTGCACGAGAGAGACCGAGCAGGAAAGCTCGGCGATGATGCCGTTCGGGAAGGACAGGAGGGCAGAGGTCCACTCGTCGACGCCCGTCCGACCAAGATGGCCGAGGGCGGTCACCTCGGTCGGCTCCATCACGCCCGACGATGTGCCGACGCCCGCGATGAGGCGCGCCATGGAGGTGGTGTAGCCGCCAACGTCCAGTATGCCGCCGCCCGCCATTTCATTGGAAAAGAGCCGATGCCCCTCATCGTAGGGCAGCTTTGCAAAACCGAAACTCGACTGGATCTTGCGCACCTCGCCGACCATCCCGCTTTTCACGAGCTGGACGATCTTGGCGGTCAGCGGGTGAAGCCGGTACATGTAGGCTTCGGCCATGAAGGTGCCCGCCTTGCGGGCAGCCTCGAACATGGCGTCCGCTTCCGCCGCCGACAGACCCATCGGCTTCTCGCAGAGCACGTGCTTGCCCTTTTCGGCGGCCTTGATTGCGTATTCCGCGTGAAGCGGATGGACCGTGGCGATGTAGACCGCATCGATTTCCGGGTCGTCGAGCAGTGCATCGTAACCGGCGACGATGCGCGTGCCCGGAAAATCGTCCGCAAGGCCGGGCTTTGCCGGATTGCGGGCGCCGATTGCGACGACCTTTCCGTTGGCGGATTGCAGCGCGCCGGCGAAGAAGTCCTTCGCGATGTTGCCGGGGCCGAGAATGCCCCAGCGGATCCTGGTCAGTTCGTTCATATCGTGCCTACTTTGGTTTGGTTTGAATGGATGGCCTTGCGGACCGTCACGGTCCGCTCGCCGTCGCCGGCGAAGAGATAGGCGTCGTGCGGATCGATCGAGAGCGATACCAGGCTATCGGCGGCTATCGGCGTCACCTGGCCGATCTGCACCGTGATGTTGCCCGTGCCGCTCTCCGAACTGACGCATTGCAGGGCGCCGGCGTCGACATAGAGGATCGTTTCGCGGCCGAGATGCTCGACGAGGCGTACCTTGCCGGAGATCGCCGCCCGGGTGGCATCGCCAGCGGCGAGGCGGATGTTCTCGGGCCGGATACCGAGCGTGGCCCTGTCGCCCGATTTCAGTACTGTACCCTCGGCGAGCGATACGGCCAGGGGTGCAAGACCGGGCGCCGAGATCCCGGCCATCGCCCCGGAAACCTCGTCGATCGTCACGTCGAAGAAATTCATGCGCGGCGCGCCCAGAAACCCCGCGACGAAGAGGTTGCCGGGGTTGCGATAGAGTTCGAGCGGCGAACCGACCTGTTCGATCGCACCGCGATTCAGCACGACGATGCGGCTCGCCATCGTCATCGCCTCGACCTGGTCGTGCGTGACGTAGATCATGGTCGCGCCGAGTTCAGCATGGAGGCTCGAAAGCTCCACGCGCATCTGCGTCCGCAACGCCGCATCGAGGTTCGACAGCGGTTCGTCGAACAGGAAGACGTCCGGCGAGCGCGTGATTGCGCGTCCGATCGCGACGCGTTGGCGCTGGCCGCCGGAGAGCTGCTTTGGCCGTTTGTTGAGCTGGTCCGTGATCCGGAGGATCTTCGCTGCGCGTGCGACGGCGGCGTCAATTTCCTCCTTCGGACGCTTGGCCATGCGAAGCCCGAAGCCCATATTCTCTGCGACCGTCATGTGGGGATAGAGCGCGTAGGATTGAAAGACCATGGCGATGCCGCGATCGCCCGGTTCTTCCTTCGTCACATCGCGCCCGCTGATCAGGATCCGCCCCGAGGAGATCGTCTCGAGCCCGGCGATCGTCTTCAGGAGGGTGGACTTGCCGCAGCCGGACGGTCCGACCATGACGATGAACTCGCCGTCTTCGACGGAAAGGTCTATTCCGCGAAGAGCGTGGTAGGCGCCGTAGCTCTTCTCGATCCGGTGAAGTTCAAGGCTTTTCATGGTGTTCCGCTCGCTACGGTTCCTGGACTTGGCAAAGATCGGCGAGGAAGCTGCAGTCATCCCTTCACCGCTCCCATGGTAAGTCCTGAGATGAAGTGTTTTTGCATGAGGAAGAACATGACGACCGGCGGCACGGCGACGATGATCGTGCCGGCCGAGATCAGGTTCCAGGCGGAGACCCATTCGCCGCGCAGGTTCGCAAGTCCTGCCGTCACCGGCTTGACATTGTCGCTCACCGTCAAGACCACCGCCCAGAAGTAGTCGTTCCAGATGAAGGTGAAGAGCAGGATGGCGAGCGCCGCCAGCGCCGGCCGGACGAGGGGTACGACGACATGGTTCAGGGTCTGGAAGGGTGTCGCACCCTCGGCACGCGCGGCCTGGAACAGTTCGTCGGGCAACGCGGCGATGAAGTTGCGCATGAAGAGCGTCGCGAAGCCGGTCTGGAAGGCGACGTGAAAGATGATAAGCGCCGTGGTTGTGTCATAGAGGTTCAGCCTCACCATGAGATCGCGCACCGGGATCATCATGATCTGGTGCGGCAGGAAATTGCCGCCGACGAAGAGCGCGAAGATCAGCATATTGCCCGGGAAGCGGTACCGCGCCAGCACGAAGCCCGCCAGCGTCGAAAGGATCAGCACGCCGATCACCGAGGGAATGGTGATGACGAGGCTGTTGAGGAAATAGCGCGCCATCGGAGTCTGCGTGAAGACCGCCGTGTAGTTCTCGACGACGGCGATTTCCGTGGGCCAGCCCCAGAGATTGCCGCTCATCACGTCCGCCATCGAGCGGAACGAGGTTAGGATCACGGCGAAGAGCGGCGCAAGCCAGATGATGAGGATCGCTCCGACGAGCGTCATGTAGAGCCTGCGGCTCGCATGCGCAGTTTCGGGTATGGGACGGGGATACATCAGGCGCCCCTTTCTTCCGCGCGGATGATGCGCGTGAGATACCAGGCGATGAAGACGGCCATGATCACGAAGAGCACCGAGGCGATCGCCGCGCCATAGCCGAAGCGGTAGGAAAAGATCGACTGCTCGAACATCTGGTAGGCCAGCACAGACGAGGAGCCGAAGGGGCCGCCGCGCGTCATGACGGAAATCATATCGAAGGAGCGCAACGCGCCGACCACCGTCACGGCGATCGCGATGAAGGTGACTTGCGTCAGTTGCGGCAGCACGATGTGGCGCAACATGTTCCATCCGCGCGCGCCGTCGACGCGGCCGGCACCGATCAGCTCCTCGCTCAGGTTGTTGAGCCCGGCGAGGTAGAGAACCATGCAAAAGGCGATCTGCGACCAGAGGGCGGCGACGACGATGGCAAAAGTGACGAAGTGTTCGTCCGACAGCAGCGCCGGAGCGTTCGCCCCGAATGCGCGGAAGATGAGCGCCAGTAGCCCGAACTCAGGCGTGTAGACCCAGGTAAAGACCACGCCGACGGCGACCGAGGCGAGCACCAGCGGTATGAAGAACATCGATTTGATGAGGCGCATACCCTTTATCTTCTGGTTGACCAGCAGCGCGATCGCGAGCCCTATCGGCGGCGCGAGCATGAACATGACGAGCCAGATGACGTTGTTCTTGAGCGAGACGTAGAATTGTGGATCGTCCATCAACTCGCGGTAGTTACCCAGGCCGATCCAGACCATGGGACCGAAGCCGTCCCAGTCGTGCAAGCTGATCCACAAGCTTTGGATGGAGGATGCCAGGATAACCACGGCGAAGAGGATCGCGCCAGGCAGGATCAGGAGTGTCGGGGTCAGCCACCAGCGGTGGCGGCGCCAAAGGCTCGTCATGCGTGGAAGTCCCTGTGTGGGTAAGGGAAGGGCAGGACCGCAGCAGCCCAGCCCCGAGGTTATTGAGGAAGGTCTCAGAGCTTGAAGATCCGCCGGCGAGTTCCCTCCAGCCGCTGCAGGATGGCGTCCCGGCGCTCCGGTCGGGCCATGAACTCCTGGAAGCCGACAAGACCAGCCTGAGCCATGTCAGGATCTGTGTCCCGATCGTAAAATTGCGACGTGCCGGCAACTGCCTTGAGACTCTCTACGGCGGCGTTGACGAGCGGATCCTTGCTTGGCGGTAGGTCGTTGCGCGGCGGAACATTGCCGCCCGGCTCCAGATAGGCGGCCAGATTCTCCGGCTTGTAGAAATGGGTCAGGAATTCGCGCGCACCCGACTTGTTTTTGGCGTTTGTCGGAATGTGCACGGAGTTCAGCGAGAATTCCTCATACCGGCCGAGGCCATCGTCGATCACCGGGAAGGGAGCGAAGGTGAGTTGCGGCAAGTCTTGTTCGGGGAAAGCCGCCCGGACAAACGCACCGAGGTTCATTATTCCGGCCCGCTTCTGAGCGAGGAAGGCGCCTGCCTCCTGCCACCCGAAGGAGGTATGATCCGGCGTGAAGAAGCCCTGCTTTATCAATTTTTCCCAATGTTTAAAGACCGGCTTCAGCGTCTCATCCGTATAGGCCATCTCCCCGTTCATCAGTGCGAAGTGTTTGTCGAGACCATTGATACGGAGGTTCATCTGGTCGAACCATCCGGCCGCCGGCCAGAGGTCCTTCGTTCCCATGGCGACCGGCGTCAGGCTCGCACTTTTGCACTTCTCGCCGAACGCAAGGAAATCTTCCCAGGAAGCGGGGACCTTCAGCCCGTGCTCGTCGAAGACGTCCTTGCGGTAGAACATGCCCCAGAGGGTGCCGCCTGTCGGCAGGCCGTACTGCTTGCCCTCGACCGTCACCGAGCCGGCGGTAGCGCCCAGCACATCGGCATATTTCTCCTTTTGGAAGAGGTCGGAGATGTCGTCGAACAGGCCGCGTGTCACGAAGGCGCGCATGCGGTTGCCCGAAAACCAGAAGCAGACGTCCGGCGCACCGGCGACGAGATAATTGCGGATCGCCGTCTTATGGGCCTCGTGGTCCATATTGTTGACGACGACCTTGGTGCCGGCCGCCTCTTCGAAATCCGCAGCAATGCGCCGCAGGACCTCTGCCGTATTGGCGTTACTCTCGGCGGAGATGATCGTCACCTCGTTTGATTGGGCGAGAGCGGGAATTGGAAACCCGCTCAAGGCGGTAGAAACTCCGGCGGTGCCCTTGAGGAACGTACGTCGGGACAGGCTGCGCTCAATCCAATTGAAAGTCACTCGATAATCCTCCCTGGAATGGCTCGATTAAGGCGCTTCGCCCCGTCTCCTCCCAGGGCTGGCTGCCAGCAAAAGGATCCCCGTGCCGGCAACGCATTGCGTCGCCTGCTTTCGCTGCGGGGATTTCTGCATTTCAGCCGGTCGCGGATCAGGGTTGACCCGCTTGATCGGCGCGCTCAGTTATGCATAGTCGCGGAGACGAGGCAATATTAATTTACAAAATAAAATAAGGACAGACGTGAAGACGAAGGGTGACCAAAGCACGACGCGTGCGATGAACCGCCGGCTTATCCTCAACCTGCTCCGGCGCGAAGGCCCCAAGAGCCGTGCCGAAATAGCCGCCACCACGGGCCTTAGTCCCGCGGCCGTTACCTTTGTGGTGGGCGACCTCATCGAGGAGGGGTTGCTCATCGAAGGTCAATCCGTTGCCGGCGCACAGGGGCGGCGTCCGATCCCGGTCGCCATCGACTATGCCGGCGGTGTGGCGCTAGGCTTCAAGCTGATGGCAGGCAGCGTCGAGTGCGTCGTCACTGATCTAGAGACGACACCGCTCGCTTCCCTGCGGCTGCCGCTGCCGGCGCATGATCCCGATACGATTGCCGATGCCCTCGCGGGAGCGGTGCCGAAGCTGATTGCACTCGCCAACCGGCCGGCCACCCGGCTCGCCGGGATTGGCATCGCCATGCCCGGGGTCATCGACAATCAGCGGGCGGTCTGTATTCGGAGCAACCGGTACGGTTGGGACAATGTACCCCTGGGTGATCTCGTGGCGCGCCGAATCGGGGTACCCGTCTGGCTGGAAGACGACACCAATGCCTATGCGATCGCCCAGCAGCTTTTCGGCCTCGGACGGCATTACAAGACCATGGGTGTTCTTGCGATTGGGGTGGGGGTAGCCTGTTCTTTGGTGCTGGATGGTAAGCTTTATCGCGGCGCGCACGGCGCGGCCGGCAAGTTCGGCCATTTCCCACATGTGGAGGGCGGCAGACCCTGCGAATGCGGCAAGCGCGGCTGCCTTATGTCTTACTTCTCAGAGCCGGCAATGCTTCAAACCTGGCACGAACGCAGCGGCCGACCGGAGACGGACGGACGGGCCGAAATGGTCGCCGCGATTGCCGCCGGCGACAAGGCCGCTCATTCGGTCATGCGCGAAGCGGGTGAAACTTTGGGCCGGCACCTCGCCGGTCTGATGAACGTGATCGACCCGGAGGTAATCGTGGTCGGCGGCGAAGCAGTCGCCTACGGAGACGCGCTCTTCGGACCCTTGCGAGCGACCCTTGAACGCTTTGCATTCCGTCAAGCACCGCCTGTTCTACTAGATTGGGAGGACGATTCCTGGGCGCGGGGTGCAGCGGCGCTCGTGACTCAAAAGCTATTCGACTTCGAGACAACGGCGGGCAATGCCTGAGCGCGCCTGACCCGGAAGTCGCGACATTGCACCGCAGCCGCCACGCCTTCCAACGCTCGCGGCAACCGCCGCCACGATTTGCCGTATGGACTGCAACTCGCGAGTTCATACGCCGGTGATCTTGCCAGCAGGAGGTGCTCCCCTAGATGGTCAAGGATGGAGCTTCAGGAAAGCGCAGTTGGTGCCGGTCGCGTGAGCGCCTCTCCGGAAATGCGGTATCAGCCGCGCAATCCGGCTGTCATGGCCGAAGTCGAGCGCCTTCTCACGGGCCGCACGCGGGACATTCGTCTAAGAGGTGAGCTCGGTCGCCTGTTCCAGGAGCGTTCGTGGTCGCGTACGGCCAAGATCATTCGCGCGTGGATGATATGGGTGACCTTGCTGGACGTGCTGACGCTGGGTCTCAACGCGATCCTGCTTCCGAAGGCGGTCGTGCTCTCGATGCTTCCGCCGGCCTGCATTCTGCCGCCCGCGGCGCTGGCCACCGCCTATGTCTGGCGAAAACCGCGCGGTGTGCGGCTGCAAAGGATGTCCCTGCTTGCGGGCCTGTTCCTCATCCTCCTTTCGGTTGCGCTGGTGGGCGTGAGCGCGGGTGGGGAATTCCATGAGCGGCACCTGAACATCATGCTGTTCGTCGCCATCACCGCCATCATCATTTTCGCAGTTCCTTTGGCTTGGACGGTGGCGGTCGCCTCTTTCGCGCTCGGCCTCTACCTGATCTTTCAGTTGCACAATCCGATGCTGGAGAGGGGCAGTGCCGTGGCTGGAACGCTGTTTTTTGCGAGCGGTATTGTTGCGACCGTCGTTGCCCGACGCACGATAACGATCCTGGCCCAGAAGACTTTCCTTCTCGAACTTCGCGACATGCGGCGGGTAGCGGAGCTGGCCGACGCCAATGCCCGGCTGGAGCGCCTCGCAAAGACCGATCCCTTGACCCGGATCGCCAACAGGCGCTGGATGATGGAAACCCTCAGCCGCCTCTGGAGCGCAGGCGCGGAGCGGCGGCCGGGCACCGCCATGCTGATGTGCGACATCGACGATTTCAAGAACCTGAATGATCGGCTCGGTCATGCCGAGGGCGATCGCTGCCTCGTCAAAGTTGCCGGGATCATTCAGAGCAGCGTCAGGCGAAACCGCGACCATGTAGCCCGTTATGGCGGTGAGGAGTTTCTCGTCGTGCTCCCGGGCGCAGATGAAGAAGCGGCGCTGGCTACGGCTGAACGAATTCAGGGCGAGCGTCGAAGCTGCCTCCCTTCCTAACCCCGCATCCCGCGTATCGCCTTACGTCACTCTCAGCATTGGCGTGGCGGCGCAGGCGCCAGGTGAAGAGATCATCGCGCCGGAGAAGCTTCAGAACCAGGCTGACGCTGCACTCTACCTGGCGAAACAAGCGGGCCGTAACCGGGTGGTCCTCTATCAGCCTGACCTGCCGACCGTATAGCGCCGCGGGAGCCTGCGCCGCGGCGGCACCCAAGCTCGCGCTTCCTCCGCTGCGCGGCGGTCGGGGTTAACGCTCACGGGCGCCTTCTGTGGCTCTTTACGGTGAACAAGTGGGTGGTCGGCGATGACTGGCTCGGCGCGGAAGGCACGATCGCTCTTTTGCAGCGCTTCGACGTGCAGATGCCGCGGCCGTCTTATCTCGTGAACCGTTGGCTGACGGCGATTTTCACCGCCTATGAGCGCGAGATAACCGAACTGATCCGTGAGCGCGATCGCGCCTTGCTCACACACCGCCAGCCTGTAGGCGTCGAAGCACGCCAGGACCGTGCGCTGGAGGTCACTTCAGAACCTCGAGCCCTCAGATTGTAGGTGTAGCCGACCTTGCGGCCGATGCGCGGTGGCGGCATTTCTGCCGCCCCCGGGGCCACATTAGTTCGGGCAACCCGGATCGCCCGGTTGGCAGACACGTCGCTGCGGCCTGCGGCGGTCATCGTCACCACCGCTCCGGTTGCGGTTGTCGTCGCCGCGGCGGATGACGCGATTGCCATCATTGCCCCCACGTTCGAAGTTCCGGCGGTTGCGATCGCGATCGTTGCGCAGTTCACGGTCAGAGTCCCGCCGCCGATCCACATCGGGCCTGCGGTTGGGCACGCGCTCGACATCCGGAAGGCGATCTGGGCGATCGTCGAAGTCCCGGCGTCTTTCAGAGCTGCGACTAGAATCGGGCCTCCGCTCCAATCTCCGGTCAAATTCCGGACGCTGAGCCGGCCTCCGCTCGAAATCAGGTCTGCGGCTGGGCGGGCGGTCGGGTTCCACACGGCGATCCGGGCCGCGATAGAAGTCGGGCCCGCGGCGCCAGCGATCGCGGTCGCGATAAAAGTCACGGTCGCGGTAGTGACGATCCCAATAGCTGCCGAAGCTGAAGACGACGACAGGAATACCGAGGCGGCGATAATATTGAGGGCCCACATAAACCCGGCGCTGTTGATAAAGTGCCTGGATATATCGCCCGTGCACCCATCCACGGCCGTCGTAGAACTCCACGTCGCACCATGGCACGTCGGCAAGACAGCCGTAGATTTCGATAGATTCGCCAGCCGGTATTACGGTAATCGCCGGATATGCTGTGCTTGGGCCGGCGCGCATATTGACGTTCGCCGTTGCGAAGCCTTCTGCCGCCTGAGCGATCGACGGAGCAAGCAAAAGCATACCGGTCGCGGCAATTTTCAAAAGCGTGGATTTCATGTTTTCAACTCCCTGGAGGCCTGCGTCCTGCCACCGCATCCGGAACTTGCTGTACTTCGGGCTTTTCCGGTCCCGGGCATGGTCGGAGCGCTCGACAGCTTGCGTCAGGCGGCCACCATCCTCTTGTCTTTCAATGGTTTATAGCGCCTTTTGCATGAACGCGGCTTGAACACTTAGGCCGTGAGCCCCAGGCAGGAAGTCGATGGGCACAACGACGGACGCTTCCAGTCTCTTCAGCACCTGTGCCTGGCAGAAATGGGCTCTGAGCGCTCCGAGCCCTGCCAGAAGTCCAGGGGCCATCGGTAACACGCGCCTAGCGCCAATCAGTGAGGGCGGGCACGAAACCGCAGCCGCAACCAAACGACGACCGTCCCGCGATCATTCACGCGTTAATCGCTTGAGGGATCTACAGACGGTTCTCCCATCGCCACAGGAACAGCTTCGGCGTCTGGCAGCGATGGGAAAACGGGCGTGAGGAGCATCGGGAGGATGCGATGCAGAAGGGCGCCGCCGAGCGGCACGGCATTCCATCCGGAGGTGCGGTTGCCATGGGTTTCCGCCAGGCCGCGGGGCTCGTCCAGCAAGGTGAGCAGCAGGTACCGGGGATCGTCCGCCGGTACGATGCCCATGAAGGATGTGACGTTGAGAACCTTGGAATAGCGGCCCTGGACCACCTTTTCCGCCGTACCGGTCTTGCCGCCGATCACGTAGCCGGGGACAACGGCCTTCGTGGCTGAGCCGACGGCGGTGTTGAGGCGCAGGAGGTGGCGTATCGCCTCACTGGTGTTCGCGGACACGAGGTTTTCCGCCATGGTTCGTTCGGACACGGGGCTGTCCTTTATGAAGGTGGGCCTGATCAGCTTTCCGCCGTTCGCCAAAGCGGCGACGGCCATGCTGGCTTGCAGGGGCGTCACGGCGATCCCGTGGCCGAAGGAAACCGTTGCCGTGGTCACCTCGCTCCAGGAGGAGGGCCGCAGCGGTGCGGCGCTCTCCGGCAGCTCGGTCGCAAGCTGAGACAAAACGCCGAAACGTCCGAGAAAAGTCCGCAACGCTTCGGGGCCGAGCGCCATCGCCATTTTCGCCATGACGATGTTCGAGGAGTGAATGAAGGCTTCCCGAATGGTGAGCGGCCTGTATTTCCCGCGATAGTCGTGGATGCGCTGCCGTCCGAAACGCAAAGGTCTGCTCGCATCCACGACGGATTGGAGTTCGAACCGGCCCGACTCCAGCGCCATTGCCGTGGTCAGAGCCTTGAACGTCGATCCCATCTCGAAAACGCCGGCGGTGACGCGGTTTATCCGGCCGGGCTTGAAGGCGTCCACCGGATTGTTCGGGTCAAAGGCCGGATAGGAGGCGAGCGCCAGTATTTCGCCATTCGTGACGTCGAGCAGGAGCCCGGCACCCGCGGCAGCTCCGAATTTCGTGACGGCTTTACCGAGTTCCTGCTCCATGGCGTACTGAACGCGCAGGTCGATTGAAAGCTCGACCGGCTGGAGCTCACGCCCCTTAAGTTCGATGCCGGTGCCGCGCAGGTCCGCAAGCCAGTTTGCGTCGATCCATTTTTCTATGCCGGCGATGCCGAAATTGTCGATGTCCACGGCGCCAAGGACATGGGCAGCCAACGGACCGTTCGGATAGAGCCGTTGATTTTCGGGCCGAAAGCCGACCGCCGCCAATCCGGAATCGATCACCGCCTGCTGCTTGTCCGGTGGTATCTGCCGCTTGATCCACGTGAAGGCATCTTTGCGTCGGAGACGGGTATGGAGTTCGCGCGCGTCGAGTTCCGGGAAGATCGCAGTGAGTTTCTCGACCACCTCGTCCAGATCGGGAATAGATCGCGGCTCGACGTAGAGTGACGCGGTCGGAATGTCGGTCGCGAGCAGTTGTCCGTTCCTGTCGACGATCGCAGGTCGTCCACCGGGAGCCCTGTCATAGGTGAGGCGGGTTTCGCGGCCTGCCTCTTCCTGCATGCCGAGTTGCACAAGTCGTATGAACGCGCCGGCGAAAATGGCGGCGAACGCTGCCATGATGCAGACGATGCGTAACCGCCTGCTGCGTGCCCTGCTCCGCAGGGCGAAGGCGTGCTTCCTCATTTCGATCCCTCGGCGAGATAAGAGGCAATGGCTCAATAGAGGCCTTGGGGGGCTGTCAGAAGCTGCTCGCGCAACGCGGCAGGGAGTTCGGCTCCCTCCGCGCCGAACCCGTCTATGACGGGACATTCCGTCAAGCACGGCCCGGTTCCCGGTTTGAAGACCTCGACAGCCGAACCGGGGTCTCCTGAAGCGGCCCGCTTGCCCGTGCGGCGGTTCACGCTCGCGAAGGTCAGGCCTTGCGGAACGGGAAAGTCCACGGCAGGTTTGCCGCGCATTGCCACCTTCATGAAGTCGATGAAGATCGGGGCCGCGAGTCCGCCGCCCGTTTCGCCGTAGCCCATGGGTTTCGGTGCGTCGTATCCCATGAAGATGCCGGTCACCAGCGTCGGGGTATAGCCGACGAACCAGACATCCTTCTCGTCGTTCGTGGTCCCGGTCTTGCCGGCGACGGGTGCGCCGAGCTGCGCCACCCGGTGCGCCGTTCCACGCTCGACCACGCCGCGCAGCATCGATGTCACCTGATAGGCCGTCATCGGGTCGAGCACCTGCTTGCGGGTGTCGCGAAGCACCGGCTCTTCTTGATGCTGCCAGCTTGCGGCGTTGCATCGATCGCAGGCGCGACCGTCGTGACGGAAGATCGTACGACCGTGACGATCCTGGATGCGGTCGATCATCGAGGGCTTAACGGCGTGTCCGCCATTGGCGAGGACCGCATAGGCCGAAACGAGCCGCGTCAGCGTGGTTTCGCCGGCTCCGAGCGACATCGGCAAGTAGGGGGCGAGCTTGTCGTAGAGGCCGAAGGCGCGGCCATATTCGGCAACGACGCCCATGCCCAGATGCTGGGCGAGGCGCACCGTCATCAGGTTGCGGCTTTTCTCAAGGCCGGTGCGCAGAGTGGAAGGACCGCCGAATTTGCCGTCGTAGTTCTTCGGTTTCCAAAGACGGCCCGCCCCGTCCGGCATCGAAAAGGGTGCGTCCATGACCAGCGTCGCCGGCGTGTAGCCGGTATCCAGGGCAGCGGCGTAAACGAAGGGCTTGAAGGCCGAGCCGGGCTGGCGCAAAGCCTGCGTCGCGCGATTAAAGCGTGACTGTGCAAAGGAAAAACCGCCAATGCTCGCCAGCACGCGACCCGTATTCGGGTCCATCGACACGATCGCGCCCTGCACTTCGGGTATTTGTCGCAGGAGGTAACCGTCTTCCGCCTTCTCGACATGAACAACGTCCCCCGGCGAGAGGACCTTGTCGATGGAGTCGACCTGCCTGATCCTGCCTCCGGCAGAAAGCTTCAGCGCCCACTGCATGGTATTGCTGCCGATAAAGCCCGTTTCGGGGCCGGACGGCGAGTGCTCGGGACCGGGCTTTGCACTGCGAAGTCCGATGCGTATACCCGTATCGGAACAGGAGAGCACTACGGCGATCCGCCACTCCTTCACATCCGTCAAAGTCTTCTGCTCAGCCAAGGCCGCCGTCCAGTCCGAGACATCGATATGTGCGACCGGCCCCCGAAACCCCCGCGCCTGGTCGTACTCGACGAGGCCGGCCCGAAGCGCCTTCAGCGCAGCCGACTGAAGGGTCGGGTCAAGCGTCGTGCGCACGGAAAGCCCGGCATTATAGAGCGCCGCCTCGCCATATTGCCCGGCGACTTCCCGGCGCACTTCCTCGGCGAAATAGTTTGCCTCCGCCATCAAGGGGGGTTCGGCCCGAGCCTTAACGCCGAGAGGTCTCGTCATCATGCTGCTTGCCTCCGCGGCGCTGACGAAGCCGTTGCGCTGCATCTGGCCGATCACCCAGTTGCGCCGGCTGACCGCGCGCTCGGGATGCCGGTGCGGGTTGTAGTTGTTGGGTCCCTTCGGCAGAGCAGCGAGATACGCTGCCTCGGCAACGGTCAATTCGCTGACGGACTTGTCGAAATAGGTCAGCGCACCGGCGGCAATGCCGTAGGCCCCGAGCCCCAGGTAGATGTCGTTCAGATAGAGTTCGAGAATTCTGTCTTTGCTGAGAGAGTGCTCGATACGGATCGAAAGCACCGCCTCCTTGATCTTGCGTTCAAAGGTGCGATCCGAAGAAAGCAGAAAGTTCTTGGCAAGTTGCTGGGTGATCGTCGAGGCTCCGATCAACCGTTGGCCGGAGCCCAGATTCACGGCATTGGACCAGGCAGCCTTGACGATGCTCACGACATCGATTCCGGAATGGGAATAGAAGCTCTTGTCTTCGGCCGAGAGAAAGGCCGCCTTCACGCGCTGCGGGATCGTGGCGATGGGCAGATACAGACGCCTTTCCCTGGCGTATTCGGCAATCGGCGTTCCGTCATACGCGTAAAACCGCGTCATGAGCGCCGGCTCCCATTCTGCAAGCTTGCGGTGATCCGGCAGATCCTTCGCGATTCCCGACAGATAAACGGCGCCCGTGCCGAAAATGGCCAGCAATGCAGCCGAGGCGATGCCGAATATATAACCGATGACCTTCATGCCGATACCAGTGGCTCCGACCAGACAAAAACTTGACACAGGAATGGAT
Source organism: Sinorhizobium sp. (assembly GCF_059070375.1). Lineage (NCBI taxonomy): Bacteria > Pseudomonadati > Pseudomonadota > Alphaproteobacteria > Hyphomicrobiales > Rhizobiaceae > Sinorhizobium > Sinorhizobium sp. Next base: position 831,456 of record NZ_JCACWC010000001.1, read on the forward strand.
GCCGCCTGTGGCGGATGCCGCGACGGTCGTGATTGAATGCCTGGTGCGGGATGAGGAAAGTGTGTGCGGCTTTCCGCCCGCATCCCTCTCTAACTTGTTGGAATCGATCACGTTCGTGATTTTTGGTCGACTCGATCAGAAATCGTCGTGATCTTGTACTGCCTTGAACTGCGGGGAGAATGGCAGAAGCAAGAGCACTCGACAAACGAGCAATCTTGCGGGTAGGCATGAATCAAACTTGGTCTAAACGAAGCTGATTCCATGGAACTCCCAAAACTGCCCCTCAATGCATTGCGTGCCTTCGAGGCATCGGCGCGCCACTGCAGCTTTACCCGTGCCGGACTGGAGCTACGGGTTTCGCAGACCGCGATCAGCCATCAAGTGAAGTCGCTCGAGGATCTGCTTGGCGTCAAGTTGTTCCGGCGGCTGCCGAGGGGCCTCGCCCTTACCGATGAGGGGTCGGCGCTTGCGCCGGTGATGAGCGACGTGTTCAAGCGCATGTGTGCGGCCATAAGCCGTTTCGAAGAAGGAAACTTCCAGGAAGTCGTGACCGTTGGCGTCGTCGGCACCTTTGCGATCGGCTGGCTGATGCAGCGCTTGCCGGATTTTCATGATGCACATCCGAACCTGGACCTGCGCATCCTGAGCAATAACAACCGCGTCGATCTGGCCGGCGACGGCCTCGACTTCGCGATCCGGTTCGGGGACGGGTCATGGCATGGCACGGACGCAATGCATCTGTCGGTCGCACCGCTATCGCCGGTCTGCTCGCCTCGGATTGCTGCTCGGCTCAAGGAACCGGTCGACCTCGCCGGAATCGAGCTGTTGCGTTCGTACCGATCCGATGAGTGGGCCCAATGGTTCCGGGCAGCGGGCGCCCAGCCTCCCATCCTGCGCGGCATGGTTTTCGATACCTCGCTGGCGCTGGCAGAGGCGGCCGCCCGGGGCTCGGGCGCAGCCCTCCTGCCGATCACCATGTTCGAGCATTATATCGAGAGCGGACGGCTGGTTCAGCCTTTCGACATCACGGTGGCAGCGGGCGACTACTGGCTGACTTGGCTGAAGTCACGCCAGTTCACCAGAGGCATGACCGCGTTCAAGTCGTGGCTGAAGCAACAATTGCCCAACCCTGCCGGCGTGCCATAGGCGGCAGGGTAGCTGCCGGGGCATGCCCGCCCCGGCATACCTGGCTTCAGACTGGTCGCCGCGCCCTCATGTCAAGGGCGAGTTCGCTGTCCTTGATTTCGCTGGTCGGCGCGAGCATCGAAAGTTCGAACGGCCGCAATGCGCTGCGTTCGGCCATGCGATGCGGCCAATCGGGATTGACGAGCGCGCCGCGTCCGAGCGCGATCATGTCCGCTCCGGCTTCCACCACCTGCTCAGCGCGCGCAAGATCGTGCAGGCTGCCATTGGCGATGAGGAAGAGACGCGGAGCGTGACGGTGGGCAAGCGACACGAGAGAGATGTCGCCGCCTTCGAAAGCCGGTTGCCAGGCTTCGAACTCCGTCACGTGAGCGAAATCGGCCGGGCTCCCGGCCAATGCCTCGAACACTCTCGCCGCCCCCTGTTCCCGCTCCGCCCATTTGTGCCGGAAGTCGTTGACCTTCCCCTGGGAGAGGCGCAGGCCGAGCGGCACGGATTGGCCGATGGCCGCGCGTACGGCCTTCAGCACTTCCAGGGACAGGCCCAGGCGAGCGACGATGTCGCCGCCCCAACGATCCTTGCGATGGTTGGTATAGTCGGTGAAGAACTGATCCAGGAGATAGCCGTTGGCGCCGTGTATCTCGATGCCGTCGAAACCGGCGACCTCGATCGCCAGGCGCGCGGCACCGGCGAAACCCTCTATCGCGGCGGCGATCTCTGCTTCGCTGATCTCGCGCGGCACGGCATAGGGGCCGTCGCCGCGGTAGCCGGTCATCTGGCTGCCTTTAGGGCGGACGGCCGAGGGACCGACTGTACCGGATCGGTGAGGATTTGCTTGAGACAGCGCGCCGCCATGCATGAGTTGCGCGAAGATCCTGCCCCCGGCCGCATGGACCGCATCGACGACGCGGCCCCAGGCCTCCGCCTGTTCCCGGTCGGTCAGGCCGGGCTGGCCCGAATAGGTCTGCGCATAGACCTTGTCCGTGTAGATGCCTTCTGTCGTCACCAGGCCGAAGCCGCCGCGTGCGAAGCGCTGATAGTAGTGCACCATGCGTTCGCCCGGCACACCGGCGGACGAAGCGCTGATGCGTGTCATCGGAGCGACCGACAGCCGGTTGGCGAAATCGAGACCTTTGAGGCTGGTACCGGTGAAGACCGGTGAGGGGATGATCGCCGGCGCGTTCATGTCAGCGGCTCCCGTCAAGCGCGATGGCCTCGATCTCGATCAGCGCCTTTGGCGAATAGAGCGAGGAAACCTCGATGATGCTGTCGGCTGGATAGGGCGCGGAGAACCACCTGCGGCGCAGTTCTACGATCTTTGCGAAATTTTCCATGGAGCGCAGGAAAATCGTAACCTTGACGACCTTGTCGAGCCCGGAACCGGAGGCCTTCAGGGCGCGATCGAGATTGCCGAAAGCCTGCTCGGCCTGGCGGTCGAAGTCGCCCTCGCCGACGATCTCGCCATCGTCGCCGATCGCCGCCTGACCCGAAACGAAGACGAACCCATTGGCCTTGATTGCCTGCGAAAGCAGGAACGGAGCATAGGGATCCGGCTTCGTGACGACCTGTTCGAGAAACATGGGGTGTCCTTTCATGATTGAGTTCTTCTCAGCTCGGCACTGCCGCCTTGCTCGTCGAGGGCAATATGTTGGTCCCTTCGCGCATTGACAAAGGAGCATTTCTCAGTCGATAGATGAGTTGAAATCATGCGTGAGGAAGTGATGAGAAAGCTGCCGTCACTTGGCGCATTGCGGGTCTTCGAGGCTGCTGCCCGCCGGCTGAGCTTTAAGGACGCATCCGAGGAACTCAACGTTTCGGCGACCGCCGTCAGCCACCAGATCCGCCAGTTGGAGGAGACGCTGAACGTCAAGCTCTTCGAGCGCGCAACGCGACAGGTGCATCTGACCGCCGCGGGAAAGACGCTGTATCCGGTGCTGCGCGACGGCCTGGACCGCTTCGAACAGGCGATCGCAGACGTGCGCCGCCAGCAGGCGGGACAGGTGGCGCGGCTCACGTCCACCGTCGCCTTCGTCGCGAAGCGGCTGGCGCCGCTCGCAGGCTCGTTTCGCGAGGCGTATCCGGATTGGACGTTGCGGCTCGACGCCTCCAACCTGGCCGTCGATCTAGAGGCGGATGCGGATGCCGCCATCCGTTTCGGCGGCGGCAACTATCCGGGGCTTGTCACGGAGCCGCTGTTTGCGGATCGCTTCGCGCCGGTCTGCGCGCCGCGCCTGGTTCGAACCAGCGCTGCCGATCTCCGGCATGCGACGCTCATCCATTTCGATTGGGGTCCGGCACGGCGCGACGATCCGCGCGCGCCCGTGTGGCGGCAATGGCTGGCACGGGCCGGCGTCGCCGACATCGACGCGAGCGCGGGAATTTCATTCACAGACGAAATCCACGCGGTCCAGGCCGTTGTGGCCGGGCAGGGGATCGGGTTGCTGAGCCTCACCCTGGTCGCGGAAGAGCTCGCTTCCGGCATCCTCGTCCAGCCATTCGAACTGTCGCTCGAAGGCGACCGCTGCGATCTCGTCTACAGCCCGCGCATGGCCGACCGGCCTGCGACGCGCGTGCTGCGCGACTGGGTGATGGCGCAATTCGGCGATACGGAGCATCGACTCGGCCGGCGGTCACTTGCCCAGCCTCGCGCTTAGAGCACGATGCTCTTGGGTCGGGTGGACCTAAAAACATGAACATGATCGATTTCAGGACGTTTGAGCGGGATGCGGGCGGAAAGCTGTACCCACGTCGTCGGCAAGGTGTCGCGCGGCGGAGTTTTTGCGCCAACATGTGAATTGCCGGTCGTCGAGCGCTTCGGCGCGCCGGTGCACGGCTTGGCTCTCTGAACCCGTGGCTCTATTATCTTCTTTCATGGGGTCCAGCCTCCGCGCCGTTGCGGAAATTACGGAAAACGATTGTTGAAATGACATCCACTGCGACCGCCGCGACGGTTTCCAAGAATTTCGGGGCTTTCCAGGATGCCGCCGTGCGCGAGCCGGTGATCATCACCAAGAATGGCTGGCCGCGCACCGTGCTCATCGCCTATGAAGACTATCTGCGGCTGGCGCGACGCGATCGCCGGGTCGAGGCAACGGCGGAGCTGAGCGGCGACGAGCGTGCCGCAGTCTAAAAATCCGAAATGGAGACGGGCTTCGATCATCTCGATGCCGAACTGCTGACGGACAAGAATGCTGCCGACTGAAATAAAGGTCGGCCACGTCTTCCGTTATTCCTATCTTTGGCACTGGCAATATCTCAAGGGCCGCGAGGAAGGTGACAAGGATCGGCCCTGCCTGGTGCTGGCGCTGGTCACCGCGCTCGAAGATGGCACGCCCGCGGTGCGGGTGCTGCCAATCTACCCATACGCCACCGGGCAAGCTCGACGAGTCGATCGAGATGCCACCGACGACCAAGCCGCCGCCTTGGGCTTGATGACGAGCCCTCCTGGATTGTGCTCAGCGAAAGCAACCGCTTCGCTTGGCCTGGTCCGGATATCCGGCCGGTGAATAGCGACAGCGGCTATTTCGGACCGTTGCCACCGGCGCTGTTTGGCGAAGTAAAGCGCCGCTTTGTCGAACTTGCCCGGGCTCAACGGCACCAGCCGGCAATCCGCAGCGATTAAGGTGGGCGGCAGAGAGTGCTTTGCCCGCAGCGGCATGAGTGAGGTCCATCGGATAGGGCGCCGCGACGCGTTCGGAAAGCACGCGCGGCGCCCCGACTTTATACGTTCCGAGACCTGAATTTTCAATCAGGATACAATTTCGTGCAGGTTCTCTTTCCTTTTGAATTGGATGCCCTAGCCTTCTGTGAGGCGCTGCGTTTGGAGAGGAGACGCCTAGATGTCCGATGCCGACCAGACAACGGCGGACCTGTCACGCTTGCGGCGACAAGAATTCATCACCTTTCTCGTGCTGGCCTTCGGCATTTGGCCACTTGTTGCCGTGGGGTTCGTAGGCGCCTACGGCTTTCTCATCTGGATGTTCCAGATCGTCGCCGGGCCGCCGGGGCCGCCGGGACATTGAGGGCGGCATGGGCGAGGGCACGGACACATCGAGACGGAATTTTTTGCGCGGCCGGTACGACACGCCAAGCCATCGTGTCTGTCCCCCCGGAACTACTGCTGCGAGCCTCGATGCCTGCACCGGCTGCGGGAGGTGTGTCGACGCCTGTCCGACGCACATCATCAGGTTGATCTCGGATCGCCCGGCGCTCGATTTCTCCGTCGCAGAGTGTACATTTTGCGGTCAATGCGCGGAACTCTGTCCCGAGCCGGTTTTCACCGGCCGGCTGGGATACTTTCCCCACGTCGCGATGATCGGCGAGAGCTGCCTTGCCAGGAACCGCACCGATTGCCAGGCCTGTCGCGACGTCTGTCCGACAGAGGCGATCCGCTTCCGTCCGCGTGCCGGCGGACCCTTCTCACCCGAGCTTAGCGATGAGGCCTGCACCGGCTGCGGCGCCTGTCTTTCCGTCTGTCCGGTGGCGGCGATCGGCATTCGCGAGGTCGAGTGGGAGCGCGCCCATGTCTGATCGGAGCGCGTCCTATCATATATCCAGCGCGGTTATCGTGACGATGCCACATATGCGGGAGCGTGTCGTCGAAAGTCTCACCGAGATGCCGAACGTCGACGTTTACGCCCATGAGGCGGGAAAGATCGTCGTCGTGATCGAGGGCACGAGCACAGGAATGCTCGGCGAAAGTCTTTCGCGCATCGGGATGCTCGAGGGCGTGGTGGCAGCGAACATGGTGTTTGAGCATGTCGAAACTCAAGGAGAGGTCGGCCATGACCGGCGAACTGACGCGGCGTGAAATGTTGAAGGCGCATGCGGCCGGCATCGCCGCAGCTACGGCAGGGATCGCGCTTCCGGCGGCGGCGCAGCCCGTGCCGGGCGGCGTCGAAGCACTTCAGATAAAGTGGTCGAAGGCGCCCTGCCGTTTCTGCGGTACCGGCTGCGGCGTCATGGTCGGGGTCAAGGAGGGACAGGTCGTCGCCACACATGGCGACATGCAGGCCGAGGTGAACCGCGGCCTCAACTGCATCAAGGGCTACTTCTTGTCCAAAATCATGTACGGCGCCGACCGTTTGAAGACGCCGCTCCTGCGCAAGCGCAACGGCGCCTTTGCCAAGGACGGCGAGTTCGAGCCGGTGAGCTGGGACGAGGCCTTCGACGTCATGGCCGAGCAGGCGAAGCGGGTGCTGAAGGAGAAGGGGCCGACCGCCGTCGGCATGTTCGGTTCCGGGCAGTGGACGATCTTCGAGGGTTATGCCGCGACCAAGCTGATGCGCGCCGGTTTCCGCTCCAACAATCTCGATCCGAATGCCCGCCACTGCATGGCCTCGGCGGCCTATGCCTTCATGCGCACTTTCGGCATGGACGAGCCGATGGGTTGTTATGACGACTTCGAGCACGCGGACGCATTCGTGCTCTGGGGTTCGAACATGGCCGAGATGCATCCGATCCTGTGGACGCGGCTCGCCGATCGAAGGCTAGGCCATGAGCATGTGAAGGTGGCGGTTCTTTCGACCTTCACCCATCGCAGCATGGATCTTGCGGATATTCCGATCGTCTTCAAACCTGGGACCGATCTGGCGATCCTTAACTACATCGCTAATCACATTATCCAGACAGGGCGGGTGAACGAGGATTTCGTCAGCAAGCACACGACCTTCATGGTCGGCGCGACCGACATTGGCTATGGCCTGAGGCCTGATAATCCGCTCGAGGTCAAAGCCGTGAACGCCAAGGATGCGGCGAAAATGACGCCGAGCGACTTCGAGAGTTTCAAATCCTTCGTCTCGGAGTACACGCTCGACAAGGTGGTCGAACTCACGGGGGTCGAGGCTGGGTTCCTCGAACAATTGGCAGATCTCTACGCCGATCCCAACCGCAAGGTGATGTCGCTCTGGACCATGGGCTTTAACCAGCATGTGCGCGGCGTCTGGGTCAACCACATGGTCTACAACCTCCATCTGTTGACCGGGAAGATCTCCGAACCCGGCAACAGCCCTTTCTCGCTCACTGGACAGCCCTCGGCCTGCGGAACGGCGCGCGAGGTCGGCACATTTGCCCATCGGCTGCCGGCCGACATGACCGTTGCAAACCCGGAGCACCGCAAGCATGCCGAGGAGATCTGGCGCGTGCCTTACGGCATCATTCCCGAGAAACCGGGCTACCACGCAGTCGAGCAGGACCGGATGCTGAAGGACGGAAAGCTCAATTTCTACTGGGTGCAGGTCAACAACAACGTCCAGGCGGCTCCCAATACGCAGAACGAGACCTATCAGGGCTATCGCAACCCGGAGAACTTCATCGTCGTCTCCGACGTCTATCCGACGATCACCGCTATGAGCGCGGACCTGATCCTTCCGGCTGCCATGTGGGTGGAGAAAGAAGGCGCCTACGGCAATGCGGAGCGCCGAACCCATGTCTGGCACCAGCTGGTGAATGCCCCCGGCGAAGCACGTTCCGATCTCTGGCAAATGGTGGAGTTCTCCAAGCGCTTTACCACCGACGAAGTGTGGCCGCCCGAGACTCTCGACGCCAATCCCGGCTATCGGGGCAAGACCCTCTACGATGTGCTCTTCAAGAACGGCAATGTCGACCGTTTCCCCGCAAGCGAAATCAACAATGAATATGCCAACCGGGAAGCGGAGGCCGTCGGCTTCTACATCCAGAAAGGCCTTTTCGAGGAATATGCCTCCTTCGGGCGCGGACACGGCCATGACCTAGCGCCCTATGACCGCTACCATGAAGAACGGGGCCTGCGCTGGCCGGTCGTCGACGGCAAGGAGACGCTCTGGCGCTACCGGGAAGGGTACGATCCCTATGTGAAGCCGGGGGAGGGCGTGAAGTTCTATGGTCGCCCGGACGGCAAGGCGGTGATCCTCGCCGTTCCCTACGAGCCGCCGGCGGAATCTCCCGACGACGAATACAATGTCTGGCTGGTGACGGGCCGCGTCCTCGAGCACTGGCACTCCGGCTCGATGACGATGCGGGTGCCGGAACTCTACAAGGCGTTCCCCGGTGCCGTCTGCTTCATGAATGCCGGTGACGCCCGCGATCGCGGTATCAACCAGGGCGCGGAGGTCAGGATCGTTTCCCGACGCGGCGAGATTCGCGCCCGCGTCGAGACGCGCGGCCGCAACCGCATGCCGCCGGGCGTCATCTTCGTACCCTGGTTCGACGCCAGCAGGCTGATCAACAAGGTGACACTCGACGCAACCGATCCCATCTCCAAACAGACGGATTTCAAAAAATGCGCGGTCAAAATCGTCTCTGTCGCATGATGAGAACCCCTGGACCGATGCTGGGGGCGCTATTGGCGATCCTGTTCGTCGCAACGGGAGCAATCGCGCAAATGGCCGACAAACGGGTGCCGGAGCTTTCCGGCCCGCCGCAGGAAATGGGCGACGTAGCGGCGCACCCGATCCCGAAATGGGTCGTTGACGACGTCCGCAAGGAGCGCGCCTATCCCGACCAGCCGCCTATCATCCCGCACTCGATCGAGGGCTATCAACTTTCGGTCAACACCAACCGATGCCTATCCTGCCACAAGCGCGAACTCACGCAGGAATCCGGCGCGCCAATGATCAGCGTCACCCACTACATGACGCGGGAGGGGCAGATGCTCGCGGACGTTTCGCCGCGGCGTTACTTCTGCACAACCTGCCATGTGCCGCAGGCCGACGTGCGACCGCTCGTGGGCAACACCTTCCGGGACATGAGCGAGATGGGCGTGAAGCAGGCGGGGAGCGAGTAGGCCATGGCTCGGATAAAGCGCCTCCTGCTCTGGGTGTGGAGGATTCTGACCACGCCGGCCGCAACGCTCAGCCTCGCCTTTTTGACGCTCGGCGGCTTCGTCGGTGGCGTGATCTTCTGGGGCGCCTTCAACACCGCGTTGGAGCTGACCAACACGGAGGAGTTTTGCGTATCATGTCACGAGATGCGGGCCAACGTATATGAGGAGCTTACGCGCACGGTTCATTTCTCCAACCGCTCGGGCGTCCGGGCATCCTGTCCCGACTGCCACGTGCCGCATGAATGGACGGACAAGATCGCCCGCAAGATGCAGGCTTCGAAGGAAGTGTGGGGCAAGATTTTCGGGACCATCAATACGCGCGAGAAGTTCCTCGACCACCGCCTGGAACTCGCCAAGCACGAATGGGCGCGGCTCAAGGCCAACGACAGCCTCGAGTGCCGCAACTGTCACTCGTCGGCAGCGATGGACCTTTCCAAACAGACCCAGCGTGCCGCGGAAATCCATACGCGTTACCTGCTGCCGGGCAGGGCGACCTGCATCGACTGCCATAAGGGCATCGCTCACGAACTGCCCAACATGCAGGGCGTTGAGCCCGGATGGAAGCTGCCGCCCGAACTCGAAGGAGAGACGCTGCCCTCCGCTTCCGCGATTGATGACCTGAAGAAGGCCATGGATAACGCCCATAGAATGGTCGCATCCGAACATTGACGCCAGCTGTGCGGACCTAGGACGATTTGTTTCAGATGGAAGGATGCCTGCTGGCACGGCGTTGTGCGCGGCCCACGACCAGGTTACGACGATTAGCGAAATCCGTGCCCGTTCCGCCGACACGGGATTGCCTCCTCGGCAGTCGCTTTGGCATAAATGGCGCGCGAAGGCGCGATTTAAGCAGCCAGCCGTTCACAAATAGAGCAGCGCTCGCAGAAGTGACCGCAACGGGGCGAACTGCGCCGCCGGACCCACCCAAAGGAGACGTAGGCTGAAAGGCAAAACCAGTCTACTTCAGACCACTTCCCCGCGATTGTCTCGAGCCGCTGATTCTCACATCAAGTGACAAAATCCAGCAGCGCTTCTTCAGGCGAAAATGGCTCTGGCACGGTCAAGACGGGGTAATTCACTCTTCGTGTTCATCGCCCGCCAGCCCACTGCGCCGTCGCTGCCAAATGAACACCGGAATTCCGAGCAGCAGCAGGATCAGACCATAAAGGACGGCCTCTGCTCCGCAGCCATAAAGTGTGAACATGGCAAAAGCAAAAGCGATAAGCTCAATGATGGTGACGCGCGGTACGATTGCGCCTTTGGTGACACGTGCTGAGACAAGGCTGCCCGCAAGGGCACAAAAGGCGTAGGGCACTACCGCGGTCATTGTGCTCAACCCCACGAAAAGCCGGTAGATCGATGAGAAACCCTGGGAGCCAGCCACCTGAAGCAGCACAAGCAGTGTGGCAAGTAGTGCCGAAACGATGATCCCGATGGCGGGCACGTTGCGCCCCGATAGTTTGCTGAATAATGGCGGAAAGAGACCATCCTGAGCGGCGGCCATCGGCACCTGGCCCATCAGGAGTGTCCAGCCGTTCAGGGCTCCGATGGAAGACACGACAATAGCCAGGGAAATCGCAAGCTCGCCGGACCGACCCCACATGATCCCGGCAGCCTTTGAAAAGGGAGCAACGGAATTTACCAGCTCCTCTCTGGGCACAAGTCCGATGACGACGATGCTGCCGAAGACGTAAAGCGTGGCAGCGATACTTATTCCAAGCACGGTTGAGCGGGGAATGGTTCGCTCTGCGTCGCGAACATCACCGGCCGGTACGGTGGCCGATTCAAGCCCGAGATAGGCAAACATCGTCAGCGGAGCGAGAGCGGCGCTTGCTTGGAGCAGCGGCAGACCGCTGGGGTTGAATTCAGCAAAGTGAGAGGTGTCGATGTACAGCAGACCGAGTATGGCAACTGCACCAAAAGGTATCATCTTTGCATAGGTGGTGATTTCGGAGAAAAGCCCGGCCGCGTGGACGCCGCGTAGATTGACGAGAACCACTGTCCAAATCACGCCCAAGGTAAGGCAGACCGCCACTGCGCGACCGTGTATAAATGGGAAGAGATCAAGCACGACGCCGGCGAAGGCTGCTGCGATGACGGGCAGTGCGGCCCAGATCGAAATCCAGTACCCCCATGCAATTAGAAAACCTGCAAAGTCTCCATAGGCCAATCGAGTATAGGCGTAAGGCCCGCCCACGACGGGCGCCAGGCGGGCCAATTTCGCGAAGGTGAGACCAAGGCAGATCGCGCCCGCTCCCATGATGATCCAAATTAGAATAGCAAGGTTGCCGTAAGGAGCGATCGCGGCCGGAGAGAGATAGAAGCCCGATCCGACCATGTTGCCAACGACTATCGCGGTGCATGCGGCCAAACCCAGGCCTTTACCATGTTCGGGTGTCGACATGCTGGATCCCCCTCGAGAGCGGTGCTCATGAGGTGGTCGCGCCAGTTTCTCTCCGACAGAGACAGCCAACGCGAGCCACCTCTGCCTAAGGTCTGCTGCCCTACGTTCGACAGCTCACATTCTCGCGAATTGGAATTTTACGCAATACGAAAGAGGGAAGCTTCGGATGTTACTGAGATGGCGAGACGAACGAAGCTCAATACTAGCAGGCGAAAGCCGTAGATGAATTGACCGCCCTTGAGCTATACTATCCCGACGCCTTTATGGTCTTGTTCGAGGTGCTCATTGAGAAGCGGTTTGTCCCTAGCAGCCGATGGCGATCAACTGCCCTGCGGCCGCGGAGAGCTACACCTGTAAATGCTTCGCGATGTCGTAGAGGTAAATCCTCAGGGAGCGAATGGTGGATGAGCAAGGTTTCCTGCGCGCGTCGATCGCTGCAACCGTAGTAGTGGCTGGCTTTGGAATTGTGTTCGGCTTTTTGTCCGGATCGTTCTCGATCGCCTTTGACGGTGTTTATTCCCTTGCGGATGCTGGAATGACGATTTTGGCGCTGTTTGTCTCCAGCCTGATTGTGAGGTCAGCCGAGAGCAGCGCCCGTCCTGGGCGGTTGAGCAGCCGGTTTACGATGGGTTTCTGGCACCTTGAACCCATCGTCCTCCTCCTGAACGGCAGTCTGCTGATGACAGTAGCGGTCTATGCTCTCGTGAGCGCGTTAATCAGCATTTTGAACGGCGGCCATGATCTTCAGTTTGGATTCGCGATCGTCTATTCGGCCGTCACGGTCGTCGCCTGCGCCGTCATGGCCACGCTTGGAACGAGGGTCAACCGCAAGCTTCGATCGCAATTCATCACGCTCGACGTAAAGGCCTGGATGATGTCCGGCGGGATTGCACTGGCTTTGCTGGTCGCCTTCCTTATCGGGCAGGCGGTATCCGGCAAGTCGTTTGGTTGGCTTGCCCGCTATGTGGATCCCGGGGTCTTGGCCCTTGTTTGCCTTGTGATCATTCCTCTGCCGATCGGCACCGTGCGGCAGGCCCTTTCTGATATTTTGCTCATGACCCCAGCCGATCTGATGGCGCGCGTGGATCAGGTGGCCGGCGAGACAGCGCGGCGGCACGGCTTTCTATCCCACCGGGCGTATGTGGCGAAGGTCGGACGCGCCACGCAAGTTGAGCTTCATTTCCTCGTGCCAAGGAACCTTCCAGCGAGAACTATCGAACAATGGGACCAAATCCGAGAGGAAGTTGGCGCAGCGATCGGAGACAAGAGCCAGGATCGCTGGCTCACCATCGCATTTACTGCGGATCCGAGTTGGGCAGAGTAGCTGAGACCTGCTTCGACTCCGGCAGGTTCCCTGTTCGCCTCTCCAAAGCTTTCGTCGTCCTATTGATCCGAATCAACGACGCGTGAGCATGTCGGATGTAACACTGTGCCATTGCAGAGGCTTAGCACTAGGCGAGTGACGCCAAGACCTTGATCGGCAGGAGGCTGGAACATGGAGTTCTACAGGGCCTTCCCTATTGCCATAATCGACGACGACTTCGAAGGGAAGAATGCCGCCGGGCGCGGTATGCGGAACCTGGCGGATGCGATCGAAAAGAAAGGTTATCGCATCGTCGGAGGGGTAACCTATGAGGATGCGCGCCGCCTCGTTCATGTCTTCAACACAGAATCGTGTTGGCTCGTCTCAGTCGATGGGAGTGAGGACCGTGCCACCCGATTGGAAGTTTTAGGCGAGGTCCTCGCCGCCAAACGGTCCAAGAACAATCTCCTGCCAATCTTCCTTTTTGGAGACGATACGACCGCCGAGATGGTGCCAGCGAACGTGCTGCGCCACGCAAACGCATTCATGCGGTTGTTCGAGGACTCCCCCGAATTCATGGCCCGCACGATCACCCGCGCGGCGCACAACTATCTCGATCGGCTGCCACCGCCGATGTTCAAGGCGCTGATGCAATATACGCTCCACGGCGCCTATTCCTGGCATACTCCGGGACATGGGGGCGGGGTAGGTTTTCGCAAGAGCCCGGTAGGGCAGCTTTTCTATGAGTTCTTCGGCGAAAACACGATGCGTTCGGATATTTCCGTGTCCGTGGGAAGTGTCGGTTCGCTTCTCGACCATACCGGTCCCATCGCCGAGGGGGAGCGAAACGCCGCGCGCATCTTCGGTGCTGACGAGACGCTCTTCGTTGTCGGCGGAACATCCACCGCGAACAAGATCGTCTGGCATGGCATGGTGAGCCGCGGCGATCTTGTGCTGTGCGACCGCAACTGCCACAAGTCAATTCTCCATTCCCTCATCATGACGGGCGCGACCCCAATCTACCTGACGCCGTCGAGGAACGGTCTCGGGATAATCGGGCCAATCGCCAAGGAACAGTTCACACCTGAAGCGATCGCGGAGAAGATCGCGGCCAACCCGTTTGCCGACGAAACGCATGGTAGAGTGCGGCTGATGGTGGTGACCAATTCCACCTACGACGGGCTCTGCTACAACGTCGACGGCATCAAGGCATCGCTTGGCGAATCTGTCGACGTCCTGCATTTTGACGAGGCTTGGTATGCCTATGCGAACTTCCATGAGCTTTACGACGGCTATCATGCGATCTCTTCCGCGAGCCCGGCTCGCTCACGGCGCGCGATAACCTTTGCGACACAGTCGACGCATAAGCTTCTTGCGGCTTTTTCGCAGGCATCGATGATCCACGTTCAAGATGCCGAGGAAGAGTGCCTGGACATGACGCGCTTCAACGAAGCGTTCATGATGCACACGTCGACTTCGCCACAATATGGAATCATCGCCTCATGTGACGTTGCCGCTGCGATGATGGAGCCTCCCGCTGGTCGGGCGCTGGTACAGGAAACCATCGACGAGGCGATCAGCTTCCGCCGGGCCATCAACAGCGTCAGGAACCAGTTCAACGGCTCATGGTGGTTCCAGATCTGGGAGCCCCCGATCGCCGACGAAACGCCAAGCGGTTCAAAGGCGGAATGGCTTCTGAGACCGGGAGATACCTGGCACGGATTCGAGGGCCTTGCCGAAGATCATGTGATGGTCGATCCGATCAAAGTCACCATTCTTGCTCCAGGGCTTAGCGCTAACGGCACCATGCTGGAGCAGGGCATCCCCGCAGCCGTGGTGACAAAATTCCTGTCGTCGCGCCGAATCGAAATCGAGAAGACCGGGCTCTATTCCTTCCTGGTTCTCTTTTCCATGGGAATCACGCGGGGAAAATGGAGCACTCTCATTACCGAACTCATCAATTTCAAAGATCTCTACGACGCCAACGCACCACTCACTCGTGCTCTTCCAGCTCTCGTGGAAGCCCATCCGGAAGCCTATCGGGAATTGGGGCTCAAGGATCTCTGCGCGCGTATTCACGAAGCCTATCGCAAGGACGGTGTGCCACAGGCGCAACGGGACATGTACACGGTCCTGCCTGAAATGGCGCTCCGGCCGGCAGATGCCTATGAGCACCTGGTCAAAGGGCGCGTAGAAAGCGTTGAGATCGACGAACTCATGGGCCGTACTCTCGCAGTGATGATCGTTCCTTACCCGCCAGGCATCCCGCTCATCATGCCGGGTGAGCGGGTTACCGCTGCCACGAAGTCCATCCAGAATTACCTCCTCTATGCACGTGCATTCGACAGAAAGTTTCCTGGTTTTGAAACCGACATCCACGGGCTCCGTTTCGCACCCGGCACAGCAGGGCGGCGGTATCTCGTGGATTGCGTGACCGTGGAGGCACGTGATGATACCGCGTGACGTGAAGGCGCCAACCGTGGCCATTCCGTTTCACAAGCTGCTTAAGGTTGTAGCGATAGTGGACGGAGCCAACGCGCAGACTAGAGAGCTTCTTGATCAAATCGCTTCCGAGAGATTTGATGTTGAACTTCGCGACAGCTTCGACGGTGATGTGTCCGAGGACGCGTCCGTCGGAGCCTATATCGGCTCGGTCGAGAATGGGCGAATTGAGGACGCTCGCAACTTCGTTCGAGCTGTCAGGAAGCAGGGCTTCCGCACACCGCTCTGGGCGCTTGCCGACTTGCGGGGCACCGCCGACATCCAAGCAGCCGAGATGGCGGGGGAGGTGGACGGCTTTGTTTATCTTGGGCAGCAAACACCCGCCTTTTACGCCAAACAGATCATCTCCAGCCTGGTCAATTACGGCAAGACACTGCTGCCCCCGTTCTTTGGCGGCCTCATGGCCTATGATGGAGAAGCGAACATAGCCTTCGATTGTCCCGGCCACCAAGGTGGCCAGTTCTACCGCAAGTCGGCAACCGGGCAACTCTTTTTCAAGTACTTCGGGGAAAGCATCTTTCGCAACGACCTCTGCAATGCGGACGTCGACTTGGGAGATCTGCTCATCCATGAAGGTCCGGCGGTCGAGGCCCAGAAGAACGCGGCCAAGATCTTCGGCGCGGACCGGACCTACTTCATCCTGAACGGCACCAGTACGTCCAACAAGGTCGTCACCAACGCTGTCCTGCGGGCAGGGGACCTCGTGCTCTTCGACCGCAACAATCATAAGTCGCTGCACCAGGGAGCGCTCGTCCAGGCTGGAGCGATACCCGTATATCTACCAACCTCCCGCAACCCCTTCGGCATGATCGGTGCTGTGGACTGGGATGCGTGGGATGAAGCCGAGTTGCGCGACCGTATCGCGAACCATCCTCTGTTAGAGAACAAGGAAAGAGCCAAGGGGGAGAGGCCATTCCGCCTCGCCTGCATTCAGCTCGCTACCTATGACGGCACGGTCTACAACGTCCGCAAGGTCATGGAGAAGATCGGGCACTTATGCGATTACGTGCTCTGGGATGAGGCCTGGATCGGTTACAACGCATTTCATCCGCTGTTCAGGGACCACAGCCCGATGCGGCTCGAGGCGCTCGGGCCGGATATGCCTGGGCTCTTTTCCACCCAGTCGGTCCACAAGCAGGGTGCAGGCTTTTCACAAGCCTCGCAGATACACAAGCGCGACGAGCACATTCGAGGCGAACGCCGCTTCATCGAGCATAAGCGGTTCAACGAGTCCCTGTTGATGCATGTCTCGACATCGCCCTTCTATCCACTGTTCGCATCCTTGGACGTGAATGCAAAGATACATGAGGGCAAGGCAGGTGAGGCACTCTGGGACCGCTGCATCGATCTGGGAATCGAAGCGCGCAAGAAGTTCCGCGAGTTCGTTCGCCACTACGAGTCTACTGGCAATGGTCCCGAAGAGCGTTGGTTCTTCGATCCCTTTGTGCCGGATGTGGTCACCATATCCGCATCGGAGCACACTCAGGATGTTGTCGATGCCCGCTGGGAGGACCTTCCGACCGCGTTGCTCAAACGGGAGCAGCAATGCTGGCGCTTCAAACCGGAGGCCGCATGGCACGGTTTTTCGGGCTATTCAGACGAATATGTGATGGTGGATCCCAACAAACTTACGTTGCTGACGCCAGGCATCGACCGCAAGACAGGCCACTATCGCGATTTTGGCATTCCCGCGACCGTCGTCGCGAACTATCTGCGCGAGCAGCGTGTGGTTCCTGAGAAATGCGACCTCAACAGCTTGCTGTTCCTACTGACCCCGGCGGAAGACGAGAGCAAGATCAACACTCTCATCGCCAAATTGGTAAAGTTCAAGAACCTCTGGGACCGGGATGCCTCTCTCGCAGAAGTCCTGCCGACCGTCACTGCGTCAAACAGGGAGCGCTACTCCGGCTATACGCTGCGTCAGGTCTGCGCCGAAATGCATGGATTCTATCGGCAGGCCGGCGTCAAGGAGCTGCAACGCCTCTGCTTCCGAGCGGAAAGTTTCCCCGAGCCTGCAATGTCCCCGAAACGGGCCTGTGAGGCTTTGGTTGCAAATGACGTGGACTATATTCCTCTCGAGGAAGCCGCTGGCCGTATCTCCGCCACTCTCGCACTCATCTATCCACCCGGGATCGGGGTAATCGTACCTGGAGAGCGGTGGGACGATCGGGCAAAGCCGATGCGCGACTATTTCCTGGCGTTTCAAGAATCATTCAACCGCTTTCCTGGCTTCAACTACGAGGTCCAGGGAGTTTTTCAGGAACGCGTCGACGGGCAGATCAAGTTCTACACATACACCGTTCGCGAATGACTGCCTCGCACAAGGGGAGTACCGAGGCCATGTCTGAAAATTCAATCAGTGTCGTTGCTGCAGCGGCCGCGCCCAAGAAGATGAACCTGATGCAGCTCACGTTTATTGTTGCCGTGAACATGATGGGCTCAGGCATAATCATGCTGCCAGCAAACATGGCGCAGATCGGTGCCATATCCCTTCTGTCATGGCTGGTGACGGCGATCGGATCTATGGCAATCGCCTTTGGCTTCGCTCAAGCGGGTCTCTTCAATCAGCGTCCGGGCGGAATGTCGGCCTATGCCGAGGATGCTTACGGTAGGCCGGGATACTTCCTGGTGTTCTTTCTCTATTTTCTGTCTCTGGCGATAGGCAACGTTGCGATCGGCATCTCGGCCGTCGGGTATCTTGCCGGTTTCTTCCCATGGCTGACCTCGACCCCCGTCATGACTTGCATAGGCTTGATCGCTCTGCTCTGGTTGACGACGGTCGCCAACTTTGCGGGACCGCGGATAACGGGCCGCATCGGATCGGTCACTGTTTGGGGCGTTATAATACCGGTCGGACTAATTTCGATCATTGGTTGGCTGTGGTTTAGTTCGCAAATTTTTACGGATGCATGGAATCCGAAAGGTTTGACGCTTGGGCAAGGAATGGGCTCGAGCATTTCGCTGACGCTATGGGCCTTCCTAGGGATGGAATCGGCCGCGCAGAACTCCAATGCAGTCGAGAACCCCAAGAGGGATGTGCCTCTTGCCTGCATGTTCGGGACGCTAGGGGCAGCGGTGATCTACGTCCTGTCTACGACCGTGATTCAGGGGATCGTGCCGAATGCCGATCTTGCCGCCTCCACGGGCCCGTTCGCCCTTGCCTACGCCACAATGTTCAGTCCAGCGATCGGCTCGGCTATCATGGCTCTCGCGGTGCTCGCCTGTTTAGGATCGCTGCTGGGATGGCAGTTCACTATCGCCCAGACCGCGAAGGCCGCCGCCGATGAGCGCATGTTCCCGGCCCTGTTCTCGCGAGTGAACCATGCAGGGGCGCCCGTCACTGGCATGATCGTGATGGGTATCGTTCAGACCTTATTGGCACTGATGACGATTTCGCCGACGCTGAACGAGCAATTTGCCTCACTTGTGAACCTTGCTGTCGTTACAAACGTGCTGCCCTACATCATTTCCCTTTCCGCGCTCTTCGTCATGATGAAGGCGGCCGGGGTTCCCGAGGGCAAGTACCGTTTGAACGCGGCCATCGCTATGGTGGGGATGCTTTATAGCGTCTTTGCGATTTACGCATCCGGCAAGGATGCTGTGATGGGCGGCATGCTCGTGACTGGTATAGCCTTTATCATTTACGGCCTCATTGCGCCTCGGTTCATAAGCAAGCAAGAGACGTTGCGGACGGTTTGATGATTGGCAATTCGGGAGGGAGAACTATGCAAAACGCACCCGATCGGTGGCGCCATCCGGGCAGGCGATCCATTGCTGGTGGGCTTGCCATGTGTGCTGTCGCTGCAGCCTCTTGGACGTCGGCCGAAGCGCAGACGCTGGAGCGCATTCGCAGCGCCGGAACGTTTAAGCTTGGATACGAGACGGATGCGCGACCTTTCTCCTTCGAAAGTGAGCCCGGTGAAGTCGTCGGCTATGCCGTCGCACTCTGTACGGAAATCGTTGATCAGGTTAAATCCGAGCTAGGGCTTGTGGATCTTGCGGTAGAATGGCTCCCACAGGACACGGGGCTGGGCATTCAGGCCGTGCGAGAGGGTTCAATAGACTTGCTCTGCGGCGCAGAGCCCGTCACGTTGAACCACAGAAAGGACGTTTCCTTCTCCATCGCTATCTTTCCAAGTGGGACGGGAGCGGTCGTGAGCGCCAATTCCCCCGTTGCCCTGCGGGAAGTACTCACAAAGGGCCAACCTTCGGATCGGCCTATCTGGCGCGGTTCCCCCGCGCGGACGGTACTTGAGGAAAAAACGTTCTCCTCCATCGCCGGCACGACCAGTGAAACCTGGCTGGCGGAGCGCGTTAAGACGTTCCAGCTCTCCGCGAGCGTGTCGCCCGTCGAAAACTACAAGCAAGGCATCGAAAGGATACTAGCCGGAAACTCCGACGTTCTCTTCGGTGACCTGCCGCTTCTTCTCGACGCCGCTACTCGCAGTGAAGGCTCAGGAAACCTGATCGTGCTGGACCGCCATTTCACCTACGAGCCGATTGCACTGGCACTCGCCCGCGGTGACGAGGATTTTCGTCTCGTTGTCGACAGCTCGTTGAGCGAGACGTTCCGATCTGAGGATTTTCGTGAGTTCTTCACCCAATGGTTCGGCCCGCCCGACGAAACCATTGTCACTTTCTTTCGGCAGACAACATTGCCTGAATAATATCGGCGGATTGTAGCTCGCTCAATATAGCTCCAACAGGGCTTGCCTGAAGGCGTGCGTTCGCCCTGTTGAATTCCTGCAGTTGGTGCGTGAGACCGCCGAGAAGGAATGCACCTCCCAGCTTGAACAGGATGCTAGTGACGTGCCTTCTTCCCTAATCAGTGACTACGCTCCATTTGTCATCCGGGTCGAAACGGTCGATGAATGGTACGATTGCCTCGGTGCTCGGACCGAGATCCCGTTCGTAGACGATGCCCTGTTGATTGATGACGAAGGTCTTGACCCCGGTTTCGGCATAGGTGACAGGCCAGGTGATCAGCGCGAAGCCAGCGATCATGTTCCCGTTGATGGTATAATCGTATTTGCCGCCGGCGATATTGTCGCCTTGTGAGGTCAGGATGCGGAACCGGTAACCGAAATAGCCTTCTCCGGCCCTTGCTTTTTCCAGAGCGGCGTCGCTGATAGCGTCACCGACCGGGCTTTCGCCATCCCCCTGGTCTGCCGGCCAGTAGAGCCCATCCGTCTGGCCCGGGCTGCTGATCAGCTTCTGAGCGTATTCGAAAACCCCGTCCGCATCGCGGTCCTGCAATACATAGTCCTTCTGCGCCTCGACATAGGCGCGCGCGGTCTCGATCGCCTCCAGCTCGTTCTCGCCAACGCGGCGGTTAACGATCTCCTCGAGCCCGACATAGGTGTCGAAGGCCCATCTGCCGCCCTCGTCCTTGGCGATCGGAAACGGCAGTGGCCAAAGCCTGTCGCCGATGACGATGATCTTTCGATTGTCGAGATCGCGCACGAGAATGTTGCGGGCCGCACCCTCGCGAATTAGACTGAAGGTCTCCATCGCCCCTTCGCCCGCTTTCAGTTGTGTCGCGTTCAGGCCCAGAAGTCGTGCCAGACCGTCGAAATCATTGGCGGCAAGGGCCGACTTGAAGGCTTCCACCGCGTTCGCCGGATCGTCGAACGCCGGCGGCTCTCCCGCAGCGGCATAGTCGTAGATGCTTGCTGGTCCCTCTGTCTGCGCGAGAGCAGCATCGATCGGGGCGAGGAGGGGAGCAAGCGAAATCGCCGATCCCAGGAGAAGTGTGTGCAATAGCTTGATCATGGTCCTGCCTCTCGCAGCCCGCTCAACGTCTGCCGCCGCCGCGGCCGCCACCGCCGCGACCACCGCCGCGTCCGCCGCCCCCCATCGGCGGCCTGCCGCCGCCGCGGCTGATCTGCGGCCGCCCGCCGCCACGTTGCCCGCCGCCCATACTGTGGCCGCCGCGCCGCGAGGCAGATACCTCTCGCCGTCCGGAGTTGACGTTGCCGAGCCCGGACGGTTTCTTCGGCCTGTTCTGCGCCTTCGAGGCCATCTTCTTCTTGCCTGCCGGCCGGTTGGCGGAGGATTTCTTGCCCTTGGGGCGGTTGGCTCCGGGTTTCGCGCCGCTGGATTTTACCTTTGCCACCGCCTGTCCGCCGCCGGCCCGTGCGGCGGGTCGCGCCGCGGCGTCCCGTCTCGGTTGCGCCTTCAGGCCGTCGAGCGTGCTCTTGCGCACGTCCTTGAGCTGGCCCCCACCGCCGCCTGCGCGTGCCTGCGGCCGCTCGCGATTGATCTCCGCGGCGCGGTTGCGCAGGTTGTTGTCACCATTGGCCTTGATGTTGTTCTTGATGTTCGTCCGGTCGAATTTCTGGAGCTGGTCGCGGTCGAAGCTGAGCTTGCTGCGGTCGACATTCTTCCAGTCGATGTCGTTCCAATTGACCTTGCCGTCGAAGTCGATGCTGTTGAAACACTTGTTGCAGTCGACATCGATGTCGCCGCCCCAGTCGCCGCCCCAGACACCCCAGTCGTCCCAGTCGACGATGGCGCCGAAGACCGCGCCGGTGACGGCGCCTGCAAAAAAGGCCGCGCCCGGATAGTAATAGGAGGGATAGGGGTCGTCATAATAGTCGATCGGAGCCGGCGCGTAATCCGCCTCGTAGAGCATCTCCGGCGGATACTGCGGCACATAGATGGTCTCGGGGCTCGCCGACTGGATGATGATGTTGTCTCCCTCCTCGACCACCTTCATCTTGTCGTCCGTCTTGATAATATCCTTGGCGACCGCCTCGTCGCGCAACTGCTGGATGGCGATCAGCACGTCCTTCTGCTGATTGGCGATCGCCTCGCCGAAGGTCTGCGTCCATTCGAGATCTTCACTCATCATCTCGATGATCTCGGGATAGTTCAGCAGTGAAATGACGCTGCCGTCCCAGTCTTCCTTCGGCTTCAGGTCGGGGCTTTTCTTGCGCTTCTCGAGAAACCGCTCCGCCTCTACGATCTGCAAGGGATAGAGCGATACGGCAGAAACCAGCGCGACCAGTTCGTCCGGATAGAGCGCAATCCGCGCCACCAGGACCTCCAGTTCGTCGTCACTCAACGGCTCCGGGGTTGATGTCGTAGTATCAGTTGCAGCTTTTGACGGTTCTTGTGCGAGTGAGGCGTCGATTTGCATCGACAGCATGAGCGTTAGGGCGCTCGCGAGTGCAAAGGTGGTGCCTTTGATCATGTTTTCGCCTCCCGGACGCGGGCCCTTCCGCGATTATCAAGATCGCGCTGACGTCAAGATGTCCCCGGTCTCGGCATCGACTGTCCCCACGCCTATTGCATGCAACTGCACTAGGTTACGGGCGAACGGTGCTTGTTGTCGGTGCGCGCGTTGCCGGTGCAGGCTTTGGCACTGAGCCGGTAGCCGCCGGAGGCCGTTCCTGTGCTGCCCTCCGCTTGAGGAGGTAAGTATTAATGGGTTGCCGTTTCCCGTCGATCTGACGCTGGTTGATGTCGACGCCTTCATAATACTCATCTGCAGGCGCTGGCACTGCGGCGCCCAGGATCAAACAGAAGGCCACCATCATCGCCCGACTAATTGGAATCTTGCTCATTTTCGTGATTCCTTCCTGCGATTGGCGCAGCGCAATTTTAATTGGAATCGAACGGCAAGTCGTTGATCGCGATCAAGAACGAAAAAATCCACCGCACTGCTGGCTCGGGCGACGACCGTGCGCATGGTTGATCCTGCGGGGGAAGTTACAATTGTAGGAACAATTGTTCCTGATCAATGCCGTCCGGTGCGCAAAGAATTATTCTGTTTCGCCAGGAAATACAGACGTGGGCTATCCGCGGCCTTGAGAACTGTTTTGGCTCCGGCCATGCAGGGCGCGGGAGCTCAAATGAGAAGCCTAGTTTCGCAAGCGCCGGGATGACCGTCCGGCCGGACTTTCGTCAAATGCGACCAACGCACGTCAAGTCTCAAAGACCGATGTCGCCAAAGGAGATGGCCAATGCGCACTGTCGGTGTCCATTCGGAAGTCGGCAAGCTTAGGACGGTGATGGTCTGCGGGCCGTCCTTGGCTCATCAACGACTGACCCCGGGCAATTGTCACGACCTGCTGTTCGACGACGTCGTCTGGGTGCATGAGGCGCAGAAGGACCACTACGATTTCGTCCTGAAAATGCAGGAAAGAGGGGTGGAGGTCCTGGAGTTGCACGACCTGCTGACCGACACTCTCATGGATGCCGAAGCGCGCCAGTTCGTGCTTGATCGCCGGGCCACCCCGAATGTCATGGGATCCCAGATCGCCGAGGTTATGCGTCCTTGGATGGAGGAAATGGATGCCAGGCGGCTGGCTGCCTTCCTAATCGGTGGAATCTCGATTGCAGACCTTCCGGAAGGACAGGGCAAGGCTCTCATGGCATCTGCCTTCCACTCCACCGAGTTCGTCCTCCCTCCTATACCAAACACATTGTTTCAGCGCGATCCGTCCTGCTGGATCTATAACGGAGTAACGTGCAACCCAATGTTCTGGCCCGCACGGCGCGCGGAAACCCTGGTTCAAAGGGCGGTGTACAAGTTTCATCCATCCTTCAAGGACGCGGCCTTCGACATTTGGTGGGGCGACTCCGACGAGCAGTTTGCAAATGCCACGATCGAAGGCGGTGACGTCATGCCTATCGGCAACGGTATCCTGCTGGTGGGAATGGGTGAGCGGACCACCTACCAGGCGGTGGGCCAGGTTGCCAAGGCGTTGTTCAAGGCAGGCGCCGCTACTCGCGTCATCGGTTGCCTGATGCCGAAGAGCCGGGCAGCGATGCACCTCGATACCGTATTCACATTCTGCGATCGCGACGTGGTGACGCTCTTCGCAGACGTTGTAGATCAGATCCGTTGTTACAGCCTTTTCCCTCTCGACGACCAGGGAAACTTCGAGGTGCTGCAGGAAAGTCGCCCCATGCTCGAAGTTGTCAGCGAAGCATTGGGCATCGACAAACTTCGAACCATCGCCACCGGTGGAAACGCATATGAGGCGGAACGTGAACAGTGGGACGACGGAAACAACGTCGTTGCCCTCGAACCGGGCGTTGTCGTTGCCTACGACCGGAACACGTATACCAACACCCTTCTGCGCAAGGCAGGCATCGAGGTCATCACAATCCGCGGCGCCGAATTGGGCCGAGGACGCGGGGGCGGTCACTGCATGACGTGTCCGATCTGGCGAGAGCCGGCCGACTGAATTTGCAAACGGAATTTCCGCAAATTGGAGCAACACCATGAGTTTTAATCTCCGAAATCGCTCGCTTCTAACCGTGCAGGACTACACACCGCGGGAGTTTCGTTACCTCGTGGATCTCGCTCGTGATCTGAAGCGCGCCAAATATGCGCGCACCGAACAAGAGCACCTGAAAGGCAAGGAAATCTGCCTGATCTTCGAAAAGACCTCGACGCGTACGCGATGCGCCTTCGAAGTGGCCTGTTCCGATCAAGGCGCCAATGTCACCTATCTCGACCCTGCCGGCTCGCAGATTGGACACAAGGAGTCTTTCAAGGACACCGCGAGAGTCCTCGGCCGAATGTACGATGCCATCGAATACCGCGGTGCCTCTCAGAGCGGCGTTGAAACTCTCGCAAAATATGCGGGTGTGCCCGTCTATAACGGTCTGACCGATGAATACCATCCAACGCAAATGATCGCCGACGTCCTGACGATGCGCGAGCATAGCGACAAGCCGATCAGCGAAATCAAGTACGCCTATATCGGCGACACCCGATCGAACATGGGTCATTCTCTGCTGATCGTCGGCTGCTTGATGGGTATGGATGTGCGCATTTGCGGTCCCCGATCTCTGTGGCCCTCGGAAGAATTTCAGACCATCGCGCAAGAACTTCAGGCTCAGTCCGGAGCGCGCCTGATGATCACGGATGATCCGAGGACTGCAGTGGAGGGAGTTGACTTCATTCACACGGATGTCTGGGTTTCGATGGGTGAGCCGAAGGAGGTCTGGAAAGAACGAATTGATTTGCTGACGCCTTATCAGGTCAATGCCGAGTTGATGGCAGCAAGCGGCAACCCGCAGACCAAGTTCATGCACTGCCTCCCGGCCTACCACGATACCGAGACCACTATCGGAAAACAGATCGCCAATGACTACGGGCTATCAAACGGTCTCGAGGTCACCGACGAGGTGTTCGAGTCGCAAGCGAACATCGCGTTTGAACAGGCCGAAAATCGCATGCACACGATCAAGGCGCTGCTGGTTGCAACTCTGGGGGACTGACCATGCGCGTCGTGATCGCCTTAGGCGGGAATGCGCTCCTAAAACGAGGGGAGCCCATGACCGCCGAAACACAACGTCACAACATCAAGATTGCGGCCGAGGCCATCGCGCCGCTGGCCGCCGAACACCAGATCGTGGTTACTCATGGAAATGGACCGCAGGTCGGCCTGCTGGCCCTGCAGGGAGCCGCATACAAGCCCGAGGAGGCCTATCCGCTTGATATACTTGGAGCTGAGACGGAAGGCATGATCGGCTATATGCTGGAGCAGGAACTTGGAAACGTGCTCCCTTTCGAGGTGCCGCTGGCAACAATCCTCACAATGGTTGAGGTCGATGGTAACGATCCCGGATTCCAGAACCCCACCAAATTTGTCGGCCCGGTCTACGAGGCAAGCGAAGCTGGCGAGCTTCATCAGCAGAAAGGGTGGGCATTCAAGCAGGACGGGAATAAATGGCGCCGCGTCGTAGCGTCGCCGATTCCCAGACGGATCTTTGAACTTCGACCTATCCGGTGGCTTCTCGACAAAGGAGCGGTTGTCATCTGCGCCGGCGGCGGCGGTATTCCGACGATGTATGAGCGGGGCAAGGAACGGACATTGATTGGCGTGGAAGCGGTCATCGACAAGGATCTCTGTTCAGCCCTTCTTGCCCGGGACATTGGAGCAGATCTGCTCATAATGGCGACCGACGCGGACGCTGTTTTTACCGGCTGGGGAACCCCGGAACAGAAGGCAATCTTCAAGACGAATCCCCGCCGGATAAGCGAGTTCTCGTTCCCCGCCGGGTCCATGGGACCCAAGGTCGAGGCCGCCTGTCATTTTGTCAATGCAACCGGGCATGCTGCAGCGATAGGTGCGTTGGCCGACATCCCGGCAATGGTGCGTGCAGAGCGAGGCACCATCATAAACTCATCATTCCCTGACATCACGTGGCATGTCGAGGTTCCGGTTCCTGGTCCAGTCTCCGGTCCAGTCTAGGATTGTTTGCGCATAGTCGAGGTGTGGGAAGAGCGATTGCCTTCAAGAGGTGACGGATGAAGGTGGAAATCGAAAGGAAGTTTCGGATCCTCGACGAGGGCTGGCGTGCGCAGGCTTCGGCCTCGTCGGAGCTTCGCCAGGGCTACATCGTTATGACAAAAAAACGCGTTGTGCGCGTCAGAACAATTGATGGTGCCGGAGCGGTCCTGACGGTAAAAATCCGCACCAGATCCGGTCGACGCGAGGAATATGAGTACGTGATCCCGTACGATGACGCGACAAGAATGCTTGATCACGCCCTCTGTACAATAGATAAGACGCGTCATGAGGTCGAGTATCGAGGCTTTCGGTGGGAGATAGACGTCTATCACGCTATGCAAGAAGGCTTGATCATTGCAGAGGTTGAGCTCTCAGCTTCGACAGATGAGCCACCTCTGCCGCCGTGGCTTGGCCCCGAGATCACTGGAAACCCCAAATATTCAAATCGGGTACTTGCGAAGAAGGGTGCTGCTGCGCATACCGATTTTCCCGATGTCGGCCGCAGTGGTGAACGCCTGCTGACAACTATGCGGCGAGACGTGATTTTCCGTCCTTTTGACTGAAAGTGGAGCAAGGACATGGCTGAAAAACGAGACATCGACCCGAATGCGACACCTCCGAGCGCCAAGGACCTGCGCATGCAGCTTCTTCAGCGAGAGATGGAGGAAGTGGAGAAGGAGCGGAAGTTCAAAACGCTGCAGGAGCAGAAGTTAACTGAGTTCGCCGAAAAATTCCTTGAAGAGCACGTGACGCCAGAGGAGGTTGCCGTGGTGCGCCGCCTGGTAGCAAACGCTGTTCGAGACGGAAAGTTCGAGGCGATGGTTTACAGCTTCCCCTCGGATCTTTGCACCGACAGCGGGCGTGCGATAAACAGTGCTGACCGGGACTGGCCACAGACTCTCCAGGGTAAGGCGAAGGAGTTCTTTGAGCGATATCAAAAATTTGGCAAGCCCCAGGGCTTCAAGCTCAAAGCCATGATTATCAATTTTCCAGGCGGTATGCCGGGCGACATCGGCTTCTTTCTGAACTGGGCTCCTGACGACGTCTCTGGATGAAATCTGCAACTCTGGTCCAGCCTCCAGCCAACAGTAATTTTGGATCGGGCCTCTAGGCCGTCACGCTCAAGGCGTCACCGTTGAACGCGCGGAGAGCATCTTCGATACCTTCAAAGATCATCTCGGAACCGATTCTGTCGATTACGCCAGCACGCGAGAGCATGGCACGGGCGTCGGTGTGCAGTTCAGCAAGCCCAAGTGCAATCCCTCGATTCTTCAGATCCGCATGAACTTCCTCCAGCATGATGGTCGCCGTGCTGTCGATTTGCGGCATGGCACTCGCGTCGATGATCAGCCAGCGAGTGTCCGCGGGCAGCTCGTCGGCGATCACGCGAAGGCGTTCCTGAACATGGTCGGTATTGTAGAAGAGTAGACTGCCCTGGATCATGCAAATAGTGAGGCCGAACACCGGACGCGCTGCCGGAGTGCGATGGAGCTTGTAGAAACCGTCGCGCCCCGGAATCCGGCCGAGAAGGGCGTCGTGGGGGAACATGCTCTTTTGAAGAATGTAAACGAGGGTTGCCGCAATCGCTATGATCACGCCATTCAGAACACCCAACCCGATCGGCCCCCACATGGCTATCAGTGCAAATATGAACTCCATCCGGCTGACGCGCCAAATCTGCTTAAAGGCGGCGATATCGATAAGGCTCAGTGCGGTCGCTGCCAGGATCGCACCCAGTGCGGGGATGGGCAGAATCCGCAGAATGTCTCCGAAGAAAAGGACTGTCGACATAAGTGCCGCTGCCGCGACAAGGCTCGCTATCTGCGATCGGCCTCCCACAAGGAGATTTACTGCAGTTCGGGAATCAGAGGCTGTTACCGGAAAGGCGCCGAAGAGGCCGGCAGCGATGTTGGCAGCACCGAATCCGGTAAGTTCGCGATTTGGATCGACGTGGTGTCCGGCTTTGGCGCCGAAGCTGCGGGCAGCAATGATGCCTGAGCCGAAACTGACGAGAAAAATGGCTGCACCGCCCAGCAGTAATGGCTGAAGGTGAATATTGCCGATGCTGGGCATTGCCAATGGGGGAAGTCCACCAGGGATATCGCCGACGATTGCTATTCCGTGCGTTTCGAAATCGAACATTGCGGAAAGCAGGACTGCCAGGACAACGACGAGAATCGGCCCTGGGATAGGCGAATGCATGGTACGGGAGGCCTGCAGCAGTGCGAACGAGGCCAGTGCCAGAAAGAGTGAGGGCAGATGAACCGATCCGATCTTTTGCACAAGCTCAAGAACGGGGCCGATCAGGCCTTCGGACGCGACCTCGATACCGGTAAAGCGACCAATCTGACCGATCAGAATCGACAGAGAAATGCCGGCGAAAAAGCCCGTCAGAATGGGACGTGAGAGAAAGGTCGCGAGGACGCCCAGTCGGATTGCGCGGGCAATCAGGCAGAGCGTTCCGACGACGAGCGCCAATAGCGCCGCCACCGCAACGCGATCAGCCGTGACACCGGGTGCCGCAAAGATCGTCGTCAAGACCGCTGCCAGCACGGTCATGGTGGCTGCATCCGGACCGACGATGAGCTGACGCGAAGGCCCAAAAAACGCGTAGGCCACCAACGGGGCGATGCTTGCGTAAAGTCCAGTTTCGGGCGGAAGGCCAGCAATGGCCGGATAGGCGATGGCGCTGGGCAGTCCCACAGCAGCGATTGCGAGCCCGGCGGAGACGTCACTGCGCAGCCATGCCGGGCGGTAGCCGTCCAGACCTGCAAGGAGGGGTAAACGGGGGAGGGCCAACGGCATGCTGGGCTTCCTGATCAGTGTCCCGTCAGAACGAGCGTTTGGACGGGCAGCAGCAGCGCCTGCAGCCGCAGGATCATGGCATGCACCAGTCCAAGCGCATCCACCATATGAAGGAAGAGCCAGCGCGGCGTGCTTACGTTTCCGTGGGTCAGTTCGTCATGATTGCTCGTGTAGGCATTGGCGATGCAGTTACTTCCTGGCGGAATGCCGGTGAACTGGTCTTCATAGAGTGGTTCCAGGAAGCTGGTCAGCGTTCCGGGCCTGGCCATCTGCTGCACGTCTACGAGCTGATCCGCGGGCCGGACCTGGCCAGCGGCAATAACGTCCTGGACCTCGGTCACGACCATTGGAATGATGGTAAAGGGCTTCCCGATACACGTGACTTCGGCAATCATCCCCGGTTTCAGGACCTGAGCCTCGATCTGTCCGAACCCTGCTATCAACCCTACGCGGCGATCCTCGGGAATCAGGATCCCGGCCGAGCGGATCATCGGATTGACGATATCGCCAGGTCTCAGCGCGAACTGTTGAACCATTCCGGCGGTTCCAGCGCGCACGACAGTCTTGTCCAATTCCACCTGCGCCTGGGCAAGTGCAGCTTCGGCGCTTGCCTTCTGTGCCGGCAGGAGCGAGGCGATTTTCGTTTGCAAAGTCTGCTTGTTGGAAACGGCGGCGGCGAGCGCGCCTTCTCGGCTGTTTACCGCCACTTGGCGTCTCTCGATTTCGCGCTTTGCGACCACGTTCGGATTGCGCCGATTGAGCTCAACCTGTGTCTGGTATTCGTCCACGGCCTGCTGGTAGGCGCCTTCTGCCTGGGCGATCAAACCGTCTGCCGCCACCAGCTCCGTTTTTGCCACCGCCGATTCGGCATCCAGTTCGGAAACGCGCCGGCGAGCGGTTTCCAGCGCCGCCTCCTGTCCCGTGCTGTCGAGGCGAAATAGGGGGGCACCAGCGGCAACCTTCTCATTTGTGCCAACGAAAACTTCCGCAACGCGGCCATTTGCCTCGGGCAATATGGTAACGGTGCGGAACACCGCTGTGACGTTTTTGGTGGAAGGATGATAGTAGAAGATGAGGGTAATGAGGGAAAGTGTAAGGATCACACAGGCCGTAATACCCCAGCGCAGCTCAAACCACATGGAATAGAGATTGATCTCGCGGCCGAGCCTCTTGCCCTGGGCATAGCGGCGGAAAAGAAAGTCCGGAAAGATCGTGAGCATGGAGCAGATCATGAACTCAAGCATGGCTTATCCCCTCCGCTCCGAAAGATTGTTGTCACTAGCCGAAACTTCATTTTCTACCGGTACCCACGGAGGTTCTGTCGGCACGGGGCGCGGCTTGACCACTGGTTCGAGGCCGGTTGGGTGGGCCTCGGCTGAAGAGGAGGAGGCGTCCCGAGCAGCAATCGATCGGAGCGAGTCGGCAATCGAAGCCATCGGACTGGAGAAATCAGGAAACTCGATCATTGCCAGTAGCAGGGCAGCGATCCAGAAGAGGTGGTTATGCGTAAACAGTGCAATCAAGGCGAGTACCGCGACCAGCTGTAGTTGGCCCTTGCTCGCCCCGTGAGCCATGTGTTCGGGAAGCGCGTGAAGGCGTAAGTATAATACGCCGATGAGGAGTATCAGAAGCAGGACGAAGACGGTCATTATATTGAATAAAATATCCGTCTCCCCGGGTGCGGTGATGAACGCAGGCAAATGATTAACTGCCGCTGGGTGCACGGACTCTGCCATTTGCGCTCTCCTCCGGAGACGACGTCTTTTCAGACGTACACGTATTACCGTAATGCTTCAATCGCTGCATGTTGCCGAAAAACATGCAGCAGGCGAGGACACTCCTGCCGCAGAATAATGTCAACTCAATAAGCAAAGGGCCGGTCAAACGCTTTCGTATCGCCACGATGATACGCGAAAAGGGGTGACTGGCAATGACTCGAGTCAATCGCTGAGCACTTCCGAGCTCATAACGTCAGAAATCGAAGATCTGCCCTGAGTGTCAGAACGCGCGGCATTTTTCCTTACCCGCGGAGGAGACGGAATTGTCTTTGAAATGCAAGAATCGAATCCCCCGAATGCTGAATGCGTATCCTACGGTATTTTACTGTGGCTTCATCAGAGGAAGCGCTACGATCGAAGCATCGTTCTCCAAGCGTTCTTCACGCAATATCGCGAAATGAGTTGCAGCAGACCTCAGCGGCCGTGCGAAAACGATACGAGTGCCGCTTGCAAAAATGCGCTGCGTGACGACGCAACTTAGGGGAGCGGCGAAGAGAGAGCGCACAGCTGGGTGGAAGAGGCAACAGAATGGCTGAGGATCAGCCTGACAAGGACGCCGTGAGTACCGGCCGACCTGACGAGCCATCAATAGAAGCGAGGATTACCGATATCGCCCGAATCGGGGTGGTCGTGCTTTTCGCCTATTGGTCGCTTACCCTTGTCGCTCCGTTCGCCATCATTATTATCTGGGCGATAATTTTGACTGTTGCTCTCTATCCGCTATATCAGGAGCTTAGCGTCTTGCTTGGCCAACGCGTTCGATTGGCCGCGGCCTTGATCACATTTGTCAGTCTCGTGATCATCGTAGGCCCGCTTGCAGCTATTGCTTTTAACTTCGCTGAAGGTGCGCAGACGCTTTTCACCAGATTGAGCGAGGGTTCCTCCCTGGTGCCACTGCCCACGGAAAATGTCAAAAACTGGCCACTCGTCGGTGAGCGCGTTTTTGAGGCCTGGACTCTTGCCTCTGTCAATCTTGAATCGGCAGTGAAGCGCTTTGAACCATCGTTGCTGCATGTTGGGAGCGTCGTCCTAAGCAAAGTTGCCAGCGTCGGCGTTGGCCTGTTGAGCTTCGTGGCGTCCGTGCTCGTGGCAGGCTTTCTTTTCGGGTCCGGTGCGCGCTTTGCCGAAAACGTGCAAGGCTTCGCTCGCAGAATGGGTGGGAATAGGGGCGTGGGTTTTGTGCAGCTCGCGGCGGCCACTATCCGTAATGTGGCGCGTGGAGTAATCGGTGTCGCGCTGTTGCAGGCGTTTCTTTGCGCACTGATCTTAAGCCTGTTTAGCGCACCAGCGCCTGGGATGGTGGCGTTTGTCGTGCTTATCCTATGCATTGTTCAAATCGGGCCAGCGCTTGCTTTGTTGCCTGTCATGATTTGGGCCTGGACAGAGTTGAATCCGGCCGCTGCAGCACTACTCACGCTCTTGTTGATCCCTCTGATCCTCATCGACAACGTGATGAAGCCGGTGTTGGTGGCTCGCGGACTTTCGACTCCGACTCTCGTAATTCTTCTCGGTGTGCTTGGAGGTACTCTGTCCTATGGTTTGATCGGCTTGTTCCTCGGACCCATTGTCCTCAGTGTTTTCCACGACTTGGTGATGGTTTGGATGAGAGGTGGAGCAGCGGCACCTAACACGCCGCCCCTGGCGGCAGCTTCAGAGGGAATATCGGAACAGAATTGAACAATTGAACCGCAGCAACGATTGAAGGGAAGGGGCGTCCGACGAACCGAGCACCTTCTTTATTAGTAAACGTTCGGGACTATGTTGCGTGCTGTGTTGTCGTCGACGAAATCGTCCGGCCGCTTTTGACGCTTGCCGAGTTCCGGTTTGTCGTACTTGATCCTCTCGTACGGGATAGACTTGAGAATGTGGCTGATGCAATTGACCCGCGCGCGCTTTTTACTGTCCGAGGGGACGATCCACCATGGCGCCTGCGGACTATCGCTCATCCGGATCATCTCATCGTAGGCGCGGCTGTAATCCCACCAACGGCGATAAGACTCGAGATCCATGGGGCTGAGTTTCCATTGCCGCCGTGGATCGCGAATCCGGCGTCGAAACCGACGCTCCTGTTCCTCTTCGCTCACCGTTAGGAAGTACTTTAGCAGCATCACGCCGCTTTCGACGATCGCCGCCTCAAAACGGGGCACCAGTTCGAGAAAGCGCCGCGCCTGCTTGACGGAACAAAAACCCATCACTCTCTCGACGCCCGGACGATTGTACCAGCTGCGGTCGAATATGACGATCTCTCCCCCGGCGGGAAGATGCGCCACATATCGTTGCATGTACATTTGCGTCTTCTCCCGGTCTGTCGGCGCCGGCAAGGCAACGACGCGAAACACGCGTGGGCTGACGCGCTCGGTAAGCCTTTTGATAAGGCCTCCTTTTCCGGCCGCGTCACGTCCTTCGAAAATAATCACAATGCGGGCGCCGGATGTCTTCACCCAGGCCTGGAGATGGGACAGCTCAATCTGAAGCCTTGCCATTTCCTCTTCATATTTGTGCGATCCGGTCTCTTCATTGCCGCGCTCCCGCACCTGCAAAGATCTGTCGTGCTCCGCGTCCATTCCGCCACCCTCCGTGGTTCCACATCGGCCGCCGGCCGGTCCTGCCCAGGTTCATTTGGGAGTAAATTAATGCGGAGAAGGCAAGAGTGCTTGTAGTATCGTGTAGCGTCTATCGGAGTGGCCGCAGCCCGGGTCCCTGTGGGCTCGTGTCCTGCGAAATGGAAACGCCCGCTTGCCGCAATCCCTCAAGAAAATGAAGCTGATCCTCAGTCCGGTGGATGCGCATCGCAACTTCGCGCCCGATATTCTTCAGGACGCCGGGCGCATTCGTCTCAAGCCATCGCCGCTCGATGCGAGCTTCGTCGGTCTTGCCGAGCTTACCGAGCGTGGCAAGCAATATGACGTGGAAAATTGGGTTGGCACGAAGGTCGGATAAGCGAGCCCACTTTTCCGCCGCGACGTAGTCCCGGCGAATATAACAGCAGACTGCCAGCGCCGCCTGAAAATACCCCACGGGACCAGGATTCCGGTCAACTGTCTTGGACACGAGTTCGCAACCCCTGCCCCATTGACCAGATAGCGCGAGACGGAACCCATATTCGCCGGCAAGTTCCGTGTCACTTGGGTTGATCGCAAAGGCGCGCGCGCCGACCGCCAGGGCTGCGTCGACTTGGCCGCGGAAGAAAAGCGCGACCATTCTTGCTTGGAGAGCACGGACGTTCTGCGGGTCCAGTTCCACAGCGCGTGCCGCCGTTTCGATCGCCCGGTCAAGAGCAACGGTTGACGAACCGCCCAGGCGGTTGCGAAAGCGGAGTTCGTCAACATAGGTGAGCGAAAGCAGCGCCCAGGCGGTTGCATAGCCGGGGAAGCGCCTCGTCGCGTCTGTGAGGCACTCTCGAACGGATGTATGTGCCTGAGGGTCGAGATTAGCGCGATAGCCGTAGTAAGAAAGTGTACAAGCATAGGCTTGCCAATCATCCGGAACAGCGTGCGTCAGATGCGTGGCATTTGCCTGAAACATGACTCCGTACGGCTGTGCGATCGCACTGGCTATAGCCGTCGCAGCGCGTGCCTGAAGTTCAAGCACTTTATGAGGTCGGAGATCTTCGTCATAATTGTTAGCCCATA
Organism: Sinorhizobium sp.; assembly: GCF_059070375.1. Classification (NCBI taxonomy): domain Bacteria; kingdom Pseudomonadati; phylum Pseudomonadota; class Alphaproteobacteria; order Hyphomicrobiales; family Rhizobiaceae; genus Sinorhizobium; species Sinorhizobium sp. The sequence continues at coordinate 866,079 of NZ_JCACWC010000001.1, forward strand.
CCACTGATCCTTCTGGATGCTGAACGAGGCGTATTCCGAGCCTCAGTTTACTTCCGTCAATTCGGACACGGCCTTCCAGGGCGTAAACGGGCGGGCTCCCTTGGGCTGGATCCGGACTTTGGAGCCCGTCTATTCCCTCGTTCGTGGCAACGGTTATCTCCTTAAACTTGGAGAGATTGCTGATGACTTCGTCCGTCAGGCCTCTTGTAATCATTTCCGATTGAGGGGAACTTGAAAGATCTTCAAAGGGCATCACGACCAACCTTGGAAGCTTTGGCAGAGTCTCCCGCGTGTTGGTGGCGCTTTTCTCCAGCGCGGTTTTGACCGCGAGAAAACCGCTCGCGCCCAGTGTCGCAAGAATTGCGATAGTCGGCAGTATTCCGAACCCGCTCCAAAGAAATTTGTATCGGTTAAAGACGCTCGACACTCCTCGTCCGGAGCTTCGAGACTTGAATTTGGTCGCAGTGCCGCTCCGCGTGTGAAAAATCGGAACATAACCACCCTTGGGTATTGTTATAACGATCGGATCCTGGCGACCCGCCACTAGATAATAGCGTTCAAGAGCACGCCGGAGACGACCGGCTTCGATCCGCACCACAGGATCGTTCTGAGCATCGAACGAAGGGTCCCTGCCGAAGACCACGGTAGCGATCGAATAGGCCTTGATGCGATCAGCCCGTCCGGCGATCGCTTCCTCGATCACGTAGCTCAGAAACTTGCGCGCGCGTTCCGGGACGTCGAAATCAGCGCTTGACCGGATCCGATTGAGTTGTGCGGTGATTTCTGCGTTCGAGGGCAGGGCCGTAGACTCATGCCTGACCTTTTCCAAACCATTCGCTGTCATGCCGCCCCCGGTTTAACATACGCTGTACGACATGAAGTTCTGTAGCTTTCCGTATCTTACTCCCGGGGCGAGTGGGCGGCAATGTAGGATGCACTGAAAGTATATTTCGTTCTCGGCCCTGGAGAGGGGATCGAAATGAACAGTCATGAACTAGGCGGACGTGAACATGGTCTGACTGCGGTCTTGAGACGGTTTCCGGCGCGGTCTTTACAAATCAAGGAGCTGTCGATCCGGGACGAGAGCTTCAGGGGAATGTGCGAAGATCTTGCGGTCGCTGAAAACGCACTTGCTGCCGCCGATCAACTGCCAGTTCAGGTGAGGGAAGAGCGCCGAGCCGAATTTAGCGGCCTCGTCGAGAGCCTCGTCGCAGAGATCGAGCAGACGCTTGGATAAGCCAATCGCGCAAGCACGCAACGCTATGCATGACAAAACCTCCGGCGACTGCCGCGCGGCGCTCGGAGGAAAACAACTGCGCAGAACCTCGCAAGCCCAAGCGATTGAGCACAGCGACCCCGAAGTATGGAGAGTTGGACCATGGACGCTTATGTAGCAAACGCGTTGCAAGCCGGCACAATCATGCCCGCTGCCAGGACTAACCAGGAAGATGTGGAATCGAGGCCGCTGAGCAACTTTGCCGACGGAGAGAGGATTTACATGGATGGGGAGAGGGCCGGCCAAATCTATCGCGTGGAATATGGCGCAGTTCGCATTTGTCGCATACTGGCCAATGGCCGTCGGCAAATTCTTGCGTTTCATTTCGGCGGTAACTGGTTCGGCCTGCAAGCCGAAGATCTGCGGCGCTCCTCCGCGGAAGCGGTAGGCGCTACCGGAATAAAATGCATTAGCATTCAGGAAACGCCAGGCATGTGGCAGGGTCTGCTTCCCGTTATTCTCGACAGCTTTTCGTCGGCGCAAGAGCATCAATTGGTGATTGGTCGTCACAGCGCGATCGAGCGTGTGGCAGCCTTCCTGCTCGAAATGTCGGATCGCTCAGGAGCGCTCTGCAAATTTGATCTCTTCATGCCACGCGTCGACATTGCTGATTATCTCGGATTGACCATCGAAACCGTCTCACGCTCACTTACCAAACTAAAAAGCAGAGGCGTCATCAAACTGAACGGAACTCGCGGCATCGAGATCCTTAATCAGGAGATGCTGGAGACTTTGTGCATGTAGCATGAGTAGTTCGAGGTGGACTCATCCCACCCCTATTCGCCTTCCTGCGTGGTTCCGACGCGCAGTTCGATTTTCTGGTCGGGTAACTTCGACGTGCTCGATCTTGATTTGCGGTCCGCTAAACCCTTCCCCAACAATTCGCGCCTTCACGCGCCGGGTGCGGCCAAAGCGGCTACCGAACCGAGGAGTGACCACGTGTCGGCAGAGTTCGCACGGATTCAGCTATCGGTCGAGTTGCGAGCTATTTCGCCGGCGCTTCTGCCGCCAGCGCTGCCAAATGCTTCTTGGTGATCGCGTCGCGTGTCGCGGCAGCTGCCGCCGCCGCCGATTGCGGGTCGTCGCCGGCGACCTGGACCGTCGGCGAGGCGAAGTGGATGCCATTGGCATCGAATGCCTCTTTGATTAAGGCTTGAGCGCGGCGTCTGACCTGGGCTTGAGATCCTGGCTTGGTGGTCAGGGCGAAGCTTAGCGTTATGCCGTAATCGCCGAACTGCTCCACGCCCTTCATCTTCACCGTTTCGATGATCATCGGCGCGAGCTCCGGGTCTTCGAGCAACGCGGTCCCGATGCCCTTCACCACCTTCTTCACCTTGGCGACGTCGGAGTCATAGGAAACATTGATCAGGAACTTGTCGATGACCCAGTCGCGGCTCATGTTCTGCACGGCGCCAAGCGTTCCGAAAGGCACGGTGAACACCGGTCCCCGGTGATGGCGCAGCTTGACTGAGCGTATGCTGAAGGACTCTACCGTTCCCATGTAGCTGCCGCTCTGGATATATTCGCCGACCCGAAACGCATCGTCCATCATGTAGAAGATGCCGCTGATAACATCCTTGACCAAGCTCTGTGAGCCGAAGCCGATGGCGACGCCGAAGACCCCAGCGCCGGCGATCAACGGACCGACTGCGACGCCAAGGCCGGAGAGGACCATCATGCCGGCGGTGAGGGCGATAAAGGCTGCGAGGAAATTGCGCAGGATCGGCAGCAGCGTGCGCAGCCGCATGCTGCGAGCAAGCTGGGCTGGATCCGCGCCCTCTATACTGGCCCTCTTGATGCGAAGGCTGATGTATTCCTTCACCAGTTGCCAGATCAGATCCGCGGCAAGCAAAATCACGACGCCGGCGAGTACGCCACGGAAAATGCGATTGAATTCGTCGTCCTGCATCATCGCTGTCCCGTTGAACCGGAAGACGACGGCAAGCCAGGCGGCAGCGAGCGCGATGATCATGAACCTTGCACCACGCTCGATCAGGACGTTGCGCATCACCGGAACGTCGTTGGCAGCCGAAACGACGAGCATCGCCTTGGTCAGCGCGCTGGTGAAACGCAACAGCGGCGGCAGGGCGAGAATATAAACGCCAATCCAGAAGAGCACCTTCATGCCGGCGACCCAGAGTAGCCACAGCAGAACAAGGAAAGCGATGATAGTCGCGTTGTGCATCGTTCGCCGCGCGGCCCTCGCCGCCATGGGGCGGGACAACGTGGCTTCAGTTGCCATCCCCAGGACCACGAAGCCGAGAGCGGCTGTAACGAGATCATTGACGTCATTTGGAAACGAGAGCGCCCGCATAAGATCCCGGACCGCCCACAGGAAAGCCAGTGCTGATATGAACAGAACGGACCGCCTATACCAGAAGTGAGCCACGCGCGGGGGGATGGCCCCATTTCCCTCCTGTGCCTCTTCGGTCGCGCCTTTAAATGCAGGCCTCGATGCCGCCCAGACGATTGAAATCAGCAGGCGGGCGACGATCCACGCGATGAGCAGTGGCGCGACCGCCGCCTCCAACTGCGCCGGCCAATCGGAAAGCGCGAAAGCCGAGACACTCGCAATGGCGAAAGCCATTATGGGCAAGATACGCGTTAAGGCGGCAAGGCTGTGACCGAATTGCCTCGAATGTCCTTTTGCACTGCGGCGCAGGAAGTAACGCAGGAGAAATTCCGCGCTGTAACCGATAAGGAGAATAAGCACTAGTCCCCTGAGGATCGGCATCGCTCCCTGATTAGGCATGTCGCTCGCTATGCGGGCCATTGCCGCCTGCCATTCCGGGACCATTCGTGGCGCGGCATCCCGCAAGCCGCCAAGGTGCCGCCGGATCTCTCCAATCCATCGCGAGGCAAGGCTCGCCGCTGGCACCGCAGTCGACGGCGCAACTGCCTGCTTCGTCGAGAGCCATTCGCGTACTTCCGGATCGTCAAGCAACTGAAATAGCTGCTGTACCTTTGCCGGGGAAGCTGTAGTGGCCGGCTCTTGCGCCGCCACGAGACTCGGATGGCCAAAACCCGGTTGGAAGAACAGCAGGGCTAAGACGATAAAAATGCCTCGACGTCCACGCTCCAAGGTTGCGCTCATCGGTAGCCCCCTAGCTTGCGGCCTCTGACGACCCCGTAGCGGCTCGATCCATCATCGTGTCATAGTAGGTTCAAGCATCCTCTCCCCATAGGGATCGGGGACTTTCGGCTCCCCGACGTGAAGGAAGGGCACCCCTTTTGTTTTATGGCAGTCGTTACATTCGTCCGTCATCTCGGCAAAAAACTGATCAAATCGCTTTTCATCTTTTGTTTGTACAGCTTCTTCAAGCAGAAGCGTGATCCGATCAGTTTCCGCAAGGTCGGAGGTGGGCATGGGATAAAGGAGCTCCAGGTCCCTGAAACCCGACTTGACTTGTCCCAATTGATATACAGCCAATGTCCAGTTTCGCAGCCTTACTGAATACCAAAGCTTGGAACGACTCAGCTCGATTTTGGTCATGATCTCGCCGAGGCTGGGTACATATGCGATGGAGTCCTGGGTGGCTTCATCCTCTGCGGTAGCCGACATAGCTGGCAACATAGCAACCAAAATCACCCCGAGCGGTCGCATCACCCCGCTCCTCCGAGGTATTCGCGTTGGGTTTGGCCAACGGCGCCGATTCGAATATGGCCCGCTCCTGTCTGTGTGCCGCCATATTCGATGACAAACGAGTCTGATGAGTTGAGACAGCTTGAGTCTCCCTCAGCCTAGCGGAACCTCTCGCACTTGCTGGTGCTATCTTACTCCTGTTCGGTGGTATCGTCGTTGACAACGATCAAGGGCGCAAAATTCCGTGGCCGGCCGTTCACGGCGGCCGGTGAAAACACCCGCACGCGCGCACTGTCCCGTCCACGAACGTGTCAGCCCCACCACGGATCGGGATTTATGCCAAAAGAGGGCGCGGCGATGGTGGCGCCGCAAGGTTCATTAGGTCGACAGCAGCCGTACCCTAGGAGTCTTGTGGAAGAAGAAATACAAGATCTCGTATAGTTTACAATCGTAGCGAAAGCGCGACGTAGTGTTTTTATTGGAAGATTCGTTCGATCCAAATAAATGTTAGGAAATCACGCCCAGAATACATAGCATATGAAGATTAGATGAAGTATCTCAATAAAGAGCCGCCAAATTCCGCCATGGCGCTCAATCCCCAACTCCTCGCCGGCCAAATGACGCGCCACGATGGCATAGGGATGTGGGTTGGGCGATCAAAAACAGGGCGCGGCTGCCGTTTAGGATTGTCCATCGCTCCACACTTGTAATGATTACCTGCACCTGGAGCCGTTCACGCCCAAGCGGGTGCGCCCCGTCTCGCAAATGCGCGCCCGTTGGACGCTCACGCCGCCTCGCCCGTCACGCGCCAGATCACATCGCCGACATCGTCCGCCACCAGCAAGGAGCCGTCCGGGCCGAGGCTGACTCCAACCGGCCGTCCATAGGACGCCCGCTCGTCGGGCGAAAGGAAGCCGGTCAGAATGTCGCGCGGGGGGCCGGCGGGGCGTCCGTCTACGAACGGTACGAAGACAACCTTGTAGCCGCTCAGCGAGCTGCGGTTCCAGGAACCATGCTGACCGATCACCATTCCATTCGGAAAGCCCGGCAGAGTGCCTGCGGGAAGCCAGCAGAGACCGAGTGATGCAGTGTGTCCGCCCAAGGCATAGTCCGGCGCCAAAGCGGTTGCGACCAAGGCCGAATCCTGCGGCACCCGGTGGTCCACGATCTGCCCCCAGTAGCAATAGGGCCATCCATAAAAGCCACCGTCGCGAACGGATGTCAGATAGTCGGGAGGCGTCTCGTCGCCCAGCCCGTCGCGCTCATTGACGACCGTCCAGAGTGCACCTGTCGTTGGCTCCCACGCCATGCCTACCGGGTTCCGCAAACCGGAGGCAAATATGCGGCGTTCACCACTCTCGAGGTCAAGCTCGTGAATGGCCGCCCGTCCTTCCTCGGCCGCCATGCCGCGCTCGCCTATGTTGCTGAGCGACCCGACGCCGCTGAAGAGCTTTCGTCCATCCCGACTGGCAAGCAGGCTCCGTGTCCAGTGCCCGCCTCCCTTGAAATCTGCCAGCTTTCGCCCTGTCGCGCGGATGCTGGTGTCGCCCGTTTCATAGGGGAACGCGACCACCCCGTCTGTGTTGCCGACATATAAGGTATCGCCCAGCAACGCCATGCCGAACGGTTGATTGAGCCCCTCGAGAAATACGGTGCGTATTTCGGCCACGCCGTCGCCGTCCGCATCACGCAAAAGCGAGATGCGGTTCGGACTGGCGCCCACTGCAGCGGCGCGTTTCATTGTGCTGAACATGGCGTAGTCGAAGGCAGATTTTATGCCCCCCGGCTCGCTGAGCGCCTCGGCAACCAGGACGTCGCCATTCGGCAACACCTCAATCCAGCGGGGATGTTTAAGCCCGGCCGCGAATGCGTTCACCTTCAGCCCAACCGCCGCAGTCGGCCTTTGCCCATCGGTCCATCCCCTGGCCGTAGGCATTTTCAGCGTGGGAATGCCTTGCGGTTTGGCTCCCGGGATATTCGGGGCGCTACCATAGGCGGGTTCCAGAGAAGCGCCGTTCTGGCGGCGCACAAGGATTGCGGCGGCACCGATCAGTGCGACCAATCGACCAAAAACGTCTGACAGGCCCATGTGTCCTCCTAACCTTTTGGGAAAGCTAGCCGAAGCGCCCGCGGGTGGATACCCTCAAACTGCATTGTTCTGTGGCTGGGAAACGTCTCCTTTTGCCGATTGCCTGATCCGGCAGCGCTACCATCGCGGCCGCTCGCGTCTCTTTCGCGCGCGTCGGAGGGCCGTGCGCTGCGGGAGACCAAACTCGCCCAATCGGAACAATCGGCGTCGTGGTCGATTACACTGGAGCTTGCCAGCTACGTTGGATGGGAAGATGGCAAAGATCCCCGGGACACAAACTCTCCCGGCAGTGCTTGAGCCGCGAACGGGAACGCCAAGCCCCAGGCTGGCGGAGAACGAATTTCGCCGCCGCTTCCTCAGCCGTTTCCAAGACCCGGTTTTCAGCGGTCTTCGATCGGAACTGGATAAGATCGCTGCGGCGGCTTGGGATGCTTATTCCAACGAGCGAAAAGCGCCCAACACGCGCAAGGCCGGCACTGCCTTCAAGGACCCCGATTACGATCTGTCCGTCGATTGGCTCGCGGCGCGCGACGCAATTCATGCTGCGCAAGAGCGTCACTCGGACCCTCGGGAGCCTGCGCGCATCCTGTTGATCAGCGGGTCATCGCGCAGCGAACACACTTGTCCCGGCGAAATGTCGAAATCCTATCGGCTGACGCGGATCGCGCAGGCAACGATCGATCAAACGGCGGGGGTGAAGACCAGCATACTCGAGTTGCATCGCCTTACTTCGGAATATGGGCGAACGATCCACCCGTGCAAGGCCTGCTTTTCCACCTCGCCAGCCCTCTGCCACTGGCCGTGCTCCTGCTATCCCAACTACTCGCTTGGCCAGGTCGACGACTGGATGAACGACATCTATCCGATGTGGGTAGAGGCGCACGGCATCATGATCGTCACGCCTGTGAACTGGTATCAGGTCTCGTCGCCGGTAAAGCTGATGATGGATCGGCTGGTTTGCGCGGATGGTGGCAATCCGGACCCCACCCTAACACAGGGCAAGGATGCGAAGCTCGCAAAGGCGCTTGAACTCCAAGGCTGGAACTATCCTCGGCATCTCGCCGGGCGGCTCTTCTCCGTCATCGTTCACGGGGACGTGGAGGGCGCCGAGAACGTTCGACGCAGCCTATCCGACTGGCTGTGCTACATGCATCTCGAGCCGGCGGGGCCCTTGGCGGAGATGGATCGCTATATCGGCTACTGGAAGCCATACGCGCTCAGTCACCAGGAGCTCGATGCGGACGAGGCCGTGCAGGAAGAGGTCCGCAATGCGGCGCGAACATTGGTGGAGGCGGTGATGCTCAAGCGCGCCGGCAAGCTCGTTTCGGCGGGTGGCGAGCTCTCGGCCCCACGGCAGAAATAGTCAAGCTCTGGCCCTTGCGAAGCAATCTGAGGAACAACTCATACCCAGGAGCGTTGGGCCACCACAGGAGGAATAACGATGGCCGACCCTAATCTGCATCAATCGCATGACCTCATCGCCAGCGACATGGTCGTGGGCACCACTGTCTACGACATGAACGGCAATCAGGTAGGCTCAATAGAGAGGATCATCCTGGAAAAGCGCGGTGGACGCGTCGCCTATGCCGTGATGAGCTTCGGCGGCTTTCTCGGGGTTGGACATGAACACTATCCGCTTCCTTGGGAAATGCTCGACTACAATACGGATCTCGGCGGTTTCCAGGTGAACATCACAAAGGAACAGGTCGAAGGAGCCCCGCGCTATCCCGCAGACCGGGAATATGACTGGGGGCCCGAAAGCGGCCGTAAAGTCTACGACTATTATGGCATTCCGCCCTATTGGGTATGAATTCGCAAATGCTCAGCGCTCCGCGTTGCTCGCGGAGTGATGTCCATTGCCGCGTCGCTGCCGGATTATGATTTCGAGCGGTGTTCATCGCGGAGCGCCTTTACGGCAAGCGCCAACAGGACGTGATCTATCCGCCTGAGTCGGGACTACTCCGAAAGCGCGCTGCTAGGTACTCGCCCGCGCTGCTCTTGTGGCTCTCCAGGTCTCGTGTCTTTGCGCCCCGGGAGGGGGCCTCGCGCAGTTTCGCCTGCGTCATCAGTGGCTCGTGGACGTGTGAGACGGCCGGCCGCATACCCAGCTTCAAATGCTTCGCGTGTTCGCGCCATGTCACGATTGCACCGGGCAACATGTCCAAGCCCTCGCCACCACTCTTCCCAAGCATCCGTTACTTGCATCTGAACCTCCCTGGCGCAGCCGGGACCGCCTCGTGTGGAAGTTGAGCCGACCGGGTAGTCACCGCATAGCTGGCGAGGTCGTCCGAGGTGACACTATTCAGCAATACAATTCGCGAGCCCGCCGTTTGCCCTTTGGAACTTCGTCGCGCGCGCACTCCCGGCTGAGTGCTAAGCAATATATATCATAGCATGATATACGCAAAGAGTGTAATCGGTTGCCTTCGCGCACATAGGGCGCCGTTCAGCTCGTCAAGCGTTGTTTGTGATGCTTGCGTCCTATGGGCCCCTTGCAAACCTCAGCACCATTGCTCGCCTCTCGCGAACGCGGATTCAAGTTGCCTCCACGAGAAGTCATTAGCACCCGGCGCGGTGGGCGCTCTGGTGTCAGACAGCGGTTAGTCGTCCACTCAACAACAATTGCTCAGCGTTTCCGCGAAAACGGACGGCCGATTCGGGGGAATGAAGCTAATGTGATCCTGGTTTCACGGTAGTCCTGATCTTCGCCACTGCCTCGAGCGTGCGATGGACCGGGCACTTGTCGGCAATTTCGGCAATCTTGCCGCGAAGCTCCTCCGAGACCCCGCCATCAATTGAAATGACGCGTTCGAAACGATCGATCCTGCCGCTGCCGCTGCGTTCCGCTTCGGTGCACTCCTCGCAATCTTTTGCATGGATCTTCGCATGCGAGACGTCGACGCCGATGCGTCCGAGCGACAGCTGCTTATGGTCGGCATAGAGGCGCAGCGTCATCGAGGTGCAGGCGCCAAGAGCAATGGACAGGAAGTCATAGGGCGACGGCCCGGAATCGAGCCCACCCACGCTCTCGGGTTCATCGGCGAACAGCCGATGACCGCCAGCCTGAATCGCGTTCTGAAACTTGCCTTCGCCCGTTTCCATCACACGCACATGTTCAATTGGTCCGGTGCCCTGCGGCGTATCCGCGGCGAGATAGCGCGTCAGCCATGACGAAATGATCTGTCCGGCAAAGGCCGCATCCTGAGGGTCGGTGAGTAGGTGATCGGCCCTGTCGAGCGAAACAAAACTTTTCGGATGCCTCGCCGCGCTGAAGATCTCAGTAGCGTTCTCGATTCCGACCGTCTGGTCCAACGGCGCGTGAAGAATGAGAAGCGGTTTTCTCAGGCTTGCAACAGAGTCTTTTATGCGCTGTGCGCGCGCGTCTTCGACAAATTGCTTTCTGATGAGGAACCTACGCCCGGCAAGATCAACTTCGGCAGACCCGGTCTTCTCGATCTCCTCGAGACTCGCTCCGAAGTTCTTCAAGACGTGGCCGACATCGGCCGGCGCACCGATCGTAGCAACGGCGCGGACCTCAGGAATGTCCCTGGCGACCGCCAGGACGGCGGCGCCGCCGAGTGAGTGGCCGATCAGAAGCGACGGCGCTTGATAGTGTTGGCGCAGATAGTCGGCGGCTGAGAGCAGGTCGGCAACATTGGAGGAGAAATTGGTCGAGCCGAACTCACCTTCGCTCGACCCCAAACCCGTGAAGTCGAAACGCAGGACAGCGATACCTTCGCGAGCCAGCTCTGCTGCAACGCGGCGCGCTCCCGCGAGATCCTTCGAACAGGTGAAGCAATGGGCAAAAAGCGCGTAGGCGCGCAATGGCCCGTTCGGTAGATCAAGGCGCGCGGCGAGCGTCGCGCCGGAATGGCCGGAAAATTGGAGCCGTTGCGAGTTGAAAGACATGGTGACTTCTCCGCTGCAAGGAAGTCATCATTCTACATCCGCAAGGACATCCGGCGAGACAGAATGGCGGCGGCGCGCTCGCCGCCTTTGAACTCGGGTCTGGAGCGCTGTAAGAGCGGTTGTCCTTGCCGTCGCGATAGATCAGCGGACTGCGCAAGTCTCCCTCGAGGCGTTCGATTGCCGCGGGACCGGGAGGCAGCGCTTCGACGCGCGGCTTCGGTGAAGTTCAACGATTCAGCCACATTTCGTCATTCGGTCAAGAGTTTGCTTGAACAGAAATTGTATCATGCTATGATATAAAACGGAGGAGGAGAGACATGGCCGAAACGAATGACAGCGGTTGGGCGGCGTACCGACCTTCCAAGAGTGTATGGTTCTGGTCGGTTGTCGGCTCATCGATACTGACTATGGTGGTCGGTTTCACATGGGGCGGTTGGACGACAGCAGGTCGTGCCGGAACCATGGCCGATCTCGCGGTCCGGCAGGCTCGTGCAGAGCTCATCTCAAACGTTTGCGTGCACAATTTCGTGTCCGCCCCCGACGCGGCACAAAACCTTGTGGAACTCAAGTCGAAGTCCAGTTGGGAACAAGACAATTTCATCGAGGAGGGAGGTTGGGCGGTCGTTGCTGGTCTGTCGAAGCCCGTTCCGGATGCGGCCGATACCTGTGCCGATGCGCTTGTAAGCTTGGAGGAACTTCCATCGCTCTTGGAAGCCGAGACGAGCAGCTGAACGGCGTCTTCGGACGAACGTTGGCTGTTGCGGCTGGGGCGAGGGAAGGGGCAGCCTGAAATGATTTCAGGCTGCCCCTTCGGCGTCGTATAATTGGCGGATGCCGAGCGTGTTGCAATGATGAGAGAACGCCGAAGTCCTCCCGACCCTGGCAGCTTGTGATGTTCTCCTAATCGCTGGTTCAGGCGTGATGTTCATCGTGCGAGCCTGACAGAGCGTGATTGTGCGCAACAGAGCTCATTCTCGAAGTGGCCATCGATCAAGCGATCTTGAAATATACCTCAGCTTGCCAAAGACATGCCCTCGCAATGACAGCATTTGGCGATATATTTCGCGAGCGCGGCACTTTGCGGCGTTCGCCGTTCAGATAAGTGGGCGCGCTCGCGCCTCCTCCCTCCTGAGGTTCAACCAGTATATATCATAGAATGATATAAATAAAGGATGTTACGAATGGCCTCCGGCGCAGGTTCTAAGTCCCGCACACAAGTCCCTGAGATTGCCGATGAGGAGGCGCTTGATCCGGGGGTGTTCGAAGGTCTGGCCGGAGTCAGGCTGGCCATGCGTCGCTTCCTCTCCTTCAGCGAGGCGGTCCTTTCCGAGGCGGGCGTGACTTCGCAACAATATCAAGCACTGCTGGTACTCAAAGTTGCTCCCCAAAGCCGAATCATGCTCCGGCAACTCGCCGAAGAGATGCTGATACAACATCACGGCGCGGTTCAGCTCGTTGACCGGCTGGTGGCGGCTGGACTGGCACTGCGGATCCCATCGGCCGACGACAAACGCCGCGTCCTCGTCGGCCTCACCGATTATGGCGAACGGGTTCTGAACTTTCTGGCCAAAAGACATTTGGGTGCCATGCTCGATAATGAGCCGTTGCTGATTGAATCTCTCTCGCGTCTCCGCGCACTGGCTCGGACCGGCTAAACCCCGGTCAGTCCGCTGGTCGCGTCACGTGGCGAACTGCCCAAAGTGCTCGAAAATGCCAGCGGACCGGTGATCCGTGGACGAGAGCTACAAACGGAGCAAATCAGAAACAGGCGGGACAGAAGAAGGCTGATGGCCGATTTGGAACGTGATCGTTGAGCGTGTTCCCGGCATCGCATAATGTATCGGCTGGAAAGGTGCAGTGCCGGACATCGCCATTGAACGCCTGGTGCGCGCGCTAGGCTCCAGACTCAATTAGTCCACCAGATGACGATAGCAGCGATGTGGACGGCGGCCTGGAAGTTTGTGGCGAGCTTGTCGTAGCGGGTAGCAATCCGCCGCCAATCCTTGAGACGGCAGAACATCCGCTCGATGACGTTGCGCTGGCGATAGGCCCTTGCATCGAAGGGATGGCGGCGCTTTCTGGTCGGGTTGTTGGGAATGACCGGAATGGTGCCGCGTCCGGTCAGATACTGGCGCAGGGCATCGCTGTCGTAGGCGGTGTCGGCGGCGAGGAAATAGGCGGGTGGCAGGTGCTGGAGCAACGGCACGGCGGCGCGCACATCGCCCATCTGCCCCGGCGAGATCTGCAGACCGAGCGGCCGGCCGCGACCGTCTACGACGGCGTGGATTTTCGTCGTCCGGCCGCCGCGGGAGCGACCGATCGCCTGCGTCTGCGCCCCCCTTTTCCACCAGCGGCCGAGCGATGGACCTTCGCGGTGGTACTGTCGATCATCTGCATGTCGCCTGGACTGGCCGCGACCAGGGCCGAAAACAGCTTCAGCCACAGGCCGCGGCCGGCCCAACGATGAAAGCGATTGTAAATCGTGGTTGGCGGGCCATAGACGGCCGGGCAATCCTGCCAACGGCACCCGACACGCAACACATGGACAATGCCGCTGATGACGCGGCGGTCATCGACCCGGCGCGCACCGGGTCGGTTCTTCGGCAGCAGCGGTTCGATAACGGACCATTGCTGATCGCTCAACCAGAATTCGCTTCCCATGCTTCAACTCCGCTATTTTTCGGAAAAGAATCATGGAAATCACATGCCATCAATAGGCTGATTGAGTTTTGACCCTAGGCCGGTTCGGCTTGTTTTCTCTTCTTTTGAAGGCTATATGTAGGTAACTACCTACATGGAGGTGAGGTGTGGGTATTACGACCCTTTCCAGCCGAGAGTTGAACCACGACGTGAGTAGCGCCAAGAAGGCAGCAAAAAGCGGCCCGGTCATCATTACGGATCGCGGCAAGCCTTCCCATGTGCTCATGACCTACAATGAATTTGAGCGCTTGACCGGCAAGCACCGCAGCCTTGTCGAGGCTCTCGCCATGCCTGGCCTGTCGGGGATCGATTTCGAGCCGAACCGCGTTGAAATCAGTCCGCGCGACGTGGACTTGTCTTGAGATATCTGCTCGATACCAATGTGGTTTCCGAACTGCGCAAGATCGGTGACGGCAAAGCCGATGCCAATGTCGTCGCATGGATCGGAACGGAAGATGCATCGCGCTTTTTCCTTTCGGCGATCACAATTCTCGAACTGGAGCGGGGCGTACTCGGGGTGCACCGCCGAGACGCCGCACAAGGCGCTCGGATGCGTTCCTGGCTCGACAGTCATGTGCGTCCGGAATTCGCCGGCCGTATTCTGCCAGTTGACGAGGCGGTTGCGACACGTTGCGCCCACCTGCACATCCCCGACCGGCGCAATGAGGCCGACGCGCTGATTGCGGCGACGGCTCTGGTTCACGACATGACCGTTGTGACACGAAACACCAGAGACTTCGAAGGCACCGGCGTTGTTGTCGTCGATCCCTGGCAAGGCTGACCTTTCACTTATCCGAATACAGGCGGTCCCCGGCCGGGCAGCTCGATTGCTGGATGGCCGGATCGAATCCGTTCAAGGAGGGATAAAAATCGACCTTCTCACCGAAGCGGCGGGTGCATCTGCTGTAGCCGATCGTCCGCGAGGGGGCGGAGAGCCCGAAGAATAGAGCACTTTGCGCTGCAAAATCGGAGACACTGGTGAACTCCTATGGGAAAGACCTTGCGGTCCATTCTGCCAATTGCCGCATTGGAGGAAAGCGGCAGTACGCTATCTCTCGACGTTTGAAGCCGCGTTGCGTGCACCTATTGGAGGAAATAATGAGCGGAGAACTCGCTGACATTTATCGTGCCTACCTGGATTGCCTCAATCGACAAGCCTGGGACGAGCTTGGTCAATTCGTTGACAACGATGTGCAGCATAACGGTCACCTTCTAAGGCTATCGGGCTACCGGGAAATGTTGGTGCAGGACTTCGTAGACATTCCGAATTTGCAGTTCAACATTCAACTGCTTGTCTGCGAACCCCCGCGCCTTGCTGCCCGCCTTTCATTCGATTGCTCCCCGAAAGGCGAGTTCATGGGCCTAAGCGTCAATGGACGTCGAGTGTCCTTCACGGAGAACGTTTTCTACGAGTTCGTGGGATCGAAGATCCGCTCGGTATGGTCGGTAATCGACAAGTCCGCGATAGAGGCCCAGCTCCCATACTAAAAAGAGAGAGAGAGAGAGAGAGTTGAAACGGTCCTGACACCACCAAGAGCAACGGCCATGGCCTTTTATTCAGTGTTCAGTTCCGCGTATCGGCGGGGGTGTGCAACGACGCCCCCGCCTTTTCGGCCGCTGCCCGCAAACGCTTGTCTCGCGTCCACAAAGCCACTCGCTGACCGAGGAGAACCGAAGCCAGCAAATGTGCACCCGTGTAGCCAATCCCCATGCTGAAAATGGCGTGGCGATCAACCATCATCATGACCTCGTGGTGCGTTGCGACGAGTGCTTCGCGCTGAGCCATCAGGAATGCTATCACGGTACTTCGTTCCCGAAGACTGCCGAGTGCAAGCTCTCCGATCACGGCCGGATGGCAGAGGAGACGATCGTCCTCAACAATCCTACGCAGCTCGGCATCGGTATGCCGGAAATGATCAATCCAGATTGAAGTGTCGGCAAGAATCACTTGGCAGCTGCGCTCCGGCGGCGTGGAGCTGCCTCCGCATCCGGCATAGTTCCCCCGAGCGCGATGAGGCGTTTTCCTGACTCCACACGGACAAGCGTCTCCAATGCCTGGCGGACCAGAGCGGCGGTTTCTTTCGTGCCGGTTAGGAACTTAGCCCTTTCCATGAGAGCGTCGTCGAGGTTGATAGTCGATCGCATCGTTCGGGTTCCTGATTTTGGTGCTAAAATAGCACCATTTGGTGAAGAAATCTACGCCTGGACTGGCCATCGTAGCGACCGCATCGGCCGCACGAGCCTAAGACTGGCTAGGGCCGAGGGTTCGATTCCGCTCAAGGCGAGAGATACAGGTCGATCTTCCCGAACTCCGGAGCGATGCTGAAGCGTAGCGGCATTCGTGACTGGAGAGGCGCTTTTGTCTTTAGTAATTTGTTTCAAATTTCGATTATTAATAAATATAAAGTCAGAATATTATTGTCATTGAACTTGAAGAGAAGCGTACTATATTCCCGCGATCAACTATGAGGTATCGGCTTATCTATCCGGACGCCTCGTGTCTCAGCTGGGAGGAGCGGTTTCATGACGAAGATCGTGGGGACGGGCGGGGGCGATACGCTGCGCGGGACGGACGAGACAGATCGCATCTGGGGCCTTGCCGGCAATGACGACATCGATGGCGGTGGCGGAGATGACCTTGTCGATGCCGGTGCGGGAGACGACGTCGTCAGGAGCACAAGCGGCTATGACCGCCTCGACGGCGGCGACGGCGACGACCGGTTGATCCTCGCCGGGACGGGCGGCGCGGTCACCGGCGGCGCTGGCCACGATATCCTCGTCGTCAATGCCTCCTTGGCGACGGAGGACGTGATCTTCAACGGTCCGCAGGGTCACGCCATGATCGGCCGCGATCCCTCGACCGCCCAGCATGTCTTCTTCCGGGATATCGAGCGCCTTGAGCTGCTCACCGGCAGTGGAAATGACATCGTCTACGGCAGTACGCGCGACGATGTCATCGTGACCGGCGACGGGTCCGACGCGATCACCACGACGCTGTCTTCGGCTGTGATCGATGGCGGCGCCGGATGGGATTTGGTGACAATCGACAATTCCGAAGACGTGGATGGCGTCACCATCGACTTCGCCGCGGGCAGTGCATCGACCGGCACGGTCCTGCGCAACCTCGAGACGGCCCGTGTCTGGACCGGAAGCGGCGACGATACGGTGATCGCCGGCGGCCTCGACGATCTCCTCGCCAATACCGGTGCGGGTGACGATCGAATCGAGGGCGGAGACGGCAACGACAACCTGAACGGCGGCCTGGACAATGACGTTTTGTCGGGCGGAGACGGCAATGACGGCCTGAGCGGCGATGCCGGCAATGACCGCCTCTTCGGCGGGGCGGGGAATGACGGCCTGTCCGGCGGGAGCGGAGCCGACACGATGTCCGGCGGCGACGGGGATGACAATGTCAGGGCGGGAGCCGGCAATGATATCCTCGAGGGCGGCGCCGGCGATGACAGAATGGACGGTGGCCCAGGAGACGATCGCCTCTTTGGCGGATCGGGCAACGACATCATGGAAAGCTTCGACGGTCGCGACGTCATCGACGGCGGCGATGGCGACGACCGGATTTCGCGTTTCTCCGGCAGCGGCCCGGCAACGATCAGCGGCGGCGCGGGGAATGACCAGATCAGAGCGTGGGGCTCGGACAGCGTCGACGGCGGCACAGGGGATGACCGGATCGGAGCGGGGAGCTCGGGCAGCGTCGACGGGGGGGAAGGCAACGATCACCTCGCGTTCGAAGTGTCCCATCTGCTTGGGCCTGTCGATTTCGACGCGACGCGTGGATCGATCTCGACCGGGCTGACATGGACCGACATCGAGAGCTTCACCGTGTCGAGCGGGAGATTTGGCGATCTTGACGATACGCTGCGTGGCGCCGACGGGGCTGATCAGCTCTCAGCCTTTTTCGGTGACGATCTTCTGGAAGGACGGGCCGGAGACGACCGCCTGTTCGGTGGCGATGACAACGACCGCCTGCTCGGCGGCGACGGCGACGACTTCCTGTCCGGCGATTTTGGCGACGACCGCCTGCTTGGCGGCGTCGGCTCCGACGATCTGCGGGGCGAAGCTGGGGTCGACGATCTGAGCGGCGGTTCGGGTGACGATCACTTGTGGGGACATACGGGCAGGGACCGGCTGTCAGGAGGGAGCCGATTATCTGCACGGTGGCGGCGATGCTGACATCTTCCAGTGGTACGTCTCGTCTCTTGAGACCGACAGCGTCGACCGCATCGCGGATTTCAGCGCTTTGGCGGGCGACATCCTTAGCTTCGCCATCGACGCCGATGGCGAGATCGCCTCGATCCGCAGCTACGCGGATTTCCTGGCGGCCTCGCATGACACGCAGGACGGCGTTTTCGTCACGCTCGACGGGTTCCACGATGCCGGCATCCTGATCGAGGGCGTCACCCTCACGGAGATTTCGGCCGAGAACCTGTCCTTCACCGAGTTCTACTTTTGAGGCGCCTGGGGGTGCCCGAACCGGGGATGTCAATGGGCGTCGAATGGAATGTGGCGCTCGCCGTGAGGTACCGCCCAAGGGAGTTCATCCTTCCTCCACGAGGCGGTTGCAGGCCGTCGTCCCGGGATGTTCACGTCCTGGGCTAAGAGGATCGCAGGCCGCGCCACTCATGAGGGCTGGCGATTGCGATGATCGTAGCTCCTCGTCGCGACTCCGGCATGCGCGCCGAATGCCGAAGGGCGGCATTGTTATCGGCGGCCCTCATCCGGAATATCGAGGTCGAATTCATTTCGATTTGACCTATCCACGTCGTTCTGGCGACCCTATGAGAGTCGCATCAGAAGAATCGCACGGGAGGGACGGCATATGAGCCATGAGGCACAGAAAACCATCACCACATGGTACGTCGACCCGGACGCGGAAGACAGGATGGCGGACGGACACGCCCCGATCTGGCGGCATCTCGTCGGGCTCATCGTCGAGCGCGATCTTTCGGAAAAGAATGTCGTCGACTTCGGCTGTAACCAAGGCGGCCTGC
Source organism: Sinorhizobium sp. (assembly GCF_059070375.1). Taxonomy (NCBI): domain Bacteria; kingdom Pseudomonadati; phylum Pseudomonadota; class Alphaproteobacteria; order Hyphomicrobiales; family Rhizobiaceae; genus Sinorhizobium; species Sinorhizobium sp. Next base: position 884,642 of record NZ_JCACWC010000001.1, read on the forward strand.
TGCGGCATCTTTATGCGATCAGGCCGTTCCGCAAGGCGCTCGGCATCGACATTGCAGAGCAATCCATCGCAAAGGCCGAGACTCTCAAGGGCAATATTCCCGTCCAACACGCTGTTGGTGGAACGCTCGAAGGCTGGGTCGACGAGTTCGATCTCGCGATCAGCCATGAGGTCATTTACCTCCTCGAGGACATCGACGCCCATGCCGCGGACATCTTCAAGGCTCTGACGCCCGGTGGAGTGTACTATGCCGTTACCGGTTGCCACACGGACAACCCGCTCTGGCCGAAATGGCGCGAGCTCGTCGCGAAGCGCACGAACACCGTCGTCCAGGATCGCTCCATTTCCGATTACTGCCGCGCCTTTGCGAGGGCTGGCTTCGAGGTCTCCGGCCGGAAGCTGGAGTATGACGGATACATTCCATTCGTCGAGGATGGCTGGACTCCGGATTTTGCCGATGCCCTGAACTATTACACTGAGACCAAGATCGTGTTCCGCCTGATCAAGCGCCGGAGCGCAGGAAGCGCGTAAGCTCGACGTCGAAATGCGGCGGCTTGTCCGGGGCAACCTCGACGAACCGCCCCTTCACCCGGAATGTCTTTTCGATCAGGCCGCTTTCGGCCAGCGCCCTCGGCTCCCCGTCGAAGCGCAACTCGCCTTTCTCCAACAGCGAGATGCGGTCGCTGATGGCAATCGCCTGGTTGATGTCATGAATCGCCATGACGATCGTCACGCCTTTCTCTCGGCTGAGGCGTTGGACGAGGTCCAGAACCTCCACCTGATAACCGATGTCCAGGAATGACGTCGGCTCGTCGAGCAGAAGGATGGCTGCCTCCTGCGCCAGCGCCGCCGATATCCACGCCCGCTGCCGTTCGCCGCCCGAGAGTTCCTGAAGCGTTCGATTCGCCAAACGCGTGAGGCCGGTGCATTCAAGCGCCCATTCGATGGCCGCCTCGTCCTTGTGGTCATAGGAGCGGAAGAGCCCGACGTGAGGAAAGCGCCCCTGCCGCACAAGCTGGGCGATCGTCATCTCGTCGGGGGCGGAGGGCTGTTGCGGCAAGAAGGCGAGCTTTTTGGCGATGGCGCGCCGCGACATCGAAGTCACCGGAACATCCCCGATCTTCGCCTGCCCCTCCGCGGGCCGGATCAAGCCTGCCATTGCCTGTAGTGCCGTGCTTTTTCCGGAGCCGTTCGGTCCGATAAGGGTGCGGATTTCGCCTTTCTGCACCGATAGCCGAAAGCCGTTCAGCGCCTTCCGGCGACCGTAGCTAACCGATAATTGCGTACATCTCAGAGGCATGGGCGATCTCAGGGAGCTTTGCGTACAAGGGCGAGCAGTACCGGCACCCCGACGATGGCAGTGACCACTCCGATCGGCACTTCTTCGGCTTGCCCGACCAGACGACCAATCAGGTCCCCGAGGGTGACGATCACCGCTCCGAGGACGACCGTCAGGGGAAGCACCAGCGGGAAATCTCGCCCGGCGAGGAAGCGCGCCAGATGCGGCACCATGAGCCCTACGAAAACGATCGGGCCCACTGCCCCCACGGCGCTTGCGGCGAGCGTGCAGGATACGAGCAGGGCAAGCGAAAACTGCTTGCGATAGGAGAGCCCAAAGGAACGGGCGACATCGGAGTCGAACTGCAAGAGGACCAGCGGACGATAGATCAGAGGGAGGGCGGCAAGGCCGGCGATCGTGAACGGCAGCAGGAAGATCGCGTGATCCCATGTGCGCGCATAAAGGCTTCCGGAGAGCCATTCGAGAATGATCTCGATGCGGGCCGAGCCCCAGCCCGCGATCAGGCCTATGGCAAGCGCGTGCAGAACCGCCCCAATCGCGATCCCGCAGAGGGTGATCCTGAGCGGACTGAGGTCGAGCCGGAAAGCCATAATGTAGATGACTCCTCCCGCCGCGATGCCACCCACCATTCCCGCCAGCGGCAGCCATGCGATCGGCAGCTCGGCCACGGTGTTGGAACCGGGATCAAAGATGTAGACGGTGAACAGCAAGAACGCTGTGACCGTCAAAGTCGCGCCCTGTGACACCCCCATCAGTGACGGATCGGCGAGAGGGTTTCGGGTTATCGTCTGGAGCAATAGTCCTGCGACGGCGAACTGAATCCCGGCGAGGATGCCCGTGACGATACGTGGCAGACGGATGTCGAGAATGATCGAACGTGCTTCAGGCGAACCGCTCCCGGCCAGAACCGAGGCGACGTCCGTTGCGGGAATGTCGACCACGCCCAGGAGCACAGCGGCGACGAACGAGAACAGGACCAGCAGAATGACCGCGGGCAGGAGCCACGGTTTCGGTCGGGTAAGGCCGAGCGGGACTGGAGTCATGCGGTCTTTCCCTTGATACCGACGCGTCCTCGCTGGATGAGATAGATGAAAATCGGCCCGCCGAGAAGCGCCGTGATGATGCCGACGGGAAGCTCCTTCGGGATGGCAATGGTGCGGGCGATGCAGTCGGCGCAGGTCACCATCAGCGCCCCGATGGCCGCCGTGAGCGCGATCTCAAACGCAGTTCCCGAGGGCCGCAGGAGCCGGGCGATATGCGGGGCTGCCAGACCGACGAAGGCGACGGGGCCTGCAACGGGGGCGACGCCCGCTACCGGACAGATGCCGAAAAGCAGCAGGACGGGTTTCCAGAAATGAAGCTGCACGCCCATTCCGGCGGCGGCGTGGTCGCTCAGGGCGAACATGGCGATTACCCGGTGGAGCGACAGCGCTCCCACTACCCCAAGGCCAACCCAGGGAAGCATATGGACGAGGTGCGACCAGGTGCGCCCGGCGAAGCCGCCGGACAGCCAGAACAGTAGTGCGGTCGATTGCGGCCCTGCCAGAAGCAGCATGTAAATCGTGATCGCCCCGAGAAACAGCGACACGCTGACGCCCGCGAGGGCGAGATGAAGCGGGCGCCCGGTTCCGCCGCGTGCCACCCAGAAGGTCACCCAAGCGGCGGCGAGACCGCCCGCGAGGCCTACGAATGGGTAGTAGGCGGATGAAAACCATGGCAGCAAGACGAAGCAGCCAACGATGGGCGCAACGGCGCCGGCGGTGACGCCCGTAATCCCCGGATCGGCGAGCGGGTTGCGGGTCAGTGCCTGCAGCAGATAGCCCGAGACAGCGAGGCCCGAACCCGCGACGGCGGCCGCGAGGCTTCGCGGCAGCCTCAGGGTCCAAACCAGGATCGACTCGATCTTGCCGTCGGGAGCAAAGAGCACGCGCAGAACGGCATCGATGGAAAGTGTCCGCGCCCCATACAGCAGCCCGACGAGAACAATCAGCAGTGTCGCCGCGAAGACGAGGCCTATGGCTATGGAGGATTTCCGGGTGCCCATCGCCGTCGCGATCGCTCGTCCGCTATTTCTGAGCCTCGGCGGGAATGATCTTGGCGGCTTCCGCCTTCACGTCCACGGCAGGGAAGACGTCGGGATAGAGGTAGTGGGCCGCCTCGCGCAGAACGATTTCGCGCGCGATGGGGCCGTTGGTCTCGACCCACTGGTCACCGACATAGAAAACCCGATTGTTCTTGACGGCCGTCAGTTCCTGCCAGATCGGGTTGTTCTCATGCGGCCGATCGGGGCCCGAGTCATAGATAAAGAGGACTTCAGGGTCTTTCTCGAGCATGGTCTCCAGGCTGAGATCGACACCGAACTCTCCGCCCGGCGTCATGTTGCCGGCGATGTTCTCGCCACCAATCGCCGCGACGATGGACGCAGCCGTGTTTTCCGTGTGGAATGCGAACGGCGTCTCGCCACCCCACATGATCGCGAAGCGAGGGTTCACCTCCTTCGGAGCCCCGGCGGCGAATTTCGCCAGGTGCTCGCGGAACTCCTTGTTCAACTGGAGGCCGCGCTCGGGCTTGCCGAGGATCTTCGAGAGCTCGGCGATCTCACGGTCGCTCCCGTCCAAAAGCTCCATGTTGTAAGCGACATAGGGGGCAATCTTCTCGAGGTGCGGCGCATTGCCGACGGTGTAGCGGCGGATGGCGACGATCAGGTCGGGCTTGGCTTCCGCAAGAAGTTCCAGGTTTGGCTTGGCCCGCTGGCCGATCTGCTTCATGCCTGCCGTCATGCCGAGGAGGAAGTCCGGCTCCCGTCCCGCGGTCATATAGGTGCTCGCCACGGGCTTGATGCCAAGGGCAAGAGCCACGTCATCCGCGAAGTAGGAGATCGAGGCGATGCGTTTCGGCTGAAGGGGGACCTCCACCTTCACGCCACGGTCGTCGGTGATCGTCAGTGTCTTGCTGTCCTGGGCGTGAGCGGGGCCTCCTGCCATCACTGCCAGAAGAGCAGAGAGAATTGCGATTCTACGTGCGTTCGCCACGGCGATGTCCTCCACATGAATGTCGACACCGCTTTAGCTATTAAAGAGGAGTCCTGCAATCCACTTACCTGCACTTCCGATCAATTCCGAGAATCGCTTCCGCGTATGGGCCGGTGCGTTGCCCAGTGCTCGAAGGCATGGTTCACGGCATCGACGCTTGACACTGTCCACATTTCGAGTATTCTAGACATATGGAACAGGAAAATGCAATTCTGGCCCTTGCGGCGCTCGCTCAATCGACCCGGCTGGAGACCTTCCGCCTTCTTGTCCGGCATGAGCCCCATGGGCTGCCCGCCGGCGATATCGCGCGCACCTTGGCGGTGCCCCACAACACCATGTCGACGCATCTGAATATTCTTGCTCGGGCGGGCTTGGTGTCTTCGGAACGCCGCAGCCGCCTCATCGTTTACCGCGCGGATGTTTCGCGTCTGCGCGATCTCACCCTTTTTCTCCTCAAGGATTGCTGCGGAGGGGATGCCGATCTCTGCGCTCCGCTGATCGAGGAACTCAATCCCTGTCGTTCAAAGGAAAAGGTAACCGGATGACCAAGACGACGTTCAATGTGATGTTTCTCTGCACGGGCAATTCAGCACGTTCGATCATCGCAGAAAGCGTTCTGCGAAAGGACGGAGCCGGCAAGTTCAATGCCTATTCCGCGGGGAGCCAACCCAAGGGCGAGGTCAATCCGTTCGCCATCGAGACGCTCGCAGGCCACCACTATCCCGTCGAAGGGCTTCGGTCGAAAAGCTGGGACGAATTTGCCGTGCCCGGCGCTCCCCAACTCGATTTCGTCTTCACCGTCTGCGACAATGCCGCGGGCGAGGCCTGCCCCGTCTGGCCGGGACAGCCCGTGACAGCGCACTGGGGCGTCGAAGACCCGGCAGCCGTCGAGGGGACAGACGCCGAGAAGCGCGTCGCGTTCGCCACGACGCTTCGTTACATGAAACTCCGCATTGCCGCCTTCGCAGCGCTTCCGGTGGAAAGCCTGGAGCGGCTGAGCTTGACGGCAAAACTGCACGAGATCGGCCAGATGGAAGGTTCCACTGCGCAGAGGCCCGACGTCGCATGAAAGACCCGATCGACATCGTCATTTATCACAACCACGATTGCGGCACGTCTCGGAACACCTTGGCAATGATACGCAACGCCGGAATCGAACCGCATGTGGTGGAGTATTTGAAGACTCCGCCAAGCCGGCGGCTGCTGGAGCAGCTGGTCGTGCGTATGAGTATACCCGTTCGCGAGTTGGTTCGGGAAAAGGGTACACCCTACGAAGAACTCGGCCTCGGCGATCCGGCTCTCACCGATGACCAGCTCCTCGACGCGATGATGCAGCATCCGATCCTGATCAACCGCCCCATTGTCGTCTCGCCGCTTGGCGTCAGGCTGTGCCGACCTTCCGAGGTCGTCCTTGAGATCCTGCCCCAGGAGCAGAAGGGCGCTTTCGCGAAGGAAGACGGCCAGATCGTCGTCGACGCGAGCGGCCGGCGCGTCTAACCGAAGCAGAGCAGACCAGAGCAAGCGAAGCGACGCCTCGAGCGAGGCTGCGCACCGGACTTCATTTTCAAGGAGAACGCAGTTGCGTCCCGCCCAACCCACAATCCGCCTCTCGTTCCTCGATCGCTATCTTACGGTCTGGATATTTGCCGCCATGACGCTCGGCCTTGTGCTCGGCACCGTGTTCACGGGCTTGCCGGCAGCCCTCGACAGTCTTTCCGTGGGGACCACTAACGTTCCGATCGCGATCGGACTCATCCTGATGATGTATCCGCCGCTGGCAAAGGTGCGTTACGAGGAACTCCATCAGGTCTTTGCCGACAAGCGCATACTAACGCTCTCCCTGGTGCAGAACTGGTTGATCGGCCCGGTGCTTATGTTCGGGCTCGCCGTGTTGTTCCTGCGCGACTATCCGGAATATATGACGGGCCTTATCCTGATTGGTCTCGCCCGCTGCATCGCCATGGTTCTCGTCTGGAACCAGCTTGCCCGCGGCGACAATCAATACGTTGCAGGTCTCGTCGCCTTCAATTCGATCTTCCAGATACTCTTCTTCAGCATATACGCCTGGTTCTTCCTCACTTTTCTGCCGCCTTTTTTCGGCCTGGAAGGAAGCGTGATCGACGTGTCCTTCTGGACGATCGCCGAAGCAGTGCTGATCTATCTCGGGATACCGTTCCTCGCCGGTTACCTGTCGCGCCGCATTATTACGCAGGCAAAGGGCAAGGACTGGTACGAGAACGCCTTTCTTCCGAAGATCAGCCCAATAACCCTTGCGGCGCTGCTGTTCACCATCGTGGCGATGTTCAGTCTGAAGGGCGGCGATGTCGTAAGGCTGCCGTTCGATGTCGTCCTGATCGCGATCCCCCTGACGATCTACTTCGTCATTATGTTCACCGTCAGCTTCTTCATGGCGAAACTGATCGACACCGACTATCCCCGCACCACCGCCGTGGCATTCACGGCAGCGGGCAACAATTTTGAACTGGCGATCGCTGTTGCCATTGCGGCCTTCGGTCTTGCATCGCCAGTGGCCTTCGCCGCGGTCATCGGACCGCTCGTGGAAGTGCCCGTGCTGATTCTGCTGGTGCAGCTCGCACTGTGGCTCGGCCGCCGCTACTTCGCCGAAACGGCTCCCGCGGCTGTCTGAAGCATAGGAGACCCTGCAAATGAGATTGCGCACCGTTCCCGACATCAACCACCTGCCGGCTCTCGACCCTGCCTACGCACATCGTAATCCAGCGGAAGGCCTCGGCCCGATGGACCACAAGCCCCGCATCCTGCTCCTCTATGGATCGCTGCGAGAGCACTCTTACTCCCGTTTCTCGGTAGAAGAGGCGGCGCGAATTCTCGAGTACTTCGGCGCGGAGACCCGCATATTCGACCCTTCGGACCTGCCGCTGCCCGACCAGGTCAAGGGCGACGATCACCCAGCCGTCAAGGAGCTCCGTGAGCATGCGATCTGGTCCGAAGGAATGGTCTGGTGCTCACCAGAGCGCCATGGCCAGATCACCGGACTAATGAAGGCGCAGATCGATCACCTGCCGCTGAACATGGGCGGCATCCGTCCGACGCAAGGCCGTACCCTCGCTGTCATGCAGGTGTCCGGCGGCTCGCAGAGCTTCAACGCAGTCAATACGCTGCGCATTCTTGGACGTTGGATGCGCATGTACACCATCCCGAACCAGTCGAGCGTCGCCAAGGCGTTCCAGGAATTCGATGCGAACGGGCGCATGAAGCCTTCCAGCTACTACAACCGCATCGTCGATGTCATGGAGGAACTCGTCCGCTTTACGATCCTCCTGCGGCCGCACTCGGCTCAATTGGTCGACCGCTATTCAGAGCGCAAGGAAGCGAAAACGCCGGTTAACCCGGAGACCGACCTCTCCGCCATCGCGATCGCCCCGCAAAAGGGTGCGGCGTAAAAGCCGAGACCGTTCACAGCGGCAACCGATCCAAAGATCTGCACGCTTGAGTATTCAATCGCCGAAGGAGGCGATCGAACGGTGAGGCGGTTTCTTCGGTGCGCAGTGACGCTTAGACAATCAGCCGGGCCGCTCGTCCGTTCTTCCGTTCCGCGTTGTTGTAATAGCTGGCCGCCTGGCTCACTGACTTATGCAGTGACTGCTGCATGGCCTCCGGGAGGGGGATCCCGCGGTTTGCCGCTTCGGTCAGATAGCCGGATCTCAAGCCATGGGCGGAAAACAGCGCCGGATCAAGGCCGGCCTGTTCGCAGCGTGATTTCAGGATCAGGTTGATGGATTGTGGCGTCAGCGCCCGTCGGTCGACGTTGCCCCACTGATCGACGCGCCGGAACACCGGTCCGTCCTTGATTTGCGCTTCAGCCAGCCACCCTTTTAAGGCCGTGACGGGCCGGCCGATCAACAGCACATGTTCGTCATCGTCGGCCGCCGTCGTCTTCGTGCGGCCGAGGCGGATCGACAGACAGGGCAGGGGAGGGGAGTTCTTGTCGGACGGATCGGCGCGGACCGGCTCCTCGTCGGCGAGATCCTCGACGCGCAACGCCGTTACCTCGGAGCGGCGGCGGCCGCCGGAGGCAAAGGCGGTGAGGAGCAGCGCGTGATCACGAAGGTCAACCAGCCGATCGCCAGCACAGGCCTGCAACAGCTTTGCCAGGATATCGACGGTCACCGCCTTCTTGCTCTTGCGCTGCCGCGGCCGGGCGCTGGCGCGCACCGCGAGGCGCAGGGCGGATTTGAGCGACGGCGCGGCGAAGGCGCCGGCCAGCCCCCGCCAGCGCGTCAGGATCGACCAGGAGGTCAGCCGTCGCCGCACCGTGGCCGGCGCGTGCGGACCGATGGCTTTGAGCAGATGGCCGGCGCGCAGGCCGCTTTCCACCTCGATAGGCATGCCGTGGGTCGGATCCTCAGCGCGCTTGACTGGATCCCAAAGATGGTGGGCGACGAATTTCAGGAGCAGCGCTTCCGGCGCCGGCCAGGGGAGGGCGGTGCCGATCGCCAACTGACACCAGGCCTCGAGATAACCAAGATCGGAGGCAAGCGCCCTCAGCGTGTTCTCGCCCATTCCTTCGCCGGCAAGATGTTTGAGTGTGGTGACGTCGGCGTCGGTCAGCAGCGCTGCGAGCTGGTCACGGCGGTCGAAGGGCAGGATGGCGCCGAGCGCATCGAGCGCTTCGGCACGTCGCGCGAGATCGGACGAACTCTGTTCAGCGCTCATTTTCGAAGGGCCCGAGCACCGGCACCTTTTCAGCTCGCGCCGCACTGGCGAGCTTGCGGTCGAGGGTCGCGAGTGGCAATGACTGTCGGACTGCCAAGTCGAGATAGGCGGCGTCATAGGCGCTGAGCGCATGCGCGCTGGCAAGCTCGAGCACCGAGCCGTCCTGGCCGGCTCCCGCATCGTCGAGCGGCAGGCGGCGCAACCGTGCCATCGCATTGAGCGCTTGGCCGGCGGCGATCCGCTTGCGCCGTTCGGCGCTGATCAGAATGCTGCGCGCCTCGTGCCAGAACAGGTTGGGCACCGGGCAAGGCCCTGAGATGCCGGCAATCAATCGCTCGGCCGTCTCACTGTATTCCTCCGGCAAAAGCCAGGCGGCGGCAGTCGAGGCATCGAGGACGAACACGCTCAAAACCGCTGTCCCTCGCGCTTCCAATCGAGAATCTCGTCATTGCTGACCGGCTTGGCCCGCGCCCGCGCCGCCCTGACTTCGGCGATCAGCATCGCGAGCTCATTCTCCTTCTTTACCCGCGAGAGCCGGGCGACCGGATCCTTGCCGCGGGAGATGATTACCTCCTCGCCCGCTTCGACGCGCGCCAGCAACTCGGAGAGATGAGCCTTGGCCTCGGCGACCTTTACGTTGACACTCATGGAAAACTCCGTTGTTTGTCTCTGGGGCGCGCGAGCCTCGAACTCCGCGCGACGCGGGCATTTGACCGATGATAGCTTTCGATTTCGATGTGGTCAACTTGGTAGACCATCTCACTATCGATACTTGAAAACTATCGATAATGACGTGTCGAGAAAAACTTACGCCTGGGTGACGGAAAAGAAACGCCGATTAGCTTCCATTTACAGAATTTCCAACGTTAGTTCACATGGTTAATCGTTCGTAAAGTCGGTTGTTTGGTGCCCTCGGCGCTGCCGCGCCTATAGGGTACTCAGTGCGCCCGCGCAATGTTTGAATTCCGCGACTACACGGAGGGTGTCATGCGGGTGGCTCTCGAGCCTCGGGCTCGCCAATTATGCCACGGCCTTCGCTAAAAACGAGATCAGTTCGAAGTGCTGCCGCATCTGTCGGATGCGGACCTCAAGGCGCTGGGGCTTCCGATGGGTCCGAGGAAGCTCGTTCTGGCCGCGATTAGGGAGCTTGGCCAGCCCGATATGCGGGGTCCCACGGCGGCCGGCTCTTCGCCCCGCCCGGAGGCGGAACGTCGCCAGTTGACGATCATGTTCGTCGATCTCGTTGGATCGACCGCGTTGTCAGGTCAATTGGACCCGGAAGAAATGGCTGAGGTGATCCGGAAGTATCAGAACGCCGTGGCCGCGGAGATCACACGTGTGGATGGCCATGTCGCGAAGTTCATGGGGGATGGCGTGCTGGCCTATTTCGGCTGGCCGCGGGCGCACGAGGACGACGCCGAGCGGGCGGTGAGGGCCGGACTCGCCATCGCCGCCGCGGTCGCCAAGCTGATGACGCCAGCGAAAGCGCCGCTGAGAGCCCGGGTGGGCATCGCAACTGGTTTGGTGGTGGTGGGCGATCTTGTCGGCAAGGGCGCGGCGCAGGAGGCAGCGGTGGTCGGCGAGACGCCAAATCTGGCGGCACGACTGCAATCACTGGCCAAGGTCGGCTGTGTGGTTGTGGCCACTCCGACGCGGCGGCTGCTTGGCGAGCTCTTCGAGCTGGTTGATCTCGGCACGCACGACCTGCAGGGTTTCGCTCATCCGGTGCAAGCGTGGCTGGTCATTGGCAAGAGCCAAGCCGAGGGCCGCTTCGAGGCGCTGCACGGGATGCGGGTCACGTCGCTCGTCGTCCGCGATCAAGAACTGGCCGCGCTCCTCGAATGCTGGCGGCGGGCCAAGGATGGCATGGGTCAGGTAGCGCTGCTGTCGGGCGAGCCGGGCATCGGCAAATCGCGCATCGCAGTCGCCCTGCGCGAGCGGCTCCGAGACGAGGAATGCGTGTCTCTGGGCCATCACGGCTCAACCTATCATACGAACACCGCGCTGTTCCCAGTGCTGGACCAGTTGCGTAGGGCCGCTGGAATTGAGGGCCCCGATGCGCCCGAGGTGAAGTTGGCCAAGCTGGAAGCACTGCTTGCCATGGCTGTATCCGATCCGACACCGGCGATGCCGGAGATCACACTGATAGACGTTCAGACGAGTGCAGCATCCGCGCCGGCAGCTCGCTCTCGCCGAAGCCGCGCGAGCCACGGCTGACGCGCGGGTGGAAACAGGCCTTGGCGGAGGATTGCCTTTTTAAACCAAGCTACCCGACGGCTTCGTCAAGGGACGCTTCCAGGATCGGCCCTGGAACGCGATCGTAAACCGGCGGACGGAGAACTGAATTCTGGGGGGAGAAGTTCAGCGCGATGGTTATCGTCAGCTTCAATTTCGATCTGCTCTCAGGAGCGAGACCCGTCCTCAAGCCATGCGAAATGTCGTTGTCGAGGGTGATCGACTTCGTGCTGGCGTCGAGCATGCATCAAAATCTGCGACTCACTTTGCGCATTCGCGGCTGACGCCGCCAGGTCAAGCGAAGTGGCTAGTGGCATCTTCGAGCGAGAGGGAGGTGCAGATCAGACGGGTCTGACGTTTTCTGCTTTCGACTTCCCGGTCTTGCGGTCCTGACCCAGTTCGTAGCTGACCTTCTAGCCGTCTCGAAGAGATCCGGATCCCTGGACCGCCGATACATGGACGAAGACGTCTGTGCCGCCATTGTTGGGCGTTATGAAGCCAAAACCCTTGTCCTGATTGAAAAACTTAACGGTACCGGTCGCCATGAACATCCTCTTGAGCTGGGCGGCTTGAGCGCCGCCGACGGACCTTAATTCATCGCTGCGCCCGGCTGCAACCTTTCCTCCGCGCGACAGAGCGGACCAGACTGAACCCGCAAACGGCTTAGCTACTCACCGGCGAGGGATGCAGCCTCCGAAAAGTGTCGGTCGCACCGGTCGTCTCAAATGGGTGGACGGCGGTCGTCTGCCACAACCGTCACAAACTGCTCCCATGGATACGCGGTCGTCGCCAAGCCGATTGCCGAATGACGTGTTCGGGGCCGTTAGCCGGCGGACTGCTTTCGGGGAGCAGGCGCTGAAAGCCGACATTCGTTCGTCAGCGGCTCGAAGGGCTTTTAGCCGCAGCAGCCGATTTTTTGCTGCCGCCGCCGCGGTGCATGACCTCGAATGACCGGTCTACGGCATGGAAAGCTCGGAACGCTTGCGCTTCCTGCGCGAGCAGGTGACTGAACTATATGGTTCAGTATTTAAGTCCTCCCCTCGATCTCTCTTTTGCGGCGCTGTCCGATGCGACCCGCCGCGGGATCATCGATCAGCTTGGGCGAGGGGATACGTCGATCACCTGTCTCGCGGATAAGTTCCAGATGACGCTGACCGGCATGAAGAAGCACGTCCAGGTTCTCGAGCGGGCGGGGCTCGTTGTCACGCAGAAGGTTGGACGGGTGAGAATCTGCCAGCTTGGGAAAGGTGGCCTCAAGGCGGAGGCCGAGTGGATCGAGGAGCATCGCAAGCTCTTCGAGGCCCGCTTCGAAGCATTGGACGAAATCATCAGCGAAATGAAACAGGAGGGAATCGATGAATCAGCAAGTTAACAGTGCAGGTGGTGAGCAGAACGGCACGTCAGTCGAGCGCAGAGGGGATCGCGAACTCGTCGTAACGCGGACATTCAATGCGCCGCCGAGCACGGTTTACACGGCGTGGAGCCAGCCCGAGCTGTTCCAGCGCTGGTGGGTGCCAAAATCGGTATCCGGCGTTTCGCTCGTATCGTGCGATATGGACGTCCGTACCGGCGGTAAATATCGGCTGGAATTCGGCGCCGGCGGTTCGGACACCATGGCCTTCTACGGCAGGTACCTCGAGGTGGTGCCGGACGAGCGCATCGTCTGGACCAACGACGAGGGCGAAGAGGGCGCGGTAACGACCGTGACCTTCGAGGAACAGGGCGGGACGACGCTGCTGACTTTCCACGAAGTCTATCCGTCCAAGGAGGCGCTCGAGGAAGCACTTCAGGGCGGGGCGGCCGCATTGCCGGAGCAGCTGGAGCAGCTCGACGAACTGCTTTCTAGCATAGGCGAGTAGCGTGGGTCGGGAAGCACGCCTCGGAGAAACGTCTGCTCTTGGGAAGTGACTCCACCGGCCTTTCCGGGCGGAGCGGGGGGCGCAAAGCGGAAATAATTTCCACTTTGGGGCCGGTGGCGGACTGTCCGCTTTTCGATTATTGTTGGCGATAAGCTGCCATTCAGCATCCGGTCTGAAGGCATTGTGACGAAATTGAGATTTCTGCGGACGAGACTAGGCCGGTCGCAAGACAAGGCCACGGCTTATGCACAACCTTTATTGTTCAGCAAGCTTAGTTGTTCCCCTGGAACTTGAACCAAACTCAGACTCAGTGTCTTCTCAGATCAACTTCTGGGAGTAGAGATGCAGTCCGGGTCGTTTCAACACCGCGTGTGGCAGTGGGTTGTCGCGTGCTTCCCAAAATCCGCGCACCTCAACGTGCGGGAGCGGAATCATCGTTTCCTTGAGGAAGCGCTCGAGCTCGCCCAGGCGAACGCCTGCACCAAGGAAGAAGCCCACCAACTCGTCGAATATGTGTTCGGCAGACCGCCAGGCGAAGTCCGCCAGGAGGTCGGCGGGGTGATGGTGACTCTGGCGGCCCTTTGCAACGCCGCCGAGGTAAGCATGGACGAAGCAGGGGAACACGAGCTCGACAGGAACTGGGCACGCATCGACCGCATCCGCGCGAAGCAGGCGGCCAAACCTCAGGGGTCAGCCCTTCCCCAATGACCAGCATCCTACCCGAGCAGCGTGGCGCAAGCCTCGCCACCCAGTATTGCGCAAGCGGACGCTGACTCGCGAATGCAGATTTCGTATGCGACGGCCGACCTGAAGCATTGTTGCCTGAAACGGGACGTAGCGGAGCAACGGTTCGGAAGAACCTATGCTGACCGACTGGTCACCGAGCTCGCGGATGCGGAGGCTTTCGAGAATGTCCAGGAATGGCATGAGATTCTTGGGGGAAACGTGACCATCAATGACGATGACAGCTTTGAAGTCGCGATCGGTTCGCGTTACACGGCTACCTTCGTGAGCGTCGATCAGAACGTCGTCATGACGGTTGCTAGCCGGATTGACTGGGCCAGTGTTGAATTTGTGAAGCTCACAGCCATATCGGAAGTACCATGATTGACGAGCACGCCACAGCCAACTGGTTTTCGAAACCCGGCGACTCGATCCGTGCGATCATGCAGCGACGAAACATCTCCGCGCATGATCTCGCCGAGCGCTTCGAGGATGGGCTTGATGCTGTCCGGAGTCTCATAGACGGGTCGCGGCAGATCGACGAGTCCACAGCGTCGACGCTTTCGGCGATGCTGGGAGCTTCGGCGAAATTCTGGCTGAAGCGACAGGAGAACTTCGATACGGCGGTCGATCGTGCCGTCGCTCAAGTTCGAGAGAGCGGGCATGAGGATCTGCTACTACGCCTGCCTGCCCCCGGGCAGAAGGCACGTGGCAAGCTGTCTTCTGAACGCCGGGCTGCCGAAATTCGCAGGAGACTGGTGTTCTATAACGTCCCGGACGCAGAATCCTGGACGGGTCGCTATGGTCGCTTGGTCGGAGAAGCAGACTATCGCACCTCGAAGACATACGCATCGAAGGAAGATGCGACTCTTCTTTGGCTCAGGCGCGGCGAACTCGAAGCCGAAATGATCCAGACACGCGTCTGGAACTCCGGAAATCTGATGGATCGGCTGCAGGAGATCCGCAAGCTATCCATGATCCGCCATCCTCAGCTCTTTCTTCCCAGACTGAGGACGCTGTGCGCGGAGGCCGGGGTAGCACTCGTTGTAGTCAAGGCACCCGATGGATGCCGCGCCAGTGGCGCGATACGAATGGTGGACCCGGACAAGGCGATGCTGCTGCTGAGTTTCCGCTACAAGCGTGATGATCAGTTCTGGTTCACGGTTTTCCACGAGATCGGACATCTCGTGCTCCACAAGGCGAACACCTTTGTCGACGACGATGCCCTGCCCGGCGACGTCGATCGGGAGAACGAAGCTAACGAGTTTGCGGCGGAATGCGTGATTCCCCCACTCCGGGAGTTTGAATTTGAACGCGTCACGCCGAAGCGAGACGACATCGTTCGGTTCAGCGTGTCGATCGGCGTCGCGCCGGGCCTCACCGTCGGCCAGATGCAGCATCGTGGAATGCTGGAGCCCGACAAACTGAACTATCTCAAGCGCACATGGGACTGGAGCCAGATCAACCCGGCCACAGTCTAGGATCCCTATCCTTTGAAATGAACGAATGCGGTCGGGCTCTTCTGCCAATTGCACAAGGCATCTTCCATTACGGCCATTCCCACGTGCAGGCTGGCATCCAGCTCATCCACCCAGCTCTGAAGCTGCACCTCCGTTGCCGCGCCAGTGTGTGAACCTGTGAACAGGAGGCGTGCGCCGGAAGCCGGACCCGTTGCGCCCTTGAAGTAGGCCGATCCCGGCTCGATGGGAGCGATCCCGTACCGACCGATCAATGCGAGGTAGTCGAACTTCGCAAGGCGCCCAAAGGTCTTCACGTTCATGCTCCTGTACAGAGCATCGAAGATCGTCGCGGGATTGTTGCCCGACTGCTGGATCTTCGCCGCGAAGAACGCCTGGTGTCCTGCGGGGCCTATCCAGCCGAGGTAGCTCAGCAGAACGTCGCTGAAGCTCCTGTTGGAGTCCGGCCGCAAACTCTCGTACTTCCGGTGATTGCCGAACTTTCCGTCGATGCTCGTCCAGTTAGCGGCGAGCCATGAAATCATTGCCTGTGGATTGTTCGAAACAGTCTGCCAGTCCCAAACCCCAGCCCCGAGGCGGCCGTATACCTGCTGCAGTCGAAGCCATCCGGAAGACGCAGGTCGAGCGAAATGCGTCATGAGGAACACAAGCCATGCGGCCTCTTCTACGTTGCCGTTCTGCATATGATATGCAACCGCGCGCTCGGCATCGAACGTGCCCGAATTGGGATCTGCCTTCCTTGCCGGGACGGGCTTTTCCTGTACTCGCCTGTAGTAATCTTCGCGCCTCAGGCTTGCAACGAACTGCATGGCGAGTGTGTCGCGCGCTAGGTTCCCTGCGGCACCAGGAAGATTACGGACGTTGGCCGAGTAGGTATGAAGAGCGCTGGAGATCTGCGCATGTTGTTGCTGCCTCGTCGGCCACATTTCAGGCTGCTCCATTCGTTTTGGCATCTCGCAGGACTCGGGTCTTCAGCCGTCGCTCGAGATATGTTCGATAATCCTCGTCATGAAACTCGGCCTTCAACTCGTCGAGACCTTCGAAGCCTGGTGCATCCCGCCGTTTAGTCGCCCAGAAAACCTGGAGAAGGCGAATGATGTCAGCCCAGTACGGTTCTCTCGCAAAGTCTGCGGCCCGAATTTTCTTTTCTGCCCGGATCTCCCCCTCAGCTTGCAACAGGGCGTCGGTAATCGAGAATGCGTCTCCGGAAGGCATCGGGGGCATCTGCACGGTCTTCTGATGTCCTTCATTCACGTAGTGCTTCATCGCTTCGATCGAGTCGTCGTAAACGTGCATGCTGGTGGCGTAGTGAATGTAATCACCCGGATCGAGGTCAAGGCGAGTTGCCATCATCTCCTGGAGCATGGTGAAGCAGAACACGTCATGCGGCAGGCCCTTGTACGCGTCGTTCGACCGCATGGTGGTGGACATGTGAAGACGGCCGTCCCGCGCTAAGAATTGCAATGCAGTCGTGCACGGAATCTCTTCGTGATGGACTGCGATGTCCGCAGCATCGTAAAGCTGGATCACGGCGCGTTTGGAGGTGGATTTCTCTTTCAGAAGCCTGGTGACATTCTCTAGCTGGTTGATGCTCCCGCGCATCGCATGAATCCGCGGGCCGTAGGCGCCAGCGAGGATGCCATCTTCGGCATCCTTGGCGTAATCCGGGATGTATTCTTTGATGAACTCCAGAGTATTGAGGCCTCCGAGATACCAGAGCAATTCCCCCAAGGCGCTGAACGGCTTGCCACGGTCCTGTGATCGACTGATCCGAGCTCTGGGGTTAGTCATCCGGAAGGACACCCCAAGCTTTTCTCGCATTTCGCCGCGGGTGCCGACGTTCGCGGCTCCCTCCGCGAGAAGGATCGGGTATAGTTCGATCAGTATCTCATCAATGCCTTCACCGCACAGGTACATGCCGCCCCCCGAATCTACCCCTGCGGCACATCTTATGATCGGATTTGGGCAAGTAAAATACTACCGGAGCGGGCTTCTGGCTTTTCTTTCGCCTTGGGCAAGCGGCTCGGAAACCGAAGGAGATGATCCCCGGTCGTAACGGCGCAGCAGTTCGGCCTCGATATATCTGCCAATAAGGCAGCGGGGCGGATCTTACTTCCGTTTTAGGTTGCGCCCTCATGAAGAGGCGTCACACGAACGACCGCCTTTGGAGATCAACTGGCGCATTGTGATGGCTGAAATGAAGGCGCTTAGCTGCTTGGCCGCTTGCCACCCCAATTGCGGTCGCTCAGCATCGCCCTGTTTAAGCTTAAAGGCGTCGGTCATCCTGCGGATACTTCCGCCCGAAACTTGAAGGTCGTCATCGGCAGCAGGGTCAAGCAGCCGAAGAGGCACTAGCGCCACATGCTGTCCTGGCTTTGCCTGACCACCTTGAAGTCAGCGAAGTCGCCCCGGGACATGAAGATGTCGACGTCCCCTGCGATCGGTCCAAGCGCCTTAACGATCTGTGATTTCTTCAACGGGGTGCGAGGACCAACAATGACTTCGATCGGCATAAAGTTGTCGTTCAGAAGCTGAAAGTAGTTGTCGCCTTCCTTGACGACGCCTTTCTGCTCAAGGTTGATAAAGGAGCGATACTCCTGCTCGTACCGCCAGCCTGACGCCTTGACACGCGTCATTTCCTTTATCTGCTCGATGCTAATGTCTTCATATCTCGTTATACCGAGGTCGGCCTTCGTCGGGCGCTTCTTCACGTAATTTACCTTGTAGAAGGCTTTGCTCGGCACCTCGAAGCCGATCGCCATGCCCTTATAGCTGTCAGCGTAGTGAGCCCACATGAGCGGGCTCGACCAATTTTTCGCCATACAGATGATGCCTGATCGTGAGTGCATCCGGTCCCTTACTGCGCGTTGCTGTTTACGCTCCGCTTTATCGTCTAAGGCGATGCCGATAAACTCGAAGTCGTCGTTCAGTTCTGCAATCCTGCCAATGCGGATACGCTTTTCCTGCAGGGCGAGTAGACCCCAATGGGCGTTCAGGAACCTATATAGCCTCATTCCAACCGGACGCCTGTGCTGGCAGCCCCCCTAGTGCGTGTTGAAGTCGTTGTAGGGCGTTTCGAGGGCTATGCAGACGTAGGCCTCCAGCAGAGCCTGTCGCATCTGGTCGTTCTCCTCGACAAAGCGATAGTCCATGGCCCGGATGCGCGCCTTGGCTGCTGTGAAGGCATCGGCATACTCCGGACGTAATATCATGTCGGCCCGGCCCTCACCCCGTCGGTACGTCGCCTTGTGGCCAACGACCTCCGCCATCAGCTTCCATGCAAAAGAAGCCTGGTTCTGCTTGGCGGAAACGCCGCAGTGTAAGGCGTACCTGTAGGCGATACGGTTCGAGCGCCCAACGTAAAGATGGCGGTCGCCCTCGCTGAAGAGGTAGATGCCGCTCTTGGGCGTGGACACGCGCGATGGTGGAGTACCGCGCAACGGCTCCATGGCCATCAGCCGTTCAAATGAGGGGTGAAGGCTCTCCACCACCTCGGCAAATTTCGGGTGCACCGATATCCCCCAAAGATTCCGATCTTCCTCCGCGTCTCGGCAACAATATGGTCTTGGTGCCATACTTGGCTTCGAAAGTCAGCATCCCATTTTGGACGCACTCTTCAAAGTTTCCGATGCATTTCACAGCGCGCGCTGTTTTTTGACCAAGGCGCCTTCTTACCCATACCGACCCCAGCTGTTGTGGACCTGCACCCGACGTGCTCCACGGACAGCACACGGAGGCCGAGCGACTCTGGCGTAGTATTCCTAGGCCGCTGTAGGATTTGTCGAACGGCAGCTTTCGGGAAACTGACGATGTTGTCGGAATGGACGGAATGAAGGCGGGAAGCGGAAATCAATTCCGCTGAGGGGCAGTAAAGAGACCGGCAGGTTCTGAGCGGTGAAAGCAAGATAGCAATCACGACCGGTCAGACAGGCCAACGAGAGAAGGCAATGGCCCGCACCGGCAACGAGCGTAGAGCTTCAGGATGGACATTTCATAGAAGGCTGCGAAAGTACACTAGGATAATGTGAGCGGCTGCAGCAGAATTTAGAGAGATGATGGAAACCACCGAAACCAGAGTGGCAGGAGTCGCCGCTGAGATTCAGGGCCTTGCGCCCCACATCGCGCAACTAGAGCAGCTGTCGATTTGCACTTAATTGTAAGAATGCGGCAGTAGTGAACTGCTCGAACCGGCGCGCAAGCTGAACATCGCCGCTGATGGCCCCCCGCGCCTCGTTGACGCCGAAGCAGACCAATGAGATCTGCAGGATTGCTGAGGAAGCGCAGCGTGTTCAGTACGATGCGCTGCTCGCGATAGGTGCCGGCGAGGATGTTGTGCACCTCGTCGATGACCAGAACCTGTACGCCGATCGCTTCCATGATCCGCAAGGCCGACTGTTCCATCTGGGCGATGTCGGCGCGTGCGCGTTGCGGCGCGCCGAGAAGAGTGAGCAGTTCGGTGTAGAAGCGTCGTTCGCCGGGGCGGCTGGTCATTTCGATGGCCAAGACCGGTGTTTTCAGCGTACCTGTCAAAGGATTGAAGCTCGGCGGGTGCTCATCCCGGAACCGCTTCATGATCATCGTCTTACCCATGCCGCTGTCGCCGTAAGCGCATGATCGCCGTGAGTTCGGTATCAATGGCATCGTCGATCCATTCATCCAGTGCCTTCGAGCTCCCGCTGCGCAAGATGCCGTTGAAGCGCATAGCCAGGCCACGCATTATGGCGAAGACTGTCGAGCCCTGCTTCAACGCATTGACCTTTTCGGCCTGACGATCGGTCAGCAGGCCGCGCGGTTTTATGCACAATGACCAGCAGGACGACGATCATCTTTGCCAGCCGCTGCAACTTGCGGACTTCGAGTGAGAGCTGCCGACCACAGCCGCCGAAGCCCTGACGGCTGTCGGGGCCGTAAGTGCAGCCGAGCGACGGGCTGGTTCAGGCGGCGTTACCCTCTTTCAAATACTCCGGCAGCTTCGATCTCCACTCGCTCAAGAGAATGAGCGTGCATTCCACCGTTGCTCCGTCATCCTGCACGAGCTGAAGCTGCCCGGCAGGAACTGTCTTATCCCAGGCGAAGTTTTCGGAAAGCAGCTTCAGCAGTTCGCGCTTGTAGGCAGTGTCGAGATTGTCCAGCTGGTCGCCCTTGGTTTCGAGAACGGTGATGCGCGCACCGCCCTTATCGCGATTGGCGGCGAAGACGAAATCCGGATAGACCTTTGCGCGTTTCCAGCCTTGCAGGCCGTATTGTGTGCGGGCGACGTTGCGGTGCCACCATTTCAGAGCCTTGTCTTCATCCAGGTAGATCGCAACGCTCTGTTCATCGGCGTTCAGTTCACTGGCGATAACTGGAGAAAACAGGCTCTTCTCAAGTGGACTGCCATCACCTCGGGGAAGATGCTGCGGATTTGTTGGCTCAGGGATGTCGTACTCGAACGGCATCCGCCAGTTCTTGTTATCGAGGCGCAATCGAAATTGAATTGTCCCCGCCTTGACCTTCTCCCGGAACAGGCTTTCCGCAAGGGCGGTGCGGGCCATGTCCAGCTTGCGGCGCATTTCCTCGACAACCAGTCCAGCAAGCTGACCGACCTTTTCCAAGGTGAAACCCCGGACGACAAGGACATCCACCAGTTTCCCGACGATTTCCCGCGCCACGAATGGATTTGGCACCAGGTCGGAAATCATGCGCACGACATAGGAGGGATCAAAGATGAGGCTTTCCGCAGCCGCCGCGATACGCTCCGCCTTAAAACGCTCATTGGAATCCGTGAGGCTGATCCGCTGAATCTGCCCCTCAGGCCTGTGGGCATTGTCAGGTATCCCGGCGGCGATCTCCTTCGGATCGAAGCCCCGCCAGTCGACATTGGCGAGAATGTCCGTCTCATAATCGAGCATCCGGACATGTCCGCCCTCCACGTGGAGCACCAGAGGCAGATAGATTTCGGTCGAAGAGAATTCCTTCCGACGCTGGATCGTGCGGCTGCCTTTCGCCACGCCCGGAGCGTCGGTCTGCACGACACGCAAGACTAGATCGCCCAATCCGTCGCCCTCAAGTCCGTTCTTGATGGCGTTAACGACGTCGCCCGTGCCCGCGTGGTGCGTCACGACATGGCATTCGTCGAGTTCCGGAATTCCAGTTTTCAAAGCACCCGGCTGGCGCAGAATGCGACCCACAAGCTGGGTCATCGCGTTAAGGTTGGAACTCGCCGCGAGCGAACAAAGCACATAGGCGAAGGGGCAGTCCCAACCTTCCTGCAAAGCCGATTTCGTGATGATGGCCCGCACCCGGTTGGTCGGCGAAAGCAGGTCCTGATTTTCCGGCTGATTGAGGTCGTTCGTTTCCGCCGTCTTAACAGCGATCTCAGCCTCATCGAACCCAGCCGCCAGAAGCCATTCCTTCACGTCGTAGGCATGAATGAACTCGTCGTTCCGCTGATCCCTGCCGGTCCGCTCCACCTGCACAAGCATGATAGGGCGAATATAGCGGCCCGTGTCGGCTCGCAGCGTGACCGCCTTCGCATTGAGCACGTTGAGTTGTTCCACGGCCGCATTGAGCGTCGTCTTCCAATCCGTTCCTTGTTTTGGGTCCAGATTGAGCGGCATCTTGATCATGCCTTCGCTATCAAGTTCGATGCCAGTCACATCCACGAGCACATTCGAATAGCGTCCGTCTCGGGGGGTGCCGCCGCCGCGTGGCTGGACATCGTGAGGCGTTGCAGTCAGCTCCAGAACAAAGCGGGGATTGAAACCGTAGAGCGTTTTGAAGGCAAGGTCAGAGACGGCCTTGTGCCCCTCGTCCAGCACGACGACGGGGCGGATGATGCGCAAGGCATTGCCGAGCGAATCCTTCACCATCGGAAACAGGTCATCATAGCAATCGAGATTGACCACCGCCTTGATCAGTTCACCATGCGCCTTCTGGTCGCCTTCTGGGGGCGTGAAGCCCGCCACGTCGCCGCGATCCTGGAACATCTTCAAGGTGTCCTTGGTCTGGCGGTTCGCCGACTGCAGCATGAGAAGCATGATGCAAAGCTGGCCTTCCACATCGCGGACGTCCAGTCGGTCGGTCTTTTCCATGATCTTAACCCGCCCGGCGGCGGCGCGGTCCAGAACCTGCCGATAGGGGTCCTGCCGATCCTTCAGCCGTTTCAGCGTTTGGCTGTAGATCGCCTCGTTCGGCACAATCCAGAGCACGAAACCCGTGTTGCGGTTCAAGAAGCGGCCGAAAACCCGGGAAAGGGCGTTGACCGCGAGAAAGGTCTTGCCGCCGCCCGTCGGCACCTTCAAAACGGCGTTCGGTACCGTCCGGCCTGTTCCGTCTGCTCTGGGTGAAAACGGAATAGCAGAGCGGGATGATGGCAGCTTCCCTGTCGCCCCCAATCGCTCCCAAGTCTTGCGGGCGTAATCGGGTATTTCAATTCCGAGATCGGGCTGTTCGGCCACGAGCGCCGCCACCTTGTCCGCCTTGCCCTTCTCGTCAACCAGAACATCGAGATAGGCGTCCAGTATTTCGAGGACCCGCCTTTGATAATCGAGTTCGCGCAACATCGCCGTCAGCTCCGCTCAATGCGGTAGAGCGCGAAGGGGAGCGGCACGAATTCGACAGGAATGTTCTCCTCGGCCAGAAGCTTCTGGGAGACATAACGGGCGGGGGCGAAGACAAGGTGCCTGTCTTCCGGGTGCGCAGCGGCGAACTCCCGGGCTTTCGACAGGGTGAGAGCCGCTTCCTGGGATTTCAACCATTCGAGATCGGGCTTGTAGATTAGCCAGAGATGCTGGCCGTTACTTTCTCCGAGATAGCCCATTTCGAGCTTTGCTTGTGCAGGATCGAAAGCGCGATTGGTGGCTGTGTGGAACAGCACCGATCCCAAGGCGGCGAAATCCGGCAGGGTTTCGCCCGTCAGGATTTTGTCGAGTTCCACCGCCGGACCAAGCGTGCAATAGGTGAACTCGCCGCCGAGACCTTCCGTCCGCTCGGCGACTATCTTTTCCCCGGTTACGATCAGTTCGGAGTCCTTGATTTCCTTCCTGATCCGATCGAACTCGTGGCCGTGCAGGTTTTCGATTGCCTGCACTTTGTCGGTTACGGCGTTCGTGTTTTCCAGCGTCCGCCAGCTGATGCGCTCCCGCAGAAGTTCAGTCTTCTGGGTACCCTTGAACTCATACCCATTGATAACACGGCGCACACGTTCTGCGGTGAGCTTGTCAGCATAGTCTTCCATTTCGACGAGGATGAAGCTCCGGTTGCCGCCATCCCATTTATTGGCGGCAATTACCGCGTGACCCGTTGTGCCTGTTCCGGCAAATGAGTCGAGGACAATGCTGTCTTTTCGTGTTGCTATCTCAATGACGCGACGAACAAGATCGACTGGTTTCGGAGCGTGGAACCGAAGGTCATCCTCATCATACTCCGCAAAGATATCGAGGAGCAGCTTTTTCGATTCCTCCGTTGTTCCAACCTCGGACGCGGGCCAAAGCGTCATGGGGACGAGACCTTTAGCGTCTTCGGGAAATTGCTTAATTCTCGGTTTGCCGTTCCCACTCTTCGGCCAATAAACCAAATTGAGTTCCTTTAGCTTTTCGAACTCTGGTTCAGTCGCACCCCAGCAGCGCCCCTTCGGAGGGAGATGAACAGCGCCAGTTGGGGTTGTGATGTTATAAACTTGGTTTTCCCGGAAACCTTGAGCTGAGAATGGGATCGAGGCCCATGGGCCGCGAGGATCATTGTCGGGGTTTGCGTAGCCGTCTTCCTTTGGAAGGAGGCGATTCCTCCTCAGTTTCCAAGTGTCCCTTAGTGCTTTCGAGTAAACCAGCACATGGTCGAAACTTGGTGACAGCACCGCCCGATTTTCGCGCGAGGTGCGTTTTTGCCAAACAATTTGTCCAATAACGCAATCTTCGCCGAAAATCTCATCAAGGATGGAGCGGGCACGGTGTACCTCGTTGTCGTCGAGCGTAATCCAGATACTGCCATCATCGGTGAGAAGCTCATGCAGGAGCCGCAGCCTCGGCCACATCATGGCGCACCATTTGTCGTGTCGTAGGCCGTCCTCGATGCCGACGGGATTGGCACTCAGCCATTCCTTGATCATGGGCGAATTGACGTTGTCGCTATATGCCCAGTCTTCTTCCCCGGTGTTATAGGGTGGGTCAATGAAGATGCAGTCCACCTTGCCAGCGTAGATCGGCAGCAGGGCTTTCAATGCGTGGAGGTTGTCGCCCTGCACGATAAGGTTGCCATCGAGCCTCGGCTCACCGATGCCCTTTTCAGGGTTGGTTACCAAGGGACGGAAGGGAACCGAAAGATGGTGGTTATAGACGAATTCCTTCCCCTTGAAATTCAGTTCGGTCATCCCTCGCGCCCTCACAATTCAACCGCATCAAATCACCAGGTCACTTAGAATCGCTGCGTCCCCAAAAGGCAAGGTCGGAGGCGGAATAAGACACAGGGTTGCAGGTCGAGCTCCCTTGGTGTGCCACCGAAAAAAACCGTCTACACGATCCAAGCGCCCAGCCTACCCAAATGACCCCTACGGCCGTGGACGCATGGGATGGAATTTACGGCTTGACCAACCGTGATACACTCCCGAGCACCTCGGGAGCTTATGATGGCAGAGACAACTATCGAATGGACAGATGCAACCTGGAATCCGGTCGCGGGTTGCTCGATCATGAGTGCTGGCTGCACTGCTACGCCATGCGCATGGCGGCGCGTTTGGAAGCGTTCAAGCTCCCGAGCGGTCGCGGCGACGAGTTCGCCCATGGCTCGCCGAGCAGTGCGGATTCACGTGAGCGCGCCGCCGTGAAGGCGCGCGATATCTACATTCCCGATCTGCATATCGATACGCTCAAGGTGAAGGCCAGGAATTTTCATTGAACAACTCAAAAATGCGCGGCCATTAGTTCCGATCCCTTCAAGCGCTTAGCCAAGTATTTTGTAGGGCTCAGCCTGTGGTGCTGGTGGAGACGCCGCTTCTTCGATGAGCCAGTTGATGAAGGAGCTGACCTCGGCGGCCTCTCGCTTTGCGTCGGGGCAGATGCAATAGTAGTTGTGGAGGGCCGGCACGCTCAGGCGCAGCGGCTGCACCAGCCGGCCTTCGTCGAGATCGCGCGCGGACACGACTTCATCGCTGAGCGCCACGCCAAAGCCATCTCGGGCGGCCTGGAGCACGATGCCGAAGTCGTCGAAATGCACGTCGGATTCGCCGGCATAGGGAATGCCGGCTTCAGCCTGCCAGCGTCGCCACTGCGAGCCGTCATCCTCATGCAGCAACCGATGATAGGCAAGGTCCGAGGGCTGGCGGATGGCGTTCGGCCCGCGCAGGAGTTGCGGACTGCAAACCGGCGTCATGTGGATGCCATGTAGCAAGCGCCACCAGAAACCTGGCCACGGCGGCATGCCGTAGACGATCGCGACATCCGTCTTGCGCCAGTCGACGCCGTGGAAATGGCTGGAGGTGAGAACCTTCAACTGGAAATTCGGGCTTTCCGCCATGAAGGTGAAAAGCCGGGTGGCAAGCCAGGCAACGCCGTGCACCTGCGGGATGGAGATGGTCAGGGCCTGCTTTAGCGCTCCGCCATATTTATGCGCCGAAAGCTGGCGCACGCCGGTGTGGATTGCCTCCATGGCGCTTGCCACCGAGCGCTGGAGCTGGCTTCCACTCGGCGTCAAAGCCAGTTGCCGGCCGCGTTTTTGAAAGAGGTCGACGCCGAGCGTCACCTGAAGCGCGCGGATCTGCTGGCTGACGGCACCCGGCGTCACATGCAGTTCCGCCGCCGCCGCACTGACATTGCCGAGCCGCGCGACGCTTTCGAAGACGCGAAATGCATGAAGGGGTGGCAGCGCCATCGGTCTCTTCCCTCAATTGACGTTCAACGGATCAGGCATTCTGATCGCGCCCCGGCCGTAACTGCTCGACCACACGGTCGGCCAGAGCGCGCAGCACGGGGTCGTTCGCGCGGTCGACCGGGCAGATGATGTAATATTCCCGGGCCGCATTGATCGTGGTGGAAAATGGCTGGATAAGCCGCCCCTCGCTCAAATAGTTTCGCGTCAGCACATCCGAAACCAGTGCCACGCCGCGGCCCTGAACGGCGGAGGCGATCGCCTGCGCCACCGAGTTCACCCGGACACGGGTGTTGCCCTCAAGGGCGATCCGCGCCGCGACGGACCATTTTGCCCATTCTCCACCGTCGTCTTCATGCAGCAGCGCAACGGCGCTCAGCCTTCTGTCGCGATTGCGCAGATCGAGCCGCGGAAACAAGGTTGGCGAGCACACGGCACAGAGCCGGACCTCGCTGAGCGAGCGCCAATATTTTCCGGTGAACGGCGGATTGTCGTAGACGATCGCCAAATCGTTATCAGCCCAATCCACCTCTGCGGCGGTGATCGCCTCGTTGATGGTGAGATTGGCAATGCCGTGCGACTGCGCGAAATCGATGATGGTCGCCGTCAGCCAGGCAATCCCGAGTGCGGTCGGCACGGAAACCGACAGCGATGCGGGTTGGTCGCCGGAGGTTAGTCTCCGCGATGCCCGCGTCGCCGTATCGAGCTGTCCCAAGGATATGGCGACGGTCTGCGAAAAATCCCTGCCCGCCTGGGTGAGAGCGACATTTCGGCCCGACTTCCGGAACAGGATGATGCCCGTGGCATCGCTCAGCTTCTTGAGTTGCAACGAAATCGCGCTCGGACTGAGGTTCAATTCCTCCGCCGCCTGCCGCACGCCGCCAAGGCGCGCCGTCGCTTCGAAAGCGGGCAGATATTGCAGGTAGGGCAGGAGGCGGCTCATCTGGATATCCGGCTGATCGTTTAGCATTATAGAACGATATCGGTGATTTTAAATTGATTTTTTCAAACTGTTAAGGGTGCTATCCCATCGACAAAGAGGAGCTTGTTCATGATTTCGGCAAAACCATTCGACTATCCCTATGACGGCAATCTCGATGCGCGCAAAACGGCGCTTATCGTCATCGACCTTCAGGAGGATTTCCTTTCCACCACGGGTTACTTCGCCAAGCAGGGATATGATCCCGCACCGCTGCGCGCGATCCTTCCCGCGGTAAACCAGCTCATCGCTGCGTGCCGCGAGGCGGGCATCCTGATCATCCACACGCGACAGGGTTACCGCGAAGACCTCGCGGATATGACCCCTTACGAAAAATGGCGGCGGCAGCGGTCGGGTCTCGAGGGAACGACGGCGCTGCTGCGGTCGAGCCCCGGTTTCCAGATCGTTCCCGAACTCGATGTGCGCCCGCAGGACATCATTGTCGACAAGACCTGCAACAGTGCCTTTACCTATACCGATTTCGAGCATGTCTTACGCGCGCAGGGCATCACGCATCTCTTGTTTTCCGGCTGCACCACGGATGTCTGCGTTCACACGACGCTGCGTGAAGCCTGCGACCGGAATTTCCAGTGCCTGACGATCTCGGATGCCTGCGCCAGCGGCGATCAATATGCCCATGAGGCTGCCCTCCACATGGTCACCGTTGAAAACGGCATTTTCGGTGCGCTGACCGATACCGCAGCGGTGCTTGAAGGCCTGAAGAAGCTGGGAAATTCCAAGGCATGAGTGAGATCCAGAAATACGTTTCGCTGATGCGCCTGACGCAGAAGGGGCTCGCCGAACTGACCAATAGCGCGAAGCGCCGGAAGGTCAGCGAAGACCGCGTCGCGGCACTCGGCGGGCGATCGATCGCCTTCTACGCCCTGCTTGGGACCTATGATTTCATGCAGGTTTTTGAAATGCCGAGCAATGAAGCGATGATGCAATACGTGCTCACGGCGCGCCGGGACGGACATGTCGAGCCACTCATCCTCTCTGCATTCGACACCGAGACATACGGCCAGATTCTCAACGCCGTAGGCTGATCAACAGTTTAGTTTTCCTGCGACATTCCGAGGAAAACATTTAGCTTGTTTGCGAAAGGCGCTCGCATAAGACTTCACCAAACGTCAATAGAAGAAACCAAAAACAAGGGACACGATCATGACGAAATCAACAATGGGAACGAAAACGTCTCTTCTGCCAGGCACCATGCTTGCCGCTCTGCTCAGCGCCAGCACGGCTCTTTCCGCTGACCAGAAGCCCGATTTCGTATCGGGCGGCGTCTTGAAGATCTGCACCAGCGGTGAATTTCCACCGATGGAATATTATGAAAATCCGGGCGACAAGGATCTCGTCGGTTTCGAAATCGACGTCATGGACGCGATCGCCAAGCGGTGGGGTGCGAAGGCCGAGTATGTCGTCGGCGACTTCAAGGGCCTGCTTCCGTCGCTCGATTCCAAGCGCTGCGACCTCGTCGCGAGCGGCATCATGATCACGCCGGCTCGCCTCGAAAAGTACGATGGCATACCGTATTTCGGCTCTCACGTCGTGCTGGTCACCGCGGCGAGCGACACGGAGACGAAAGTCCCGGCCGATGTCAGCGGCAAGATCATGGCGATCGAAGCCGGCACGACCTACGAAAAGACTGTCGCCGATCTCAATGCCGAACTGGAAGCAGCCGGCAAGGCGCCGATTCAGGCGCAGACCTATCCGTCGGCGTCCGGCGTCATCGAGCAGATCCTGGTCGGTCGCGCGACCGCCACGATCACGCAGGATACGACCGCTGCCTATCGCATGCTGCAGGTGCCGGGCCGGCTGGCCATTCCCTATACCTACGAGGAAAGCGAGAACTACGGCATCTACCTGCGCAAAAGCGAGGGCGACCGGCAGATGCTGAAGGAAGCGATCGAGGCCTTGCAGGCGAGCGGCGAGATGAAGGCTTTTCTCAAGAAGTGGAACCTGCCGGAAACCTCGACCGACGTTTCCCACGACGTGAACTGACGATAGGCGGTCTACGTTGTTCCAGCTCGACCTCTTCCTGCAGGCCATCTTCAGTGCCCCCCTTTTCAAAGGGGCACTGCTGACGATCGGCCTCTCCCTCTGCGTCATGGCCGTGTCCCTCGTGCTCGGCATGGCGCTTGGCTCCATGGCAGGCTCACCGCGCCGCTCCGCCCGATGGCTGGCGACGCTCTATGTCTGGCTGTTTCGCGGCGCACCAGCATTGCTGGTGCTGCTGTTCGTCTGGAACGGCCTGCCGCAAATCTCCGAAATCTTTCGCGCCGGCTGGTTCACGCCGTTCTTCGCGGCCTTCCTGGCGCTGTCCCTGATTCAGATCGCCTATCTGGCAGAAATCCTGCGCAGTGCCTTTGCCGCCGTGGGACATGGGCAGCGGGAGGGTGCAGCGGCGCTCGGCATGCATCGCTGGCAGATCTTCCTGGTCATCACCATGCCGCAGGCGCTCAGGATCGCGGTCCCCGCGCTGATGAACGAGTTCATCTCACTGTTGAAGACCACGTCGCTTGCGACCGTAATCTCGCTCAAGGAACTGATGACCGTCTCGCAGTTTGCGATCGCCACCAGCTTCCGCTTCCTTGAATGGTATGGCGCAGCACTCGTCTACTACCTCGTTATCGTCTCGGTGCTGACGCTCGCCCAGAACCGCATCGAACATGTGCTTTCGCGCGGCTATCGCTGATCGCCGCAAACCCACGGGTCGGATATGAACACGCAAACCGCAATTCAGGTTGCCGGCGTCAGCAAATGGTACGGCGCCTTCCAGGTCCTCAAGGGCATCGACCTTACGGTGCACAAGGGCGAGCGCATCGTCATCTGCGGCCCGTCCGGTTCAGGCAAATCGACGCTGATCCGCTGCATGAACCGTCTGGAAGTGCACCAGGAAGGCTCAATCGTCGTCAACGGCATCGAACTCACCAGTCAGCTGAAGCGCATCGACCGCGTTAGAAGCGACGTGGGCATGGTCTTCCAGCACTTCAACCTGTTCCCGCACCTGACGGTTCTGGAGAACTGCACGGTCGCCCAGCGCTGGGTGCGCAAGCTGCCGAAAAAGCAGGCGGTCGAGATCGCCATGACATATCTCGAACGCGTGCACATTCCGGAAAAGGCCGACAAATATCCCGGCCAGCTTTCCGGCGGCCAGCAGCAGCGCGTCGCCATCGCGCGCGCCCTCTGCATGAACCCCAGCATCATGCTGTTCGACGAGCCGACCTCGGCGCTCGATCCCGAAATGGTCAAGGAGGTGCTGGACACGATGATCTCGCTCGCCAACGATGGCATGACGATGGTCTGCGTCACCCATGAGATGAATTTCGCGCGTGAGGTCGCCAGCGAAGTGGTCTTCATGGACGGCGGCCAGATCATCGAGCGCAACAAGCCCGACATCCTGTTTTCCGCCCCGACGCACGAGCGCACGAAGCGCTTCCTCGGCAAGCTGCTGCATTGAGCGAGGCCATCTTGACCAACACGAACTGGTTTTCAAAGGTCGTGATCTCGGGTCGGGTTACCCGGATCTGGGAGCCGCATGTCCATAAATTCTTCCAGGCCAACATGTTCCACGTCGTCGGCAGGGATGCCGACCTCGTCATCGATTTCGGTATGGGCCTCGACGATCTCAGAAGCGCGTTGCACATACCCTCGGGTAAACCCGTGCTCGCGGTGGCGACCCACGTTCACGTCGATCACGTCGGCTCGTTCCATGAATTCGAGACCCGGCTGGGCCACGCGGCCGAAGCCGAGGCCTTCGCGCGCATGCCGGATGCAGACACGCTCGCCGACTATTTTCGCAAGCAGCCGGACGCTTTGACCGCAGCAGCCCCCACGGGCATGACGCCGGAAGCCTACAGAATTTCGCCGGCACCGCTCACCAGGATCCTGGCGGAGAACGACGTCATCGACATCGGCGACGCCTGTTACACGGTCCTGCATCTTCCCGGCCATTCTCCCGGTTCCATCGGACTGCTCGACGATAGGACAGGGGAGTTCTTCACCGGGGACGCCATATACGAGGGTGGCCTCGTGGATGATCTGCCGGGATGCGACATCGAAGCTTACAAAGTCACCATGAAGCGCCTGTCAGAGCTTGACGTCGACGTCGTTCACGGGGGGCATGGAACGAGGTTTAGTAGAGACCGGCTGCGTGAGATCGCCATCACCTATCTGCGCTCGAAGGAATGCTGAGAAGATCAAAATGGACGAGCAATGGAACTTTGAGGAAGCCGTGGTGATCGGGCATATTCGACGCGGAGGCGGAGTACATACTGATGCACGGAAGCGCCGGTGCTGCTGCGGAACAGAGCCTTAAGATGGTACCGATTACCGCAGTAAGGTGGACGTGGGAATTTCTTATTCAGATTCGGGCGCGAAGGATCGCTGAGAACACGATGCTTACGAGCGCCTTCCGTTCTCCTTAGAAAAGAACGAAGCCTTTGCGATATCGAATCGGAGCCCGACGTCCCTAGGTAAGGCTCTGGCAGCTTCGAAGCTGAGACGGGCGCTGACGCGTCTCCCAGTCCAAGTAAATCAGCCGAGCGCAGAGACCGGTAACTTCTTCGGGGTCGAGCACGGTTTGTTAGGCCGGATTGGTCCATGACCATCGCTTTTACTAAAGAGGCAACGGTGGCGGTGGAATGGACGATCACGATTGAGGGGAAGAACGAGTTCGGCGATGTTTGCCGCCGGGAGGTCCGAATTGATAAGGGTTGGGAGCGCCTGTTCGACGGAGAGGTCGGCTTGTCGATCGAAGAGGGCAAGAAGATCATGGCGGCGCTGCAGAGCGCGGTCGTGAATCACGAGGCAGAGACCTATTCCCTCTTTCGTCGGGTCTGCCCGGATTGCCAGACGTTCCGACCGGTCAAGGACTACACGACGCGACGGATCCGAACAGTATTCGGGACAGTCGAGGTGCGCAATCCCCGCTGGGTGCTGTGCCGGGATTGTCACCCGGGCATAGCCGGCGCCTTCGCACCGCTGAAAGAAATCTGCCCCGATCGGGCTACGCTCGAGTTGATGGAACTGACAGCGCGGCTGGGAAGCATGATGCCGTACCGGCAGGCAGCGAAGGTGCTGGCCGAGTTCCTACCCGTCGAGCCGACCGAAACGCACGCCACCGTGCGTAAGCGCACCATCAGGATCGGCGAGCGGCTGGACGATCAGATTGCACAGGAAGAACGGCGCGCTAGGTCTCATCAAACGGATGAACGGCGCCAGCTCGAAATGCATCTACCCGGTGACCGACGCAAGGAGTTCGTCATCAGCATCGACACGGCTCATGTCCGCAGTGCCGATCCCAATTCAGCGCGAAACTTCGAGCTGGTCGTGGCCCGATGCGGCCGCGGCGGTCGCGGAGAAACCGACGGTCGCTATTTCGTCACCGGCAGCACCGACCAACAGGCAATCCGAGACCGAACTCTGCATGCCCTTCGGCGTGCGGGGTACTGCGGCTTCGGTGACGTCACCGTGATCTCGGATGGTGCCGAAATCCTCAAGCGGCTGCCGCGGGCGATGCCGAAGCCGACAGCCCACATCCTCGACTGGTTCCACATCGCCATGAAGATCCAGCCCATGCAGCAAATCGCCGATCACCTGACCCGCTCCAACTCTAACTGTGCGGAGGAACTGCTTACAATTGGCAGGGACATCAGGGCCGTGAAGTGGCGTCTGTGGCACGGCCGCGTCGATCGGGCGATTCGCGACCTGGAGCGGCTCCTCATGGTTCTCAAGCAGTCGCAGAAGGAAGGTGAATTCTCGATCTCACGGCTCCACAGCCTCGGCTCGCTGCTCCTGACCTACATCCGTTCTAACAACGGAGCGATCATCAATTATGGTATGCGCTACCGAGCCGGACTTCGCGTCTCTACGACCCTTGCCGAGTCGGCGGTAAATTCGCTGGTTGGAAAGCGGATGGTCAAGAAACAGCAGATGCGATGGTCGCTTCACGGCGCGCACATGCTCATGCAGGTCCGGACCGCCGCGCTAAACGGCGAACTTCGCGATCGCTTGAGGGTACCGTTCCGACAGCCAGAACCGAACGTGCCTTCAATATTCAGATCTAGGCCACCGCTCCTGCGCGCGGCCAGTTACCGGTGTCCTTTCCACGCTCTGCTGATCGCGGGTCGCACTTCGGCGCTGTCTCTGGACCGTCAGGTCGCTTGTGACCTGGGACAGCCGCGCCATCAGCGCCGACAGCCGCATCTGCGCGGCTTTCGGCGGCGGCAGGGCAGACAGGTGTCTGGCTTCGGCATAATGGGCGATCATCGCGGCATCGATGCGGTCGGTCTTTTCCAGAAAGCCCATGGCTTCGGCAAAGCGGCGCACATGGCGCGGATTAGCCAAGGCGCAGGCGATCCCCATCTCCCACAACAGCAGGAAGGCCGTCCGCTCGTAGCCGCCGGAAGCCTCCATGACGACGAGCTCGACATTTTCGGTCCGGCAAAGATCGGCCAGTGCGCCGATGCCGGCCGCGTCATTGCCGAACCGCTCAAACGTCCCGGACGGGCGGATCGGCTGTCGTCGCCAAGGCGTTGGTAAACAGCGAGACCCTACCAGTGATTCCGCGCGAGATCGAGGACATCCTTACGATCAAGACGAGCGAAAGACATCGCTGGCTGGCCGACGGTCGCTTGCCAAGTGCTGGAACGCGAACGGTCAAGCTGCGCGGGCGCGCCAGGAAATAACGTTTCACGTCTCCGAGCCGAGAATTGTCGGAGACCTTCTCGATCGAGGCGTCGTTGAAGATTGGCGCGAGGAAGACGCGGCGGCTGCCGCCGAAAACCGCGGACGGGCTGCGTACAAGGCGAAGTTGACGCGGTCGTTGAGAAACACCACCATGGGCGGGTCGAATTCCGAAACCGAACACGGAGACGTCGCTCCAACCTGGTCGGATGGGAGGAGTTCGGACGCGATGGACTTCTTCGATAGTCGGCAACCGACCGGATTGCGCCAACTCCTGACGTTGGCGCTGGATGCTGCCAAGGTCGCGAGGCGATCCATTGCGGAGACCTTTTCCGGTGACGCGGAAGTTATCAAGGTGGGACAGTGCCGCACTCTAGCAGCCCGGGACTTCGTGGCATCGATCACTACCATCGTGAGTAATCTGTGTTAGAATACTCAACCTGGTGAGCGGCGACTCCCAGCATCAAGAGATAATAGCACGTAAGAACACTGTGGGCGCGGAGCCCGCTCGAAAGCGTTTCGGGGAGGAGGCAGGCGTGTTGTCCAACGAGCTGTTTCGTCTTGTAAGCTTACGGCGGTCGAGGACCGCGCCTCTTAACGGGAACACTGCGCCTATGACGTCGGATGCACGCCTCGTGCTTGGCGATCGAATTGAAGCGCAGTCCCGTGTGACCATTTCTGAACGAACCTCGCAGTTGACGCGCTTGAAGGCTCATCATGCAGAGTTGCGCCGAACGGTTCGAGATCTTGAGTCGATACAGCACGCCCTCGTTAGAGTCGCCATGCTCCAAGCACAGGATGGCGGTGCTCCAACGCTCGGTGGTAACCAGCCAGCTGAAACCGAGCGCGGGGAGCTGCCCACACGGCGTGCTCGTAGTGCGGCTGTTCGCGCGATCGACCGAGCGAATACTCGACCAG
Organism: Sinorhizobium sp.; assembly: GCF_059070375.1. NCBI lineage: Bacteria > Pseudomonadati > Pseudomonadota > Alphaproteobacteria > Hyphomicrobiales > Rhizobiaceae > Sinorhizobium > Sinorhizobium sp. The sequence continues at coordinate 919,392 of NZ_JCACWC010000001.1, forward strand.
CTATCGTTATCGATGACAGGGTTGCAGCGCTCGTTGAGAGCACGCTTTCTGAAAGTCAAACAAAACTGTTTCGGGATGCGAGAGCGCGGGCAACAGCACGCCGGCTCGGTCTGGACGACGTGCTGCACGGGCTGGATGTTAGCACTATCCTAGACGAGGCGAACCGGATTTGTTCTCAGATTCATGCAATCGAAGAGTCGAGCGCGTTGGCTCCGACCGTCTCGGCGGCTTCTGACGATGTGCCGGTTCCAATTGTGTCCGCCGTCGGCTGGGGCGATCTCATTGTAGCTCGCGAAACGCTCGTCGGTTACGCCGCTCGTGAGATTGCGCACATCGAAAATGTACTTCCTGGTGAGTCAAAGATTCGCGAGCACCAGCGGATATCGAAGACGGAGCAGGTTGAGGAGGTCGAAACCCTCACGGAACGTGAGACAGAAAAGGACTCGCAGACGACCGATCGGTACGAACTCCAGGCGGAAGCCCAGGAGACGATCCGGCGAGACTTCTCCTTGCGTGCCGGGGTGAATACGTCAGGACGATACGGAGTGACAAAAGTCGACGCCAGTTTAGATACTGCTTTTTCACAGTCGCAGTCGCAGTCTCGTTCTACCTCAATTGAAACTGCGCGCGAAATCGTAAACAAATCGGTTGAACGAACGTTAGAAAGGGTGCGGCAGCTGCGACGCCTCACTCTGACCGAAGAGATAAGAGAATTCAACCGCCATGAACTTGTAAATCAGGGTACCCCTCCTTTGGAGGGTATAAGCGGCACTTACCTTTGGCTCGAGAAAATACAGAAAGTAGAACTACGGCATTATGGAACACGCATGATGGTCGAGTTCCACGTCCCCGAGCCAGCATTATCCCTTCTCGAAGAAGCACAAACCAGTTCTGCTAAGCGCCACCTTCCTCCCTTCGACGTGGGCCCTGCCGACATTGATGAGCTGAATTATCTATGCTTTGCAATGCGATTTGGGGCGAACGTAGAGCCCCCGCCGCCGCAGTTTATTGAGGTCGGCTATGGATGGGTCGCCACTGCCAACGAGGAGGCCGAGAACTGGGCAGAAGACCAGTTTACCGACATGATAAATATCCCGGAGGGTTACCGGCCTGAATGGGCGCGCGTGGCTTGGTCCGGGTTACAAGGCAAGACGGAAAATCGAGAGTTTAATTTTGCGTTCGCCATCGCTGGAATCTCGGAGCCACCCGAAACAAAGGAGCATACTAGACCAACTTGGAACGCCGTTGTTCTCGAATTGCCGCAGCCAAGGCCTTGGCCGCAAGGTGTGCCAGTATCCGGTCGCGTTCACGGGACATGGGACGGCGCAATGTACGTTCAAATCAAGCTCACATGTCAGCGGACCTCCCAAGGCCTTGATAGATGGAGACTTGCGACATGGGCTTCGCTCCGAGCTGGATATGAACTGATGGCCCGCCAACTCGCTCAGGAGGAGGAGAGGCTTGGTTTCCAGGACGCGCGGCCAATACGCACCTCGCGTGAGGGGCCTGCCGAAGTGAACCGCGCGACTGAACGCGAGGAGTTACAAAAGTGGGCCATAAAGTCCCTGCGACGAGTGCCTCAAAACCTCAATGCGATCGAACAAGTCGGCGACTACCAGGAGGTGAGCCCATCCCATGCCGATGTCGAAGCTCCCATCGTCCGCTTTTACGAGGGGGCCTTTGAATGGGAGCACATGAATTACTTCCTTTTCCCATACCACTGGGCACGGCGAGAAACATGGCGGGCGCGTAGGGAAGCGAACGCTGTTGACTACCGCTACAGGGCATTTCTCCGCGCCGGAGCTGCCCGCGTGATCGTGCCTGTCACTCCTGGCTATGAGGAAAGAGTGGCATGGTTCCTGGACCCCTCAAATCCAGCCGTCGGCGAACTCGAGAGAATTCTCAAACCGCCACCCGATACTCAGCCCGCGTCAAGTGACGCGTTCCGGGATCTCTGGATCGAGTTACTCACCGAACATCGTCCTGACATGGCTCGGGGGTCCGGAACGCTAGATGTGAAGTCCGGATCCACTGAGGTTAAAATCAATACGCAGGCCAATCCCGACACTCAGTGGCGCGCGAAGGAGGACCGCGACTTGGGCCGCGAGATTTTCCTGGACGGCCGGCGGTATGAGATAAGCGCCGTCAAAGATGAAAGTACTTTTGAGCTTGATCGTCCGTATGAGGGCGAAACTAACGCGAAAGCGGCCTACGCAGCAGGTACGACACCCTTCGGCCCTCCGTGGACGGTGAATATACCAACATCGCTTGTCGTCCTCTCCGACAATGTGACTAAAATCGAAGACCTCGCTTGAACCGGTAGTGCCCAAACGCATCTGCTTAAAGCAAGCGATGATCCAGGTTCGAAGACTTAAGCCGGTCGTCAAAGATCTAGCTGCGAGGCTCTGATGGGAAAGCTCGTCGACGACAAGGCCAAACTGGAGCTTCACCGCCTGTTGACTGCCGCCGAGAACCGAGAGGCTCTGTACGTTAATACCGCGCTTTTTAGCGCGATCCTTGCCGCGGAACAGGTGACCGGAATTTCTATCAAACAGCTCGAAAAGAAAGGTTCACAAGGTTCAGAAACGGCGGAAATCGGAGAGTTTTTCCTCGACATCGCCATCGATCTAGTAATCACCGGCTTGGGAGGAAGGGTCCTCCAGACCGGACTTGAGAAGGTGCTCAGGCCACTGATCCGCTCTAAGCAGGCGTACTTTATATTCCCCAGTACGCCTACTGGAAATGTTCGCGGCCATCGTGTTTGGCCGGTCGCGCAAGCTAACCTGTCCGCGAAGGCAATAAGGAAAGCACAAGCACTAGCCCGCGTTAAGTTGGAGGACCATTTTACTGACATCGTTAACTCAAACGACTTCGAAGCGTTCAAGACTGTTCCGCTTGCGATTGGAAATGCCGTTCTCTCTAAGGCGGGCGGAGCTGTGTCGAGTAAGGTTAACCTGCCAGCAAAGACCCCACCACCAAGCGATACACGGGAAGGAGATCTCCCTTCGGTGCAGGTGTTACAAAGCGCGCATAACCACTACATCCGACAGACAACCGCCGTTGCGCATGTGTACGGCGAGCTAAAAGGAGCGCTGCAATACACCAAAATTGACACGGAACTTGCAAAAGAATGGACAGCGTTTCTCACGGACAACATTGCCGAGGGATACGACGAGACTTCATTACTGGCATATAGGGATCATCTTTTTCGCTACTACGAATTTGTCATATGGGCTCATTCCACTGATTTAGTCAGTTTGTCTTCAGTTAGGAATACGCATAAACCGCATCTAATGGGGGAGGAAAGGGAAGACCGGTTTTATAAAGATATAGACAATTATGAATTAAAAGATCAGGCCAACGAGAGGACCGTATATCGGTTCCCGGGATTTGCTCCCAATTATGACGACCCCTACAACAGATATGGAGGAGTGATTAAGGAAAGGATAGTAAACATCCCCAAGGACAAGCTAGAGTACTGGATTAAACGTTTTCCTTATGATTTTGATGACATCAGTGGACAGACTGTATTGGAGCGATTTCAAACTTACTACAGAAATTTTAAGAGCGACCGGAACAAAGCGGGAATTCGGGTCGCAGCCTATGAATTTGTACTAAAAGCCTTTGAGCGTTGTGACGGCAATATCAGGGACAGGTTCAGGAAGTTGCGAGATCATCGTGCTCTCTTGCGCGCCTCAGACATCGCGCAGCCGTGATCGGTGCATCTAGCCCTTTCTAGTGGTTGTCACTCGCGCCGAACATGAGAGGCGTCCCGCTGATCGACGATCAGAAGTGGCACGGCGGTAATCGCGCATCGCAGCGTCCGCTTTCCACCCCCGTTTGCCTCCGTTGGTAGCAACGAAGCTGAAAGCGCCTTCGGGTCAAGGATCCGTCGATCCATCATGGGTGGGAGAGCGGAAACGGGTGAGCAAGGCGCTGAGTGGCAGCGACGCGCGTCAGAAGCCGTGATTCTGAAAGCTAGCGTCCTGATCGTCCGCGAAGATACCGAATCGCAAACATCATGCTGATCTGGGTGCACTTCAAGGCACCGCAGAAAACAGAACGATGATAGGATAAAATAGGATCGGATGATCAGCAGCCGTCAACGCGGAATGTCTGCCGGGGAGTTCCCCTCGGATCAGACATACGACAAAGAAGCCCAAGAATATTGGGCAGATCAAGGTCATGCCGATAAATTGCCGCCCAACTCCGAACCTTGTCCATTCTAGTAGGCTTGTGCTCCGATGTTTCTCCAGTTTAGTAGCCGCCTTTCCGCCATTTCAAGGGATAGTGCAATAGGGTTGTCTGCCGAATTTGGATCGCAAGAGGCAATTCGGTCGACATCAATTCAACCGCGCACCGGGCCGGGTAGAATGCCTTTCAGGATCGTCTCCGTAATTGTCGTTGCTGCTGCTTGATAATCCTCGGCTCTCAAACGCGCCTTCCTGAGCCCGTCGGCCGCGATGGGCTCAAAATCCGCGTAGAACTGCGTTGAAGCCCAGAGCATGATGAACAGGTGGCGCGGATCGACCGGCAGCATCTTGCCGGCCGCGATCCAACCCTCCACGACCGCCACATGCGCGTCCGTGACCTGGCGCATATGGTCGCGATCCTTCTTCTTCAGGAACCGCGCTCCCTGAATGATCTCACTGGCGAAGAGCCGGGACTCGGCGATGTTCTTGCGCGTGTAGTCGAGCTTTGCCTTGATGTAGAGCCGGAAGGCCTCCGCCGGCTCACGCTCGGGCGAGATATATTTTAGCGCCTCGTCCCAGCTGGTAATGAGGTGCGCAATGATGGCCCTGTAGATCTCCTCCTTAGAGGAGAAATAGTAATAGACGTTGGCCTTGGGCAGGCCCGAGGCCTCAGCGATCTCGGCGATCCGCGTACCATCAAAGCCCTTGCGCGCGAATATCTCGATCCCGGTCTTGATGATGAGGCGCATGTTGCGTTCGCGGATGCGCTCCTCTGGATCCCGTGCTGCCGTTGCCATGCGATCTCGTCCCTCTCACGTCGCCGCTTCCTACCAGGCAATCATGCGTGGCGGCGAGGTCGTTTCCGCAATTGCCGCGTTTTACGGCGAAATGCAAGCGCACCACTATTCAAAAAACCAACGATCTGGTCAGAAAAAACTGACGTATTGGTCATTTTCTTCCTTTTAAAAGTTGACACTTTGGTCAGCTTTTGTCTAGTCTCATTTCAACGAACGCAGGGGAGCGGCGTGATGCCGGCACGACTAAGAGAGGCGATGTTAGAAACGCTCGGCGGCTGGCAAGCCGACCTGCCGCATGCCTGGCGGGATGCGCTCGGACCTGTCGAAGAGGAGTTCGACCGCATCGATGCCGGCCTCGATCTGGAGGCCTGGGAGCCGATCTTTCCCGCACGCCGCGGCAAGACCTTTCCCGGCCAGCCCCGGGGTGCCCATGTCCTCGCCGCCTTCGACGGCATCGCGCCGAACGGCGTTCATTGCATGATCCTTGGGCAGGATCCCTATCCGGAACCTGGGGTCGCAACGGGCCGCGCCTTCGAGGCCGGTAACCTTGCCGCGTGGAACGAGCTGGACAAGATGTTCTCCAAGAGCATCCGTGCCTATATGCAGCTCATAGCGGCCGCGCGCCTCGGCGATGAGAGTCTGGCGCAGGGCTTCGATCGCTGGCCCGACGTGCGACGCCTCTTGTGCGACCCCGGCGGCCCGTTCGAGGCACCCGGAGCGATTGCCGGTCGCTGGGTGGGCGAGGGCGTGCTGCTGCTCAACGCGTCGCTGACCCTCTCGCGCTTCCGGGTCGATGTTGACCCCCACCAGTCGCGCGGGCACCTTCCATTCTGGCGGCCCTTGATGCTGCGCGTCGTTGAAATGCTCGTGGCACGGGGCGAGCCGATCGTCTTCCTGGGCTTCGGCGCGGCCGCGGCCGACATTTTTGCCGAGGTCGGTATTCGCGAGGGGCACGCAGGCAATGTCGCCTATGTCCAGCGCGAGCACCCCGCCTTCGCCGACAAGGTGCTCGGTCGGGAAAATTCCTTCCTTCTCTGCAATTCCTATCTGGAGGCGATGGGCGGCCGGCCCATCGCATGGTGAACCATGGCGCCTACCCCGGAATATGATTTCATCATCGTCGGCGCGGGTTCGGCCGGCTGCGTTCTCGCGAACCGTCTGTCGAAGAACCCTGCGAACCGCGTATTGCTTATCGAGGCTGGCGGCAAGGACCAAAATCCGCTCTTCCGGCTGCCAATGCTAATGGGCAAGCTATTCCATTCGGGCATCTACAACTGGCACTATCACACGGAACCCGAGCCCTATCTCAACGGCCGGTCCCTCTATTGGCCGCGAGGCAAGGTGCTGGGCGGAACCTCCACGATCAACGGCATGATTTACGTGCGCGGCAATCGATATGACTACGACCGCTGGGCGCAGCTCGGCCTGCCTGGCTGGTCTTATGACGAAGTCCTGCCGGCATTTCGCCGCTCGGAAGCGCATATCCAGCGCAATGGGGAATTTCACAACGCAGACGGCGAGCTCACTGTCTGCCGTGCCCGTGGCCACAATCCACTGATGGACGTATTCTGCGAGGCAGGACTGCAGGCCGGTTATCCCCAGAACGACGACTTCAACGGTGCGTCTCAGGAAGGGTTTGGTCGCTACGATTTCACCATCCGCAAGGGCAAGCGCTGGTCCACATCCTGGGCGTTCCTACGCCCGGCGCTCGGCCGCAAGAACCTTACCGTACTAACCGGCGCCGAAACGACGCGTGTCCTCATCGAGGGCGGCCGGGCATGCGGTGTCGGATATTTGAAGGATGGCAGGCCGGGCCTCGCGCGTGCAGGGCGCGAAGTCATCCTGTCTGCCGGCGTGGTCAACTCGCCCAAGGCGCTGTTGCTTTCCGGCATCGGGCCGGCAGACGAACTGCGCGCGCTCGGCATCAACCCGATGCTCGACCTCCCCGGTGTCGGCAAGAACCTCCAGGATCACGTCGACTGCGTCATGAGCTGGGAATGCCGGGAGCCGATCACGCTGTTTGGTGATCTACGCGCTGACAAGCTCATTCCTGCTGTCGCGCAAGGGATGCTGTTCGGCGAGGGTGTCACGACGACCTTTCCCTACGAGGCTGGTGCGTTCATTCGCTCGAATGACGGTCTGGTCTCGCCCGACATTCAGCTGCATTTCATGCCGGCGCTGGAAAAGACCGCCAACCTACATTTCCCCAACCCCTTCGCCAAGAAGCGGGCCGTGGAGGCCGATCATGGGTTCACGATCCGCGTTGGACCCGTCAATCCGGCGAGCCGCGGCGAGATCACGCTGCGGTCGGCGAAGCCCACCGACAAACCGAAGATCCAGGCGAACTACCTCCAGTCCGACTTCGACGTCCGCACGATGATCGACGGCATCCGGCTGACGCGCGACATCGTCGGTCAGAAGGCTTTCGACCGCTACCGCGGCAAGGAGCTGGCGCCTGGTCCGGAATCGCACGACGATGCGGGGCTGACCCGCTGGCTGCGGGCCACGGCCATGACGACGTTCCACCCTGTTGGCACCGCCAAGATGGGTAATGATCCCATGGCGGTGGTGGATGCGCAGCTCAAGGTCCATGGCATCGCGGGTCTGCGTGTCGCCGACGCCTCGATCATGCCGATCATCTCGAGCGGCAACACCAACGCGCCCGCCATCATGATCGGCGAGAAATGCGCCGAATTGATCCTGAACAGCTAAGGGAGTGATCCGATGATCCTCGAACACCGCACCTATACGTTCAAGCCGGGCACGGTCGACAAGTGGATGAAGAAATACGAGGCTGACGGTCTCCCTGTGCAAAAACGCCATCTCAACACGTTCGTCGGCCTCTACGCTTCAGAGCTCGGGACGCTTCACACGACCGTTCTCATGTGGGCCTACGACAGTCTTGCCGATCGCGAGGCGCGCCGGTCGGCAATGTATGCCGATCCGGATTGGCAGAAGTTCATCTCCGAAGTCTGGGCACTTGATGCGATCCAGAAGCAGGCGGTGATGATCATGAACCCTGCATCCTATTCGCCGCCGCTTTGAGACGACCAGGCACGTGTCGCCATTGCCCGCGCGTGTCGGAATGCGCATGACACAAGACAATTAACAAAAGAGGGAACGATCATGACTGACAAGGCTTCACAACACATAATGCACCGTCGCACATTCCTACAGGCGAGCGCGGGCGCCGCTGCGCTCGGTATTGCCGCCAGCATCGTGCCCGAATTTGCCAGGGCGTCCGGTGGGCTGGTCGCACTGGTCCACACGCAGGCCGCCGGCGACAACGGCCCGGTCGATCAGATGATCGCCAAGCTCAAGCAGCTGTCGGAAGAGAAGGGGTTTGAATACCGCGCCGTCTACGCGCAGGACCCCGCAACCTACGAGACCATCTACCGCACGCTCGGTGACGCAGGTGCTGCGATCATCATCTCCACCTTCAACGAAGTGGCCGAGCCCTTCAAGGCGCTGGCGCCGTCCTATCCCGGTACCAAATGGATCCAGCTGTTCGCCGACCCCTTCGAGCCGGCGATCCCGAACGTGGTGACGGTGTCCTACGACTACTATCTCGGCTGCTATCTCTCTGGCGTCTTTGCGGCCAAGATGACAACGACGGGCAAGACCGGCTTCATCGGAGGTGTTTCGATCCCGCCGCTCAACGCCGATTTCAACGCGTTCAAAGCCGGCGTCCACTCGATCAAGCCGGACGCCAGCGTCATCGCCGCCTTTGCCGGCTCGTTCCAGGATCCTGCAAAGGGCCAGGAAATCGCCACCCAGATGTACAATGACGGCATCGACTACATTCAGACGGACGCAGCCGCCACCGACGGCGGCATTATCGCCGCAGCCAACGAAAAGGAAGGCCGCATGGTGAGCTGCCTTGCTCCAGGACAGTACGCACTCGGTCCGAAGTCGCTCATCTCCATCGTCGGCCTCGATTTCGGCGTCTCGCTCTACAACGAGGCAACGAAGGCCGTCGGTCCTGAATGGAAGGGCGGCACGCACGAGCATACGGGCCTTGGCACCGGCGTCATCGACTTCATTCCCTCGCCGGTCTTCGCCGAACAGGGGCCGCCTGAGCTGAACGCCAGGGCGAAGGAAGCGCTTGTCGAGGTCGAAAAGGCGCGTGCCGGTATTCTTGATGGCTCCATCAAGGTTCCGTTCAACACCACGCTCTGAGCCTCCGGCGCCGGCCGCAGGGGCGGCCCCGGAGCCTTGACGGAAAACCGGCATCGGCCTTTGCCTTAGGGGAGGGCCGCCGGACGTTCGCGGATCGTCTTCCTTCCTGTTGACGGTCCGTGAGCCTTCGCTCTCGATGGGAACTTTTGATGTCCAACCTTCTGAAGCCTGCGCTGGAGTGCCGAGATGTCACCGTGAAATTCGGAGACGTGACTGCACTGTCGGGCGTTGCCGTTTCGTTTGTTCCCGGCCAGATCCACGCGGTCGTGGGCCAGAACGGCGCCGGTAAGACAACCTTCGCCCGCGTCGCTGCGGGGCTCGTTCAACCGACTGCCGGTGCCGTCGACGTGATGGGCCACGAAATTCGCACCGGCCAGGTCAGCGTGAGCCGAACGGCGGGTGTGGAGCTGGTTCATCAGAGTTTCGCCCTGCCGCCATCCTTCACGGTCGCAGAAACCATGGAGTTCGGCGCCACTGGCAAAGGTGGTATTTACAGCCGCAAGGGGCTCGCCAAAAAATGGCGGGGGCATATCGCCGACCTCGATGTCCAAGTTGACCTAAGCCGGCGGGTCCGCGACTTGCCGATCGAGACCCAACAGGGCATCGAGATCGCAAGGGCGCTCGTGATGGATGCGCGCGTGCTCATCCTCGACGAGCCGACCGCGGTGCTCTCGCCCTCCGGCATAAACATGCTGTTTGCTCGTGTCCGCCGCCTCAGGGAACGTGGCGTTACCGTCATCCTGATCCTGCACAAGATCCGTGAGGTGCTCGGCATCGCCGACACGGTAACGGTGTTGCGCGGCGGCCGAAAGGTCGAGGGGCCGCTTCCGATAGCCGAGGTTTCGGCCGAGAGGCTCGCCAACCTGATCGTCGGTGAAGCGGTTGCCCAGACGCTCGACCGGCATGAGCGCGACGCGCTGGTCGGAACGAAACCGCCCTCAGGCGAGGGCGCAGGTCATCCAAAAAATGCGAAAGGTCCGAGCGTGCTATCCTTGAAGGCCGTCTCCACGCGGCCCGACAGTGAGGGCATCGCACTCGATGGCGTCGATTTGGACATTCGCCCAGGCGAGATCGTTGGCATAGCAGGCGTGGAGGGCAACGGACAAAAGACGCTGGTGCGCGCCATTTCCGCCCTTGCCGATCTTGCCGGCGGATCGATCGTGCTTGCAGGCCATGACGTGACCGGCAAACCGCTCGCCGCCCGTCGCGCGATTGGCCTCAGGATCATTCCCTTCGAGCGCAACGTCGAAGGTCTCAGCCTCACGAGTTCGCTCTGGCAGAACTGGAGCGCAAGGAAGTTGCTGCAGGGAAGCCTGCTCAAGGTGATCCGCCCCTCGGCGATGCGCGAAGCCTGCGACCGGTCGCTTAGGGAATGGAGCGTTCACTACCACAATTCAGCTCAGAAGGCGGGGTCCTTGTCGGGCGGCAATGCCCAGAAGGTGATCCTTGCGCGCGAGGTCGATCGCGATGCCAGGCTGATCATCGCGGCTCAGCCGACCCGTGGTCTCGACATCGGTGCCACCGCCTTCGTGTGGCAGGCGCTCCGGCAGGCACGCGATCGCGGTGCCGCCATCCTTTTGATTTCGTCTGATCTCGACGAGCTGTTCGACATCTCCGACCGTGTGGTGGTGATGCTGTCGGGACGTGTGAACGGCGAATTCCGCGCGCCCTTCGATGTCGCGTCGGTGGGCGCAGCCATGACCGATGCGGCTGCGAGGGTAAGCGCATGAAAGACAGTCTCGTCACGGTTGCCCGCAGCCTGATCTTCGTCGCCTTTGCGCTCATCCTGTGCGCGCTGGTGTTCCAGTTTGCCGGCTACAATGCGCCGGTCATGCTCTGGGCGGTGGCCGACGGCGCCTTCCTGCGCAGCGGTGCGATCGAACAGAGCCTCAGATGGGCATTGCCACTGTTCATCACGGCCGTAGGCGTCGGGATTTCCTTCCGGGCGGGTTTCTTCAACATCGGCGCACAGGGCCAGTTCTATGTCGGCGCAATCTGCGCTGCCTTCGCCGCCGAGGCATTCAAGGGCGGGCCGGCTTTCCTCGTCATCCCGGCACTCATCATCACCGGTATGCTGGGCGGCGCCCTCTGGGCTCTCTGGCCGGGGCTTCTGAGGCTACGGTCCGGCACCGACGAGGTGATCACCACGCTGATGGGCAACTTCATGGCCGGCCTGCTTCTGGTCTATGTGAGCTCGGGACCGCTCAAGGATCCTTCGGGGTCCGGTCAGCAGGCATCGAGCCGCCCTCTCGACGCGGCCTACCGCATCTCGGACTCGCTTGGCCTATCCCCGACCATCATCGCCATCGGGGCCGCCGTCGGCATTTTGATGTGGCTCCTTGTCAACCGCACGGCATTCGGGGTTCTTGCAAGCCTTGCCGGCCGCAACGGCACGATGGTGGAGTGGCAGGGCGCGCGGCTGTGGAAGCTCGGCCTGTCGAGCTTCATCGTCTCGGGCGCACTGGCGGGTCTTGCCGGAACTATCGAGTTCATGGGGCCGAACGGCCGCATTGCGTCCGGGTTCCTGCCGGCCCACGGCTTCACGGCAATCCTGATCGCACTCGTCGCCAATCTCTCCGTGGTCGGCACTGCGGCGGCGGCGGTGTTTTTCGGCGGCCTCGCCTCGGCGGCGCTCTATCTGCCGATCATGGCCGGGCTGCCGGCCGCCGCGATCGACATCATCAATGCGGCGATCGCGCTGTTCATCACAGCAAGGTCGAAACTCGTCGACCAAGTGCTGCGTCTCGGAGGACGCCCGTCATGAACGAGATCATCATCGCCATCCTGCGTTCCGGGACGCCGCTGATCTACGTCACCCTCGCTGGCGTCATTGCGCAGCGGGCAGGGGTGTGGAACCTCGGTCTCGAGGGCCTGATGATCATCGGTGCCTGCGCCACGATCGTCGGCATCATGCTGACCAACTCCATCGTTGCGGCCATCCTCATCGCCATCCTCATCTGTGTGCTTGCCTCCGTCCTCCTCTGGTTCGTCATCGACAGGTTCAAGGCCAATCCGATCATCGCCGGCCTCGGCCTGACGGGCCTTGGCGTCGGTGGCACGGCGCTCGCCGTTCAGTCGATCTTCGGAAGCCAGGCGAGCGTGACCGCACCGTTCGGCATTCCGAATCTCGGGCCGGCCTTCGGCGCCTATGGCGTGCTGTCGATCGCGGTCGCCGCTATGCCTTTCGTCGTCTTCGGCATGTGGGTACTGCTTCGCCGCACACGCTTCGGTCTCCGGCTCGCCGCTTGTGGCGAGCATCCCTTCGCTGCCCGCAGCGTCGGGGCCAATCCCTCGCGCATGCGCCTCGTGGCGCTTGCGCTCGGCGGGGTGCTGTGTGCCATCGGCGGGGCGGAACTTGCCGCCGGCAGCCTGCAGTTCTTCGCCCAGGGCATGACGGCGGGTCGCGGCTTCATGGCCTTTGCTGCGGTCATCTTCGGCGCTTCCCATCCGGTGGGGGCCACTTTCGCCGCGCTGTTCTTCGCCGTCGTTGGCGCGCTCGGTATCCGGGCGCAATTGATGTTCGGCGACAAGATGCCGCACGACCTTCTGCAGGCTTTGCCCTATCTCGCGACTGTCTTCGGCGTCTGGCTTTCCGGCAAGCTGCGCGGCGGCGCGAAGGCCGCCAGCTCGTTTGCCGAACTCAAGGATCAATAGGGAGGCACCATGAAGTTCGCGCAACGCCATCCGATCCAGGATGTCTGCATCCTGGTCACCGACCTCGAGGCTTCGATCCGCTTCTACACGCACAAGCTCGGCTTCGAACTCAAGCACCGTGCACCCCGCTTTGCCGATTTCACTGGCGCGGGGCTGACGCTCGCGCTCTGGGAGCGGTCGCATATCGAAAGTCACACTGATGTGCGCGTGCCCGAAGGGTCGGCATCGGCCGTGCTCGTGGCGGTGCGAGTCGACAGCCCCGCTGATATCGATGCCCTCTATGTGGACCTCGAAAAAGATGGCGTGACCTTCGTCAATCCCCCGGCCGACTACCCTTGGAACGCTCGGTGCCTCTATTTCCACGGGCCTGACGGGGAGACCTGGGAGCTTTACGCCTGGCTTGATGGCGGCGCTCCTGGCAGGGTGGCCGCATGACACGCAAGCTGATCATCCTAACCGATCCGGGTCAGGACCAGGCGGCTGCGATCCTGATGATCCTCGGGCAGAAGCAAACGTTCGAGGTTCTCGGACTGGTCGCCACCGCCGGCAACATTAACCTCGATCACACCATCGCTAACTGCCTGAAGCTGATGGAATTGGCCGGCCAGCCGGATATTCCCGTGTTCGCCGGTTGCTCGCATCCGATCATCCGTCCGCTGGTTACGGCTGAGCATGTGCATGGTCCGACCGGTCTCAACGGTCCGGACCTGCCGCCGCCGTCGATCAAGCCGCAGGAAAAGCACGGCATCGATTTCATGATCGACACCGTCTGCGCGCATCCCGGCGAGGTCACCATATGCTCGCTGTCCCCCGTGACCAATTTGGCCATGGCTTTACGCAAGGCGCCCGACATTGCCGGCAAGATCCATGAGGTCGTCGCGATGCTCGGAGCCTATTTCGAGGTCGGTAACATCACGCCGGCGGCGGAATTCAACTGCTATGTGGACCCCGAAGCCGCGGACGTCGTGCTGAAAGCCGGCATCAAGACCACGCTCCTGCCGCTCGACGTGACACACCGGATGCGCTCGACGCCGGAGCGGCTCAGCGCAATGCGGGCTCTTGGAAACCGCTGCGGCGTGGCGACCGCCGAAATGCTGGAATATTCCCAAGCCTTCGACCTCAATAAATACGGTTGGGAGGGCGCACCGCTGCACGGGCCATGCGTGCCCGCCTTCATGCTGGCGCCGGAGATGTTTTCAGGCCGACAGATCAATGTCTCGGTGGAGCTCAACGGCACGCTGACAGCGGGGATGACGGTCGCCGACTGGTGGCAGACCACCGACCGTCCGAAGAATGTCTTCTATGTCAGGGATGGCGACCCCGTCGCCTACTACGATCTCCTCCTGCAATCTTTGGGAAACCTGCCATGAGTGAAATCCTGATCCGCAACGCGACAATCGTCGCTATGGATGCTACCCATGGTGCAGCGCCGTTTACCGGTGATATTCTGATTGATGGAGGAAAGATCAAGGCGATAGGTGCGGCGCTTGCCGCCAAGCCGGATGCGAGCATCATCGAGGGGCACCGCAAGCTGGTCATGCCTGGACTCGTGAACGCCCACACCCATTCCAGCGAGACCTTCCTTCGCGGCCGCTACGAGCGCATGCCGCTTGAAGTCTGGCTGCTCTATGCCTATCCGCTGCTGATGAACGACCCGATCGGCGAACGCCTGCTCTACCTTCGCAGCCTGCTGCTGGCGATGGAGTCGTTGCGTAACGGCGTCACCACCTTGTGTGACGATTTCTTCGATCCGCCCCGGCACGATCTCGACAGACTGGCGATGGTGTTCCGCGCTTATGACGATGCAGGCATCCGCGCCAATGTCTCGAGTGCCGTGATGAACGTCCACACGCTCGAAGCGCTGCCCTTCGCGCGCGAGGTAATGCCCACTCAATTGCAGAACCTTCTCGATTTCGGCCCGCCCATGACTGCCGCCGCGTATCTGGACTACTGCAAGTCGGCCTTCTCCAGCCTGCATGGCAAGTCGGGCCGCCTGAATTTCATGATTGCGCCCTCGGCGCCGCAGCGTTGCTCGCCTGATCTCATGGCCGCTTGCATGGATCTTGCGATCGAAAAGCACGTGCCGTTCCACACGCATATTTTGGAAACCAAGACCCAGGCCGTGACGGGCCACTTGCTTCACGGCAAGTCGCTGATCGCTTACATGGCCGATCTTGGCCTTTTGAAGCGCAACACAACCATCGCGCATTCAGTCTGGGTGAGCGATGAGGACATGTGCCTGATGGGGGAGGCGGGTGTCTCCGTCGCCCACAATGCCGTATCGAACATGAAGCTGGGTGCCGGCATCGCTCCGATCCGCCGCCTGCTCGATGCAGGAGTGACGATTGGCCTGGGCACCGATGGCGTATCCTCGAACGACACCTCGCGCATCTTCGATGTTATGCGTGTTGCCGGTCTCGTCCACAGCGTTGCCGGGCCTGACTATGAGAAATGGGTTGCGGCGGACGAGATTCTCGCGATGGCCACGATCGGCGGTGCGAAGACGGCGTTGTTGGAACAGGTGACCGGCTCGCTTGAGGCCGGCAAGGCGGCAGATCTGCTTATTCTCGATTTGCGCAACTACCCCTTCATGCCGCTGAACGATCTGGCCAAGCATTTGGTCTATTCGGAGAACGGTTCGTCTATCGAGACCGTGATCGTCGCCGGTCGGATCGTGATGCATGACAGGCGGTTGACCGCATTGAATGAACCGGCCATCTTCGAGGAGATTGCCGAGTTGGTGCCGGCGTATCTTGCCGAACATGCTGACCTCGAGCGCCGCAACAGAATTTTCGAACCTGTTATGGCGGAGATCCACCATAGGGCGGCTCTGATGAATATCGGTCTGAACCGCTACCAGGGTACGGCGCCTGATAGCGGCCGTAGAACATAATTCAGTTCATTGCTGCACCGTGACCACGAGCGCCACTGTCGCGCGAGCGGTTTCGTCTTGGTTGAAGGGAGCGGGCATCACGAGCCCCGCGCACGGCTTTTCGCAAGGATGTTCACGTTCTGGGCTAAATAGATCGCATAATGTATCATCGGGAAGCTGGCCACGGTGGGGTCGGGCCCAGTCGTCGAGCATGGCCGCAACTTCTACTGCGCCTCCCTTCCGGCGCGGAGAAGGTACGGGTGCCCCTTCGACGGGAAGGCAATCGGCAACCTGTTCCAACAAGAAGTCTCTGACACGTTAAATTGGGCCTCCAGCCAGCGCATCAGCGCGCTGGCTCATTCCGATTCGACAAGATTGCTCAACGGCGAAGCCGCCCCATCGGAAAAGCCTCTGTAACGGAGGTGACTACGGTTTAGATGCGCCCGCATCGCTTCGCGTGCTTGCTCGGCGTTTCCGCTGCTGATCGCTTCGCAGATGGCCCTGTGCTCTCTCACCGTGTTCTGAATATACTCAGGTGTGATGAGCGCAGGATTGAGCTCTTTCGAGAAGGCAGGTCGGGGAAGGATCTGAAGGCTCATTAGATTGAAGAACTCGATGAAGGCGCCATTGTTCGTTGCTTCCGCGATCGAGCGGTGGAAGACAAAGTCGAGCTGGTCGAGTGCTGCTTCGTCGTCGGTCGAGGCTTCAAACTGACGTGCGGCGTTCCAGATATTCGATTCTTGAGCCCAGGACCGCCGGGTCGCCGCAAGTCCGGCAGCATGTACCTCGAACGCCATCCGCAGTTCCAGAAGGTCAATGAATGACGTCTTTAGCCGCCGGAGAGGTGCCAGCGTCAGCTCGGTATCATCACCGCCCGAATCTTCTGAGCGCGGTGCGTCCCGCACGAAAACGCCCACGCCATGTCGCGCCTCGACGATGCCATCGGACCGCAGCGCGGACACAGCCTCGCGAATGACTGTGCGGCTCACGCCGAATTTCTGGGAGAGTTCACTCAGCGATCCAAGTTTGTCTCCCTTGTCAAGTTGACCCTCACAAATGTGGGCCTTCAGTGCCTGTATCGTTCGGCTTGTCAGTGTGTCCAATGTTCACCCGTTCAACTAGCGCTGCTTTTTCGTTTGTTTATGTCCCAAGATAAGGATTCGCGGCCTCTCTGACAAGATAGCACTACTTGCAAGAGTGGTAATATCTCTGCCCGGAGTTGGCTGAGCACGAAGTGTGCGCACTCTCGGCAGAGGTTGCCCCTTCGCCTGCGCTTGAGTTCCCATTCCTCTGCGTATAATTCTCAAAAAAATTTTCAATGACAGCGAGAGATTCGCCCGGCGCACGGGTTTCACCACCGCGCTAAGTGCCGAAAACATAAGGGCATTATGAGAATGACGCCTCTTGGTCGCCGACAGAGATAGTATCTCTAATTTCCATATTGACATGTGATACTATTTCAATAAGGTTGGATGCAGCAAGTGAGCCAGAGACATCGCTCGACCAGTGAGGCGAGGGGTGACAAATGGTTCCGGGAACGAAACCTGCGCTTTATCGCGCATAAAAAATCAGATGGAAAACTGCTATGGGTGTCGTCTCTGCACGCCTCTCCGAGCTCGGCATCGTATTGCCTTCGATTGCCCCGGCGTCCGGCAACTACGTTGCTCATCGGCTTGTTGGCTCGCTTCTCTTCGTATCAGGTCAGATCCCGCGTATCGACGGCATCGAACATTTTGTCGGCGTGATCGGACAGGACGTGTCGCCTCAAGACGGCTATCAAGCAGCCCGCCTTTGCGCGTTGAACCTGGTGGCGCGGGTGAGTGCCGCGCTCGACGGCGACCTCGACCGGGTGCTCGCCTGCGTGCAGCTCCGTGGATTCGTGAACGCGCTGCCGGACTTCAAGGGACACCCCGCGGTAATTGATGGCGCGTCCGATCTGCTCGTCGAAATCTTTGGAGAAAGCGGTCGCCATGTCCGCACGGCGCTCGGCGCCGGATCGCTTCCGCGCGGCTCGTCCGTAGAGGTCGACGCCGTGTTTGAAGTCACAACAAAATCCTGACGATACCAGGAAGGGGAACTAGCAATGAGCGAGAGCGCGAATTCCGACAAAGCCATCGACATGATCGGCGTCAACAAGTGGTTTGGCCCCTTGCAGGTGCTGAAGGGCATAAACCTGAACGTCGCACGCGGCGAGCACATCGTACTTTGTGGTCCGTCGGGATCCGGCAAGTCGACGTTAATCAGGTGCATCAATCACCTGGAGGAAATCCAGCAAGGTTCGATATCCGTCAACGGGACACAGCTCAGCAAGAGCGGCACGAATGCCGACCATATCCGTCGGGACGTCGGCATGGTGTTTCAGCAGTTCAATCTCTTTCCTCATCTGACGGTGCTCGACAACTGCATGCTGGCCCAGCGTCGGGTTCGTAGAACCTCCGCGACCGAGGCCAAAGAAAAGGCAATGGGTCATCTGGAGCGCGTCCATATCGCTGAGCAGGCGTTGAAATATCCCGCGCAGCTTTCCGGCGGTCAACAACAGCGCGTCGCGATCGCCCGTGCGCTTTGCATGGACCCAAAGATCATGTTGTTCGACGAGCCGACCTCGGCGCTCGATCCCGAAATGGTCAAGGAAGTGCTCGACACGATGGTATCGCTCGCGGACGACGGCATCACCATGATCTGTGTCACGCACGAAATGGGCTTCGCCCGGGCCGTTGCCCACCGTGTCATTTTCATGGACCGGGGTGAGATCATCGAAAGCGCCAAGCCCGACGCATTCTTCAGCAATCCGAGCCATGAACGCACAAAGGCGTTCCTCAGCCAGATCCTTAATCACTAGGCGGAGGTGGCAGATGCAATATTCCTTTGATTTTGCCCCGGTCTTTGCCGCCTGGCCAATGTTCCTGGAGGGCGCCATTCAGACGCTCAGAATGTCGGCCATTTCAATGGTCGCGGGCCTTGCGCTGGGGATCGTCTTCATGCTGATGCGGATAAGCAGGCTTGGCCCGGTCCGGACGATCGCGATCGGGTACATCGAAATCATCCGCAATACGCCGTTTCTCGTACAGGTCTTCTTCATCTATTTTGGCATGCCGACACTCGGGATCATGCTGGGTGGTGAAGAGGCGGCGATCCTGGCCATGTCGCTCAACTGCGCGGCCTACGCCGCGGAGATAGTTCGCGGAGGAGTGCAGTCGATCCGCCCCGGCCAGGTCGAAGCGGGCAGGGCGCTTGGCCTCCACACGATCGACATCTATCGCTTTATCGTCTTCCGGCCAGCGATCCGTGCGGTCTATCCGGCGCTATGCAGCCAGTTCATTCTGATGATGCTGAATTCGAGCCTGGTTGCGTCGGTCTCCGCTGAGGAACTGACTTACATGGCGCAGACGCTGGATGCCCAAACATTCCGCAGCTTCGAGATCTACTTCGTGCTCGGTGCGATCTATCTCCTGCTGTCCCAGTTCTTCTCTGTCGCGCTGCAGTTCATCGGCAGAACCTACTTCTCGTATCCGACAAAGTGAGGCCGAAGCGATGATCCGTGAATTTGGTTTCGGAGAGTTCCTGTTCCTGCTGGAAGGTGCCCGCTGGACAGCCCTCCTCTCCCTGCTCGCCGTAACTTTCGGCGGTGCGCTGGGTCTTGCCGTAGCACTCGGTCGGACCAGCAAATGGGCATGGATGCGTGGTCTGATGGCAACCTACATCCAGATCTTCCAGGGGACGCCGCTGCTGGTGCAGTTGTTCATCGTTTATTTCGGCCTGCCGCTTCTCGGTCTTAAGGTCGATATCTGGGTGGCGCTGACCATTGGCTTGTCACTGCACACGAGCGCGTTTCTCGGCGAGATCTGGCGTGGCAGCATTCAGGCCGTGCCCCCCGGCCAGAGCGAAGCCGCCCGCGCACTTGGCATCGGCTATGTCCACCGCATGATCGACGTCGTCCTGCCGCAGGCCTTTCGCATCGCCCTCCCTGCCACCATTGGCTTTCTGGTCAACCTTATCAAGGGCACTGCGCTTGCCGCACTCCTGGGCCTCACCGAGCTCACCCGTTCCGGCCAGCTTATGGCGAATATCACCTTCCAACCGCTGCAAGCCTACGGGGCGGTCGGGCTCGTATACTTCTTCATCTGCCTGCCCCTGACGACCTTCAGCGCAAGGATCGAACGGCGCCTCAACGCCGCCCGATAACAAGAACGCATGATTTAACCCAACCAGAGGTACACAGCATGTTCAATTCAGCACTGACAATTTCGCGTTCCAGAGTCGTGTCGGGAGTAGCGGCAGTTCTTCTGACGGCAACCGCCTTCGCCACTGGTGCAGAGGCCGTCACCCCCGAAGAGATCAAGGCAAAGGGCACGGCCGTCATTGGGGTCCAGATGGACCAGTTTCCCTGGGGCTTCATTGACCAGAACGGTCAGAATGACGGTTTTGACATCGAAATCGCCAAGCTGATTGCTCAGGAACTCGGCGTCGAGGTGAAATTCGAGCGGATCACGGGCCAAAACCGCATTCCGCTACTCGTCAATGGCAATGTCGATTTCCTGGTGCCATCCATGACGATCACGGAAGAGCGCGCTAAGGTCATCCAGTATGTGATTCCCTATTCGTCGAACGACATCACCGTTTGGGCGAAAAAGGACGCCGAAATCAAGGGTAACGAGGATCTCGGGAAGTATGTGATCGGCGTCAATCGAGGAAGCGTATTCGAGCCGGTTTTGGTCAAAGCCGCGCCACCAAGCACTGAAATCAAGCGCTTCGATGACGATGCGACAACAGTTCAAGCGCTGCTTTCGGGCCAAGTCGATGCGATCCTTGGAAGCGTTACATATGGCTTGGTGATTAAGGAGACTGGGCATAGCGCCGAATACGAGCGCAAGTACAAAGTTGCCGACAACTTCCAGGGAATGGCAGTGCGCAAGGGCGATCAGGAAATGCTCAACTTCCTCACCGATTTCGTGACCCGTCATACTGCGGACGGCTCGCTAGACGCGCTTTACAAGAAATGGATCGGCGTGGATCGCGCGGAGCTTCCGACAACGTTGCCGGGGGTGGATTTCACCGGCAAGCAATAACGCGGAAGCGCTGCGCGTTCGTTTAGCCGCCGCGCAGCGCACCAGAAACATCAATCACTGAAGAGCTTTTTGCCGCCGCCTGCCGTGCGGGCGGGGACTGTCGCTGCGCGTCGAAAACAATCCTTCTGGGCGCGGCGCAACAACAGCTCGTTTACGGAGCATGAGTGAAGAAAATGGCGAAAGATGGCAATCAGATTAGGGTCGGTGTCGATATCGGCGGTACCTTTACCGATGTCGCGATGGAGGTGGGGACCACGCTCCATTCCATCAAAGTGCTGACGGATTATTCGTTTCCCGAAAACGCAATCGTCAAAGGCATTCGTCAGGTCGCCGAGTTGGCGCGCGTGGATCTCGCCGAAATCGACACGATCATCCACGGCACCACTCTTGCCACCAATGCGCTGATCGAGCGTCGCGGCGCGAAAACGGCCTTTATCACTACGAAGGGCTTCCGTGACGTCATCGAGATGCGCACCGAAAGCCGCTTCGAACAATACGATCTTGATATAGTGCTGCCGGCACCGCTGGTTCCGCGCAACGAACGCTTCGTGCTCGACGAACGCATCGGCGCCGATGGCTCGGTGCTCCGGGCGCTGGACCTTTCCGAAGTTGATACCTTGTGCGATCGCATTGTCGCTGCGGGCTACGAAAGCGTCGCTATCGGCTTCATCCACTCCTACCTGAACGGTGCTCACGAGAAAACGGTTCGCGACCGTCTGCTTGCCAAGAAACCGGACATCTCGGTCTCGGTTTCGTCAGAGGTTTCGCCGCAGATGCGCGAGTTCCAGCGCTTCAACACGGTGTGCGCCAATGCTTTCGTCAAGCCGCTGATGGCCTCCTATCTCAACCGCCTCGTCGGCCGCTTAAGGGAAGAGGGAACCCGCTGCCCGGTCTTTATGATCCATTCCGGCGGTGGGATCATTAGCGTCGAAAGCGCCATCGAATTCCCCGTTCGGCTTCTCGAATCCGGTCCGGCCGGCGGTGCGATCTTCGCCGCCCATATCGCCAGCAGCTACGGCCTCGACCAGGTCCTATCCTATGACATGGGCGGTACGACGGCCAAAATCTGCCTGATCGAGAAACAGACGCCGAAGACGTCGAAAACCTTTGAGGTCGCCCGTACCTGGCGCTTCAAAAAGGGCAGCGGCATGCCGATCTCCATTCCCGTCATCGAAATGGTCGAGATCGGCGCCGGCGGCGGTTCGATTGCGACCGTCGACAGCATGCGCCAGATCCGTGTCGGTCCGCACAGTGCCGGCTCCGAGCCGGGGCCGGCCTGCTATGGCCGCGGCGGCGAGAATCCAACGGTCACCGATGCCGATCTCATTCTCGGCCGCCTTGATCCCGACGAATTTGCTGGCGGCGCGATGAAGCTCGACCGTCCCGCCTCGGATAGGGCCATGGATCAGGATGTCGCGTCCAAGCTCGACACAAATGTCGCAACGGCGGCTTACGGGCTCAGCGAAGTGGTCGACGAGAACATGAGCAACGCCGCACGCATGCACGCCGTCGAGAACGGTAAGGAACTCTCCGAATTCACGATGATCGCCTTTGGGGGCGCTGCCCCGATCCATGCCTCGCGCCTGTGCGAGAAGCTCGGTATGTCGGAACTTCTTATTCCGCCGGGCGCCGGCGTCGGCTCGGCCATCGGCTTTCTGCGGGCTCCATTCGGCTTCGAATCCGTCCGCAGCGCCTATAGCCGCCTGAGCCGCTTTGAGGCGAAAACCATCAACACGACCATTTCCGACTTGATCACTGAAGCGACATCTTTCGTCCGCTCAGGAGCACCGGATGCGGACCCCGACCTCGAATGCACGGCCTACATGCGTTATGTCGGCCAAGGCTGGGAGGTGCCTGTCACCATCGATGTGCGCGATTATGTCGACGCCGACGGCGCGCTCTTCCGCAAGCTGTTCGACGAGCAGTACGAACATTTCTTCGGCCGCGTTATCGATGGCCTCGACGTCGAGATCGTCAGCTGGTCGCTGCGGGCCGCCTCGAAGGTCACCCCGCCCGCAAGGATCGGCAAGATCGAAAAGCGCGCCGCCGCCACAGTTCGCGGCGTCCGTGAAATCTTTGATGTTCAGGAAGGCAATTTCCAGGAAGCCTCGATCGTCTCCCGCGACGACATGAAGCCCGGCGACTGGGTTTCCGGTCCAGCGGTTATCACCGAACGCGAAACCTCGACCATCATAACGGCGAGCCGCGAGGTCGTCATGCAAGCCGACGGCTGCCTGCTCGTGCGCGCCAAGCAAGCCGCTTGAACGGAGGAGAAACCATGAAAACCAATGCACTTTCCGACGTCCACATGCAGATCATGTGGAACCGGTTGATCTCCGTGGTCGAGGAGCAGGCGGTCACGCTGATCCGCACCGCCTTCAGCACTAGCGTTCGTGAATCGGGCGATCTGTCCGCCGGCGTCTTCAACCGCGGCGGCAAGATGATCGCGCAGGCGGTAACCGGTACACCTGGCCACGTCAACGCCATGGCGGAAGCGGTCGGCCACTTCATACGCGACATCGGCCCGGAGAACATCTTCGAAGGTGACGTCTACATTACCAACGACCCTTGGAAGGGCACCGGCCACCTGCACGACTTCACCGTCGTCTCGCCGAGTTTTCGCAACGGTGCTCTCGTCGGCTATTTCGCCTGTACCGCTCACGTGGTGGATGTCGGCGGTCGCGGTTTCGGCCCGGATGCGAACGAGGTCTACGAGGAAGGGATCTTCGTCCCGATCATGAAGTTTGCCGAACGCGGCAACGTCAACAAGGACCTCGTGAACATCCTGCGCAACAATGTGCGAGAGAGCCATCAAGTGGTTGGCGATGTCTATTCGCTCGCAGCCTGCAACGAGATCGGCCATCGCCGCCTCATGGACATGATGGGGGAATTCGGTCTCGAGGATCTCGAGGCGCTGGCCGATTTCATCTTCAAGCGCAGCTACGATGCGACGCTCGAGCGGATTGCGGCCCTGCCGAAGGGGTCCTATTCCAATGTGATGCGGGTCGACGGCTATGGCTCGCCGATTGATATCGCCGTGCGCCTCGACGTGGCGGAGGACCATATCCTTGCGGATTTCGAAGGGACCTCGCCGCCAAGCCCGAAGGGCATAAATTGCCCGATCATCTACTCAGCGGCCTATGCCTGCTACGGTCTCAAATGCTCGATCGCGCCGGAGATCCCGAACAACCACGCCTCCCTACTACCGTTTCGTGTGACGGCTCCCCAAAATTGCATTCTCAATGCTCAACATCCCGCACCCGTGTCGGTGCGCCACGTCCTTGGACA
Organism: Sinorhizobium sp.; assembly: GCF_059070375.1. Classification (NCBI taxonomy): domain Bacteria; kingdom Pseudomonadati; phylum Pseudomonadota; class Alphaproteobacteria; order Hyphomicrobiales; family Rhizobiaceae; genus Sinorhizobium; species Sinorhizobium sp. The sequence goes on from NZ_JCACWC010000001.1 coordinate 943,441, forward strand.
TCTCGTTCCGGACGCCGTACTCGGCGCGGTACACAAGATGCTGCCTGGTCGCGTGCCGGCGGAAGGGGCGGGTGCATTGTGGAACCTGCACGTCAGCGTACGACCGCTGCAAGGTGAGAAGGCCCCGGCCGACGGTGGTCAGCGTGCCGAAGTTCTGCTGTTCAATAGCGGCGGCGCAGGCGCACGTTCGACCCTTGACGGGCTGAGTGCAACCGCATTTCCGAGCGGCGTTCACTCGATGTCGATCGAGGCAACGGAGCATGTCGGCCCGGTGATCTTCTGGCGCAAGGAACTGCGCGACGGATCCGGCGGGGCTGGTCGTTTCCGCGGCGGGCTCGGTCAGGTCGTGGAGATCTCGCCGACCGAAGGTCACGAGATGCATTTCAACGCCATGTTTGACCGTATCGAGCATCCGGCACGCGGTCGTAATGGCGGCGAAAACGGCGCGCCCGGTGCGGTACTTCTCGACGACGGAACACGGCTGGCTTCGAAGGGCCGGCAGCAAGTGCCAGCGGGTCGCCGGCTCATCCTTCAGCTTCCCGGCGGTGGCGGCTATGGCCCAACCGACAAGCGCGATGCGGCTGCGGTAAAACGGGACAGGGAGTTCGACTACGTCGCCCAGTAATCCTCCCGGTGGCCGGGCGAGGCGATGGCTGCGTCCGGCCACAAATGCGAAATGACCTGAAGGGACCTGGAGATGAAGTTCGAGAACAAGCGGGCGGCGGGCATTACTTCCTCCCCCAGCATGGCGGTCGCGATGGCCGCGAAGAAACTCGCTGCCGAAGGGCACGACATTATCGATCTCTCCCTCGGCGAGCCGGACTTTGAGCCGCCGATGCACGTTGCCGACGCGGCCTGCGAAGCCATCCGTAAGGGCCGGGTGCGCTACGGCGTGCCGGCGGGCATGGAAAGCCTACGCCAGGCGATTATTAGTAAGTTCAAGAGGGAAAACGGGCTGGGCTATGCCCTTGATGAGGTGATCGTAGCGAACGGCGCCAAGCAGATCCTGTTCGACGTTTTCCTCGCCACGCTTGAGCCCGGCGATGAGGTCATTATTCCCACGCCATGCTGGGTATCCTATGGCGACATCGTGTCCTTACACGGTGGCAAACCGGTCTACGTCAACTGCGGACCGGACATTGGATTCAAGATCACCCCCGAGAGATTGGCGGCAGCGATCACGCCCAAGACCCGCTGGCTGATGCTGAACTCGCCGTCCAATCCGACGGGGGCGATCTACTCCGCCGACGAATACCGGGCGCTGGCCGAGGTGCTCGCCCGCCACTTGCCCATATTGGTGATCTCGGACGAGATTTACGAGCACATCCTATTGAAGGACGTGACCTTTGTGTCCTTCGCTACAGCTTGCCCGCACCTGCGTGACCGCACACTGATCGTTAACGGTGTCTCCAAAGCCTATGCCATGACCGGCTGGCGCGTCGGCTATGCTGCCGGTCCGAAAGCCTTGATTGGTGCACTCAACAAGATGCAGTCGCAGAGTGTGACATCCGTCTCGACCATTGCGCAGGCCGCCGCCCTTGCCGCGCTGACCGGAGATCAGGGTTTTGTCGTAAAGGCAGCGGAAACCTTCGCCGACCGGGCGAAGATCATTTCGCAGCATCTTGCGCACATCGACGAGCTCGATTTCACGCCGCCGGACGGGGCATTCTATGCCTTCATCGGCGTTGGAAGATTGATCGGACGGACGACGGCGGAAGGAGAGGTGATCGCCGACGACACGGCGTTTGCCTCGCATCTGCTGCAGCAGTTCGGCCTATCGAGCGTGCCCGGCGCAGCCTTCGGTGCCCCCGGTTTCATCCGCCTGTCTATCGCCGCGTCTGAACAAGAGCTGCAGGGTGCCTGCGAGCGCCTTGCCGCCATGGCTCGATCGCTCGCGGCTTAAAAAAACGTTCCCAATCCAGCGAAAATCAACCGAAGGCATCGGCATTCCGATGCGTTCTCTAAAGGAGTGTCACACCCATGAAAACTGAAGATCTGAAGACGGTGCTCGGCGCCGGCCTGCTATCCTTCCCTGTAACGCATTTCGATGCTGAGGGAAATTTCAATGCCAAGAGCTATGGGGAGCACGTCAACTGGCTCTCAAGCTACGATGCAGCCGCGCTGTTTGCTGCGGGCGGCACGGGGGAGTTCTTTTCGCTGGCGCCAGAGGAAATCCCTCAGATCGTTCGCGTGGCCAAGGAAGCTGCTGGCAAGACGCCGATTGTATCAGGCTGCGGCTACGGCACCAGCATGGCGGTTTCGATCGCCAAGTCGGTTGAAAGAGCCGGGGCCGATGGCATCCTCCTCCTGCCGCACTATCTCATCGATGCGCCGCAGGAAGGGCTCTATCGGCATATCAAAGCCGTGTGCCAGGCCACCGGCATGGGCGTGATGGTCTATAATCGAGACAATTCCGTTCTTCATGCCGACACGCTAGCGCGGCTTTGCGATGAGTGCCCGAACCTCGTTGGCTTCAAGGATGGCACCGGCGACATCGGCCTCGTTCGCCAGATTACTGCAAAAATGGGTGACCGGCTGACCTATCTCGGCGGAATGCCGACGGCTGAGCTCTTCGCCGAAGCCTATCTCGGCGCCGGCTTCACGACGTATTCCTCGGCCGTCTTCAACTTCGTGCCCGGTCTGGCGCTGGAATTCTACAAGGCGCTGCGGACCGGCGAGCGGGGCAGGTGCGAGGAAATCTTGAACGACTTCTTCTACCCGTTCATGACCATCCGCAACCGCGCGAAGGGCTATGCCGTGGCGGCCGTCAAGGCCGGCGTGCGGGCGCAGGGCTTTGATGCTGGCCCCGTCCGCTCGCCGCTTCATGACCTTACGGTGGAAGAAATGGCCATGATGGAAGCCTTAATCGGTCAGTACAAGCGCTAGTCGTCCAAGAGGTCGCCCTCGTCTGCGTGATGAGGGCGACCCTGCCCAGTGCTGCAACGGCCAACTAGTCTATGAAAGGAGACGGCATGCCACTTCACCAGAACCTGATCGCCGGCGAATGGGTCGGCGGAGACGGCGTTGCGAACATCAATCCGTCGAACACCGATGATGTCGTCGGCGAATATGCCCGCGCCAGCGCCGAAGATGCGAAAGCCGCGATCGCCGCGGCCAAGGCCGCCTTTCCCGCCTGGTCGCGCTCCGGCATTCTCGAACGCCATGCGATCCTGAAAAAGACCGCCGACGAAATCCTGGCGCGTAAGGACGAGCTCGGGCGCCTCCTCTCGCGAGAAGAGGGCAAGACGCTCGCCGAAGGTATCGGAGAGACCGTGCGCGCCGGCCAGATTTTCGAATTCTTCGCCGGCGAGGTCCTGCGTCTTGCGGGCGAAGTCGTCCCGTCGGTCAGGCCGGGGATCGGCGTCAAGATCACCCGCGAGCCGGTCGGCGTCGTCGGCATCATCACGCCTTGGAACTTCCCGATCGCCATTCCCGCCTGGAAGATCGCTCCGGCTTTGGCTTACGGCAACACCGTCGTCTTCAAGCCGGCAGAGCTGGTACCGGGCTGTTCCTGGGCGATCGTCGATATCCTCCATCGCGCGGGTCTGCCGAAGGGCGTCCTGAACCTCGTCATGGGCAAGGGCTCCGTCGTCGGCCAGGCAATGCTCGACAGCCCCGACGTCAACGCCATCACCTTCACCGGCTCGACCGCCACCGGGAAGCGGGTGGCCGTCGCCTCGGTCGAACATAACCGCAAGTACCAGCTGGAGATGGGCGGCAAGAACCCGTTCGTCGTACTCGACGATGCCGATCTGTCCGTCGCCGTCGAAGCGGCGGTCAACTCCGCCTTCTTCTCGACCGGCCAGCGCTGCACCGCCTCCTCGCGCATCATCGTCACCGAGGGGATCCACGACCGGTTCGTCGCCGCCATGGGCGAGCGGATCAAGGGTCTCGTCGTCGACGACGCGCTGAAGGCCGGCACCCATATCGGTCCCGTGGTCGATCAGAGCCAGCTCAACCAGGACACCGACTATATCGCCATCGGCAAGCAGGAGGGCGCCAAGCTCGCCTTCGGCGGCGAGGTGATCTCGCGCGACACGCCCGGCTTCTACCTGCAGCCGGCGCTGTTCACCGAGGCGACCAACCAGATGCGCATCTCGCGCGAGGAAATCTTCGGGCCGGTCGCGGCCGTCATTCGCGTCAAGGATTACGACGAGGCGCTCACTGTCGCCAACGACACGCCGTTCGGCCTGTCTTCGGGCATCGCCACCACCAGCCTGAAGCATGCGACGCACTTCAAGCGCAATGCCGAGGCCGGCATGGTGATGGTCAACCTGCCGACGGCGGGCGTCGATTTCCACGTGCCGTTCGGCGGCCGCAAGGCCTCCTCCTACGGCCCGCGCGAACAGGGCAAATACGCCGCAGAGTTCTACACCAACGTCAAGACAGCCTACACGCTTGCCTGAAGAAACAGGACGTAAAGCCGGCGTGTCCAGCCCGCGCAGGGCGCAAGGAAGGAAGAAATGAAGAAGAAAGCTGAGTGGCCGCGCAAACTCCGTTCGCAGGAGTGGTTCGGCGGTACTGGCAAGAATGCCATCATGCATCGCTCCTGGATGAAGAACCAGGGGCTTCCCGCCGACACCTTCGACGGGCGGCCGATCATCGGCATCTGCAACACCTGGTCCGAGCTCACGCCGTGCAACGCGCATCTGCGCGACCTCGCCGAGCGTGTGAAGCGCGGGGTTTACGAGGCGGGCGGCTGGACGGCCAGAGACTTTGCTCAAGAGTTGCCGGCACGTTCCCGCAACGAACCGTAGCGAGGCCAAAGATGCGTTTCCCTCCTGTGCTTACGGGATCGCATAATGTATCGTCTGGAAGCTCGAAAGCTCCTGTGCGGCTGGCTGGCTGGCGCGCACCCGAACACGGGCTCTCTCAACGATGGGGATGCCGGATATACCGATCTGGACCGTTGCGGGCATGATCGCCATTGGCGGGCTGATGAATATTATCGATCTGCTTGCCTGGCTCACTCAGACCCTGAAGCGCATTGCCAACGGCTGGCCGAGGTCAGAAATCGTGGAACTACGCCGCCTGAACGGCTTCAGCTTGCCCCTTACGGTGTCACGCGGCATCGTGGGTGATCAGGTCGTCCCATCGATCGCGTCGAGAACCATTTCCGAGAGTTCGTCGGGCGTGTGAGCGCCACTGTCGAGAATTCGTGTCTCGGGGGGGAGATGTTTCCTGGCAGCCAAGCATCGGGCGACGTTAGCCAATCGCCAGTCTCGGATCTCTGCATTTCGATTTGGATCGGGATGCATGGCCTGATTCGCGATGCGGTGGCGCAGGAGTTCCTCGTTGAGCGTCAGGAAGATATGCAAAAACTGATCGCTAACACGCATTACGCCGTCGAGGATCTCATCAAGATACTCTGGTTGCACCAGGGTCATTGGGACGAATATGTCCTGCGAGTAATGCCTTCGAATCTCTCTGAGGGCCGCGATCGTCAGCCCCCTCCACACGGGAAGATCCTGATAATCCCCGCTCGCTGGCTTGGGGACGGTCGCCTTCACCACGAAGCCGATCTCTTCGGGGTCGAAGATCAGCGATCCGGGTCGCCGATCGCGCAGTCTCTCGGCAAGGGTTGTTTTTCCGGCCCCGAAGGGTCCGTTGATCCAGACTATCATGTCGATCGCCTCTAGCCTGACGGCTCGCAAGAGGGCTCCGCCCCTTCGCGCAAGGGAACCACCGGAGTGGACCGGAAATGCTGCTCAAGATAGGTGACGCCGAAAGATACGATGTCCTGTGCGTCGAATAGGTAGCACGTCGCGGAACCAACGATTCCGTCTCGATGGCGACCGAGCTGCACGTAAGCGGTTGCGATTGTTTCTACCGCGTCCGGCTCTCCTTCCATAGCAAAGCAATCGAGAATGCCGTTGGAATCGAAATCCGCTGCCGTTTTCCATACGACCTCGCCGTCGTTTCCAGCAATCGGCATCTCGTATGTCACTCGGCGCTTGTTGGGGATATCCGCAACCGCCTCGGCGTAGTGCAACGCGGTAACGGAGTTCAGCGGCGCTCCCAACAGCAGAACCTTCCCGCCCAGGCGAACAAACCGTTCGACGGGCGATCCTTCGCCCAAGGCGTGACCGAGTTCGTGAGGCTGCGTCAACGTCTCTGCGAGCGGGCCAACTGCGACCATAGATGCATCTGGGTGTGCGCTACGCCGGGCGCCCGGAGCTTGAACGAGAAACTGATTCAGCAGACCGAACCCGCGGTGCGTACCCGCAGTTGCCGGATCGAACGGCGGCCAGGAGCGACGGGCTTCATCGTCCAATCGAGCGCCATTCAGCGTTTCCTCATAAGGTGATTTGTCCCACGATGCGTAGCCCATCACGGTGCCAGACGGCCCCACAGCCGACCGTAGCGCCGCAACGACGGTCTCTGCTCCACCTTCGACCGGACCAATCGCCTTCAATGACGCATGCACCATCAATAGGTCTCCGGGCTGGACGCCAAGTTTCTGAAGCGACTCTATTATCGACCCTCGTGTATGCATGGTGATCTCTCCTCTATACCGCAAAATCCCGACCCTATCGCGACAGTTTCTTTCGTTCCTCATTCTGCGGCGTGGATTATCGAAAATAGATTCAGGGTGGGGTCAACCCGCGGCGTCTTGCTGCCCGCTCCGCCTCCGCACGAATAGCGAGCAGCGACGGTCCCAGAAGCTCGCGCGCGTGAGCGACCGTCTCAGGGGATGCCGTGACTAGCGAGCCGCTGTCGAAGGGAGGTTTGGGATCATATTCCATGATCAGTTGCTGTAAGCGTGCGCGCTTCTCGCCACGTAGCTCTGCTGCGAGTTCGAGACCAAAATCGAGTCCAGCAGTAATACCGCCTCCCGTAATCCGATCTCGATCTTTCACGACGCGCTCATTCACGGGCGTGGCCCCGAACACGGGAAGGATGTCGAGCGTCCCCCAGTACGATGCCGCCTTGTACCCTTTGAGGAGACCGGCAGCGCCGAGAAGCACCGAGCCTGTGCAGACGCTAGTGACATACCGAGCGCGCGAGCCGCGATGAGACACGAAATCCAGAAGCCGATCGTTCTGAAGCGCAGTCAATGTTCCCTTCGGTCCACCGGGAACGAAGAAGACGTCCAAATCCTCGGGGGCACTGTTCAAACGTCACAGTGGGGACGATTGCCACGTCGCTATCCGACATCACCGGATTTGGGCTCTCGGCGACCAAATGAACCACGGAGTTCGGAAGCTTCGACATCACCAACTGGGGTGCAACAAGATCGAGGGCGGTGAGATTTGGGAAGAGCAAAAGCCCGAAGGTCAGTGGCTTTCCGTCGTCGCGGACGGGAATCTGAAATTGATCCTTCCCGGCGCGCGCAGCCGAATGGTTGGGTAGAAGTGCACTGGTGATCGCAAACGTCAGCGCATAAACAATCTCGCGCCGGGTAAAATTCAGGTCCGTATTCATAAAGTCCTCCGGTTTCGCTGCAAGACTAGCGGCTCTTTGGCGTCCTTGAGTGACAAACCGCAATCAGTTTCGGCCAAGGGCGAACAGAGAGCTATTTCGAGCTTTGGTCGACAATTCGAAACGCGACGCCGATGCCGATGCTTCCCGTCTTCCACATTGCCAACATCAATTGTAGGGCGACCAGCACTGTTCACGCGAACCATCGTACGGCTGATAGGTGTTGTCGTACGCACGGTAGGAGCGATATTGATCGAAGCACCATTCAATATGGGCGGCGGTCAGCCGGGGAGTCGGCGGCACGGGTTGGGCAAGGGTCCGGCCCACAATCACGCCGGTGGCGAATGCGGCAGGCGGAAACCAGTATCCCCGGTAAAGGCGATAACCAGGACGAGCGACGACGACGCCACGATAGCCGTTGAAGTAGTGGACGCCGCGGATCACATAGGATCCGTGCCGGTGCGCGACTTCCTGCAGGAGGACGTCATTTCCGACCGTCACTGAGGGTCGATAGAGCGAATTGGCTGATGCCGGGGCAGCGTGCGTAAGCAGTAGGAGCGCTGCGGCGCCAAGGGCGGCGATTGTCTTATTCATCGCGTTTTGTGTCCTGTTGTTGTGAGCTGAATTGACGCTTAGCGTTGACGAAGCGCCCTGAGTTCAGAGATGGATAGTGCACGGTCGCCATTGCTGTCGGCACGCAGAAGCCGATCAGGAATGAACTGTGCGAATTCCGCTTTCGTAATGCGGCCGTCGCCGTTCGCATCCATCCGGCGCGCGTTATTTTCCAGACCTTCCGCCGTTGCCATTTGGAGCCGGCCGCCCTCTCTCACGCGCTGAAGGGCGGCCTTTGCCTCACCACTTTCGAGCACGCCGTTTCGATTTGCGTCCAAGCGGTCGAACAGGGCCGCACACGCCGCCTGAATCTCGGTAAACTGAAGCGTTCGGTCACCGTTTTGATCCATTTGGCGGAAAGCCTGCCGAGCTTTCTGTCCGTCCGCCGCACAAGCGCTGCCAGTCGCAAGGACAACCATCACGCAGGCCAGCAATTTCAAATTCATTCTATTCTCCACTTCGTCGGATAGGATTGGCATCAACGCGAGCTTCTACGCGCTGGGGTCGCAAGTCTTACGCCTCGACTCGCATTTTTCTTTTTGAAGGGCCGCAGTCGGCGCGCTCGACGGTCAGGAATCGGTGAATGAGTGCGTAGGAGGAGAGCCAGCGGTTCGTATTGGTCAACGTAGCTGCCCATCGGAAGCCGGAAACCATAGAACCGAAGGAAGACAATCAATGAAAATGGCTTCATCCGTGCTGGTCACAGCGCTGATCGCCGCTCTCTCCCTGCCGGCGGTTTCGGCCCAGGCGCAAACAGCGTCGCCGATCCTTCAGCGGCTCGACGCGAACAACGACGGTTCTGTGTCGCGCCACGAGATCGTCGCGGCGCGCGCGAAACTCTTCGCTCGTCTCGACGTGAACGGCGACGGCGTAATCGACGAAGACGAAACGGAATGGCTCCGCGATGCGATCATGGATCGCGCGACGGCGATGCAGGCGCGTCTTGGAAACCAGATGCGCCGGCTCGACGCGAGCGGCGACGGAAATTTGTCAAGAGACGAGTTTCGCGACCGCACGCTCTTCTTCGATCTTGCCGACCGGGACGGAGACGGAAAGCTGTCGGACCCCGAATTTCTCGTCATCCGCGGCATCATGGTTGGCCGCTAAGGTTGATCGCCGCTACGAGCACGAATTAAATCAGTACTGAGGAGTTCATAATGATTATTTCATGGAAGAGAACCTTCGCCGCGCTTGGCATTGCCATGGTGCTTGGTGCGGCCCCGGCCATGTCGGCCGAGTGGACACGCGATACGCGGAACGGTGGGCAGATCACGCGCAGTGTAACAAGGGACGGCAACGTCTATTCAGGCCAGACGACGCGCGTCGGGCCGAATGGTGCAACCTACACGTCGAATTCGACCTGCCGTGACGGCCTTGCGAACCGGTGCCGGCGCAGCTATTCCGCAACTTGCCCGAACGGCCGAACCTACTCCGGCAATACCTTGACGGCGCGAGGCCCCCATGGTGTGCGGTCCATCGGCGTTCACACCGGGCCACGCGGAAATGTCGGCATCGGCTTTCGCCGCCACTCAAGGTAAGTCGGCGTGAGCCAAGCGCGTGCCCCGGAAATCGCAAACCTGCCGGAGCGCGTCGACGACGAGGCGCTGCTGGCCCGCGTGGCTGCGGGAGAGCAGCTTGCTCTCCGGCAGATGATAGACCGGCACGGACGCGGTCTACGTCTGTTCGTCGGGCGCTATCTTGGTGGTTCCGATGAAGCCGAGGATGTCGTGCAGGACGTCTTCATTTCGGTCTGGAAAAACGCGGAGCGTTTCGATCCGTCGAAAGGACGCGCGACCACTTGGATCTATCGGATAGCAGCAAATCGCTGCATCGACGTGCGGCGTTGGCGCAAGTTCCGCATATTCATCGGATTCGAGGAGGCTCATGAAGCATTTCCTTCAGACGACCCAGATGCGGATACATGGATGGGTGCGCGGCAGGAGTTAGCCATTGTTCGCGCCGGCGTTGAGAAATTGCCGGAACGGCAGCGCATGGCGCTGCTCCTCCGTGCAGTCGCCGATCTTGACGTTCCCGCGATTGCGGAAGTGATGGAGACGAGTGCCGGATCAGTAGAGCAACTGCTTGTCCGAGCGAGGAGAACGCTGCGCGCCCAGCTTTCGGGGGCTGGGGCGTCTGAAGAACAAAATGAAAGGACATCAAAATGAACAGGGGCGAATTCGAAGGCTTGAAACTCCGGTTTGGCATTGACGTCGAGTCTTGGCCGGCGCCTTTTCGGCGCGAGGCGTTGTCGTTCCTTGCGCTGGCTCGACATGATGCGTCCAGCGAGGACGAAAGGCTCGACCGTCTCATACTTAAGGCAACGGTCGAGCCGACCGACGAGCGTGCGCTCGCTCGCAATGTCATGGCCAAGATCGCGCAGCCGAAGCGCCGAACCTTTGGCATAGCGATTGATTTTGGATCGTGGTCGATGCCGGCGACAGCCGCGAGCATGGCCCTTGCTCTTACCGTGTCGGCGGTCGGCGGCTACGTCGCCGCAGGAGTCGAAACGGAAATTTCCGACAACGCTCTCTTGGCCTTTGCTGTGGGCGTACCGCCTTCCGAACTTGCAGAGTCGATTACCGTCACACGAAGCAACGGAGGCCGCCTGTGAAACGGTTTTCATGGCTGCGAGCGGTCCTGTTCGCCGTCTTCGCAGCTTCGCTAGTCGGGAACTTCTTTTCGCTCGGCTACATCCTGAAGAGCCAGCTTGACGCACCCGCAATGTCCATCCTCGCCGAAGGTGCGTTCTCTGCATATCCCGAAGAAGTTCGCGTCGAATTCCGTCGGTTGCTTCGTGAGAACAGGGCGCGGACCGTTGCAGCACTCGGGAAGCTGAGAGGCGCGCGTCGCCAATTGGCGTCGGTGGCGGGTACGTCGCCGCTCAACGAACCGGATGTCACGAAGGCGATGACCGACGTGCGCGAGGCGACCGAAGCACTCCAGCGGCTGATCCAGGACCTGCTCTTGCAGGCGCTTCGCTCGACGGAGCGTACAAAATTGCAATTCTGATTGGTCAAGATGTGAACGATCGTCCGGGGGCGATATCTTGGCGCGGAAGCAGCGCGCCGCCAATACCCCGCTGGTACGGATTGCGCCGTCGGCAAGCTTTTAAGCTCTCGGGAAGGATTAAGCTCACAAGGGATTGACGCAAAGCCCGTTACAGAAGGAGACCGGTAACTTGTCTGGGGCTAGGCGGCGCGCAGGAGCGGCGGTTTGGGATTGAACAGGGAAGGCACGTTCGGCCCTGGCTGTCGGAACGGCGCCCGCAATCGCTCGCGAAGCTCACCGTTGATCTCGGCCGTCCGAACCTGCAAGAGCATGTGAGCGCCATAGAGCGTCCAGCGCATTTGCTGCTTCTTAATCATCCGCTTGCCGATCAACGAGTTCACCGCTGACTCGGCGAGGGTGGTGGCGACGCGAAGCCCGGCTCGATAGCGCTGTCCATAGTTGACGATCGCACCACGGTTCGAACGAATATAGGTCAAGAGCTGCGAACCAAGGCTGTGAAGCCTTGCGAGCGAGAAAACACCTTCTTGCTGTGAGGACTTCAGCCGTGCCAAGAGTCCCTCGAGATCAAGGATGGCGCGATCGACACGTCCGTGCCACAGGCGCCATTTCACGGCTGTGATCTCCCTGTCGATTGACGAAAGGGTCTCAGCGAGCTCTGGTTGGGATCGTACCATGAAGTCCGCGATCTGCTGCATGGGCTGGACCCGCATGGCAATGTGGAACCAATCGATAATATTGGTTGTCGGTTTCGGCATGGCGCGAGGCAGGCGCTTGAGGATTTCAGCGCCATCCGAGAGCACGGTAACGTCGCCAAAACCGCAATACCCCTCCCGTCGAAGCGCATGCCAAGTTCGATCCCGGATTGCCTTCTGCTCGGTGTTGGCAGTGACGAAATAGCGGCCGCCGGCATCGCCCCTACCGCCGCGACCGCATCGGGCCACAACGAGCTCGAAGCTTCGCGCTGAATTGGGTTCGGCGCTACGAATATGGGCCCTGTCGATGCTGATGACGAACTCTTTGCGTCGATCACCAGGAAGCGGCATTTCGAGTTGATGCCGCTCCTCCATCGTCCTTGTCGCGAGCCATTCTTCATTTGCAATCTGGTTGTCGATCCGCTCGCCGACCTTAATCGTACGCTTGCGCACGGTCGCATGCGTCTCGGTTGGCTCAACAGGATGAAACTTGGAGAGTACATTCGCTGCCTGCCTGTAGGACATAACGCTTCCCAGCTGTGCCGTCAGCTCCATCAGCTCAGACGTGGCCCGATCGGGGCAGATTTCCTTCAGTGGCGCGAACGCACCCACTATGCCTGGATAGCAATCGCTGCACATCATCCAGCGGGGATTGCGAACCCTCACTGTGCCAAAGACGGTTCTGATGCGGCGCGTGGTGTAATCTTTGACTGCCCGGAAAGTCTGGCAGTCCGGGCAGACCCGGCGATAAAGGGAATAGGTCTCGCTTTCGTGGTTCACGACGGCGTTCTGCAGCGCTTCCATAATCTTCTTGCCGTCCTCGATCGATAGGCCGAGATCACCATCAAACAATTGCTCCCAGCTCTTGTCGATGCGGACCTCCTTTCGGCAAGTATCACCGAACTCATTCCTGCCCTCGATCGTGATCGTCCATTCCACTGCCATCGGCACCTCCTTCATCGAGGCAACCAAGATGGCCCAACCGGCACTAACAGTTCGTGCGCACCCCAGAAAAGTTACCGGTCTCAAATCTCAAATTAACTGCCAAGTCTCAAATTAAGTGTCAGGCTATCTTATTGAAACTATTGTCGTCAGAAGTCTTGCAGTTAAATGCAAACGACACCTCAAGAGTTTGTGAAAACGTTGGGAGTCAGTCTTATCGCTGCGTTCCGCTGCTCGTCCCGATTGCAAATACTAAGATAGGTCGACCTTCGCCATCTTGTCCTTGTAGTCGTCCTTGGGATCAAATCCGAGCAGCATTTTTACGCCCGCCACCATGCTAGACGCATCGGCCCAAACCTGGCCGCGATCGGGATCGAGCCGCAAAAGAGCTAGCTTGGGATCGTCCTTGCCGCCCTCGTACCAGGCGGCCACGAACCAATTCCACAGCCTGTCGACAACAGCCTTGTCGGTGTCGACGCGAAGGCTGCCATGTACGGCGGCGAAAATATCATGGTCCTTTGAGGCGAAGGTCGCGACCGCGCGGTCATCGCCGCGCAGTTGCTGCACCAGATCATTGTCCTTCGCGGTAAAGAACCAAATTGGACCGCCTTCGTCCCCTTCCAACTGCGCAGTCATCGGGCGGGTGTGGCCTTCGTCCAAGCCGACGATGCCGAGCATCATCGTCATATCAGATTTCAGTGCTTTCCAGAACTTGGTTTCCAACTCGGCCGGCTTGGTCATCTGTTTCTCCCGTGGCTTTGCGCAAGGGACCAAACGATACGACAATCTCAACGGTTCCAAATTCTGCTCCACGTAACCAAAGCCGATGGCGGCCTGCCATGTCAGTTCATCACGTCGATGGAGCTGTTGAGCAGAATGGCAAAAGCGCCCTCGCGACACAGGAAACGAACAGCCAAACGGCCAGCATGTCACGTCCCCATGCCGCCGCCAAAGGATCCCTCTGGCATACCTGCAAACTTCGGAACATTCTGCAAGTACGGCTGTTGGCAACGTTCATAAGTAACTCTGAACAGGAAGGAAACGTCATGCAATTCTATTAGCTGCAACATTTTCCGTTGACATGGCCATCGCTGGACCGGCTTATACCCAGACACAGTCGGATGCGGGCGCCCAACATCCATCAGTTTTATACTGACGAATCCATGGGCACGATGCGTTCCGAAGCAGAGATCAAGGCTACCTACGAAGCTTTGGCCGAGTCCGATTAGAGGGAGAAGCGGTCAAGTTGTCCCACTCCGCGCGATCTCTCCGCCTTCGCCTCGTTCCGTGAATATTGCAGTGTTCGCGGCGACAAAGGAAATCACATTGGGGCTAGAAAATCAAAAAAGTGCGGAATCGACGGCAATAAACCACCTTCGCCAGGTTACCGGCGAATTGCACCGTCGTCTTGAAAGCCGCTTCGACGCAGTTACGGAACTGGCAGATGCGGCACGCCGGCCGTTGATCATTCGACGTTACGCCGCGCTCCATAGTCCGGCCCATACAGCACTTGCTCCGAAACTCGACGGAGTGGACGGGCTTGACTTTGCCGCTCGCATTCGCGCGTGGCGCGCTGTTAGATGGCCTGCATCCGATGCCTGGGCGATGCCTCCTTTTCCCGAACCGGCGGACCGGTGGGAGGCCCTGGGATTCCTTTATGTCGTAGAAGGTTCAACTCTCGGCGGCCGGTTTATTCTGCGTGAACTCGAGGCGAAGGGGATAGCAGGCCCGGACAGTTGCGCGAGCGCTTCGCCGAGATCGAACGCGGCGAGTTCGACCTCATCATCGGCACGCAACTGGTCTCCAAGGGCCACCATTTCGAAAAGCTCTCGGTTGTCGGCGTGCTCGATGCCGATCTGGGCCTGGCGCATGGCGATCCGCGCGCCGCCGAAAAGACCTTCCAGATTCTGACCCAGGTGGCCGGCCGCGCCGGACGTGCGTCGAAAACCGGCAAGGCGTTCCTGCAGACCTATCATCCGGACCATCCCGTCATGCGGGCCATGGTCACCGGCGACCGCGAGGCCTTCTACGCCCATGAATTGGCGGCGCGTGAGGCCGGTGGGCTGCCGCCCTTTGGCCGGCTCGCCGCGCTCATCGTCTCGGCCAATGAGCACGAGGTGGCCATGGGCTTTGCCAAGAAGCTGCTCTCGGCCGCCCCGATGGCCGATGGCGTTCGCCTCTTCGGCCCCGCCGACGCGCCCGTCGCCATGGTGCGCGGCCGCCACCGCGTCCGGCTGCTCGCTCAAAGTGGAAAAGATTTCGACCTGTCCGGCTATGTCCGCTTCTGGCTGGGCTCGGCCGAGAAGGTCACGGGCAACCTGCGGGTGCAGGTGGATATCGACCCGATGAGTTTCATGTGAACGGCTGCTGCACGGGCTGCGTGACAGCAAGACATTTTTTACCTTTGGCGATCAGGGTGAGTGCCAGCCACGGAGTGATGACCGAGGCTAGCGGCGGGCGGCGTGCTTCCGGACCATCCCAACCGCCCGCTGCGCCCCCTTACCCGGTCAGAAGACCGGCGGCAATCAGAAGATCACCCCGACATATTGCGAGCACAGGTCTTAAGCCTTGAGTAACCACGCGGGCCGATACCCTGTGTCGGCCTGCTCGCCCTTGATCCGCGATGCGGGCACAGCCTCATGTCTCCTCGTCTCAATCGCTCTACTGGAGCGATTTGTCCTTCGGGGCGGATCGAGCCTGCGACACTTCGCCGCATTTAAATCGCTGCCCCAAGCCTTGCGTGTCGCTCGGGGCTTGTGCTAGAGCGTGCGCGACTGAAGGGGTCTCCGGACGGCCCCTTTTGCAGACAAGAATACGCGTCGGCAACCGCCCGGGTTTCCAGAGAAAACAGGGCGGAGAAGCGGGCAGGCAACCAAGAGGGTGTAGCGGCATTCGGGCAGCGCAGAATTCAGTGCTTACCCAGATCGCCCGGCCATATGCGTCGGCGCTGTTCGATCTCGCCGAGAGCGAGAACCAGTTGGCATCGGTGGAAACGTCGCTTCGGACGTGTCCCGCCTCATCGGGGAAAGCGCTGATTTCTCGCGTTTCCTGCGCTCGCCGGTGATTGCCGGTGACGACAAGGCCAAGGCGCTTGATGCCCTGCTGGCCAAGGGCAAGACCAATGCGCTGGTCGCCAACTTCCTCAAGCTGATCGCCCGCAACGGGCGCCTCTTCGCGCTCGACGCCATTATCGCGGCTTTCCGCGAACTGGCCGCCAAGGCGCGCGGGGAAGTCACGGCCGACGTGACCTCGGCCGCTGCCCTTCAGCGCCGACCAGGTCAAGTCCCTGGCCGAAACGCTCAAGAGCAAGATCGGCAAGACCGTTACGCTCAACCAGTTTGTCGACCCGTCGCTGATCGGCGGCCTTCAGGTGAAGGTCGCGCAGATGATCAACTCTTCCCTCAAGACGAAATTGACCGCGATGAAGATCGCCATGAAAAGATGGGGTAGAAATGGACATCAAAGCCGCGGAAATCTCTGCGATCCTCAAGGACCAGATCAAGAATTTCGGCCAGGAAGCCCAGGTTTCCGAGGTCGGCCAGGTGCTGAGCGTCGGCGACGGCATCGCCCGCGTCTATGGCCTCGACAATGTGCAGGCCGGCGAGCTCGTCGAATTCCCGGGCGGCGTCAAGGGCATGGCCCTCAATCTCGAAGCCGACAATGTCGGCGTCGTGATCTTCGGCAATGACCGCGCCATCAAGGAAGGCGACGTGGTCAAGCGGACCGGTTCCATCGTGGATACCCCCGTCGGCAAGGGCCTGCTCGGCCGCGTGGTCGATGGCCTGGGCAATCCCATCGACGGCAAGGGCCCGATCGAGCATACCGAACGTCGCCGTGTCGACGTCAAGGCGCCGGGCATCCTGCCGCGCAAGTCCGTGCACGAGCCCATGTCGACCGGCCTCAAGGCCATCGACGCGCTGATCCCGATCGGTCGCGGCCAGCGCGAGCTGATCATCGGTAGCCGCCAGACCGGCAAGTCGGCGATCATTCTCGACACCTTCCTCAACCAGAAGCCGGCCCACGACGCCAATGCGTCGGAAACCGACAAGCTCTACTGCATCTATGTCGCCGTCGGCCAGAAGCGCTCGACCGTGGCCCAGTTCGTCAAGCAGCTCGAAGAAGCCGGGGCTCTGCAGTATTCCGTCGTGATCGCCGCCACCGCGTCCGATCCGGCGCCGCTGCAGTACATCGCGCCCTTCACCGGCTGCGCGATCGGCGAATTCTTCCGCGACAATGGCATGCATGCCGTGATCGCCTATGACGATCTGACCAAGCAGGCCGTTGCCTATCGC